>NZ_CP165626.1:3337500-3912994 GCF_041200095.1 Flavobacterium sp. WC2416 | reverse complement strand
GTTTTATTCTAGTTTTTCTATTAAATATTGGTAGAGTATGAATACTTTTTAGATATTATATTAATAATGTTAATTTTATATTAAATATATTTGTGCATAAACAAAATAAAACAATACATTTATGTTTTATTTTCTTACTCTTTTTTTAAAAATTATAGTATGTTATACTAACAACAAAATTTATTATATGAAAAATAAATTACTTTTATTTTTACTGTTTTTGACATTTTCAGGAAATCAGATTCTTGCAAAAAAGCCCAATGAAAATCTATTTGGGACTAATCTTACTATAGCATTTTATAAAAATCTTAGTTTTACGGATACAATTAAAAAGAGTAAAAAATCTTTAAAATCGGCAAGACTTAATGCTTTCTTAGCACCTCCTTCAGTAATTGCGGGAAGTTCTTGCGGTGATGGTGTAAGTTTTGTCCAAGTTAATGTATACGCAAATGGTTCTAGTACAGATGAACAAATTGAGTGGTATGCAAGTCAAAATGCTACTACTCCTTTATATACTGGCTTTGTTTATAGTCCCAGTATTAAAACTACTAGAACCTTTTATGTACAAAGTAAATCTAAATCGACAAATGATGTAAGTATTAGGGTTCCTGTTGTCGCATCAGTATATTTATCTCCAGCTTCTGTTAGTATTTCTGTTTCTCCTAGTAATAGCCCTACAAACTTATTATGTCCTAACACACCTGTAACTTTTACAGCGAATGGGGGCGGGGATTTGTTTGAATTTTCGGTAGAAGGAGTTATTGTACAAGCTATGTCAGCTAGCAGAACTTATACAACAAGTTCACTTATGAACGGACAAACAGTAAGTGTTCGTTCAAGATATGCAAAGAACATAGATGGGTCAATGACTGAGTCTGCTTGGGGAACTGGTCCAATTGAAGATAATGTATTAACAGCACCTTTATCTGTAAGTGCTACTAAAGCATATGTAAATTCATTGAAAATTAGTCCAGAAGAAAATAACTTAGTAGTTGGTCTTGCAGGTAAAGTGGATAAAAACAGTAGTCTTTTGTTATTTTTAGATTCGAAATCAGGTGGTTTTAATATGTCTAATTATGGTGACGTTCTAACTGGTGCCACTGTTAAGGGTTTTAATTATTTTAATAATAATCCTAGTACATTTGATTCTTACTTTCAAGCTGATTATTGTTTAATTATTTCAACTGATGCAACAGAGTCAAATTATTTTGCTGATATTGTTGAATTAAAATCAGGAGAATCTGTTAGAACATCGCTTGGGAGCGCTACCCCAAGTACACCTGGCTCTTTTTTTGGGGTTAATAAAAATAATACTGGAGCTACTGATTATAATTTAGGTTTCGAGGTAGAAATTTTAAAATCATTAATTGGTTACACTTCTGGTGATATTAAATTTTTTGGTTTTACAATGAAAGATACGGATGAGACAAGTTATAGTGTAACTAACTCTTTTTTAAGTCCTGAAATTTCGAGTAATTTAGATTATGGTAATTTAGGAATAGATTATAATCTAAGAGATCCTAATCCAGTTGTTTTTTCATCAGCAGGATTAATACCATGTTATAGTAATGATTTTTATACAATAAATTTATTTGAACCACCAGTAACTTCAAGTTTAGTGCAGCCTACCTGTTCTAATCCATTGGGAACAATAACTATTGGAAGTCAAAATGGTGCTGAATATAGTATTGACGGAACTACTTATCAAGCTTCTAATACTTTTTCGGGTTTAAACCCAAATAGTTATACATTATATATTAGAAAGGCATCTGACGGTTCTTGCAGTATTAGTTCAATATCTCCTGTTGTAATTAACCCTGCACCTCCTGTCCCTTTAGTTCCTACAGCAGCAAATGTAGTTCAACCAACCTGTGCATCTCCATCTGGGACAATTGTTATAACGGCTCAATTCGGTGCTGAGTATAGTTTAGATGGTATTATTTTTAGAAATACAAATTCATTTTCAGGCTTACCAGAAAATAGCTATACATTGTATGTTCGAAATATGGATGATACAACTTGTATGACAATGTCTGCAACAACAACAATAATAAATGCAGTACCATTGCCACCTGTTGTTCCTACAACTGCCAGTGTTGTTCAGCCTACATGTGGGACACCATCAGGAACTATAACAATAACTTCCCAATCAGGAGTAGAATATAGTTTGGATGGAACTACTTATCAAGCATCTAATTTATTTTCAGGCTTAGCAGCTAATGACTATACATTATATGTTAGGAATTCTGGAGATGCCACTTGTGTAACCATGTCCGCTTCTACAACTACTATTGATGAAGCACCATTACCTCCTGTTACTCCTGCTACGGCTAGTATAACTCAACCAACATGTGCGATACCATCAGGAACTATAACAATAACTGCACAAGCAGGAATCGAATATAGCTTGGATGGAATAAGTTATCAAGGTTCGAATTCTTTCTCAGGTTTAGCGCCAAATGATTATACATTATATGTAAGAAATACGGGAGATACAAGTTGTATTACTCCGTCACCATCAGTAATAACAATAAACGCTATACCAACTCCACCAGTTGAACCTACATTAGCTAGTGTAACTCAACCTACATGTGGAACGCCTTCAGGAACTATTGTAATAACAACACAAACAGGAGTAGAGTATAGTTTAGATGGAAGTACTTATCAAGTATCAAATTCCTTTCCAGGCTTAACACCAAATAATTATACATTGTATGTTAGAAATACAGGTGATACAACTTGTATGACTATGTCTTCTTCTACAACAACAGTGAATGCAGTACCATTGCCGCCAGTTGTTCCTGCAATTGCCAGTGTTGTTCAGCCTACATGTGCCACACCATCAGGAACTATAACAATAACTTCCCAATCAGGAGTAGAATATAGTTTGGATGGAACTACTTATCAAGCATCTAATTCATTTTCAGGTCTAGCACCAAATGATTATACATTATATGTTAGAAATATAGCGGATATTACTTGTGTGACAATGTCAGCAACTAAAACAACAATAAATGTGGCTCCATTACCACCAGTTGTTCCAGTAACAGCGAGTATAACCCAACCAACATGTGCGATACCTTCAGGAACAATTTCAATAACGGCGCAAGGAGGAATTGAATATAGTTTGGATGGAGTGACTTACCAAGGATCAAATTTATTTTCAGGTTTAGCACCAAATAATTATACATTGTTTGTTAGAAATACAGGCGATACGAGTTGTATTACTATGGCTCAATCAGCAATAACTATAAATGCGATACCAACTCCACCAGTAGTGCCTTCTACTTCTAGTGTAGTTCAGCCAACCTGCGGAACTCCTACCGGGACAATTGTTATATCAGCACAAACTGGAGTTGAATATAGTTTAGACGGAAGTACTTATCAAGCATCAAATTCCTTTCCAGGCTTAACACCAAATAATTATACATTGTATGTTAGAAATACAGGTGATACAACTTGTATGACTATGTCTTCTTCTACAACAACAGTAAATGCTGTGCCAATGCCGCCAGTTGTTCCTACAACTGCCAGTGTTGTTCAGCCTACATGTGCCACTCCATCAGGAACTATAACAATAACTTCCCAATCAGGAGTAGAATATAGTTTAGAAGGAACAACTTATCAGTCGTCGAATTCATTCTCTGGACTTGCACCGAATAGTTACACATTATACGTTAGAAATTTATCAGATATTACTTGTGTGACAATGTCAGCGTCTACAACAACAATAAATGCGACTCCATTACCACCAGTTGTACCAGCAACAGCGAGTATAACCCAACCAACATGTGCGATACCTTCAGGAACAATTTCAATAACGGCACAAGCAGGAATTGAATATAGTTTGGATGGAGTGACTTACCAAGGATCAAATACATTTTCAGGTTTAGCACCAAATAATTATACATTGTTTGTTAGAAATACAGGCGATACGAGTTGTATTACTATGTTTCCATCAGCAATAACTATAAATGCGATACCAACTCCGCCAGTAGTACCAACTACTTCTAGTGTAATTCAACCCACATGTGGAACACCTTCAGGTACTATTGCAATAACTACACAAACAGGGGTTGAATACAGTTTAGATGGTATTACTTTTCAAACATCAAATTCATTTTCAAGCTTAGCGCCTAATAATTATACATTATATGTTAGAAATATAGGAGACACAACTTGTATGAATATGTCTTCTTCTACAACAACAGTGAATGCTATACCATTGCCCCCAGTTATTCCTACATCAGCAAGTGTTGTTCAGCCTACATGTTCAACACCATCAGGAACCATAACAATAACTTCGCAATCAGGAGTTGAATATAGCCTAGATGGGGTTATTTATCAAGGATCAAATTCGTTTTCAGGCTTAGCGACAAATAGTTATACACTATATGTTAGGAATATAACTGATATTACTTGTGTAACGCTGTCTTCTACAAATGTAATTATTAACCCAATACAGGTTATTGTCGTTCCAACCACTGCTAGTGTAATTCAACCAACGTGTGCAGTACCTTCTGGGACTATTTCTATTACTACACAAACTGGAGCAGAATATAGTTTAGATGGAATAACATATCAGGTTTCAAATTCCTTTTCGGGATTAATTCCAAACGACTATACATTATATGTAAGAAGTGTATCTGATAATAGTTGTGCAAATGTTTCATCAACACCAACAATAATTAATCCATTACCTACACCTCCTATAATTCCAACATTGGCAAGTGTAGTTCAGCCAATTTGTGAAGTTCCATCTGGAAGTATTGTAATTGCAACGCAAACAGGTGTAGAATATAGTTTAAATGGGGTGACTTTCCAGGCTTCAAATTCTTTTTCAGGGTTGGTGCCAAATGATTACACCTTATATGTAAGAAATATTGCTGATAACACTTGCTCTGTTCAGAGTATTTTAAAAGTTACGATTGATCCACTTCCTCCTTTACCTTTGGTGCCAACTGTAGAAGGGATTATTCAGCCAACTTGTTTAGTTTCAACGGGAACAATTAGAATTACTGCACAAGATGATGTACAATACAGTATAGGTAATGGTTATCAAGACAGTCCTATATTTGTAAATTTATTACCTGGTACTTATCCAATAAGTGTAAGATTTACAAGTAGTGTTTTTTGCATAAACACAGGAACAGTGCAAACTATTAATCCAGTTCCCCCACAAATTCAATTTGAAGTTATAGGTAATTGCGATGATAAAGATTATGTTTTGACAGCAAGTCCTCTTGCTAGTTCTTATAATCCTAATGAGGTTAATTATCAATGGAAAGACAATACAGGATTAGCAGTGGGAACAAATTCTAATATATTAAATGTTTCGAGTTTAATAGCATCTACTTCAAGTGATGTAGCCTTTCCACTGACTTATACTTTGACAATTACATCAGTTCCTAACGGTTGTGAAACTACTAATAGTGTATTAATTGAAACTATTTATTGTAATATACAAAAAGGAATTTCACCTGATGGAAATGGATCTAATGACAATTTTGATTTGAGATTATTAGGTGTTAAAAAGCTCGAAATATTTGATAGATATGGAATCAAAGTATATAACCAATCTAACTATACTAATCAATGGAAAGGTCAGTCGGATAAAGGGAATGAGCTTCCAAGTGCTACATATTATTACGTTATTGAGTTTAATAATGGTAAGACAAAAACAGGTTGGATTTATCTAATCAGAGAAAAACAATAATTTAATAAATATATTGTTGGTTTTTTTATCAACAAAATGAAAAATAAACAGATATGAATAAAATATTTTTAACTTCTCTTTTGGTTCTTTTTGCCTGTATTGATATATCGGCACAGCAAAATCCACATTATACTCAATATATGTATAATATGAATGTTATTAATCCTGCATATGCAGGTTCGAAAGAAAGTATTTCTTTTGGTGCTTTATATAGAAAGCAATGGGTAAATATAGAGGATGCACCTACTTCTTTTACTTTTTCAGGGCATGCTCCTGCAGGTAATAATGTAGGTTTAGGTCTGTCTTTTATTTCAGATAAAATAGGCCCTGTTACTGAACAAAATGTGTATGGAGATTTCTCTTATACTTTAAAATTAAATGACACTCATAGATTGGCTTTTGGTTTAAAAACAGGTGTTTCTTTTCATAAAGTGGCGCTTAGAGATATTCAATCTTCTCTACCTGACCCATCTGAAGGTATTTTTGGGGAAGACATAAATGACGCTTCATTAAATTTAGGGGCTGGTCTTTTTTACTACACGGATAAATACTACGTTTCCTTTTCAATTCCTAATATGATGAAGTCAGCACATTTAGATTATAATGGGCGTGAGTACGGTTCTGATGTTTCTCATTATTTCTTAACAGCGGGATATGTGTTTGATATTAATTATGATTTGAAATTTAAGCCTTCTTTTATGTTGAAATCAGCATTTGATGTAAAACCTTCATTAGATCTTTCTGCAAATTTTTTATATATGGAGAAAATAGAGTTAGGAGCGAGCTATAGACTAGAAGATAGCTTTGGTGCTATGGTTAATTTTGCTATCACACCTGAGCTAAGAATAGGATATGCTTATGACCATATAATTTCTGATTTAAAGGTGACTGCACCTTCTTCTCATGAATTTATAATTTTATATGATTTATTTACGCCAAAAAAGGTTTCACGTTCACCTAGATTTTTCTAATACAAAATTTTAATTAATGAAAAGATATACAACAATTTTGTTTTTTGTACTAAATAGTATTAGTATTTTCTCACAAAATAATCAAACAAAATCTGCAGATAAATTATTTGACAGATACGAATATGTAAAAGCAGCGGATGCTTATAATATGTTAGTTCAAAACGGAAATTCAGATTCTTATGTTTTTAAGCAACTAGGGGAATGTTATTATAATATGAATAACACTTCTGAATCTGAAAATTGGTATGAAAAAGCTTTACAGACGAAGCAAGATGCGGATACATATTATAAATATGCACAAGTATTGAAATCCAATAGTAAGTATGATTTATCAGATAAACAAATGAAAATATTTGTTGGAATGGAACCCAATGACCCTAGATCTAAGGAGTTTGTTAATAATTCTGATTATTTATCTAAAATTTCTAGCAAAGAAAAATTGTTTGACTTAAAGAAGTTAAATATTAATTCTGAAAAATCTGATTTTGGAGCTATTCAATATAACGATGTATTATATTTTGCCAGTTCTAGAAATGAAAGCAGAAAAATTTATGGATGGAATAACGAGCCTTTCTTAGATCTTTACAGGTCAAATTATAATGAAAAAGAGGCTACTTATTCGGAACCTGTTCCAATTTCAGAATTGAATTCTGTTTACCATGAAGGTCCTTTGACTATGACTCAAGACGGTAAAACTGTTTATTTCTCTAGCGAAAGTTTCAACGAAAAATTGTTTGATAAAAATAAAAGTAAAAGAATTAAGTTTGGTCAAGTAAATTTATATAAAGCCACTGATAGTAATGGAAAATGGTCAAATATAACTCCTTTACCTTTTAACAGTAAAAACTATTCGGTTAGTAATCCATCAATAACAAAAGATGGGGAAACACTTTATTTTGCATCTAACATGCCTGGTACTTTTGGTGGATTGGATATTTGGAAAGTTAAAGTTAAAGCTGATGGAGGTTTTGGAGATCCTGAAAATTTGGGTGCTAATGTAAATACTTCTCAAGATGAAAGTTTTCCTTTTATTACAGATGAAAGTATTCTGTATTTTTCATCAAAAGGACTGTCAGGTCTTGGTGGTTTTGATATTTTTTCAATAGATTTAAATAAAAATGAAGTTGCCAGTAATATTGGTAAACCTGTAAACTCTGAAAAAGATGATTTTGCTTTTACTTTTAATAAAAAAAATAAGATAGGTTATGTTTCAAGTAATCGTAATGGTAAAGACCAAATTTACTCTTCGATACCTGTTGTTGAAAATGGAAAAATACATGCCATTGTTAGTAATTCTGTAACGGGTTCTGTTATAACTAATGCGAGAGTGGTTGTTTCTGATATAGATAAAAAGGTTTTGGATAAACAATTAACAAACGAAAATGGAACTGTGATGTATAGTGCCAAAAATGATAAATCATATTTTGTTGAAATTAGTAAAGATGGTTTTATTTCAAAAACATTTCCTATTGCAGTTAGTAATGGAGGTGAATATAATGTTGATGCTAAATTAGACCCTATTAATGTTGTTGTTACGGATACAGAATTTATCTTTAATCCAATATATTTTAAATTTGATAAAAGTGATATTACAACACTTGGTGCGGATGAACTTGATAAGTTGGTTTATATAATGTCTCAGAATAAGGATTTGGTCATTGTAGCTAAATCACATACTGACTCTAGAGGTAGAGATGATTATAATATGGATCTTTCAGAAAGAAGAGCCAATGCGACTGTTCAATATATAATTTCTAAAGGAATAAGTGCAGATAAAATATCAGGAAAAGGTTACGGGGAATCTGAATTAAAAATAAATTGCGTAAAATGTACCGAAGAGGAACATGCTTTAAACAGACGTTCGGAATTTATCATTGTAAAGAAGTAATTTTACTTCCTGTTAAAATAAAAAAGCGAATCCTAATTTAGAATTCGCTTTTTTATTTTAACCATGTACTGTTTCATTTTTTCCGTAATTTATGATAATGGAAGCTTCAAATTCAATCCATTCTTTCCATCGTTTATCAACATCAACATTGTCAGCGTATTTTTTTGCGAAACCTAAAAACGTAGTGTAGTGCCCTGCTTCGCTAATCATTAAATCCCGATAAAATTTAGCTAGTTCTTGATCTTTTATATTTTCAGAAAGAACCTTGAATCTTTCGCAACTTCTTGCTTCAATCATGGCTGAAAATAGTAAACGCTCGCATAAAGCGTCATTACGACTTCCGTCCTTTTTCAAGAATTTAAAAAGTTCATTAACGTAGCTGTCTTTGCGTTCACGACCAAAAGTAAGTCCTCTTTCTTTTATAAGATCGTGGACCATTTTGAAATGTTCTATTTCTTCTTTTGCTATAATCATTAGTTCAGTTACTAATTCTGCTTTTTCCGAGTTTTGGGTTATTAGACTTATCGCATTAGAAGCTGCTTTTTGTTCACACCATGCATGGTCCGTCAATATTTCTTCAATATTTGATTCAACTATATTTACCCAACGGGGATCGGTTGCTAATTTTAATCCTAACATTTATTTGTGTTTTAAAGTTGTAAAATTAGTGTTTTCTTTCTTATTTATTGTCGAAATCATGGTAATGCGGTCTAAATACCATTATTTTGTATTTGTAATGATATAAGGTATGAAAGTGATTGAAAAGCTATTAATAATTGGTTTTGTTTGGCCAGAGCCTAATTCTTCTGCTGCTGGTGCTAGAATGATGCAATTGATTTCCTTTTTTAAAGAAGAAGGTTATGAGATTACTTTTGCAAGTCCAGCACTGGATAGTGATTTTATGGTCGATCTTAATTTGTTGGGAGTTGAAAAAAAAGGTATTTCTTTAAATTGTGCTAGTTTTGATATTTTTGTAAAAGAGCTAAATCCTACGATTGTTTTATTTGATCGTTTTATGATGGAGGAACAGTTTGGTTGGCGAGTAGCCGAAAGCTGTCCTAATGCATTACGACTTTTGGATACCGAAGACTTACATTGTTTGCGAGTAGCACGTCAAAAAGCCTTTAAGGAACAACGTTTATTTGAGCTATCGGATTTGTTTTATGAAGATGTTGCCAAGCGTGAAATAGCTAGTATTTTACGTTGTGATCTTTCTTTAATGATTTCTGAATTTGAAATAGATCTATTAAATGCGATTTTTAAAATAGATGGAAGTTTGTTGTATTATTTGCCACTTTTGCTAAATGTAAATGAGATTCCAAACTTACTTGAATTGCCTTCTTTTGAGGAGCGAAAGGATTTTGTTTTTATTGGTAATTTTTATCATGAACCCAATTGGAATGCTGTGCAATATTTGAAAGAATCTATTTGGCCGTCGATTAAAAAGCAATTGCCAGAAGCTGTTTTGAATATTTATGGAGCTTATCCTTCTCAAAAAGTGGTACAATTAAATAATGATAAAGAAGGTTTTTTGATAAAAGGACGTGCTGAGAATGCATGCGATGTAGTTAAAGAGTCTCGTGTAGTTTTAGCTCCGTTGCGTTTTGGTGCAGGAATAAAAGGAAAATTATTAGAAGCGATGCAATTTGGAACTCCTAGTGTAACCACGTCTATTGGTGCTGAATCTATGCGAGCTAATTTAGATTGGAATGGTTTTGTAGAGGATAATTCGGAGTTTTTTGCAAATAAAGCAATAGAGTTATACCAAGATAGAAATAAATGGATTCAAGCTCAAAGAAATGGAATTGAGATTATTAAAAATCGTTATTTAAGAAGCTTATTTGAAGATGATTTCAAAGAATTAATCCAAAGCGTTAAGGCGAATTTAGTTCAACATAGAATGAATAATTTTATGGGTGAGCTGTTGCATCATCATACTTTGAAAAGTACGAAATACATGTCAAAGTGGATAGAGGAGAAGAATAAGTTTTAAATGATGGAATGCATAAGTGATGGAAGCGACATCCTTTTATAGAATGTAATAAAAGATATAGTGTACAGCCCGACCTTGCTGTAACGAAAGTGGAAGCAAGGATATGCTCAAATAAAAAACCCGTCAAGTTTTTTACACAAGACGGGTTTTTTTATACAGATGTCTAGTCCTGAAATAGTGATACACAAAAAAGTATCCTATGGAATCATTACAACAAACGCGCTATTTAAAGCGTACGCAAAAAGACTACACTATGTCTTTAAAATTAGAAATCGTTCAAGAAATAGAACGAGGACAACTTACAGTTAGCCAAGCAACAAAGAATTACGGTATTCAATGTAGAAAGACAGTTGTACAATGGCTAATTAAATTTGGTAACTTTGATTGGGAGAACCAAATCTCTTCAAAGATGGAAAAAACACCCGAACAAAAGATTATGGAGCTTGAAGTTCAAGTCAAGCTTCTAGAAAAACAAAAGGCATTCCTGGAGCGACAGGCTTTTGTTGCAGACAAGAAGGCTATCCTGTTTGATATGATGATTGATTTAGCAGAAAAAGAATATCAAATCGATATCCGAAAAAACTCTGTACCCGAACAATCGATTATTTCAAGACAAAAGAACAACAAACAATAGCATTTACCTGTTATTTGTTCGGGATAGACAGACAGGTTTATTATCGAAGAATTCGAAGAAAAATAGTTAAACAAGATAAAGCAGAACAGGTTATTTTGATGGTTGATGCTATCAGAAAAATAATGCCTAGAATAGGCACTAGAAAACTATATTATCTTTTGTCAGACAAACTCCTATTGATAAAAATAGGCAGAGATAAATTCTTTGATATACTAAGAGCCAATCATTTATTAATACAGCCAAAACGTTCTTATCATATAACAACTAACTCCCATCATCGTTTTAGAAAACACGAGAATTTAATTTTAGATTTAGAGATAAACAGGCCTGAACAAGTCTGGGTGTCAGACATCACGTACATTGGAAAAAGAGATAATCCTTGCTACCTAAGTTTGGTTACCGATGCTTATTCAAAGAAGATAATGGGGTATTTTGTGGCTAACAACTTAAATACTCAAAGTAGTGTAATGGCTTTAAAAATGGCTCTTAAGCAAAGAAAGAATTTTAATTTACCATTGATACATCATTCTGATAGAGGAATTCAATATTGTGCCAATGAATACCAAGAAGAGCTCATCAAAAAAAGGGTTTTATGCAGCATGACACAAAATTCAGATCCTTATGAAAATGCTGTTGCAGAAAGAATAAATGGAATTTTAAAACAAGAATTTAGCATTGATAAATACAATCAAGGAGCAAAAATAACAAATCAAATTGTCAAGGAATCAGTTACTATTTACAATGGACTTAGGCCTCATTATTCGAATTTTATGCTGACTCCAAACCAAATGCATTCTCAAAACAAAACGAAGATGAGAACTTATAAAACAAAAAACAGTAGCAAAAACGTTTTTGCTACTGTTTAATATTTAATTTTAGCTAATAATCTGTATCGCTTTTTTAGGACGGGACAAGAATCAGTACTTATGCAAGCATGGTTACTGGATTTTCAATGTATTGTTTTAATGTTTGTAAGAACTGTGCTCCAGTTGCTCCGTCGATAGTGCGGTGGTCACAAGCAAGAGATAACATCATAGTGTTACCTACAACAATTTGTCCGTTTTTAACCACTGGTTTCTCAACGATTGCTCCTACAGATAGGATAGCTGAGTTAGGTTGGTTGATAATTGAATTAAATTCAGTGATACCAAACATTCCAAGATTAGAAACTGTGAAAGTACTTCCTTCCATTTCTGAAGGTAGTAATTTTTTGTTTTTTGCTCTTCCAGCAAGATCTCTAACACTTCCGCCAATTTGAGACAAACTCATAGCATCAGTGAATTTTAATACAGGAACAACTAATCCGTCTTCAACAGCTACTGCAACACCTATGTTTACATGGTGGTTGATGGTAATTGCATCTTCTTTCCACTGTGAATTAATTTTCAAGTGTTTTTTAAGAGCCATTGCACAAGCTTTAATCACCATGTCATTGAAAGATACTTTAGTATCCGGAACATTATTGATAATTGCTCTTGATTTCATTGCTTCGTCCATAGTTACTTCTATGGTTAAGTTGTAATGTGGTGCAGTGAATAAAGATTCCGCTAGACGTTTTGCAATGATTTTACGCATTTGCGAATTCTTGATTTCCTCAGTAAATACTTCTCCAGCAGGAACAAAAACTTTTGGTGCCGGTGCAGCAACAGTTTCGGTTTTAGCAGGTGCAGGTGCAGCAGCTTGTGGCACTGCAGCAGCAGGTGAGTAGTTTTCGATATCGCTTTTCACAATACGCCCGTTTTCACCAGAACCTTTAACTTGTGTCAATTGAATTCCTTTGTCGCTAGCAATTTTCTTTGCTAACGGCGATGCTAAAATACGTTTTCCATCAGTAGAAGCTTCTTGTGCTGTTGGCTCTGCCGGTGTAGCAGATGCTGATGCAACCTCTTCAGTTGTTGCTGGTTTAGCTCCTCCAAATGTGAAGTTTTCTGCTATTCCTGAGATATCAGTTCCTGCAGGTCCTATAATAGCTAATAAGCTGTCAATTGGTGCTGCATTTCCCTCTTCAATTCCTATGTATAATAAAGTTCCTTCGTTGAAAGATTCGAATTCCATTGTTGCTTTATCGGTTTCGATTTCAGCAAGAATATCACCTTCAGCAACTGTATCACCTACTTTTTTCAACCAAGTAGCTACAGTTCCTTCCGTCATCGTATCACTTAAACGAGGCATAGTTACCACTATAACACCTTTAGGTAAAGTAGCCGGAGCAGCTGTTTCTTTTACTTCAGTTTTAGTTTCAGAAGTTGTTTCTTTCTTTGTAGTATCTTCTTTAGGAGTTTCAGATTTTCCTGCCAAAATTGCAGAAATATCTTCCCCTTCATTTCCTATTATTGCTAATAATGAATCTACAGGCGCTGTTTCGCCAGCTTGAATTCCTATATGCAAAAGAGTTCCTTCGTTGAAAGACTCAAATTCCATTGTTGCTTTGTCAGTTTCAATTTCTGCAAGGATATCGCCTTCGCTAATTTTGTCACCTACTTTTTTAAGCCAAGTTGCTACCGTTCCTTCCGTCATAGTATCACTCAAACGAGGCATTGTAATTATTGTTGCCATAATTGATTTTATAGTTTATGAGGTATAAATGGATAATCTTCTTGTGCGTATACTACGTCGTATAATTGTTGAATTGGAGGATATTCCGATTCTTCAGCAAAATCAACACATTCTTGAACTAAGTCTTTAACTCTTTGGTCGATTGCGTCAATTTCTTCTTCTGTAGCATATTTTTGATCTTTAATTACATCTAGAACTTGTGTAATTGGATCAATTTTTTTGTATTCTTCTACTTCTTCTTTTGATCTATATAGTTGAGCATCCGACATAGAGTGTCCTCTATAACGATATGTTTTCATTTCTAAGAAAGTTGGTCCATCACCACGACGCGCTCTATCAATAGCTTCTGTCATCGCTTCAGCAACTTTTACTGGATTCATTCCGTCAACTGGTCCACAAGGCATTTCATACCCTAAACCTAGTTTCCAAATATCAGTGTGGTTAGCCGTTCTTTCAACAGAAGTTCCCATTGCATAACCGTTATTTTCTACAATAAAAACTACAGGTAGTTTCCATAACATAGCCATGTTGAAAGCTTCGTGCAAAGATCCTTGACGTGCTGCTCCATCACCAAAATAGGTCATTGTTACACCGCCAGTTTCAAAGTATTTATCTGCAAAAGCCAATCCAGCTCCTACAGGAATTTGTCCACCTACGATTCCATGACCACCATAAAAACGGTGCTCTTTTGAGAAAATATGCATAGAACCACCCATTCCTTTTGATGTTCCCGTAACTTTTCCTAAAAGCTCAGCCATTACTCTTCTTGGATCTACACCCATTCCAATTGGTTGAACGTGATTTCTATATGCAGTAATCATTTTGTCTTTTGTCAAGTCCATTGCATGCAATGCACCTGCTAGTACTGCTTCTTGACCATTATATAAGTGTAGAAAACCTCTAACTTTTTGTTGTATGTATAATGCTGCAAGCTTGTCTTCAAACTTTCTCCAAAGCAGCATGTCTTCGTACCACTTTAAATATACTTCTTTTGTAACTTCTTTCATCTCAATTGTTCTTTTGCTAAAGTTTTATTGTGTTATCAACTAGTACCTATAACGCAAAATAGTTTCCTCCCACAAATTTGCGAATTGCAAAAATAGGACATTCCAACTAAGAACTAAAATTAAAAAGCTAATTTTTAGCAATTTTACAACACGTTTTTGTTAAATAATAACGGGAGCAGGTTTTTTAGTGATTCTGATTTATAGACTTCGCCAGTTTCTCCCATGAAATAAATTTCTATTTGAGACTCTTGACGGATTTCATATTCAGCAATTGATTGTCTACACGCGCCGCAAGGAGGTATTGGTTCTGTTGTTTTATTGGTGTCTGAAGCAGCTGTAATCGCCATTTTTGTGATTTTTGCATTTGGGTATATTGCTCCGGCTTGAAAAATAGCTACTCGCTCTGCGCATAGTCCAGATGGATAAGCAGCATTTTCTTGATTAGAGCCCAATACTATTTTTCCATTATCTAATAATAAAGCCGTACCGACTCTAAATTTTGAATATGGTGCATATGCATTTTTCCGTGTTGAAATGGCTTGCTCCATAAGATTTTGTACTTCAATTGGTAATTCAAGTGTTGAATTATAAACAGAGAAATGGCTTGTAATAGTTATTTCTTTCATATTTTATAGGAAAAAAAGTCCAAAGTTCAGGGGTTGAAATTTGGACTTTTAATTTAAATTTTATTATAAATTAATATTCATCGTATTTGTCTCCAAAGTTGAATGTAAGAGAGAAACGAAGGGTGTTTTCTAAAGGGTTTTTTACTTTTGAAGCTGAGAATAAATAAGACACATCTACTTTAACTACATTGTATTTAAATCCGGCTCCAAGCGAGAAAAATTTTCTAGCTCCTTTAAGTGGACTTTCATGAAAATAACCTAGTCTCATTGCAAATGAATCTTGGTATAAGTATTCAGCTCCAACTGCATATGTAACTTCTTTAACTTCTTCACTAAATCCGTCTGGTGCATCTCCGAATGATTTAAAAACTCCAGAAACCCAACCAATAGAGCGGTAATTGTCATTATTTTGAGCTCTTTCTTCAGCTGTAATAGTTCCGTCTCCATTTAGATCTGGATTTTGAGGGGTTGGAACCAATAGTTTACTAAATTCAAGATTCAGTGCTACCTTGTTGTAATCGTCAAGTATGAAATCAAATCCAGTTCCTACCTTTAAGTTAGCGGGTAAAAAGTTAGTGCTAATTTCGTCATTGTCATAACTTATTTTTGGTCCTAAGTTTTGAATATTAAAACCTGCTCTCCATCTTCCGTTAAAGTCATTATAGGCAATTTCTTCTGATTGATAAAAACCCGCAACATCAATTGCGAAAGAATTTGCTGCAGAGGCATCACCGTTGTCTGAAACTACTTTTAGATTAGAATGAATGTATCTTCCTGCTACAGCCATAGAAAATTTCTCGCTTAATTTTAAGGAATAAGAACCATCTAGTGCAAACTCATTTGGTGATACAATTCTGGGAACTTCATTTGGGTCTCCAGTTTCTCTTAATTCGATATTACCAAACCCAAAATAACGTAAACTTCCAGCAAAAGCACTTCTTTCGCTTATTTTATTATAATAGGTTAATTGTCCTAATGAAATATCATTGGCTAAATCAGTAAGGTAGGGTGTGTAACTTATAGAAAAGCCTTGTTTATCAATTGCAAAAGCATATTTTGCAGGATTCCATTGTTGTGAAAAAGCATCTGCTGAAGTGGCTACACCAACATCAGCCATACCAGCAGCTCTAGCATCTGCAGATACTAATAAAAAGGGAACTGCAGTTGTTATTACTCTATCTTGTGCTTTTGCAAAAGAAAAAGTGAGTATACTAGTTGTTATAAGTATTATTTTTCTCATTTTGATGTTAAAATTCATTAAACAAATATACTATATTATTAAAGTATCACAAGCTTTTCGATCTTTTCAGCTTTTTTATTTGTTGTGCTAGACTTGACAGTGAGCTTGTAGATATAAACGCCTTTGCCTATTTTATTTCCAAAATCATCTCTTCCGTCCCAAGTGATTTCTTTAGATAAAAAACCTTCTGTTGTTATGATTTGGTTTTTTGTCCAAACTACCTTTCCAGTTATTGTGAAAACTTGAATTTGAACTGTTAGTGGTTCGTAAGGTCTGTTGTGAGTAAACCAAAATTCAGTATAATTGACAAATGGATTTGGATAATTTAAAACATGTGTCAAAGTTATTGTTTCGTCTCCTACTACTAAAAATTGAATTTCGGTAGTTGTTGGATTATTGTAAACATCCCATGCTTTAAATACAATAGTATGCAATCCGACCGAAATGTCATGTAATGGGAATCGTAAACTTCCATTTGTAAAATCATCAATATTTGTTTGGTAATAATCATTTAGTATATATGGGTTGCTTATGTCTCCATCCAAAATAGCTATAATGTCGTGTCCAATTCCGCTTGCAGTATTAATTCCATTTTCATCTTCGAGAAAAGCAAGTAAAAAAGGAGATGAGTTTGTAATGCCTCCTGAAACAAATGTCTCGTCATTCATATATAACTTAACTTTTGGGCTAATATTGTCCTCGACTGCATTTTCATTTATACCTCCTATTTTAATATTCGTGTCGTAGCCAGTTTCATTCTCTAAAACCTGCTCTTTTTTAGCGTAAAAACTTATTTTTCCATTGTCAAGAGGGATTCTAATGTCTCTTGGGACAACAAAATTAAATTCAAATATTCCGTTTTTAACAGAAGCATTTCCTCTAAATATGGTTTCTCCGAGTGTATTGAAATTTATTGGTGGGCTGTTTCCGTCGTTGTTATACGTTGTTCTTGGGATTGTCTTATCAAAAATAGTAGATGAAATTTCGCCGTTATAATTTGTCAGCGTAACATCATTTTCATCAGTTATTTCGCCAGTTACTTTCATGTGAGCTAATGATTTAAATGCATCCGTGGTTTGAGTTGTTGGGATATCATTTATTTTTGTAAGCTTTACTTTCGGTTTTGGAATAGCTAAAAACAATGCGGGATCTCCAATATAAAAAACGACATTAGTAGATGAATTCGGATTGCTGTTTTTTGATATTCGTAAAGCCTCTGCAATTGAGGTGTATTCATTAGAACCAAAAGACAATAAGTTTTGAGATAAAGTGTCGTTGAAATTTTCTGCGCTAAATTGACCAATAGCGCGAATAGTAGTAATCATTGCAATAGCACCGCCTTTCGGGTTCCAATAGGTGTATTCTCCTGCTGTTGGTCTGGTGGGATTATCAAAGCGGGAAAACTCGCAAGTAATAGTAATGAATAATGGATATTTGTATTGATTGTTTAGGTTTTGGCTATCTGATTTTTCCCAAATTCGTTCAGCCGATAATCCATCCTCACCACCGTGTCCCAAGTAGTTGAAGATTAGTGCTCCTTTTTCGAATGCATTAAAAAAGTCTGTCCTCGCTTTTGGATATCTAAAACCTCCAGCCGATGCTTCTTGGATATAAGAATCTAATATTATTTTATTGATATTAAAAAAAGGTTTTTGTGCCGTGATTCTGTCGGCCAAATTATTTTGTCTGCTTTGTAGGCTGGAATCAGATATTTGATCGGAGTCGTCACAAATCATCACGAAATTGTTTCTCCAGTTTCCGTATGATTTGATGTCATGGTATTCAATTACTTTATTAACCATATCCTCTGCTTGTGAAGGGTTGTTTACAAGCATTCGGCCAACCGCAATGTCAATTCCACCAAAATAGGAAATAATGTTTCCTTCGTTATCATCCATTAAACCATAAAAATCATCTGAGGCAAATGAAGATTCTCCAATAGTGTTGCTGTTTAAAGCATGATAAATAGGGACTATATTTGTATTGTTTATGGTTTTGTTTTTATAATCATAGGAAGCGTCTCCAAAAAGGTTTACATATTTGATCCTTTTTTCATCTGTAGAAGCATTGTCATATATGTATTTTATGCAGTTTCGTATTGCTGCAATATCTTGTTTTCCAGATGAAAATTCTTGATAAATAGACTCTGTAGTAATGACTTTTACATTTAATTTGGAATAATTCCGATGGAAATCAGCGAGTTTTTCTGCTTGATTTTTCAACTCATTTGGAGTTATTATAACGTAGTCAATATCTTGAAAGGCTCCTTGGTTGTTATTGAAAATTGTGCCTTTTATATTTTGGTTAGTTATTTTAGATTTAGTCTCTTTTAAGGGAGTGTAGTAGTCTAAAGCATCGATAGCGACGTATTTCTTGGTTTCTCCTAGATTTCCTTTAAATGAAAATAAATCTTGATTGTTGTTTTCTACTTTGGTTATATTACTGGTGTTAGTAATATCCCATATTTGAGAAATTCCATTTGCATTAGCAAAATTGTAATTGACAATGCCTATTTCTCCATTAGAAGAGTTATATTGAAAATTGAATTGCTTGCCATATCCTTGGAGTTTTCTTTTTGCCAAAAGCCCAATGTAATCCAAAAAACCTTTGGATCCAGGAACACCATTGTTGTTGTATGTTAGTTTTATTTTTACATTTTCAGCACTGTTGAAAGAGGCATTGCTGGGTAAGTTGCCAACATAAAATTCAGTGTCAGAATTGGTGTTTATGGCAGGAAAAGTGATTTGTCCGATGGTTTGACTGTTAGCGCTAACTTGAAATGATGTTGGGGTATAAGCGGCCGAAGCGGTTACGGCTTTAATTTTTATTGGGGTTGTTAAATCAATATTAGGAAAGTTGAATTCAAATTCTTGTTCTTGATTGATGTCAAATGACTCTCCAAACCATTGTCTTCCAAGGTGGGCAATATTGACTAAATCTGTTTCATGATATTGATAATCGTCAAATGTGTTTAGATTCAATGTACTGTTGCCTAAAGGTTGAGTCATTTGGCCCATTCTTTTACCATTGTCTCCAGAAGAGGTGATGTAATAGTACGACTTTGTATCGTAAAGGTTTATATTAGTTTGACTTTCTTCATTCCAAGTGTCAACTCCTTGAGCATAAAATAAGATATAATCATTAGTGTCAAATGTGCCGTCATCTTCACCAATAATTTGAATAGTATTTTCAATTAAATCATCTGGGTAATCAATATTATTTGATAAAGGAAGCATTTTTCCTCCATTGCCATATATTTTAATTTTTTTAGGATCAATTCCATTAGCTGGAAACCCTAATTCTTGTAAAAAACTTTTTGAAATTTTATAAACACCTGATTTTTCAATATAAAAACGATACCAATCGCCAGAGGACAAAACGGAATTGTAAATAAGTTTCGTGGTTTTGTTCGATTGATTAATTTTTGATGTTGAGTTATTGATGGTGTAAGAAAAAGATTTTATCCTTTTGTATCCATAAAAGTCCTTTATAATGGGAGAGAGGGTCAGGAAAGATTCTAAAACACCTCGGCTTTTGAAATTTTGTATAGTTGGGGCTATTACTTTTGGTGTGTTTTCTAGCTTTAAGTCGCCAAGTTGTTCTGCTGAAACAGATTCGTAATTTATATTTGAGATTAAAACATCATTTTTATCATAAGAATAAGGTACTTTAAGCTTTAAAGTGTAAAAAAGAATCTTTTTTTCAGTATCATAATGAAATTGATTTCCAGTAAAGATTGGAATGTTGATTTTAGTATTTCCAATTGACATCTCCGTTTTATCAAGCCATTCGATGGTGATGTTATCTGCGGTTTGGGCATTTAAAATGGAAGAAATTAAGGATAATGTAATCAGAAGTAGCTTTCGCATTATTTATTAAATTGTATTAATAATAAATTAATTGGAATGAGTAAAAATATAGCTTTTAGTGTTAAAATAAATAATAAATAGTATAAATTTGCGTTTGATTTGTATGAAATAGTTTAATATGGTTGAACTGCGCAAAATTTTTTAAAATGGTGTTGCAGGTTAATCGTTAATTATTATATTGCATCACTTAAATTATTACCTTTAAAAGAGTATGAAAGTAAACAAAATTATGGCATTTCGATTGATGTTATCGTTGATAATGATAGTAGGTTTTGCTAGTTGTAGTAAAAAATCTAGTTCAAAAAATGCATCAAGAGCTACCGGTTGGAATGTAGATAGCAAGAAAGCTTCTAGTAGTAAAAAACAAGAAGCGGGACCTGGTTTGGTTTTTGTTGAAGGAGGAACTTTTACAATGGGTAAAGTGGAAGATGATGTTATGCATGATTGGAACAACACACCAACACAACAACATGTTCAATCCTTTTATATGGATGAAACAGAAGTTACAAACTTTATGTACTTGGAGTACTTAGATTGGTTGAAAAATGTTTTTCCTCCAACAGAAGAGAACTATAAATATATATATGAAGGAGCTTCACCAGATACTTTAGTGTGGAGAAATAGATTGGGTTATAATGAAACCATGACTAATAACTACTTGAGACATCCTGCGTATGCAAGTTATCCTGTAGTTGGGGTAAATTGGATTCAAGCTGTTGAATTTAGTAAATGGAGAACCGATCGTGTAAATGAAGCAATTTTAGAAAAGAATGGTTATTTAAAAAAGAATGCAAAATCGCAAGATGTTACAGCTGAAGCTTCTTTTAGTACAGAAACGTATTTAAAAGCTCCAACAATGACATATGGTGGTAATGAGGAAATTGTTTTAAAATCTAAAGCCGGTAGAAAAAGCCCTAAAGCAGGTAAAGACGGTAAGGTTGTTGAAGCTAAAAATGTTTATGCACAACGTTCTTCAGGAATACTTTTACCTGAATATAGACTTCCAACTGAAGCAGAATGGGAATATGCTGCAGCTGCAGATGTAGGTCAAAGAGAATATAATATCTATAAAGGGCAAAAGAAATATCCATGGTCTGGTAGTTATACCCGTTCTGGAAAAAGACAAAGTAAAGGGGATCAATTAGCCAATTTCAAGCAAGGAAATGGAGATTACGGTGGAATTGCAGGATGGTCTGATGATGGTGCTGATATCACTAATGCTGTTAAAAAATATCCAGCTAATGATTTTGGATTGTATGATATGGCAGGAAATGTAGCCGAATGGGTTGCCGATGTTTACAGACCAATTATTGATAATGAGTCAAATGATTTTAACTACTTTAGAGGAAATCGTTACACTAAAAACAAAATTGGAGAAGATGGGAAAGTAGAAATTGTTACTCTAGAGACTATGAAAAAAGATACTCTTAGTAATGGTAAAATTATTGTAAGAAGTTTTCCGGGTCAAATTGCACAAGTGCCAGTTGATGAAAACGAAACGTACTTGAGACAAAATTTTGATAAGAGTAATAATATTAATTATAGAGATGGTGATAAGCAATCTTCAAAATATTATAACTTTGGTGAATCAGAGTCAGATACTGATAAAGCAAAATCGGATAAGAATATGTATAATTCTCCTAAACATAATGTTACTACAGACAGTTTAGGTATGATGGTTAGAAAATACGATAAGTCTAGTAAAAGAACTACTTTGATAAACGATGAAGTACGAGTTTACAAAGGAGGTTCTTGGAGAGATAGAGCGTATTGGTTAGACCCAGCTCAAAGAAGGTATTTTCCACAGGATATGGCAACTGACTATATTGGATTTAGATGTGCTATGTCTAGAGTAGGACCTAAGGCAGAAAAAAGAAAATCAGCTAGAAATTAATTTTTTTATATAATTATAAAAGTAAAAAGCCCTTTGATTAGGGCTTTTGCTTTTTTTAATCCTTTTTATATGGATATCCAATACATTCATAGTTTATTTTTAAAATGTAAATCGGTTTCAATTGACACACGTAAGATTGGTGTTAATTCTTTTTTTGTAGCCATAAAAGGGGAGCGATTTGATGCGAATACTTTTGCTAGCGAAGCTTTAGAAAAAGGAGCTTCTTATGTGCTTATTGATGATAAGTCTTATTATATTGATGAGCGAACAGTACTTGTTGATGATAGTTTAGTGGCTTTACAAGAATTAGCTAAATTTCATAGGGGCTATTTAAAGTTACCTATTATAGCTCTTACTGGTAGCAACGGAAAGACTACTACAAAAGAGTTAATTCAAGTTGTGCTTTCAAAAAGATACAATACAAAAGCCACTGTAGGGAATTTCAACAATCATATTGGAGTGCCTTTAACTTTATTGTCATTTACTTCAGAAACTGAAATTGGAATCGTTGAAATGGGAGCTAATCATAAAAAAGAAATTGAATTTTTATGTGAATTAGCTAAACCTGATTACGGATATATTACTAATTTTGGGAAAGCACATCTGGAAGGATTTGGAGGTGTTGCGGGCGTAATTGAAGGGAAAAGTGAAATGTATCAATACTTAGCAAAAAACGATAAATTAGCTTTTATAAATCTGGAAGATCCAATTCAAGTTGAAAAATCAAAGTTGCTAAAATCCTTTTCTTTTGGTCTAAATAAAGAAAATGCTGATGTATGTATTGCAGAAGTTAAAGCAAATCCTTTTGTGGAAATTGAATTTTCGAACATTATAATTCAGTCTCATTTGATAGGGCTTTACAATGCTAATAATTTGAATGCAGCACTTGCTATAGGAAAGTTCTTTGGAGTCGAAAATATACCTATAAAACAAGCGCTAGAGAGTTATATTCCTGAAAACAATAGATCTCAACTCTTGTTAAAAGAGACTAACGAAATTATTTTGGATGCATATAATGCAAATCCAAGTAGTATGGCTGTGGCTATTTCTAATTTTTTACAATTGGAAAAGCCAAATAAAATAATGATTTTGGGAGATATGTTTGAACTGGGCAATGAAAGTGCAAAAGAGCATAAGGAATTAGTGGACTCCCTACTAGAAGAAAACTCTATTCAATGTTTTTTTATCGGTTCTGCATTTTACGACACTAGAATAGATAAGAGTAATTTTTATTTTTATGACTCATTTGATACTTTTTCAAATTATTTAAAAACAACCAAAATTATAGACAGCACCCTCCTTATAAAAGGTTCAAGAGGAATGGCATTAGAAAGGACATTGGATTTTATATAGTAAAAAACTATTACTCATCTTTTAAAAAAGGATATTATGTACGTCATAATATCCTTTTTATTTTATATACTCATTAAGAAACCTATTAAATTTTCTTTTTTATTAAGTTCTAATTTTTTCCTTAAACGGTATCTGGCTAATTCAACACCTCCATTAGAAATATTCATGATTTCGGCAATTTCCTTGGTTGACATATTCATCAGTAAATAAGTTGATAAATCTAATTCTCGCGGTGAAATTGTCGGGTATTTTTCTTTTAATCTTTTTAGAAAATCAAAATGTACATTTTTAATGTGTTTCTCTAAATCTTTCCAGCTTTTATCTGCATTTACTTCTTTTGTAATACTTCTGTTCAATTTTGTAAATTGAGATTTTGTCGATTCATCTAATGTATCAATATTTATGTCTTTTAGTTTATGAATTATCCCGTTTAAAATTTTGTTTTTCTTCACAACCTGTAAGGAGTTGTTTACTAGCTCTTTATCTTTTGCTAAGATCTTAATTTGAAGTTTGTCATTTTTTAATTTTTCAATCTCTTTTTCTAGGTCAAATTGTTCTTGACGTATTTTCGTTTCTTTTTCAAGGTATAATCGCCTTTGTTCGATGGTTTCGTAATATTTGTTTTTACGAATTTTCATTTGAACCCTTTTACGAATATAATAGATTGCTATAATAATAAGTAAAAGGTATCCTAAATAGGCTAGATAATGTCTATACCATGGTGGCGAAATAGAAAAATTAATAATGGCTACTTCAGATTGTATTCCAAAACTATTTCTCGACTTTAATTTCATGGTGTAATCACCTTCTCTTAAATTGGTATATTCTTTTATTGAAATAGTCGACCAATTGCTCCATTTGCTGTCAAATCCGGCTAATTGATAGGAATATTCTACGCTTTCAATGTTGTCGTATGTAGGGGATGAAAAAGTAAATCGGACATGGTTAGAAGAGTATGGAATTTCGTAATTCTCTATTGTTTTATTACCATTACCTAATACCAAAGTATCTCTCGAAAAAGAAAAACTACGTATAAATACGTTTGGTTTGATTTTTAAATTATTAGTAATATTGGGATCGTAGTGCGCTAAACCAGAGGTTAGTCCAATAAAAACATTTGAAGGATCTATTGTTGTAACCGATAGGTAATTATTTACAAGGTTCCCTGTCATATTCGAAAACTCTGCTACTTTATTTTGATAATGCCCTTTTTTATTCAGCTTCAACATACCCAGTGACTCATTAAATACGTACCAAATGTTGCCATATTTATCTTCGGTTATTGAATTGATGTTTGGAATATTTTTGAAAATGGAACTTACAGATTTGTTTTCAGTAAAGGATTTTTGTTGATTTGAGTATTGGTAAAAATGATTATTCGTTTGAAAGAATATGTTATTTTTTAAATGATGAATACTTCCTATTCCTTTTATTTTTTTAGATAGGTTTTCGAATGTTTTTATGTTTTCAAAATTCTTTAAATCTTGAGATAAAGTCATTTTATATAAAACAGCATCCTTTTTCAGCCATAAATTCGTGGCATCTATTTCAAAAGTGTTCGCTGATTTTTCAAAACCTTCGATTTTGTTTCTAAATTGCCATCCACTTGCTGTGTTTTCAAATATGGCAAAACCATTGTATTTTGCTCCTATTATAAAGTTTGTTTTATTTGGAATTACTTTAAAACCAAAATAACCTTTATTGTCTAATGTTTTAATTGCTTTATTTCCGGAAATTAATAATGCACCTCTGTTATGGGCGCATAGTAACTGATCATTAATTATTTGTAAGTTCCAAGCTTGACCAGTTGTGCCTTCTACTAGTTTAAATGAATCTTCTCTAATTGTATTTTCCCAAGATTGATAAAATACACCTTGGTTTGTAGCTACATATAATTTATTTTGGAATTGTGCTGAAGCATAAACAGTACTTAAGCCATAACTGAACCCAAGATAAGTAATTGGAGAGCTTTCATTTATAAAAGTAATTCCATTGTCTAGGCCAAGCCATAAGTTTTTTTTACTGTCAATAAATGAAGTTAGAACAGTGTTGTTTTGTAGGCCTTTAGTATGATTAATATGTTGTATGATCTTCCCGTTTAGGTCACATACTATAATTCCATCTAGTACGGAATTTAGTTGTATATAATTGTCTTTTATTTTTACTCCACCAAGAGAGCTATTTTTTTTAATAAAGGAATTTGCTTGCGTATTCCAAGGGGCCATTTTTCCATTTTGATATATAAAAAGCCCTTTAGTTAAAGTTGTGATTAGTAATTGGTTGTTTGGCAAAGAGAACATTCCCCAAATTTCAGTATTATTGATATCTGTAGTGCCTTTTAAGGGGGTTAAAACACCATTTTTGTATTCTACTATTCCAAGAGAAGATTCTTGAAGGTATAAGTGGTCGTTTACCAGGAATGAAAATTGGAATCTATTAGGAGCTTCAATTATTTTAAGTTGATTGTTCTTATAACTATAGATTCTTCCAAAGGATTGAAAGATAATTGCTTTATTAACGATGTGTATTTTCCAAATGAAATCAATTAACTTGACTTGCTTTTTATTTATCAATTTTGATATAGAAACATATTCCATTTTTCCTTTTGAATTAGGTTTGAAATAACCAAACTCATTATATCCCCCTACATATACTTTACCAGAGTTATCTATTTTTAAAGATCTGATAGCAGTGGAATTTGGTAAAATGTATTTTCTCCACGATGTTCCATCAAATTGGTAAAGCCCATTGTTATTGGCAAAATATAAATTGCCGTTTTTATCTTGATCAATATTCCAGTTTTGCGTTCCTCCTTTGTAATCGGTTCTTTTATAATTGCGTATATCTGGCAGTCCAATATTTTTTACCTGTGCAAAAATTATCGTTGTGAAAAATAAAAACAAAGCAAAAAAAACGTAGAATTTTGAAGATTTCATAATTATTGTATTGGCTCGTTATAAGTTGTAATGACAGCTGTAAAGTCTTAGTTTTTGTAATGTGAAACGAGATTATTAGCTAAAATACCTCAATTTTAATAATTGTAGGGTTTATTTAATGATTTAACTTTTTGATAATAGCTATTGTTATTTTGTAAACTCTTGTTAATTAAAGTTTTAATTTTTATTTGATGTGTTTTTGTTTAGTTAGTTATTTGGCTTTGATGTGTTTTTGTAGTGATTAATAAATATTAATAACAAAAAAATAACCCTACTATTGTTTCAAATTACTAAATAATTAACCAAAATTTATAGAAAAATGAAATTAACAAAATTACTTATTTTTTGTTTTTCATCTCTATTATTCTCGATTTACGCACAAGCGCAAGACATTGTGGTAAACGGAATAGTAAATGATGAAAGTGGTATGCCAATTCCTGGGGCATCGATTTTATTAAAGGGATCTTCAAAATCAGCCTCTTCAGATTTTGATGGAAAGTTTCAAATGCAAGTGCCTTCAGATGGCATTTTAGCAATTAGTTATATTGGCTATGGAACTGTTCAAGAATCAATAAAAGGGCGTTCTCAAGTGGTTATAAAATTAACATCGCAATCTCAAGATTTGAATGAAGTTGTTGTTGTAGGTTATGGTACTCAAAAGAAGAGTGTTGTAACAGGAGCTATTTCAAGCATTAAAGCTTCTGACTTAGAAGATTTGCCAATTACAAGAGTTGAGCAATCATTACAAGGTAGAGTTTCTGGTTTGACAATAGCCGCAAACTCTGGACAACCTGGTTCTTCTGCAACTATTCGAGTTCGTGGTATTACTACATTCGGAAACAATGAGCCACTTTGGGTTGTTGATGGAGTGGTGGTTGACGCTGGTGGTATAGGTTATTTGAATCAATCTGACATTGCCTCAATAGAGGTGTTGAAAGATGCTGCTTCACAAGCTATTTATGGTGCAAGAGCAGCGACAGGTGTTATTCTTGTGACAACAAAAAAAGGGAAATCTGGAAAAATCAGTGTCAATTATAATGGTTACACTGGAATATCGGCTCCTGCTAGAAAATTAGACTTATTAAATGCTACTCAATATGCCACTTTGATGAATGAGGCTTCAGTAGCAGGTGGTGGAGATATTAAATTTTCAAACCCAGCATCATTTGGTGTAGGTTCCGATTGGCAATCAGCGATTTTTAATAATAATGCAAAACGTGTTGGACATGAATTAAGTTTAAGTGGTGGAAATGAAGTATCAACATTCTATTTGTCTTTTGGTCTTTTGGATCAAGAAGGAATTGTCGCTACTGATATCTCCAACTATATCAGAAAAAATATTAGGTTAAACTCCACACATAAAATCACTAAGAAAATTACTTTTGGTCAAACATTGGGATATTCTAGAGAGAAAAATGTAGGGTTAGGAAATACTAATAGTGAATTTGGAGGACCTTTAAGTTCTGCAATCAATTTAGATCCATTGACACCAATTGTAGAAAGAGATCCAGTTCTTGCAAATCAATCTCCTTACACAAATACAGGTGCAATTAGAGATGCTAATGGTAATCCTTATGGTATTTCCTCTTTTGTTGGTCAAGAAATGTCTAATCCATTGGCGTATATTCAAACAAGATTAGGGAATTATGGTTGGTCTGACAATTTTGTTGGTAATGCTTATTTAGAAGTTGAGCCAATAAGTGGCTTAAAATTTAGAACTACTCTTGGGGGAAAATTAGCTTATTGGGGTAGTGAAAGCTTTACTCCAATATCTTATTTGAATGCTTCAAATATTGTAGCCAAAAATAATATATCAAGAAGTACAAATACTGGCTTTGGTTGGAATATAGAAAATATAGCTTCTTATTCTAAACTTATCAATAGTCATAATTTCAGTATTTTAGTTGGTCAGGGTGCTTATGTTGATAATATTACTAGTGGGAGCGGTGTAACGTATTATAATATTCCTGTTACTAGCTATAAAGATGCTTCATTTAATTATAGTGTTCCAAAAGACCAGATTGACTCTTACGCGTATACTGGATCAGAACATGTTGTAACATCGTTGTTCTCTAGATTAAATTATGATTATAAAGAAAAATATTTGGTAACGGGTATTATTCGTAGAGATGGTTCTTCGCGATTTGGATCAAATAATAGATACGGAACTTTTCCTTCATTCTCATTAGGTTGGGTAGCTTCAAAAGAAGATTTTTGGAAGGAAAACAATGTAGTTAATCAACTGAAATTTAGAGGTGGTTATGGTGTTACAGGTAATGATGCTATTGGTGATTTTAGATATTTAGCTACAATTGGAGGTGGAAGAAATTACACTATTGGGAATTCGGGTTCTGTAACTATAGGTAATAGTCCGAATGCTCCTTCTAACCCTGATTTGAAATGGGAAGAGACAAGTCAAACTAACATAGGATTTGATGCTACATTATTTCAAAATTTTAATCTTTCGTTAGATTTATATGATAAAAAGACAACAGGCATTTTGCAAGATGTTTTGATACCTGGTTATGTGGGTTCTACAGGAAATCCTGTTGGGAATGTAGCTGATATGCAAAATAAAGGTATTGATTTAGAGTTGGGGTACCGTAAAAAAATTGGTCAAGTAAATATGTCCGTTAATGCGAATGTTTCCTATTTAGATAATAAAGTTACTTATTTAGGGAACGGTATTGATTTCTTATCTGGTGGGCAAACTATTCAGTCAAGTACTTACCCTATTACAAGAGTTCAAGTGGGGCAACCATATAATGCTTTCTATGGTTTTAAAACGGCAGGGATATTCCAAAATCAAACAGAGATTAATGAATATACTAATGCAGATGGTGGATTAATTCAACCTAATGCTGTACCTGGAGATTTCCGTTGGAAAGACGTAAATGGTGATGGAAAGATCACATCAGATGACAGAGAGTTCCTAGGTAGTCCAATTCCTAAATATACTTTTGGTTTTACTATTAATTTAGATTATAAAAATTTCGATTTATTAGTTTTTGCCCAAGGAGCAAGTGGGAACAAAATTTTTCAAGGTTTACGTAGGTTAGATATTGGGAATGCCAATTTTCAAACATCAGCTTTAGGACGTTGGACAGGAGAAGGAACTTCAAATACTTTTCCAAGATTGACTACAAATGACACGAATAAAAACTTTAATAATCCTTCTGATTTTTATCTTGAAGATGGTGATTATTTAAGATTTAAAACAATTCAGTTAGGGTATTCTTTGCCAAGCGACGCTATTAGTAAAGCAGGTTTAAGCAAAACTAGAATTTATTTAACTGCCGAAAATTTATTCACTTTCACAAAATATTCAGGATATGACCCTGAAATTGGTGGAGGAGTAATGGGAATTGATAGAGGATTTTATCCGCAAGCAAGAACATTCATGTTAGGTGTTAATTTACAATTTTAATAAAAGATATTATTATGAAACTTAAAAATATAAAATTTTCACTTATTGCTTCTGTTGTACTTTTTACAGCAACATCATGCAGTGAGGAATTTTTAAATGTGGAACCAAAAGGGACAGCATTAGAAGATAATTATTATACTAACGAAACTGAGGCTTATTCAGGACTGGTTTCCGTATATGACGTTTTAGGGAAACAGTCAAAAGGATTTGAGAATATGATTTGTATGTTAAATGCAGGATCAGATGACTTTTATGCTGGTGGTGGTGGTGCAACTGATGGTACCGGAATTCAATCTTTTTCAGATTATTCGATAAGCCCAGTTACAATTCCTGCTAGTTTTTGGAATGATTTTTATCAAGGTATTTTTAGAGCAAATATTCTACTTGAAAAATTGCCTAATGTGCCGATGAATGATGCAACTAAAGCAAGATTTACTGCTGAAACTAAGGCTTTGCGCGGTTATTATTATTTTGAATTAGTGCGAACTTTTAAGAATGTCCCATTAATTACTGAACCAATAGCTACTAGTGAAATATATAATGTTTTACAAGCTAGTTCAGATGATGTTTATGCTCAAATTGAAAAAGATTTGACAGAAGCATTACCTAATTTGCCTAATACAATAAGTGATTTAGCAAATGAAGGAGGACGTTTTTCTAAAGGTTCAGTTCAAGCTTTATTAGGAAAAGTATATTTATATGAAGGGAAAAATACTCAAGCAGCTGCTGCATTTGCTTCAGTTAATGGAACACCAGGGGGCACGAGTATGTATGGTTATAAATTGCTAAATAAATTTGCAGATTTGTGGACTATAAATAACAAGTTTAATTCAGAAGCAATTATTGAAATTACCCATACAGATAAAAGTAATGCAGATTGGGGTAATTGGGGATCAGGATCAGATGAAGGAAACAGTGTTAATGTAATGGTTGGGCCAAGGAGTTTTTCTAGACCTTCTAATTCTACGGCTCCGGATTATGCTTCGGGCTGGAGTTTCAATACAGTGACTCAAAATTTGTATGATGCCTTAAAATCAGACCCTCGTTTTGATGCAACCATTGTTGATATGAAAGCATTAAAAGCGGCAGGACAGGCGGATTATTCTCCTGGATATAAAGACACAGGTTACTTTTTGAAAAAATTTATGCCATTAACATCAGATGTTTCTACAGGTGGAGGCGCTTCAGTTTTAAATTATAAGCAAAATGTATATGCAATCCGTTTGGCTGATACGTATTTGATGGAAGCGGAAGCACTTGGTGCAACTGGAGCAAGAGCACAAGCTTTATTAGATGCGGTTAGAGCAAGAGTAGGCTTGGGCTCTGTGCCTGTTTCTATGGATGCTGTTTTAGCCGAGAGAAGATTAGAACTCGCAGGAGAAGGTCATCGTTGGTTTGACCTAGTAAGAACAGGAAAAGCAGCTGCCGCATTAGCGAGTAAAGGATTTACAACTGGTAAAAATGAAATTTGGCCTATTCCTTTGAAAGAATTGGAAAATACTAAAATTGTTCAAAATCCTAATTACAACTAATATTAAAAATGAATAAGATGAAATTAAAAATAGTTTTAAATAGAGGCGTTTACCTAATGTTTGCTTTGGCTACATTATGTTCACTAAATAGTTGTCAACCTGATGCAGTTGGTGTCGGTAATGGTCTTACTGATGCTAATGTGGATGCTTCCTTTACAGTCACGCCTGTAGAAGGAGCTTCAAATAAATTTACGTTAAGTGCTCAGAAAGCAAATGTAATTGCTTCAAAATGGGATATTGGGGAAGGTACTTTTTCAGGCAAAATGATTGAAACCGTATTTTTTCCGGATGCTGGGACCTATACGGTAACACATACTGCAATTGGTAAAGGTGGAGCTATGAATGCAACCACTAAGGATATTGTAGTTGCAACTTCTGACCCAGTCGCGGGGAATATTATTCAAGGCGGAAAATTTCAAAGCGCAACAGATCATGATAAATGGACTATTTTAAAAATTAGTGATTCGGGAACGAGTTGGTCATTTAATGAAGGAAGTGCTACCGTAAAAGGTGGGGGATGGAATCAGCAAGGAATTTATCAAGCAGTCCAAGTACAAGCCAACAAAGATTATAAAATTGACATGAAAGTATTTGGTAGTGGAGCTATAAATACATGGTTTGAAGTATATGTTTCCAAAACACCACCAGTTCAAAACACAGATTATAGTGCAGATGGAAGAAGAATGGGATTGAGTACTTGGGACGGATGCGCAACAGCTGTATTTTCAGGTAAATTATCAACTGTAGGTTGTGTTGGATCTGGAAATACGGTTCGTTTTACTGAAGCGGGAACCGTTTATTTATTAATTAAATGTGGTGGTGAAAACATTGGTACTACTGGAATTTCAATAACTAACGTTGAAATGCGAGGCAGTAATTAAAGGGAAGTTAGGTTAGGTTTGAATTTTAAGTTGGTGAAATAGCCCATTCTCATTTGATTATGGGCTATTTTTTTAAAACTAAAATAAAACATTACGTTTATTTGTAACTTAGAGTCTTTATTTTGAGACTTTTATTATCAAATAATTATTAATTAAAAAATAACAATAAATGAAAAATTATAGCTTGAAAGTCATTGCTTTATTCTGTTCTTTTACTGCTTTTGCACAACAGCATTCGCTTAAAAAAGAACAGCAAGGATTTATCACTAATGGAAAAAAAATAACGGTATATACTACTGCAGATAGTACGGATTTAAGGTTAACTCCCACAGATAATTTAGTTTTTATGCCTGCGGGACAACCTTTTGAAACAGAAATTTCAGTTTTTGTGGAACCATCTAAAACTTTTCAAAAATTCATGGGAATTGGAGGCGCAATAACTGATGCTAGTGCTGAAGTTTATGCTAAATTATCCAAAGATAAACAGCAGGAACTCATGAATGCATATTATGATAAAGACAAAGGAATTGGTTATTCTTTGTTACGAACAACAATTCATAGTTCTGATTTCAGCAATGGAAGTTATACTTATATCAAGGAAGGGGATACGTCTTTGAAGACTTTTTCTATTGAGCATGACAGGCAATTTCGTATTCCAATGCTTAAAGAAGCAATCAAAACGGCTGGAGGGAAATTATTGACCTATGTTTCTCCTTGGAGTCCACCAGCTTTTATGAAAAGCACAAATAATATGCTAAAAGGGGGCATTTTGTTGCCAGAGTTTTATCAAGCATGGGCAAACTATTATGCTAAATTTATTAAGGCATATGAAAAAGAAGGCATGCCTATTTGGGGGCTTACCATACAAAACGAGCCAATGGCGGTCCAAACGTGGGAGTCTTGTGTATATACAGCTGAAGCTGAGCGCGATTTCTTGAAAAACTTTCTGGGACCAATAATGGCAAAAGAGGGCCTTGGTAATAAAAAAATTGTGGTTTGGGACCACAATCGTGATTTAATGAATCAAAGAGCAAATACTATTTTTTCTGATCCTGAAGCTTCAAAATATGCTTGGGGTATGGGTTTTCATTGGTATGAAACTTGGGCAGGTGGAGCGCAAATGTTTGATAATGTACGCAAAGTACATGAAGCATATCCAGATAAAAAATTACTTTTTACTGAAGGGTGCATTGAAAAATTCGATGCTAAAAAATATCAATTTTGGCCTAATGCAGAGCGTTATGGCATTTCTATGATTAATGATTTTAATAATGGAACTGTAGGATGGACGGACTGGAATATCTTATTGGATCAAAATGGTGGTCCTAATCATGTTGGAAATTTCTGTTTTGCACCGATTCATGCGGATACTAATACAGGAGAATTAATCTATACTCCTTCCTATTATTACATCGGACATTTTTCAAAATTTATTCGTCCTGATGCCAAAAGAGTAAGTACAGCAGTTAGCAGAAGCAGTTTGTTAAGTACTTCTTTTTTGAATACAGATGGTAAAATGGTCACTATTGTAATGAATCAAAGTGACAAAAAAGTCACCTATAATTTATTTGTAGCTTCAGAGAAAACAGTAGTGCAAATCCCAGCTCATGCTATTCAAACATTAGTCTACTAAAAAACAACAATATGAATCAGTATTTAAAAAGAGTACTTAAGATTACCTTTTTTATAACGGCAATAGTTCTGCAAGTAAAATGTTCTTCATCAAGTGATAGTGGTTCAGAGCCAGCACCGCCAACACCAGTACCTCCTGTGACAGTGGTTAATGAAGTTGATTTTTGGTTGACTAAAGGAGATCAAAGCGTAAAACTTCAAAAACAAACAGGTGTCTTGGGGTTTGGAACTTCGGCTAACGGTTATGCTAGTATAGAAGTAAATGAAGCCCAAAAATACCAAACAGTTGATGGCTTTGGTTATACTTTAACTGGGGGTAGTGCAGATGTCATTAATCAACTGACTTCTTCAAAGAAAAATGACCTTTTACAGGAATTATTCGGATCTGGTGAAAGTGCAATTGGGGTCAGTTATATCAGGATAAGTATTGGCGCATCGGATATGAATGCTACTCCATTTACCTATAATGATTTACCAACTGGGGATTCTGATTTGGCTTTAGCAAAATTCAGCTTGGATCCTGACAGAAATGGAGTTATTGCTTTATTGAAAGAAATACTATTGATTAACCCAAAGATTAAGATTGTAGCAACACCGTGGTCAGCGCCTCTTTGGATGAAAGATAAAGACAGTTTTATGGGAGGACACTTGCAAACAAAATATTATGAAGTTTATGCACAATATTTTGTGAAATACATTCAACAAATGAAAGGGGAAGGAATTACAATCGATGCGATTACTCCTCAAAATGAACCTTTGCATGGAGGGAACAATCCAAGTATGGAGATGACAGCAATAGAACAAACTAATTTCATTAAAACAAATTTGGGACCCGCTTTTAAAACAGCAAACATCACTACAAAAATTATTGCTTATGATCATAATTGTGATAATATACAATATGCTAACACCGTATTAAGCGATGTTGATGCAGCTGCTTTTGTAAATGGAACTGCTTTTCATTTATATGCTGGAGATATTAGTGCACTTTCTATGGTTTACGATGCTTTTCCAACTAAAAGCATTTATTTTACGGAACAATTTACGGCTTCTACGGGTGATTTTAAAGGAGATTTAAAATGGCATTTAAAAAATATAATCATTGGTTCTATGCGAAATTGGAGTAGAAATGCATTAGAGTGGAACCTAGCAAATTCAGGTTCTTTTGGCCCACACACCTCTGGGGGTTGTTCGACTTGTAAAGGTGCCATAACCGTTAATTCTAGTGAAAGTTTGGAACGTAATGTTGCTTATTATATTATTGCTCACGCTTCTAAATTTGTTCCGGCTGGTTCTATAAGAATCGGAAGTAATGTTAGTGGTGATTTAAATAATGTGGCTTTTATAACTCCCGAAGGGAAAAAGGTTCTAATTGTTGAGAATGACGGTACTGTTAACACCTTATTTAATATTAAGTTCAATGGAAAATGGATAACAACTTCCCTAGATGCAGGTTCAGTGGGAACCTATGCATGGTAATGAAATTTTAAAACACATTAAACTCAAAATTAGTATATGAAAAAAGGAGCTTTAATAATTACAGTATTGTTCTCAATTGCGTCTTTTAGTCAAGGGTTTTTACATACTAACGGGCAAAATATTGTTGATGGGAATGAGCAGAATCTAATTCTAAGAGGTCTAGGTTTAGGTGGTTGGATGGTTCAAGAAGGCTATATGCTCAAGACCGATCAATTTGCAGGACCACAGTATGTTATAAAACAAAAAATCACTGATTTAATTGGTGAAAAGAGTACCGAAGATTTCTATAAAGCATATAAAGAAAACGGAATTACAAAGAGAGATATTGATTCTCTTGCGACTTGGGGATTTAATTCAGTTCGATTGCCCATGCATTATAACTTGTATACTTTACCTGTTGAAGAAGAAAAAAGTGCAGGAGAGAATACATGGCTTGAGGAAGGTTTTACAATGACTGATCATCTACTAGAATGGTGTGCGGCAAATAAAATGTATTTAATTTTAGATCTTCACGCCGCTCCTGGAGGGCAAGGGAGAGACGCTAATATATCCGATTATGATACGTCTAAGCCGTCTTTGTGGGAAAGCGAAGCCAATCGAAATAAAATGATTGCCTTTTGGAAAAAAGTGGCGGTACGCTATAAAGATAATCCGTGGATTGGTGGGTATGATATTATAAATGAACCCAACTGGAATTTTACGGGAACCAATAATAATGGATGTGATGAAACTTCAAATGGGCCTTTAAGAGCACTTCAAGTTAATATTACGAAGGCAATACGAGAAGTAGATACGAATCACTTAATTATTATTGAAGGCAATTGCTGGGGCAACAATTACAATGGAATTTTTCCGCTTTGGGATGATAACATGGCTATGAGTTTTCATAAATATTGGAACCACAATACACAAGGTGCGATTCAGAAAATGTTGGATTATAGAACGCAATACAATGTTCCAATATGGTTGGGAGAAAGTGGTGAAAATTCTAATGTTTGGTTCAAAGATGCTATTTCTTTAGTAGAATCCAATAATATAGGTTGGGCTTTTTGGCCAATGAAAAAAATAGAAAATATCGCAGGAATTACCTCAGTTAAAAAGAATCCTGATTATGAGATTTTACTTCAATATTGGAAAAATGGCGGAATGAAACCCAGTCCAGATTTTGCTAAAATAGCACTGATGCAGTTAGCGGAAAATTTTAAAATGGAAAATGTGACCGTCAAGCCAGATGTCGTTGATGCGATGTTTAGACAAGTGCAAACGAATGAAACAAAGGCCTATAAAAAACATAATTTACTAGGAAAAATCTTTGCGACCGAATACGATTTGGGTACCAATGGATTTGCTTATTTTGATAAGGATGTAGTAAATTATAAAGTGGATACGGGAACTTTTGAAGAGTGGAATAAAGGAAATTCAATGCGTAATGACGGAGTTGATATTTTACCATGTACGGATGCAATTTCAAATGGATTCCAAGTTTCATTTATAGAAAATGAGGAGTGGTTGCAATTTACATTAGATTCAAAATCAAAAAAAACGTATGATGTTGCAATTCGATACGCAAGTTCAAAAGCAGATGGGAAGCTACATTTTGAAATGGAAAATGGAATGAAATCATCGGGTATAAAACTTCCAAGAACGGGTGGTGATGCGGTATGGAAAACGGTTGTTTTGCATGGATTAGATTTAAATAAAGGAATAAATAAAATCAAAGTAGCTTTTGACAAAGGAGGTTTTAATCTTAATTATTTTGAATTTATAAAAAGTAAAAAATAACTATTTACACTAAGGTCAATCAATAGAAATCAACATCTTTAAAATATTATTTATAATGAAAAACATTGCTTATAAAATAACATTGTTATCTTTTGTTTTGCTATTCGCATTTCTGTCTTGTAGCGACAATGGAGGAACTTCAAATGAAGTGCCTGTAGTTGTGCCGTCAAATTTATCGGTTAAAGCTACAGTTGTTGGTACATCTACTGCAAATCCTAATGGAGATGGGAGTGGCGTAGTGAATTTTAAAATCACGGCGAATAACGCGGTTTCTTATAAAATATTGGTTGATGGAAAAACGATTGAACAAACCTCTGGAGATTATTCATATACTTTCAAAACGGCAGGAACTAATACATTTACGGTTTATGTGTCAGCATATAATGGAGTAAATTTTATTAGTTCTTCGGTTGTGGTGGTGGTTAATGTAGCTTTAAATTTAATTTGGTCAGATGAGTTTAATGTAGATGGAGCTCCTGATGTCTCTAAATGGAATTTGCAAACTTGGGATCCGGGTTATGTTAATAACGAACTTCAATCTTACACCACCCGTGCAAAGAATATAAAAGTGGAAGACGGCCTTTTGAAAATTACAGCACTTAGAGAAGATTATGGTAAAGGGAAGTTTACTTCTGGAAGAATAGAAAGCAATGGAAAATTTGAATTTACTTATGGTACAATTGTGATAAGAGCAAAAGTACCTACTGGAGTTGGTACATGGCCAGCTGTCTGGATGCTAGGTAGTAATATTGGTAGTGTTGGATGGCCAGCTTGTGGAGAGTTAGATATTTTAGAATCTGTGGGAAAAAATTTAAATCAAAATCACTCTTCGTTGCATTCACCAGGAAGATCAGGAAATACGCCTGATACAGGAATTATAAAAGTTCCTAATAGTAATACAGAATTTCATATTTATAAAGCAAGTTGGACTGCTACCGATATTAAGTTTTATGTTGATGATGTCTTGTATTATACTTTTCAAAATTCGGATAAATTTCCATTCAATAAAAACTTTTATCTAATAGTAAATTTAGCTATGGGAGGCGTTTGGGGAGGTGATGTTGATCCCAATTTCACATCTTCCACTTTTGAAATTGATTATGTTAGGGTTTATAATTAGGGTTTTATTGTTTATTATTGCCCATATTTTGGCTGCTGTTTTGTAATTCGAACAATCTTATCTATATATAATTTGATAAAATGAAAAATTTAAAAAACATCTTTTTTCTTCTGATTTTTGGTCCAATGTGCACAGTTTTACCAGCGCAATCATTAAAGATTATGACGTACAATATCCGATTGGATGTAAGTAGTGATGGAGAAAATGATTGGACTCATCGTAAAGATTTTTTTACATCACAAATTCAATTCCATGAGCCGGATGTTTTTGGAGTTCAAGAAGCTACCCCCAATCAAGTTGTTGATATCTCAAATGTACTTTTGAAATATAATAATGTAGGCATGGGAAGAGAAGGGGTTGGAAAAGGAGAGTCTTCTAATATTTATTTTAAAAAAGATAAATTCACAATACTGGATTCTAGCACTTTTTGGCTTTCAGATACACCCAATGAAATTTCAATGGGTTGGGATGCGGCTTGTAATAGAGTTTGTACATATGCTCTTTTTAAGGATAACAAAACAAAACAGTTTTTCTGGGTTTTTAATACCCACTTGGACCACATTGGAGAAATGGCTCGAACCAAAGGAATTGAGCTAATTCTTTCTAAAATTGCATCGCTAAATGCGAAGAAATATCCAGTAATTTTCATGGGGGATTTTAATACAGAACCTAATGAGGATCGAATAATCAAGTTGCAAAAAGTAATGGATGATACTAAGGACCTTTCACAGAATAAACCTTTTGGACCTGAAGGAACTTTCAATGGTTTTAAACATAATGAGCCAGTAACTAAAAGAATTGATTACATTTTTATATCAAAAAATAATAATTTAAATGTAATGAAATATGCTGTTTTGAGTGACTCCAAGGATTTGAAATACCCATCAGATCATTTGCCGGTTTTAGTAGAACTTAACTTTAAAAAATAATATGAAAAGAAGATTAAAAACGATACAGCTTTTGTTATTGTTGCCTATAATTGCCCTTCAATACAATTGTAGCCCTTCAAGGAAAACAATGGAAACGACTCATGAAGTTTCTTTTTGGATGACTAAAAGTGATCAATCGGTGCTATTGCAAAAACAAGAAAAAAACTTGGTATTCAATACTATTGCTAATTCGAATCCAACAATTGATGTTGATGACTCTCAAAAATTCCAAACGATTGATGGTTTTGGCTTTAGTTTAACAGGAGGAAGTGTGACGGCTATCAATAAATTAGAAAAATCAAAAAAAGCGGCCCTTTTACAAGAATTATTTGGTAATAAAGAGGATGCAATTGGGATTAGCTATTTGCGAATTAGCATTGGAGCGTCCGATTTGAATGAGGCTGTTTTTTCGTATGATGATATGCCTAAAGGGGAAACCGATTTGAAGTTGGAGCATTTTAATTTTGGTTCAGACGCAAATGATTTGATTCCACTTCTAAAAGAAATTATAGCAATAAATCCATCGATTAAAATTATGGGATCGCCATGGTCTCCACCTGTTTGGATGAAGGACAATGGAAATACAAAAGGAGGCAGTTTACTTCCTCAGTATTATAAAGTATATGCGGAGTATTTTGTAAAATACATTCAACGTATGAGTGAAAAAGGAATTACTATTGATGCTATCACACCTCAAAACGAACCCTTGCACCCGGGGAATAATCCAAGTTTGTTAATGACTGCTTTAATGCAAGCTGATTTTATAAAAAATAACTTAGGTCCTGCTTTCAAAAAAGCCAATTTAAAAACAAAAATCGTAATTTACGACCATAATTGTAATAAGCCAGAATATCCTTTGACCATTTTGAATGATCCTGAAGCATTGCCATTTGTTACAGGTTCAGCTTTTCATTTGTACGAAGGAGACATCAGTGCGCTGTCAACAGTGCACAACGCTTTTCCTAATAAAGAGGTATATTTCACAGAACAATACACAGGTTCGGGGAGCAGTTTTGAATCGGATTTAAGATGGAGTGAAAAAAACGTGGTGATTGGTTCCATGCGAAATTGGAGTAAAAATGCGCTATCTTGGGGCTTAGCCAATGATGAATTCTATAGGCCTTTTACACCAGGTGGTTGTAGCACTTGTAAAGGAGCGTTGATGATTGATAAAAAAGGAGTAATTAAAAGAGAAGTGGGGTACTATATTATTGCTCATGCTTCTAAGTTTATTCCTGATGGTTCAACTCGAATTGCTAGTAATTTAATTGATCATCTGACTAATGTGGCTTTTAGAACTTCTGGAGGAAAAACTGTTTTATTAGTTTTGAATGATGGAGAAAATAATGAAACTTTTAATATTAAATACAATAATAAATGGGTTACTACGACTTTAAATTCTGGAGCGGTAGCAACTTATATTTGGTAATAAATAAAAAAATAATGATGAGATTTAAGATTTTTTGCACACTGTTTTTGAGTTGTTTTATTATCAATAATGCTATATCACAAGAGGTTAAAACGATAACTTATTTCAAAAACGACACCATAAAACTGGATTTGGATTTATATTTGCCTCAAAAGAAAACCAATCAAAAAACACCCTTAATACTCTTTGCTTTTGGGGGTGGATTTTCTGGAGGGGATCGTACTAGCGGAAAAGAGTTTTGTAAACTACTAGCTCAAAATGGGTATGCGGCAGCAAGTATTTCTTATACTTTATATATGAAAGATAAAAACTTTAGTTGTGATGGTATTTTGACCGAAAAAATTAAAGCCATTCAAATTGGAGTGAGTGATATGTGGCAAGCTACTTCGTATTTGATAAAAAATGCGGATAATTATAATATTGATGCTTCTAAAGTATTTATAAGTGGAATAAGTGCAGGTGCCGAAATTGGTTTTCAGGCTAGTTATTGGGATTATAAATTAATGAATTTATATGAAAATAATTTACCAGATAATTTTAAATACGCTGGATTTATGGGAGGTTCAGGTGCCATTATGGATTTGAATTTGATTACTGAAAAAAACTGTATTCCAATGCTTTTGGCTCATGGTAGTGCTGACGGAACAGTTCCCTATGGAACAGCTGCGCACCATACTTGTCCAACTAATTCCTCTGGATGGTTGATGTTGTTTGGTTCATATTCAGTATATAATTATGCATCACAATTTAATAAAGGGATTGAATTAATTACTTTTTGTGGTGGAGGGCATGAGTTTTCAGGCTATTTATTTGAGAAAGAACCGCACTATGTTTTAGAATTTTTAAAAGAGGTTTTAGCAGGAAACAAATTTCAAAACCATATTGTAAAACCTTCATCTAAAGCAGAAAAGTCTAAATATTTGTTTTGTAATTAAGTTTATAACTAAATACTATTATTAAAGTACAATTAAAAAAAAATGAAAAAAAGAACCACTTTAATCTTGTTGATGATTTCTTTTATAGGGATTGCACAACAATCAATTGATCAAAAAGTAAATGCATTGCTAAAGCAAATGACATTGGAGGAAAAAATTGGGCAACTCAATCAATATACTGGTAATAACCAGGCAACCGGACCTATAACGATTAATCTAAATAAGGAAACAGAAATTAAGCAGGGTTTAATAGGTTCGATGTTGAATGTTTTAGGAACTCAATATACGCGACAATATCAAGAATTGGCGATGCAATCCCGTCTTAAAATCCCTTTGTTATTTGGACAGGATGTTATTCATGGATACAAAACTACGTTTCCAATTCCTTTGGCCGAAGCGGCTAGTTGGGACTTAGATGCTATGGAACTTTCGGCAAGAATTGCAGCAACTGAAGCGGCTGCAAGTGGAATCCATTGGACATTTGCTCCAATGGTTGATATTGCTCGTGACCCACGCTGGGGACGTGTAATGGAAGGCGCTGGCGAGGATACGTATCTTGGTTCAAGAATTGCTGCTGCCAGAGTTAAAGGTTTTCAAGGGAAACTAGGGGATGTGAATTCAGTTATGGCTTGTGTAAAACATTTTGCTGCTTATGGCGCAGCTGTTGGAGGTAGAGATTATAATTCGGTTGATATGAGTGAGAGAATGTTATGGGAAACCTACTTGCCTCCATTTAAAGCAGCATTAGATGCTGGTGCAGCAACTTTTATGAATTCATTTAATGATCTTAATGGGATTCCAGCTACTGGAAATAAGTATTTGCAAAGAGATATTTTAAAAGGAAAATGGAATTTTCAAGGTTTTGTTGTTTCTGACTGGGGTTCTATTGGAGAAATGGTCAATCACGGTTACGTAAAAGATAATAAGGAAGCTGCATTGGCTGCAATAACTGCAGGAAGTGATATGGATATGGAAAGTAATGCTTACCGCTATCATTTGGCTGAATTGGTGAAAGAAAACAAAGTGCCAATTGCTTTGATTGACGATGCAGTAAAAAGAATTTTGCGTAAAAAATTCGAATTGGGTTTATTTGATGATCCATATAAATACTGTAATCCTGAAAGGGAGCAAGCAGCATTAAATAATCCAGAACATAGAAAGACAGCAAGAGAAGTTGCGGCAAAAAGTATCGTTTTATTAAAAAATGACAATGCTATTTTACCACTTTCAAAATCGATTAAGACGATTGCTTTCATAGGACCATTAGTTAAAGAACACAAACAGAATATGGGATTTTGGGCTGTTGAATTGCCTGATTTGGATTATGATAAACAAGTAGTTTCTCAATGGGAAGGATTGCAAAATAAAGTTAGTAAAAACACTCAGTTGCTTTACGCCAAAGGATGCGAGACAACTGGAGATACTAAAGAAGGCTTTGCTGAAGCAGTTGCTGTAGCTAATCAAGCTGATGTTGTTGTTTTAAGTGTTGGTGAAAGTTGGAATATGAGCGGAGAAGCTAAAAGCCGTAGTAATATTCATTTACCAGGAGTTCAAGAAGAACTAATAAAAGTCATTCAGGCAACTGGAAAGCCAGTTGTAGTTTTAATCAATGCTGGAAGACCACTGATTTTTAATGATACTGCTGATACTGTCCCTGCTATTCTTTATACATGGTGGTTAGGTACTGAAGCAGGAAATGCGATTGCTGATGTTTTATTTGGAGACTACAATCCTTCGGGAAAATTACCAATGTCTTTTCCAAGAGAAGAGGGACAAATTCCAATTTACTACAATCATTTTAATACAGGAAGGCCTGCGCCAAACGAAACGGCAACTAATTATGTTTCGGCATATATTGATTTAAAAAATAGTCCTCGTTTTCCTTTTGGTTATGGATTGAGTTATACTACTTTTAAATATTCTGATTTGAAATTATCTCAGAATAAAATAAAAAGCAATGAAACAATTGAAGTTTCGGTAACCATAACTAATTCAGGAAAAATAGCTGGAGAAGAAGTAGTTCAATTGTATTTAAGAGATAAAGTGGGTTCAGTGGTAAGACCAATTATTGAACTGAAAGATTTTCAAAAAATAAAATTAAATGCGGGAGAAAGTAAAACAATCCAGTTTCATATTGACAAAGAGAAATTGTCTTTTTACAATGCAGCATTACATTGGATAACTGAACCTGGTGATTTTGATTTGATGATTGGTTCGTCTTCGGCAGATATCCGTTTGAGAGATAGTTTTGAATTAACGAATTGATTTTAGAATAAAATGAGCAATTTAAAAAATGCATTGTTGTTATTTATAATGCCATTTATGGTTTTTGCACAAACTAAAAAAGATACTATAAGGGTATTTTATTTGGGCGGCCAGTCCAATATGCAGGGTTTTGGTTATGTGAAAGAGCTTCCAGATTCTTTAAATAAATCAAATAAAAATGTTTTTATTTATCAAGGAAACCCTGTTGGGGATAATGATGTAGCTGGAGGTTTGGGAAAATGGGATTTTTTAAAGCCAGGTCATGGAACAGGATTTGCATCAGATGGAAAGAACAATATGCTTTCGGATCGATTTGGTATTGAGCTTTCGTTTGCCAAAAAACTACAAGAATTATATCCATATCAAAAACTTGCAATTATAAAATATGCTAGAAATGGATCTTCTATTGATAGTAGTGGGACTGCTTATTTTGGTTCTTGGGAACCTGATTTTAGAAGCGGAAAAGGAATCAATCAATACGATTATTTTCTCAAAACAGTTAATAACGCTATGGCCATGAAAGATATAAACGGTGATGGAGTCGAAGATATTTTGATTCCAAGCGGTATCATCTGGATGCAAGGAGAAAGTGATGCCGATAAATCGGAACTAATTGCCAATCAATATTATTCGAATTTAAAAAGGTTGATGGAGTTGATGCGAGCCGCTTTTAGAAATAATGATTTGCCTATAGTAATTGGAAAAATATCGGATTCTGGTGATGATGTCGATGGAAAAATTTGGGCTTATGGCGAATTAGTTCAATATGGACAAGAAAAATTTGCAGCAATGGAACCCCATGTAAGCATTGTACGAACTACAAGTACTTATAAATATACAGACAAATACCACTACAAAAGTGATGGATATATTGATTTAGGAAAAGAATTTGCAAAATCAATTTTCCTTTTGAATAAATAAGAAAACATCTAATTGTAAAGGAGCAACTTTTATTTGAAAAATATTTTAAAACAAAAAAGCCGATAGTTTCTAATAGAAAACTATCGGCTTTTTAAGTAAGGCGTATAACTTATTTTAATATTTTGTTTTTTAGCCACAACCTTGTTGGTTCATCATAAAGCTTTAGACAGGCATAAGCAACAATAATACTTGTAACCAAAGTTAATATGCTGTAAGGATACGCTTCGCTAATTTTAATTTTTGTGTCAGCAACCCATCCAGTGTAAATATAAATAAAGGCATAATGCGTGATGTAAATTGGATAGGATATATCACCCAAAAATTTGCAAATACGAGCTGCATTTTTACCTTTTATTTCACCACTAGCTCCTAAATAAACAATTAAGGGAAATAGAATAATGATACTTAAAGAGTCATAAAGGCCATTTTGCCATAAGTTTTCACCACCCCCAATTCGTGGCATTGCTAAAACAAAAACAATTAACAGACTAGACCAGAAGAACGCATTTTTAATAGTTATAATTTTCACTAGTCTGTGCAGTAAAATTCCACCAAAGAAGGGAAACATTAAGCGGGAGAGTCCTATATGAATTTGTGTAGAATCAATTGCCCAGCCACCAATAACATCACCAGTTTCACTAGTAACTGCAAGGTGAATTAATGCACATCCAGATAGGAATACAAGTATGGAAAGTACTGTTTTTGAAAATTTCCTTACAAAAAGGGCATAAAGAATATTACCTATATATTCATAAAATAAGGACCAGCCTGGGCCATTAAGAGGATGCATTTCGGTCCAACCTCTTATGTCTAAAGAAGGAGGGACTGGTATTAATGTAAACCCTATAATCATAACTAGAATCATTTTCCAAATAGGCACCTCATGAATTGTTGGCCACAAAATAGAATCTTGAAAATAAAAACAAATGGCCCCGATAATCATTCCCATAATGACCATAGGTTGAAGTCTCACCAGTCTACGTTTGAAAAAATCACCAATAGACATTTTTTCCCAACGATCATCATAAGCATAGCTAATAACAAATCCAGAAAGTAAGAAGAAAAAATCTACAGCAAGGTAGCCATGATTTATTATTTGATCCAGATGGCTTGTAGCGTGTGCTTCAAAAATATGAAATGCAACAACCATAATAGCTGCTACACCTCGTAAACCGTCTAGAATGGGGTAGTGGGGTTTTGAATGTAATGCGTTTGTTTTCATCGGTTTATTAATGTGGTTTTTTTAAAATGGTTAGTTTTGTAGTTGTTGTGTAATTTTGACGCAATGTACACGTTTTTTTTATTTGCATTCCTTTTTTTGATAATTTTTCTGTTTTCAGAATGATGCTTTTAGTTAATTTTGTAAGAATTATATTTATTATAATTTAAAATAATCCCATATTCTTAAATATTTACAGTATTTGAGCTTATTTAATAGATTGTGAACTTTGAAAATAATACTTTCTTCTATTTTCTTAAATAAAAAAAACTAAATTGCGAAGATCGAAGAGATGAAAGTGTAATTATCAGAAAAAGAGTTTAATGTTAAAAAATATTTTAGATAACAAGGAAAGATACCAACCAGGCTTATCAATTGATTGTGTCATTTTTGGGTTTCATGATAACCAGCTTAAAGTGTTGCTAATAAAAACCAAGTATAGTAACAAATGGTCTTTGCCAGGAGGATTTGTCCCTGTAGATCAAGATATTGATCAGGCTGCAGTAACAGTTTTACACGATAGGACTGGATTGGAAGGTATATTTTTGAGGCAGTTTTCAACTTTTGGAAAAGTCAAAAGGAATAATTCGGATTTTAGTCAAGAGGTTTTAAATTTTCATTCTATTCCAATAGAAGAAGGGGAATGGTATTCTAACCGTTTTGTAACTGTAGGCTATTATGCTTTAGTTGATTTTTTTAAAACAATGCCCAATCCAGAAGGGAAAAACGGAATTGTAGAATGGATTGATCATAATGCTGTTCCTGATTTGATTATTGATCATAAAGAAATTTTAGATAAAGCATTAGAAACACTGCGGGTAGAATTGAATTTAATGCCAGTAGGGTATAATTTACTTCCTGAAAAATTCACGATTCCAGAATTGCAAAAATTGTATGAAACTATCCTTGGTAGAACGCTTGATAGAAGGAATTTTCTTCGTAAAATAACTGCGATAGGAATTTTGATAAAATTAGATGAAAAGAAAAGTAATGTTGCTCATAAAGCGCCCAATTTATATAGTTTTGATAAACATAAATATGAAGAAGTGGTTAAAAATGGACTGACTCAAGGCTGGTAATTTTGTAACAATTTAGTTCTAAGGAAAGAATTTACTAACTATTTTATTAGGTCATTTTTCTTTATTTTTGAGACACATCTCTTTTTATTTAATAATAAATATTTATAATTTAAAAATCATGCAACAGGCTGAAAAGTTATCAAAATTGAATTTTTTTTTGAAAGAAGTGAAAATTAATGACACTAATTTTCATCTTAGATTGGGAGCAAATTTTCCAATTATAAATGATTTATTTCAAAAACTATATTCGGATAGCCCCAATAAAGAGGAAGCGTTTCAATTGCTAATGCAGTCTTTAGTTAAAAATTTTGAAAATCGATCTGATTTTCAAAAGAAACGAGATTTGAACCGTGTATCTAATCCCAATTGGTATTCAAGTGAAAAAATCGTTGGAATGATGTTATATGTTGATCTTTTCAATATTGATTTCAATGGGCTAAAAGCAAAAATCCCTTATTTTCTTGATTTGGGTATTAATACGGTGCATTTAATGCCTTTTTTGGATGTTCCAGAATTTGAAAATGACGGTGGATACGCTGTGCGAAATTATCGCGAAGTGAATCCTAAGTTTGGTTCTATGGATGATTTTGAAGCTTTGGTTACTGAGTTTCAAAAAAACGATATGAATCTAGTCATGGATTTAGTGCTGAATCATTGTGCTGATGAACATGAATGGGCTATAGAAGGCCGTAAAGGGAATCCAAAATATAAAGATTTTTTCTATTTCTTTCCAGATAGAACTTTGCCTAACGCTTATGAAAAGTCGATGGTTGAGATTTTTCCAGATACCGCTCCAGGAAACTTTACTTATTTGCCTGAAAATGATAAATGGGTGATGACTTTGTTTTATGGCTACCAATGGGATTTGAATTATAAGAATCCAATGGTTTTGGCTGAAATGATTGATATTATGTTGTTTTGGGCCAATAAAGGTATCGATATTTTTCGTTTTGATGCAGTTGCATTTATGTGGAAGGAAATTGGTAAATTCAACCAAAATTTACCCGAAGTACATTTATTATTGCAACTTTTTAAATTGTGTGGGCAAATTGTTTCCCCAGGTGTAGCTTATATAGCTGAAGCGATTGTAGCTCCAGATGAGATTATAAAATATTTTGGACAAGGATTATCACAAGGGGATGAATGTGATATCGCTTATAACGCTAATTTCATGGCTTTAAGTTGGGAAGCAATGGCTACTCGCAATACAAATTTGCTTAAAAAATCAATGAGAGCGGTTCCTACAAAACCTAGAAATACAACTTGGATCAATTATGCAAGATGTCACGATGATATAGGATTTGGTTTTGATGATAAATTAGTGACTGAATTAGGGCTTAATAGCCTACAGCACCGATTGTATATCTTGAAACATTATTGTGATGGATTTAATGGGAGTTTTGCTTTAGGGCAGCGATTTATGATTGAGCATGAAACGGGTAATGCTCGAATTTCGGGATCCATGGCTGCTTTATGTGGTTTAGAAAAAGCATTAATTGAAAATAATGTGAAAGAAATTCAAATTGCCATAAAGAGAATTAATTTGCAACATGCCGTTATTTTGTCTTTAGGAGGATTACCAATGATTTATAGTGGTGATGAGGTAGGTTTGCCTAATAATTATGATTATTTAAATGATGAAAGTAAAAAGTATGATAATCGCTGGCTCCATCGTTCTAAAATGAATTGGAGTTTGGTCGAAAATATAGAAGATTCTCCATCGGCACAAGCTCAGGTCTACAAACAGTTAAAGCAATTAATTAGAATTAGGAAACAAACTCCAGCTTTCGCAGATAACAATGATTTGCAATATATCGATTATGAAAACAGTCATTTGTTAATATATAAAAAAACAGATTCTCAAGGGAAAGAAGTATATGTTATCTCGAATTTCTCAGACTATGATACTTTTTTTAATAGTAACGTGTTTGAAAATTTAAAAAGCACAAAATTATTTAATTTACTTACTGGAGAGGATTTTGATATTCAAGAAATTAATTTCATCAGTGCGTATGATATTTTGTGGCTGAAAAAATAAGTTAAATTAAACCTGTAAAAAAACTCCATTATTTCTAATGGAGTTTTTTGTGATCGATGATCGGTTACAATCGAACACTTGATAGTAATATTGGCACTTTTCGATATTTATAATAGTAATTATGCTTTGAGGATTTACAGTTATCTTGGTATCGAATAAAAATGGTAAGCATTGGAATGGAAAGCGTAAACTTCAGCCCGCTTACATGGGAGTATCTCAGCATTCACCTTGCTTTTCGAATGAAATATTTTAATAGTGAAATAGTTAATTTGAATTTATTTTTTTGAATTGCAACGGACTAAGACCGACTTCTTTTTTAAAAAGTCTTGAAAAATAAGACATATTATCAAATCCAAGAGAATAAGCAATTTCAGACACTGTTTTGTCGTCAATTATCAGAAGGTTTTTTGCTTCAGATATTAAAAATAAATGAATATGCTCTAAAGCCGTTTTTCCGCTTTCCTGTTTAAGTAAATCGCTTAGATAGCGCGGACTTAAATGCAATAGTTCTGCAAGTTGATTAACCGATGGAAGACCCTTATCGAGTTGTCCGTTATTTACATATTGAGCAAGAATTTCATTAAATTTAGTTACCGTTTTACCGGAAATTTCAAAGCGGTTTATAAATTGACGCTTGTAAAATCGCTGTGCATATTTTAATAATGTACTAATATTAGAAAGTATAATTTCTCGACTATATTCGTCTTGGTTATTATAATATTCGTTTTCTATTTTATGAAAAATATCCCAGGCTATTTTTTCTTCCTGAGGAGAAAGATGTAGCGCTTCGTTAGTTTCATAATCAAAATAATTATAAGTAGAGAGTTCGTTGCGAAGCGGTTTACCATTAATAAAATCTTCATGAAAGAAAATTAGAAATCCATCTTCGTCGAATTCAAGGTTTTTCATTTCTATAACCTGTCTTGGTTTTACAAACATCATAGAACCACGTTCATGATCATATTTTGTGCGTCCATACATGACAACTCCAGCTTTTAGTTTTTTGAACCCAATCATATAAAAATCACTTGTAAATTCGCGGTCACCTAAAGAACACTTGTCTTTACAACGATAAATACTTATTAACGGATGTTCTGGTTTTGAAAAACCATTTTCACGATGCAATTCTGCCAGATTTTTATAATGTTTCATCTTTTCAGTATTTAAGACAGTACAATCTACAGAATTTAATCTGATAGATTGTACTAATTTTAATTTTTAATGACCGTGTGCATTTGCAGAAACTTCTTTCCATTCTTCAAATTCAGCAAGACGTTCCGCATAAACCTTTTTAACGGCAGGATAAGCTACTTTTCCTAAAAGGAAATGTAAAGGTGGTTTTTCACTATCTATCAATGCCAAAACTGCTGTGGCTGTTGTTTCGGGATTTCCCCAGCCATCTGGAACTGGTGCTTCAAAGAAAGCTTTTTTAAGTGGAGCATAAGTTTCAGTAGGTTCAGTCTGAAAAGCTGAAGCACCGGACCAATCTGTTGCAAAACCATTTGGTTCTATTAAACTCACTTTAACCCCAAATTCTGTAAGTTCAGTAGCCAATGTTTCAGTCAGACCGTTAACGGCATATTTTGATGCGTTGTAAAGTCCTAAAACCGGTAAAGTTACCAATCCTAAAAAGCTTGAAACCTGAATTACGTGACCACTTTTTTGCTCACGAAAAATAGGCGTTATAGCTTGGGTAACCCAAAGTACACCAAAAAAGTTAGTCTCCATTTGAGCACGCGCTTGTTCTTCTGTTGTTTCTTCAATTGCACCAAACAATCCAAAACCTGCGTTGTTTATAACTACATCTATACGATTAAAATGATCTTTTGCTTTTTGTACTGCTGTAAAGCATGCTGCACGATCATTAACATCGAGTTGAATAGGAAAAATGGCATCGCCAAATTCAGCTACAAGTTCTTTTAGATTTTCTAAATTTCTTGCAGTTGCTGCTACTTTATCGCCACGTTGTAAGAGAGCTTTTGCCCAAATTTTACCAAAACCTCTTGAGGCTCCTGTAATCAAAATTATTTTTGACATGATTAATTATATTAAAATTATATCAACAAAGTTACATAGACTGTGCATGAAGGATTTTCACAAAAGTGGGAATTACTGGTACATTTTAACGGAGTTAAAAGTCTAATTCGATATGCTGCGTGTACTCTTGAATTTGATAAATAAGCAATTTCAAAATCGCTTAAAACTGGTCTTCTCAATATGTTTCCAGATCTGGATTCTGGAATATGGGAGGTTTCTGCCAGAATTTTGTTCGAATGATAATTGGTTTCTTTTTGGATAATTTCCTTAGTCAAATTCAGCATATGGCTGTGCTACTTCTGGAAGAAAGATTCCAGTGTTTCGCATGTTTTCTGAAATCGTAAGAAATAAGTCGTATTAAAAAGCTCAAAAACCAGCTTGGGCTTCGAAAATAGAATCGATTATTAATGATGAAAACTGGGGAAATTTGTATTTGAACAAACTAGCAAATGAGTTAGGCTTGTATCTTGTTTATTTATCAAGAAAATTTCCAGAGTATTTTAATGTGGACTTCGCAGATTATATTCGTGAAAAAAAGCTAGAACAAGGGAAGTTTATTTCATTAAAATAAATCGATTACTAATTCAGCTATTTCACATCAATGCGGATTTTCGGATGAAAGCCATTTTTCGAGATATTTATAGCAAAGTTCAAAATGACGCCAAAGTAATTCCAAAAAACAGTTCAAAAAGATAAGAATATGCCATTAGGTTTGCAATCTGCTATTTTAAGTTTTTTAAATTCTATATTTTTGTTTTCACATAAAACGATATCAGTATGTATAATTTCAAAAATGATTATTCAGAAGGTGCTCATCCTTCTATTTTAAATACGCTTTTAGCAACTAATATGGTGCAACAAATAGGTTATGGAGAAGATGATTATTCAGCTCAAGCAAAAACTATTTTAAGAAATAAAATGAGTAATGCTAATGCAATTATCTATTTTGTGTCTGGAGGGACGCAAACTAATCTTCTTGTTATTACTACCTTGCTACGATCACATGAAGCGGTTATTAGTGCAAAAACTGGGCATATTTATGCTAATGAAACTGGAGCTATAGAGGCAACAGGGCATAGAGTAATTACTGTTGAGACACAAGATGGGAAACTTAGACCATTAGATATTAAAAAAGTGTTGCAAGATCATTTATTAAGACCACACGTTGTAAAACCAAAAATGGTTTATATCTCTAATTCAACCGAAATAGGTACGATTTATAATAAAGAAGAATTGCAAGAGCTATCTGAATGTTGCAGATCGGAAGAGTTGTATCTTTTTTTAGACGGGGCAAGATTAGGACATGCACTAATGGCTGAAAACAATGATTTGACTTTGTCTGATATTTCAGCACTTACCGATGTGTTTTATATTGGGGGAACAAAAAATGGAGCTTTGCTTGGTGAAGCAATTGTGTTTAATACTGTAAAACTAGCAACAGATTTTGATTATTTATTGAAACAAAAAGGAGCGCTATTGGCAAAAGGAAGAGTACTGGGGATACAGTTTCTGGAGTTATTCAAAGAGGACTTGTATTTTACTTTAGCAAAATATGCTAATGCTATGGCAATGAAAATTGCAGATGCAATTAAAGATAAAGGATATTCTTTTTTAACAAATTCTACTACAAACCAAATATTTCCTATTTTACCCAAAGATATAATTGAAAAATTAAGTCAAAAATATGCGTTTTATGTGTGGAAAGATATTGATGAAAATACATCTGCTATACGTTTAATTACATCATGGGCAACAGACGAGAATAAAGTGAATGAGTTGATTGATGATTTAAAGAAACTATAAATTTAAACTCAATAGTAGGGAATTATTTTGGTGAATTGCTCAAAAAATTTCTAAACATAAAAAAAACCTCTAAAATCAAAAGACTTTAGAGGTTTTTAAGTTATGGTGGGCGATGAGGGGTTCGAACCCCCGACCCCCTCGGTGTAAACGAGGTGCTCTGAACCAGCTGAGCTAATCGCCCTAACACAATTTGTAAATTTTCATTTCCTTATTGCGAGTGCAAATATAGACTAGTTTTTCGCTTACGCAAAACATTTATATGAATATTTTTTTATTTTTTTTATTTGATTTATATCTTGTTGAATTTTAATTTGTTGGGATTTTAAAAACGAAATAAAAAAACTCCATTTGATCAAAGATAAGTGGAGTTTTAAAAGTTTCTAGGAATTATTTGGAAAGTGTGGGCTCATTATGGTACAAATAATCGCCATGTATTCCAGTAAAGGCCTTGTTTAATTCAGCAAAGAATGCTTTTCGATCTTCTTCTTTTGGCCATGCGAGTTGAATTAACTCATTTTGTTTGTCGTTAGCTTTTTCTAAATCAGATAAGGAATCGTATAAATAGGCTTCCAAGAAGTCTCTGCTATCAGATCCCCAGGAATGACGATGTGGGTAGTATGCTTTTATATAGGGGTTGTTCAGTGTTATTTTTTCGTTGAATTCTTTTAACCCTTTTCCCTGTCCATTCAATGACATTTGAGATTTTCTAATATATACAATCATGGGTTCTTTGGAAGTAGTTTTAAGGTCTTTGCTTCCAGCAGCTACTGTAGTGTATATTTCATCTGAATGCATTGGGCCATAATAACTAGTGTATTTGTCAAAAAAGGCCTTTCTTGCTTTCTCATCAGGCCATCCTTTTTTAATCAAGTCATTTGATACGTCATTGGCTTTTTCTATATCTTCCCATGTTTTGAATACTGAGACGAGTAAAACTTCGGAGCTATTTTCAGTATAATAATGGTTTAATAGTTCGGAACCTATTATTAAATCATTCTTACTAGTTACTTTGTCAAAGTACTCCTGTTCTGTTTGCTTCCAATCTTTTCGGTCAGTATCTAAGTTTCGATGCAATGTGGTTACCGTAACGAATACTGGTTTTGGGTCTTCTTGAGCATGTAGTTTGATACTCAATAGGAGCGTTAAAATTAACATTCCTAATACTAAATTTCTGCTTTTTTTCATGATAATTTTGTATTAAATGATTAATTACTAAAAACGAGTATTAAATTTAACACATTAACAGTCAGAAACTTAGCTTTTTTTAAAATATTTTTTAACACAAAAATAGCTTTGTAATCTATATCCCTTTGTTTAAAGGTAATTCGGCAACTACAAAAGTGCTTCCGCCGATATAAATAAAATCATTTTTTGTAGCATTATTCCTAACGGATGCGTATGCATCTGATACAGAGCGGTATGTATTTCCTGTTAGATTGAATTTTTTAGCTGTAGTTTGTAAGATTTCGGCATCTAATCCACGGGGAATGTTGGGTTTACAAAAGTAGTAAAAAGCGTCAATTGGGAATAAAGGTAGAATTTCATTCAAATCCTTGTCATTTACTAAACCAAGGACAATATGTAATTTCTCAAATGTTTCTTTTTCTATTTGATGTAGTACAATAGATAAACCTTCTTTATTGTGAGCGGTATCACAAATGATTTTAGGGGAACTTCCTAATTGTTGCCATCTGCCTTGAAGTCCAGTATTTTTAACAACGTTCAATAATCCGTTTTCAATATTAACTTGGGTAAGACTAAATTCATTTTGCGTATTTAGAATACTGATCGTTTGAAGAACTGTTTTTTTATTGAATTCTTGATAGTCACCAATTAAATCAGATGGGAATGTTTTTGAAATTAAGTCCGAAGCAAAATAAATTTCAGAATTACATTCTGTAGCCTTTTTAATAAAGACTTCTTTTGTTTCAGGAGTATATTCTCCAATAACCACTGGAATTTCAGGTTTGATAATTCCTGCTTTTTCAAAGGCTACTGCTTCTAGCGTATTTCCTAAAAACTGCGTGTGATCTAATCCTATATTGGTAATTACGGATAGTAATGGGGTAATGATATTGGTTGCGTCGAGTCTTCCGCCCATTCCTACTTCGATAATGGCAATATCTACTTTTTCTTTCGAAAAATAATCAAATGCAAGACCGACACTCATTTCAAAAAAGCTGATTTCATTGGACTCAAAAAATGATTTATTTGTATTGATAAATTCGCAGACGAATTCTTCTGAAATATCTATTCCATTAATTTTTATGCGTTCTCTAAAATCTTTTAAGTGCGGGGAGGTGTATAGCCCTACTTTGTAACCAGCCTCTTGTAAGATGGAGGAAAGCATGTGTGAAGTAGATCCTTTTCCATTAGTGCCTGCTACATGAATACATTTTAAATTTTTATGCGGATTAGCAAGATGATTAATCAGGAGGTGTGTGTTTGTTAAATCTTTTTTATAGGCCGATGCACCCTGAAGTTGATACATAGGAAGTTGATTGAACATCCATTCTGTAGTTTCTTGATAATTCATTTTATTGCAAAGTTTAGAAAATTGAGTTCAATTTTCAAATAAATATTATTCTCCTAATTTGAAGTTCACAGTGATGAAACCTATTTGTGTTTCGGGAGCATTTGAGTCAGGTTGCCATTTGTATTTTCTAGCTGTCGCTAATGCGGGTTCTACAAGACAAGGGTTTGTGTTTGTTGTTCCTTTGGTATATTTTGCAGCAACGACATTTCCGTTTCGGTTAACAGTTATTTGAACGACAACTGTTCCAAATTCATTACATTTTTGTACTTCTTTACCTCTAGAACTAATACTTCTTCCATTTAAACCCCATCCGCTACCATTTCCTGTTCCTGTTCCAGAACCGTAGTAGCTGTTAGCATAAGGATCTCCGTTTAAGCTTCCTTTGTCGCCTGCTACATTGTCATTTCCTTCTCCTCCTTTGGCTTTTCCATCGGATTTAGGACCGTTTATCAAACTGGATAAGGCATCTGAAGTACTTTTTGAGGGTTTTGGATTTTCTTTTGGTTTTGGTTTTACCTCTTCTGTTGCAACTTGTTTAGTGGGTTGCGCTTTTTTAACCTGTTTGATAACAACTGCTTCTTCAATATCTTGAGCTAGTATTTCGTCTTCACTAGATGCAGCCTGCTTGGCAGCTGTAGGTTGTGGTGCTGATTGAATGGCTTCGGTAGGTTGAATGTCTCCAGACCCAAACTCTGAGGTTCCAAAATTGATTGCTATTCCATTTTCTGGTGGTGGATCTAAAGAGGTTAGTCCTAAATAAAAAAACAAGATGAACATTAACACAAAAAGAACTGATGTGATAACGAATGACTTTTTTTCTTCTTCTGTTTCTAAATATTTCATGTAGAATAGATCTGTTTTTTTTGAAATGCAAATAAAGTTATTTTGGCCTAACAGCCAAAACTACTTTGATTTGGTTTCTGTTTGCAATATCCAAAACGTTTACGGCTTTTTCGATTGGCACTCCTTCTTCAGCTCTTAGAATAATAGCTTTGGTTTTATCAGCAGAAAATAATGCTAATAATTTTGATTCTAATTCAGTTTCGGAAACAGGTTCTTTATCAATAAAAAACTCTAATTTTTTATTGATACTTACGGCAATATTTTTATTACTATCCGTTTTTCCTTTTGCTTTTGGTAATACTAAGTCTAATGCATTAGTGGTAACCATTGTTGATGTTAGCATAAAGAAAATAAGTAATAAGAACACAATATCAGTCATGGATGACATATTGAATTCGGCACTTACTTTATTTCGTCCTCTTAAATTCATAAGTAGATTGTATTTTTTTATTTAAATCCTAACTGTTAAGCTGGATCGTTTAATAAATCCAAAAAGTCAACTGCATTTGCTTCCATTTGGTGAACAATTTTATCGGTTTTTACAACTAAGTGGTTGTAACCTACAAACGCGATAATACCTACGACTAAACCAACAACCGTTGTTGTCATGGCAGTGTAGATGCCTTCGGATAGTGCGCCAACCTCAATTTGACCGCCAGCTGTTGCCATTTTATGAAATGCTTGAATCATACCTACAACTGTTCCTAGGAAACCTGTCATTGGACCTGCTCCAGAAATGGTAGCCAACATACTTACATTTTTTTCAAGCTTGTATATTTCTAATTTTCCAGCATTTTCTATTGCCGTATTAATGTCGTCTAGCGGTTTTCCTATCCTTGAAATTCCTTTTTCAATTAATCGTGCAACAGGAGATTTAGAATGAGCACAGGCCATTTTTGCGTTATCAATGCGACCATTTTTAATATTTTCTTTAACTTGACCCATAAAATTCACATCGATTTTTGATGCTGCATTGATAGCCATCAAACGTTCGAAGTAAAGATATAGCGCTACAAAAAACATTAGGAATAAAGAGGTCATGATGATCTGACCCGCTAATCCTCCGCTAGTTATTAATTCGATAATGGATAAAGTTTTTTCTACAGGAACCGTTTCGGCTAAACTTTCACGAGCAACAGATAAGGTATCTGCTTGTAACAATATGTTCATAAAATTTTCTTTATTATGGAAACGCTAATATATTATAAAAATTGTTATTTTTTAGGATAAAAATGGTAAACAAATATTAATTATTTTTATACTTATTTTAGGTGAAAATAAAAAGTCCGTCTGACAGATTCGTTTTAAAACGAATCTGTCAGACGGACTTAAAATGAATTAATATTGCCTTTTTAATCTATTAAATTACACTAATTGTTTTAAAGCAATTTCAAATGCAGTAGCACTAATGTTTGTTTTAGAATTGTTTAAAGCATGTGCTTTTACAATGGCATTTTTTATAATTTCTGATGTGTCTTGAAAAATAGCTTCATCGGTCATTTGTACTTTCTTTTCCATGAAATAAGCAAAAACTCTAGCCATTCCGCAATTTGAAATGAAATCAGGAATCAAACTTACTTTATGGTCTACATCTTCCATAATTGGGCCGAAAAATATTTCTTTATCAGCAAATGGAACGTTAGCACCACAAGAAATCACTTCTAGTCCACTAGCAATTAAACTGTCAATTTGAGATTGAGCAACTAAGCGAGAAGCAGCACATGGTGTGAAAATTTCAGCACCAATTGTCCATATTTTTTGATTTATTTCCTCAAAAGGGATCATGTTTTTAGCTACTAATTTATTCCCGTCTTTATTAAGGAATAATTCTTTTATTTCTTCAAATGAGAATCCTTCTTCATTGATTAATCCACCATCTCTATCGATAATACCAATTACTTTGGCGCCCATTTCGGCCAAATAGAAAGCAGCAGCTGAACCTACATTTCCAAAACCTTGAACAATTGCTTTCTTTCCTTTTACATCACCACCATAAGTTGAGTAGTAATGGCGAACTGCTTCGGCAACACCAAAACCAGTAATCATATCTGCAATCGTATATTTTCTTGCCACATCAGGGGAGAATTTCGGGTTTTCGATTACTTTAACCACTCCTTGACGTAGTTGACCTATTCTATTTATTTTATCTGCTTCAGTAGGTTTAAAGTGACCATTAAAAACACCTTCTTGTGGATGCCAAACGCCACATTCTTCCGTCATTGGAATAACTTCGTGAATTTCATCGACATTTAAATCACCACCAGTTCCATAATAACTTTTTAATAAAGGAGAAACGGCTTTGTACCAGCGTTGTAAAACGCCTTTTTTTCTTGGGTCATTTGGGTCAAAATTAATACCAGATTTGGCACCACCAATTGCTGGGCCAGAAACTGTGAATTTTACTTCCATCGTTTTTGCTAACGACAAAACTTCATTTATATCCAATCCTTTTCTCATTCTTGTTCCACCACCGGCAGCACCACCACGCAACGAGTTAATCACAGTCCAGCCTTCTGCATCTGTTTCAGTGTCTTTCCAATTGAATACAATTACAGGTTCTTTATTTTCAAATTTCTTCAGTAAATCTTTCATTTTGTTGCGATATGTTTAATTTGTACAAATATAAAAAATAGAATAATGCGAATTATGTATTTGTGTATTTATTTTGCATAGTAAATTTTTCCAGAACTATGGTCCTTTTTTGCTCCCGTTACACTTGATAATACGTTGATTTCATTACGTAATTTCAATACGCCCAAGAAAGCAAAGATCAGTGCTTCTTTAAATTCTAGAATTTTAGCATTGGGAATTATTATTGCTATATCAGGTAAATGATGGTGTATGCGCTCTATTAGAAAATCATTATAAGCTCCGCCGCCAGTTATGAAAAGACTTCCTTTTTTAGTTGGTAACGCTAAAGCAATTTGTAGCGCTACATGTTCTGTGAAAGTATGTAATTTGTCTTCTATAGTAATAGTGAAACTTTCAATCAAGGGTAAAACAGTTTCTTTTACAAATTCAAAACCTAAGGATTTAGGATGTTTTTTTTGATAAAAATCCAATTCATTTAGTTGCTTTAAAAGCGCTTCATTGGTATTTCCGGATCTTGATATTTCCCCTTTATCATCGTAATTGAATCCCAATTGATTGGCGTAGTAATTTAATACGGTGTTAACTGGTGAAATATCAAAAGCAATACGTTGATTATTTTCTTCGAATGAAATATTAGAAAATCCACCTAAATTCATACAATAATCGTATTCTGAAAACAAAATACGATCCCCAATAGGAACTAATGGAGCACCTTGACCGCCTAGTTGAACATCTTGGACTCTAAAATCACAAACAACAGTCTGATTAATTAAAGAAGCAATTTCAGGTAAATTTCCTATTTGTAAGGTGAAGCCTTTTTGAGGTTGATGTAAAATAGTGTGTCCATGGGAACAGACAGCATCAAGATTTTCAATTTTATTTATTTTTATAAAATTTGAAATAATAGTAGCGAGAAGGGTAGTGTAATCTTGATTTAATTTTTCTAATTTATTTGTCGAATAATCTACTGCTGATTTTAAAGAATTGATCCAATTTGTGTCATAAGAAATAGTTTCAGATTCTAGGATTTTAAAATTCCATTTGTTATTTTCGACAGTGAAGATTATGTGTGATAAATCGACTCCATCTAGAGAAGTGCCTGACATGACACCTATAATATTATACTTTTCTTTTAACATTGGCTTAATTTACGAAATCGTTTGAAATATGATTTATAATAATTACTTTTGGCAACAAATTTAACAACATTTAATTTACAATAAAAATATGGATTTTAATCTTACCGAAGAGCATTTAATGATTCAACAAGCGGCAAAAGATTTTGCTAATACTGAATTGTTGGGTGGAGTTATAGAAAGAGACGAGCATTCAAAGTTTCCTACTGAACAGGTGAAAATGATGGCTGAGCTTGGGTTTTTGGGAATGATGGTCGATCCTAAATATGGTGGGTCAGGATTAGATAGTATTTCTTATGTTTTGGCAATTACCGAAATTGCAAAAGTAGATGCTTCAGCTGCGGTTATCATGTCAGTAAATAATTCATTGGTTTGTGCGGGTATTGAAAAATATTGTAATGAAGAACAAAAAATGAAATATTTAGTGCCTTTAGCTAAAGGGGAGGTAATTGGTGCTTTTTGTTTATCGGAGCCAGAAGCGGGTTCTGATGCGACTTCTCAAAAAACAACAGCAATAGATAAAGGAGATTATTATTTACTTAACGGTACAAAAAACTGGATTACTAATGGATCTTCGGCATCAACTTATATTGTAATTGCCCAAACTGATATTGAAAAAGGACACAAAGGGATCAATGCTTTCATTGTTGAAAAAGGATGGGCTGGTTTTGATATTGGTCCAAAGGAAAAGAAAATGGGAATTCGTGGATCTGATACTCATTCATTACTATTTAATGATGTGAAAGTTCCAAAAGAAAATAGAATAGGGGATGATGGATTTGGATTCAATTTTGCCATGTCTGTTTTAAATGGAGGAAGAATTGGAATTGCTTCTCAAGCCTTAGGAATTGCAACAGGAGCTTATGAATTAGCATTAAAATATTCGCAAGAGCGTAAAGCTTTTGGAAAAGAAATTTTCAAACACCAAGCTATTGCTTTCAAATTAGCTGATATGGCAACTCAAATTATGGCTGCCAAATTGTTAGTTCTTAAAGCGGCATCTGAGAAAGATGAAGGTAAGGATATTTCACAATCTGGAGCTATGGCTAAATTATTTGCTTCACAAACCGCTATGGATACTACAATTGAAGCAGTACAAATTCACGGTGGAAATGGTTACGTATCCGAATATCATGTAGAACGTATGATGCGCGATGCTAAAATTACGCAAATCTATGAAGGGACATCTGAAATACAACGAATTGTAATTTCAAGAACGTTAGTTTCCTAAATTTTATAAAATATTTTTTTTTAACCATTAAGGGGTAAGTAGTTGAGATGTAAATCATCTTAATGGTCTTATTTCTTAGTGGTTTTTTAATTCTAAAAAAGTGTACATTTACCCAAAAGTTTCCTTTTATGTACGATGATTTAAAATATTGGTACTTGCGCGATCATAAATTATTCCGGACTTTAAGTTTTGGACAAATCAAGCAATTGTGTATTATTACGGGGTTTAAAAAGGCTCAAAAAGGAGAGGTTATTTATTTCAGTTCTTCAGATGTGCCTCGAATTTTTCTTTTGAAAAAAGGGAACATAAAAATAGTGGCAGTAGACGAAGAGGGAAATGAAACCATAAAAGACATTATTCAAAAAGGCGATTTGTTTGGGGAACTAACTTTAGAATCCGACAATCAAGCCAATGAGTATGCCAAAGTATTATCTGATGATGTAGCTATTTGCAGTTTTTTACTATCGGATTTTGAAGATCTATTATTGAGCAATCCTAGTTTGGCTTTATCCTATACTAAATTTGTAGGTTTGAAAATGAAGCGAATAAAAAATAGCTACTCTAATTTGATTTCTAAAGATGCCAAAACCAGACTACTATTGTTTTTAAAAGACTGGGGTGAAAGCGAAGGAAAAAGAACGGGTAACCGAATTGTGATTGAAAATTATTTGACTCAAAACGATATTGCTCAAATCATTTGTACTTCAAGACAAACCGCTACTCAGTTATTGAATGAAATGGAAACGAACGGTATAATTGCCTACAACAGAAAAGAAATAATTATTACGGATATAAATAATTTGTAGTTATTTTTATTGAATTGCAAACTAGGCGACAATTGCTTCTTAAATTACATAGTAGTTTTGTATTAATAAAATGAAACACTATGAAAAAATTATTTAGCCTTGCTTTATTTGCAATAGTATCGCTTGTAAATGCCCAAAATGAATTGCCTAAAACGGCAACAGATATTTCACCTTTGTTAATTGGTGAGAAAATTCCAGATGTTATCTTGAAATCAGTCGATAATCAAGATGTTAATTTAGCCTCCCTATTTAGTAATAAAAAAACTGTTTTAGTTTTTTATCGTGGTGGATGGTGTCCATATTGTAATCTACATTTATCCGCTTTAGGTGAAGCCGAAGCAGCATTAATAGCTTTAGGATACCAAATAATAGCAATTAGTCCAGATTCTCCAACAAGTTTGAAAGCTACTGTAGAAAAAGATAAAGTAAATTACCTTTTATTATCTGATAGTAATGGAAAGCTTGCAAAAACGATGGGAATTGCTTTTGAAGCTCCAGAAAATTACAAATTTATGTTGGCTAAAAGTTCTGATGGTGTAAATAGTAGTTTTTTGCCCGTTCCCTCTGTTTTTATTTTGAATGTAAATAAGGAAATCGAATTTGAATTTATTACTCCAGATTTTAAACATAGAATTACAAATGATCTTTTGATTGCAGCTGCTAAATCTTTAAAAGAATAGAAATGAAAAATTATTTTTTTGTTTTGATACTGGTTACTGTTTCTACTTTTGGCTACGCCCAAGGTTGTAGTGATGCAGGAATATGTTCAATAGGACATGGTTTTCAAAGTGACGAAAAAGAATTAAAAAATAGTGTAGGAATTGCTTCTGTTTTTGGTGCTGGTGAGGCTGATGTAACCTATTTTTCTCCATTTATTTCCTATACTAGAAAAATAAATGAAAACTGGTCGCTGAGTAGTAAGGTGACATTTTCTAGTGCCAATGGTGCATTTGGAACTTCAACTTCATTAGGAGATGCATTTCTGTCAGGGAATTATACCTTTGAAACAAAGAATAATAAACAATGGAGTACATTATTAGGTTTTAAAATTCCTTTTACAAATTCCGATTTAAAAATTGATGAAAAGTCACTGCCATTAGATTATCAATCAAGTTTAGGAACGTATGATTTATTTATTGGAGGGAATTTTAAATATAATAATTGGGATTTTAATTCAGCTATTCAAATCCCAGTAATAAATAATAATAAAAACTCTTATTTTAAAGAGTTTTCAGGCACTAATGATTTTCCGTCTACAAATAGGTTTGAACGTAGGTCAGATGCATTGTTTCGAACAACTTATACGCTAAAAACTGCCAATAAAAAATTTATCTTTAAACCGAATGTTTTATTTATTTATCATCTAGGAGAGGATAGTTATGAGACTATTCAGGGAGATAGAGAAAAAATAAAAGGGTCAGATGGTTTAACTATTAACGGGAATTTATTAACCACATATGTAATAAATAATCATAATAGTATAGAGCTCTCAATGGCAACTCCATTTGTAATTAGGGATATCCGTCCAGATGGTTTGACAAGGGCTTACGTTGTTAGTATTCAGTATAATATAATATTTTAATTGATTTGTAAGATGAAAAACCGTATTTTAATTGCCGCAATATTTTGTTTGATTTCTTTATTATCATTTGCACAAAATGAGAGTAAAAGACTAACACAATTTAATCTAGAAAAGAAAGTAGCTATTCAAGGCTACGATCCTGTTGCTTATTTTAAACAAGGTAAAGCAGTAAAAGGGAAAAAAGAATTGGGATCTATTTATGAAGGAGTGAATTATTATTTCTCATCAGTAGAAAACAAAGATGCTTTTGCAAAAAGCCCAATGACTTACGAACCACAATATGGAGGTTGGTGTGCATTTGCAATGGGAGATTCTGGTGAAAAAGTCGAAATTGATCCCGCAACATTTAAAATTGTTGAAGGTAAATTATACTTGTTTTATAATGCCTATTTTAACAATACATTGAAAAGCTGGAATAAAGATCAATCCAATTTGAAGGCAAAAGCCGATACAAACTGGAAGAAGTTTTTTAAATAAAAATAAAATTATGAAATCACCACTGATAACTTGGTTATTGCGCCTTATTGTTGCAGTAATTCTAATTCAAACTTTGTATTTTAAATTTACTGGTGCCGAAGAAAGTGTTTATATTTTCTCTACTTTAGGGATGGAACCTTATGGAAGAATAGGCTCAGGGATTGCCGAATTGATAGCGTCGATTTTAATTGTGTATCCAAAAACAACTTGGATTGGGGCATTAATAGGCATGGGAGTAATGATAGGTGCTATTGCATCTCATTTATTTGTTTTGGGTATAGAAGTGCAAAATGACGGGGGAACTCTTTTTATTTTGGCTCTAATTACCTTTATTTGTTGTTCTCTTTTGGTTTATCAAAATAAGAATACAATACTCAATTTGTTAAAATTAAAATTGTAATATGCTGATACCTTCTATAAATACGAGCTTGAATGAATTGGTAGATTTGCTTGTTCAACTCCCAGATTCTGAATATGCTAAGCCTTGTGTTTCGCTAAGTGATTCTACTATTGGCGAACATACGAGGCACATTATCGAGATGTTTCAGTGTCTTGAGAATAATTATAATTTGGGGATAGTGAATTATGATAAAAGACCACGGAACAAATTAATTCAAACCGATACTGATTTTGCCATATCTCAAATTAAAATGGTCCAAAATTCATTGGAAAAAGAAAATAAAAAGTTAGAATTACAGCAAATAATTGATAGTGAAGAGCTTCGTATTGAGAGTAATTATTTCAGAGAATTGCTTTATAATTTGGAACATTGTATCCATCATCAGGCTTTAATAAAAGTGGCGATTTTACAAATTGATACTATTGAAGTAGATGTCAATTTTGGAGTGGCACGTTCAACAATTGAATATAGAAATCAATGTGCACAGTAAGTTTTGTAAAAGTGGATAACAAAGTCATCATTACCTCCAATCGCGATGAAAAGGTGATAAGGCCCAGTGCAATTAAGCCCAAAAATTACATAGTAAAAGGCAAAAATGTCATTTATCCAAAAGACCCAAAAGCGGGAGGGACTTGGTACGCAGTGGATGACGATGGGACTATTTTGGTTTTATTGAATGGTGCCAATGAAAAACATATCCCAAAGCTTCCCTATAGAAGAAGCCGTGGTTTAATTGTTTTAGATATCATAAGCGAAGTATCCCCAAAGGATTTCTGGAATGAGATTGATTTAGATAACATTGAACCTTTTACTTTAGTTTTATTTCAAAATGGGGCGCTTTTTCAATTAAGATGGAACGGTTTAAAAAAAGAGGAGGTTGTTTTAAATGCAGATGATAGACACATCTGGTCTTCGGCTACTTTGTATCCCGATGAAATTAGAAAAGAAAGAGCAGATTTGTTTTATACCTTCTTGGAGGAGAATGGGGCAATTTCAGAAAAAGAAATGTACCAGTATCATCGCTATACAGATAAAGACAATCATCAAAATGGGTTGGTTATCAATCGAAATAATGAAATGAAAACGCTAAGTATTACGCAAGCCATAACTGAACAAAATAAGGTCGCTATTCGTCATTATGATTTAATATCCCAAAAAGAATCGTGCACTTCATTTATTATAATTTAAAAATACCCTAAGTGATATTTAACAGAAATTCTAAATTACTACTACACAAGATAACCCATTGGGAATATTGGCCTTTCCAATTGGTCTATATTCCTATTTATTTTCAATGGGCCTTTTACGCTATAAAAGCAAAATCAATTTTTTTCTTTAATGCGTCTAATCCCACGATAAAAAATGGAGGATTTATTATGGAATCTAAAAAAGCGATTTATGATTTAATCCCTCAAAAATATTATCCCAAAACGGAATTAATTAGAGAAGGGACTTCATTAGAATCAATAGAAAATACAATTAAATCCTCGGGGATAAAATATCCTTTGATCGCTAAACCTGATATTGGTTTGCGTGGTTCAGGAGTTAAGAAAATTGAAACTATTACTGATTTAAAGCAATATGCCTCCAAAGCCAATTTTGATTATGTAATCCAAGACTTAATTCCGTTTCAAAATGAAGTGGGGATTTTCTATGTACGATACCCCAATCAAAAATCAGGAAAAATTACAGGAATTGTTTCCAAAGAATTTTTAATTATTACAGGAAACGGTATTGCAACAATCGAAGAGTTAATAAAGGAAAATCCGCGTTATGAATTGCAATTAAAAGTACTACAGCAGGAATACGGTAATCGTTTATTAACCGTTTTAGCTGTAGGGGAAAAAATAAATCTTGTTCCCTACGGCAATCATGCCAGAGGGGCTAAGTTTATTGATGGGAGTGACTGGATAACTCCAAAATTGGAAGCCGTTATTAATGAAATGTGTTTGCAAATACCAGGCTTTTATTTTGGTAGATTGGATGTCATGTATAATACGATTGAAGAATTGGAAAACGGAAAAAACTTTTCGATAGTGGAATTAAATGGAGCTGCTAGTGAACCAACTCACATTTATGATCCCAAACATTCTTTGTTTTTTGCTTGGAAAGAATTGTCACGACACATTAGCTATATGTTTGAAATTAGTGTTGCCAACAATAAAAAAGGCGTGCCATATCTGGCTCACAAAGAAGGTATGAAAGAATACAGATTGCATCTAGAACAGAGCAATAAAATTGTCAATTTTTAACAGCAATGAAAATAATAAAGAATATTCTTGTGGGGTTTGTTGTGAGCTTTTTGGGTTCTATTCCACTGGGATATTTGAATTTTATAGGCTTTGAAATTTACACTGAATTTGGAATAAATAATTTACTTTTATATTTATTGGGGGTTATTGTTATTGAATCTCTGGTTATTTATTTCACTTTAATTTTTGCTGCTAAATTAGCCAATAATAAAAAATTAATGAAGGTAATTGACATCTTTGGTGTTTTCTTTTTATTGCTTTTGGCCTATTCCTTCTACTCTCATTCTACTCAATCTGTTTCGAATCAACATTATTTAGAAAAATACATTATCTATTCTCCTGTTGTAATCGGTTTATTTTTAAGTAGCATTAACTTTTTGCAACTTCCCTTTTGGACGGGTTGGAATTTGTATTTGATAAATGGAAAATATATTCATGTGAATGGAAAATGGAAGTTTTTTTACATTCTAGGAACGCTAATAGGAACTTTTTTAGGAATGCTAGCTTTGGTTTTTTTCTTGAATACAATATCTCAAAACGCAGATAGCTTCTCTAAATACTTAATGCCTGTTATAATTCCAATGCTCTTTATCGTTATGGCTTGTTTACAAAGCTATAAAGTTTTTAAAAAATATATTAGATAGTTTATTTGATTGATATTTTATTCCTTCTATAAGATAGCTTTTTTCATGTCGTAAGTCATAATGAAGTAGTCATTACTATTGAATTGAAAATCGCCAATAACAGTCCATTGTAATTTTTCACTATGGGCTTTTAAGGAAGGGATATTCTTTTTATTGATAAATGTCAAAGCCAATGGATATCTTTCCACAATATGGCTTCTCATGAATTCAAAAAGAGGTCTGATTAATCCTTTGCCACGATAGTCCGCATGAATGCATATAGGACCGTATTGAAAACTATTGGTTGTAGTAATGGGATTAAAATCTTGAAAAGTAAGATTTGGAAATAAGGAACTCATGTAGTTAAAAATAGGCCATTGGTTAAAAAAAGCCCAGCTTTCTGCAAAAATATAAGCGATGACTTTTTGATTGTCTTTGGCAATAAATAAACCTTTATTTTCTATGACTTGAGTCAACTGAGCAATTGTAAATGGCGTTGTCACAAAACCAAATTCTTTTTCGGCTTCTGTTAAATTAGAAACTAAATATAATTCTTGTAATGATAAAACACCGTCGATGTCTTGAATTGACGCAATTTCTAATGGGATGTTTTCGGTCATTTTAAAGGAATTTAGTAGCGTTATTTTTTTTGCAAAAATAAAAATAATTTGAGATTTTTTTATATTTAGATTAAAAATAATCGCTTGTTTTAAATAGTACTTTTTAATGGATTTGTTTATTTTTGCTAAATGAAAAATATTATTGTAACAGGTACAAGTAGAGGAATAGGGTATGAGTTGGCTTTGTTATTTGCAAATGCAGGACATCAAGTATTGGCTCTCTCTAGAAAAACCCCACGTATCCTTATAGAACATAAAAACATAAGCTGTCTATCAGTTGATTTATCAAATGAATCAGATTTAGATAGTGTAAAAGATTTTCTTTCTAGTTCATGGAAAAAAGTAGACGCTATTGTTCATAATGCGGGAAGTTTGTTATTGAAACCTTTTTCAGAAACAACTCAAGATGATTTTGAAGCTGTTTATAAAGTCAATGTTTTTGGGGTTGCAAATTTAACTCGTATTTGTTTGCCATATTTACAAAAAGGGAGTCATGTAGTAACAATAAGTTCTATGGGTGGAATTCAAGGAAGCCTAAAGTTTGCTGGACTAGCGGCATATAGCTCTAGTAAAGGAGCGGTTATAACGCTTTCTGAATTACTTGCTGAGGAATATAAAGAAAGAGGAATTTCGTTTAATGTTTTGGCATTGGGTTCAGTTCAAACAGAAATGTTGGCTGAAGCTTTTCCAGGATATCAAGCTCCGATATCTGCAAGTGAAATGGCGGACTATATTTTCAATTTTACATTGACTGGAAATAAATATTACAACGGGAAAGTACTAGAAGTTTCTTCTACAAACCCATAAATTAACAACTATTTTGAGCGAAACTCTAGCTAGATATATTCCTGAACATGCTGTAAAACCAGTTTTTGAATTGATTGTTGCGAATCAAGTACATCTTAAGATTGTAAATGAGCGACAAACTCGTCATGGTGATTATAGAAAAGGATTAAATGGTAAACATGAGATTACTGTTAATTCTAGCTTGAATAAATATAAGTTCCTAATTACATTAATACATGAGATAGGACATTTGGTGGCCTTTGAAAAGTTTGGTCGAAATATAAAACCTCATGGTCAAGAATGGAAATATTCGTTTCAACAACTCATGGTTCCTTTTATTCGTCCTGAGATTTTTCCAAATCATTTATTACCGTTAATAGCTAGACATTTTAAAAATCCAACTGCTAGTAGTGATACAGATGCTAATTTGTCTTTAGCATTAAAGCAATTTGATAAACAAAATGATAAAAATTATATTTTTGAAATTCCATATGGCAGTGTTTTTAGAATTCAAAATGGAAAGATTTTTAAGAAAATTGCAATAAGAACTAAAAGGTTTGAATGTTTAGAAATTAACTCTGGAAAATTGTATCTTTTTAATCCAAATGCTGAGGTAGAGTTATTACCTAGTTAATAATAAAAAACGGACTTTGGTTTTTAAATCAAAGTCCGTTTTTTATTAAAATGGTATTTTTATTTATTCCTTCAAATACGCTTCTCTTACTTTTTTGAATAAATTAGAAGAGTAGACAAAATCAACTACTGCTTGATTATCTGTTCTAAAAATTTCTTCTTTTGTTCCTTCCCAAGCTTTTAATCCATTTTTAAGAAATAAGATGCGTTCTCCGATTTCCATCACTGAATTCATATCATGTGTATTTATAACGGTAGTGATATTGTATTCCTCCGTTATCTCTTTAATCAAATTATCTATTAATATAGCAGTGTTTGGATCCAATCCAGAGTTTGGTTCATCACAAAACAAGTATTTAGGGTTGTTTACAATGGCACGGGCAATAGCCACACGCTTTTGCATTCCTCCAGATATTTCTGATGGGAGTTTCTTATGAGCGTCAGTAAGATTGACTCTTTTTAAAACAAAATCTACACGTTCTTGGATTTTAGTTCCGTTGTCTCTAGTAAACATTTTCAAAGGGAAACCCACATTTTCAGCAACAGTCATGGAATCAAATAAAGCACTGCCCTGGAAAACCATTCCAATTTCGGTTCTTAACTCTCTTTTTTCATCTGCTTCGAGTTCCGAATATATTCTACCATCAAAACAAATTTTCCCAGATTCCGGCTGATGGATACCAAGTAAACTTTTTAACAAAACCGTTTTTCCAGAACCACTTTGCCCTATAATTAAATTGGTTTTACCAGTTTCAAAAACAGTTGATATTCCTTTAAGAATTTTGACACCACCAAATGATTTTTCTATGTTTTTTACTTCTATCATTACGTTAAGAGTAATTGTGTTAAAATATAATTCATCAAAATAATGGTTACGGAAGTCCAAACAAATGATACTGTACTTGCCTTTCCTACTTCAAGTGCTCCACCTTTCATATAATAACCATGAAAAGAAGGAATAGTTGCCAATAGCAATGCAAAAATAAAGGTCTTTATAAAAGCATAAGCAATATGAAAGGGTATGAATTCTCGTTGTATACCATCTATAAAATCAGCACTACTACCAAAACCACCATAAACACTAGCAATATAACCACCAAGTATTCCTAGAAACATAGCAATCCCAATAAGGAACGGATATAATAATAAAGCCATTAACTTAGGGAAAACTAAATAGTTTAATGAGTTTACGCCCATCACTTCAAGTGCATCTATTTGTTCCGTTACTCTCATGGTTCCAATACTCGATGTGATAAATGATCCCATTTTTCCTGCCATTACCACAGAGATAAACGTGGGTGCAAATTCTAAAATAATAGATTGACGAGTAGCGAACCCTATTAAGTACTTTGGTATTAAAGGGTTGGTCAAGTTTAATGCTGTTTGTATAGCAACAACTCCACCAACAAAAAATGAAATAAAGGCAACAATACCAAGAGAACCAATGATTAAATCATCTATTTCCTTAAATATAAGTTTTTTCATTACAGACCATTTGGTTTGTTTATTGAAAATCTCCCCTAACATTAAGAAATATTTCCCTACTTGTGATAAATATCGAATGAGCATCATAGTTTTAAAATATAGTCAAAAATAGTTATAAGTTATGAGTTATGTGTTATGAGTTCAGGCTTTTTAGAATAGAGCAATTAACCAATTAATTTCTCTTTCATTTTCATTAAACGATACTTTCGAATAAATCGTGCTTGTTCTTTTGTAACCATTAAAGGCGTTTTTGCTGATTTTGCTTTCCAAAAACCGCTTAGATAGTCGATAAATAGGAGGGGCTTCTTTTTCATCATTGCCAGTTTTGCTGATGCAATTGCAGTAATGATAAAACCGTAGCCTAAAGTGTAAAACGCTTCCCCTTGTTTGTAACGAGCCGTTTTACTATAATTAGCGCCAGTAGGTTTTAAATGTTTTACATGTAAAGTAGCATCAGTGACTACTTTCCAATTATAGAATTTACAAAGTAATTCATCAACCGTATCCCAACCCATTTGTGCTTTTAGTCCACCTATTTGTTTGAATGTTTCTTTTCTGTATGCTTTTAACGCACCACGAATATGATCTTTATCTGTTAAATTTTCTAGAATCCATTCTCCATTTTTCTCAATATAACAAAAGCCTCCAGCCATACCAATAGTGGAGTCTGATTGAAAATGCTTGACAATTGTTTCAAAATAATTATTTGGAAAAATTAGATCGGCATCCGCTTTCATCATAATATCATACTGATCATCTAGTGATTCTAAACCAGCGTTGAATGCTTGGATAACTTTGCTTCCTGGTAAATGAATGGCGCTTGACTCTTTGTTGACTAATGTGATAAACGGATGTTCTTTGGCGAAAGCCAAAACAATCTCTGCCGTTTTATCAGTTGAGTTATCATTAACAATCACTACTTTTTTTGGCAATAGTGTTTGAGAAATCAAGGATTCCAATGTTAAAGTAATAAGTGCCTCTTCGTTGTGTGCGGGAATAACTACGTAGTAATTCATTATTTTATCTTTTCGGCATAAACAATATAATACCTATTAGTGAAATAGCGCAATAAAGGGCGGATTCCAAGTTTCTTTACTGGATTAGTCCATTTTTGTCTGTCGATGATTTTCCAGCCTGTTTTTTCTAATAACCAATCGAGTTGCCAATCTTCAAATTCGTGGTAATGTCTGTCCCACATATCCGTTTTACTTCGGTATGCTGGAGAAAACCACAATCGCATTGGGATCGAAATAAAAAGTTTGCCTGATTTTATTTCACTTAAAATGGTAAACGGATTCAATAAGTGTTCGAAGATTTCAAATGCAGTAACTACATCTTGTTTTTCTTTTGAAAATATAGATTGATCAAGATCTAAATCTTCACCAGTAGTGTTTCTTACAGTATAGCCATCTTCTTTCATGATTTTTGAAAAAGGATTTTCAACGCCTAAATCTAGAATGCTTTCTGTAGTTGAAATGTGTTTGTTTAAAAATTCTAAAGTATGTTTGAATCTTTTATTAGGAAACGTTTTTTCGTACATTTTTGTTATAGTTTATCCAAAGTGCAAATGTACAAAGATATATTTCTTCTATTGCAGATTTCAACTCAGTTTGTTTCATGTTGAATCATTTATAAATAAAAAGGCCACTATTATATGAGAATAGTGGCCTTTTATAAATATGTTTCGAAATATTAATATCTATAAATAAAGGCATTTACATTCATTCCAGCTCCAACAGAAGCAAAAAGAAGAATATCTCCTTTATTGATTTTTTGATCTTTTATTTCACCTCTAATTAATAAGTCAAATAAAGTAGGCACAGTAGCTACACTACTATTTCCTAATTCATGAATACTCATAGGCATTATGTCTTGGGGTACTGGTCTGTCATGAAGTTTGTAAAAACGTTGTATGATCGCTTCGTCCATTTTTTCATTGGCTTGATGAATAAGAATTTTCTTTACATCATCAATTCCAAGACCACTTTTATCCAAACAGCTTTTCATTGCAGCTGGAACAGTAGTTAGGGCAAATTCATAAATCTTACGACCATGCATTTTTATGTATCGCGTGTCAGGATCTAGTTCCGTATTGTAGGATGGTCCAAAAAATAAATAATTAGCTTCGTCCATAGCATAAGTTCCACTTTCATAAGAAAGTAATCCAGTTTCATCGTCTGAAGCTTCTATTATCGAGGCACCAGCACCATCCGAATAGATCATCGAATCTCTATCATGGTCGTCTACAACTCTAGATAATGTTTCAGACCCGATAACTAAACAACGTTTGGCCATGCCAGATTTAATAAAAGCATTAGCTTGTAATACGCCTTCAATCCATCCAGGACATCCAAAAAGAATATCGTAGGCGACACATTTAGGGTTTTTTATTTGTAATTTATTTTTCACTCGTGTTGCTAAACTAGGTAACATATCCGATTGAGATGTGCCACTTTTTACATCACCAAAATTGTGTGCGAAAATAATATAATCAATCGTTTCTGGGTCTATTGCTGCGTTTGCTATCGCTTTTTGAGAAGCAAAGAAGGCAAGATCTGATGAGGTATACTGATCTTCGGCATATCGTCTATGCTCAATTCCTGTAATCCCTTTAAATTTATTAATTATAATTTCATTTGGTTTCCCAAATGGTGTTCCGTCTTCATTTAAAAAAATATGATTACCAAAATCGGTATTGCTTACTTTCTTTTCAGGAATATAACTTCCTATTCCAGTTATTTTTATTTTCATGGTTTTATTTTTCCAAAAATTTAGGCTAATTTAAAGATAAAAAAATAATTACAGCTATATTATTTACTATGCACGCATATAATTATAGGATATTAATTATTTGGCTAATTTACTGATGATTTTTTAATAAATATCCGAAAACGATGTAGTTTTTACAATGCTATTTGTGATTTTCCGATTAGAATTTTTTTTCAGGAGTTTTTTTCTAATTAAATGTTTCTAAAATAAGTAGTTGTAAAAGGAATAAAAAAAATGCCTCGAAATTTGACTGTCTCCAAAAAAGTTAGACATTATTTGGGAATAGGAAACATGAAATATGCTTTTATTTCGCAACAATGCAGCTACAAAAAAAATACAAAATGGATGTTTTTATTGCTATGAAGGAGCAGTTTTATGGCTAAATCTCTTTGGATGGATTGCAGTTGGATTGCTATTTTATTTTTTATAATAGTAAAAGGAGTACTGTGTGTGAGTTTAGATTTTAAAAGATAAAAATGGTTGCCTTTCCATTTTTTGCATGTATCTGCAACATATGTTTTATACCGTGCTTCAAATATTCTATTAATAAAATAGCTTTAAAACTATATTTACAACTAGTTATTTATTAATGTGTTGATAAAAAAATAGGGTGTCTTCTCCTCAATAATTTTAGTTCTTTTTCCTTTAGTATCTAAAATTGAATGTATAATATGGTAGTACATTATTAAAGAGATGGTCTTATTATGATAGCGCTAAACAAGTACTTCGTTGATTAGTCCTTTACCTACGTCGCATCAGGTGTTTTTTTTTGCATTTAATAAACAACATTAAAATCTTAAACTTATATAATTATAAAAATAATGAGGAAACCAACTTACGTAGCGTTATTCTTTTCGCTTACTATTTCATTTTTTGGTCACGCACAATCTAAAAAATATTTAGATAAAAGTAAAACAATAGAAGAACGCATTTCTTTGTTAATAAAAGAAATGACGCTGGAGGAGAAAGTAGGACAAATGAATCAATATAATGGCTCATGGGATTTTACAGGACCAAAACCAGAGGTTGGCTCGGAAGAAGAAAAGTACAACCATTTAAAGAAAGGCTGGGTTGGTTCGATGCTTAGTGTACGTGGAGTGAAAGAAGTTCGCGCAGTACAGAAAATAGCCGTAGAAGAGTCGCGCCTAGGTATTCCGTTGATTTTTGGGTTTGACGTCATTCATGGATACAAAACAATTAGCCCAATTCCGCTTGCTGAAGCTGCTAGTTGGGACTTAGAAGCTATTAAAAAATCAGCTGCTGTAGCCGCAGACGAAGCTTCGGCATCTGGTTTAAATTGGACATTTGGTCCTAATGTCGATGTTTCAAATGAAGCCCGATGGGGTAGAGTAATGGAAGGAGCAGGTGAAGACCCATATTTAGGAAGTAAGATTGCCGAAGCTAGAGTAAAAGGTTTTCAAGGTGAAAAATTAGATGCGCCTAATACCATTGCCGCCTGTGCTAAACATTTTGCAGGATACGGTTTTGTTGAAGCAGGTAAAGAGTATAATGGAGTAGATATGAGCAATTCTAAATTATACAATACGGTTTTACCTCCTTTTGAAGCAGCAGTTAAAGCGGGTGTGCGTACTTTTATGAATTCATTTAATACTTTGAATGGAATTCCTGCAACCGGAAATAGTTTTTTACAAAGGGATATATTAAAGGGAAATTGGAAGTTCAGTGGGTTTGTGGTTTCTGATTGGGCTTCAATAGGCGAAATGATTACTCATGGGTATGCTAAAGATGGTGCCGATGCATCAGCTAAGGCAGCTATTGCAGGATCAGATATGGATATGGAGTCACATCTGTATGTAAAAGAATTAGTAGGATTAGTAAAAAAGGGTACTGTAAAAGAAAGTGTAGTTGATGATGCAGTTCGCCGTATACTTCGAGTAAAATTTGAGTTGGGTCTGTTTGATGATCCCTATAAATATTGTGATGAATTCCGTGAAAAAGCAACAATAGGGAACAAAGCAAACAATGATGCGGTACTAGACATGGCCAAGAAATCGATTGTTTTATTAAAAAATGAAGGAAGTCTATTGCCATTAAAAAAATCTGGATTAAAAATTGCGATAATAGGAGCCTTGGCTAATGATAAAAATAGTCCGTTAGGAAGTTGGAGAATTGCTGCCGATGATGATACTGCTGTTTCTGTTTTAGAGGGAATGCAACAGTACAAAAACAATAAATTAGTGTATGAAAAAGGAACCGATGTGTCGGTCGGAAAACAACTCTTTGTACAGGAAGTGCAAATAAATTCAACTGATTTCTCTGGATTTGAAGCAGCCAAAAAAGCAGCAATAGAGTCAGATGTAGTGGTTATGGTTCTTGGAGAAGTTGGTTTTCAAAGCGGGGAAGGTCGCAGTAGGACTGAGCTGGGTTTGCCAGGGAATCAGCAACAATTACTAGAAGAGATTTACAAAGTAAATAAGAAAGTAGTTTTGGTTTTAAATAATGGGCGTCCTTTAGCATTGCCTTGGGCTTCGGCTACTATTCCTGCTATTGTTGAGGCATGGCAGTTAGGTACACAAACTGGAAATGCGGTAGCTCAAGTGTTGTATGGGGATTATAATCCAAGTGGTAAATTGCCAATGTCGTTTCCTAGAAATGTAGGGCAATGTCCTATTTATTACAATAGTTATTCAACGGGAAGACCTATAGATAAAGATAGTAATGTTTTTTGGTCACATTATATTGATGTCGAAAAAACACCTTTATATCCTTTTGGTTTTGGATTAAGTTATACTAATTTTAAGTATGCCAATCTAAAAATTAGTAACACAACTCCTAAAAAAGGGGAGCAAGTAAAAGTTTCAGTTGAAGTGTCAAATATGGGACAATATGATGGTAAAGAGGTTGTGCAATTGTATGTAAATGATGCCGTGGCAAGTATAGCGCGACCAGTAAAAGAATTAAAAGGGTTTGAATTGATAGTGTTAAATAAGGGGGAAACAAAAACAATTGAGTTTAATTTGACCGATAAAGAATTAGGGTTTTATAATAATGCAGGAGAATTTTTAGTTGAAAGTGGTTTGTTTAATATCATGGTTGGTGGAAATTCGATTGAAGGATTGAGTTCGAGCTTTGAATTGAAGTAGTCTGTTCAAGGAATCGGCTCAAAGCCATTTCTATTTAAGGATTAGATTGTATTATGCAGTGTTTTTTGTGCCATCTGCTGTTGTAATACACTAAGATATCCTTGGATGGAAATGGTTTTTTTGGGTGTTATTTTTTTTAAAAGAAGGTATAATGGGGTAGTGATTTAGTATAAAAAAAGCAGTCATTGCCATGCAATAGCAGAACAGCGTTTTGAAATTGTTTTTAAATAATGAATAATAAATGAGTTGCGGTAGGCAACATTAAAACTTACAATTTATATTTGAAATATATTAGGATTAATAACTATACTATAATGGCAATACATAAATTACAATGGCAGTTATTCTTTTGGTTAGTGTTTTCGAATGTTTTGTTTGCTCAAAATAAATTCGAAAACTACCAGTTTAGAATAATTAAAGAAGGAACTTCAAAACGTGCAGTGTCTTCAATAGTCCAAGATAATTATGGGTTTACGTGGATTGGTACAAATGGAGCAGGTTTGTATCGTTACGACGGAGTGAACTATATAGGCTATGAATACAATCTAAAAAAATCAGGATCTGTAAATAGTAATGTTATTTATGCAACTTATGTTGATGACAAAAATAATCTCTGGATAGGTACAGATGAGGGGTTGTGTTTGTACAATCGGGATAGTGATCAATTTACTAAAATTAAGATTGAAGATGTCGTTGCTAAAGGGTATGCTGAGCCTATAACTGTAAAATGTATCATTCAAGATAATCAAGGTAATTTGATACTGGGAACCTATGGTTACGGTTTAATACTGTTGAACAAAAAAACATTAAAAGCCAAAAAAATAGAATCGAGGCTTATTAATTTGAAGGACTTTCAAATTAAAGATTTTGCTAAAAATAAAAAAGGGGTTGTCTTTTTTGGATCAAATTTCGGAATGTTCTATTTCGATTCAAACTATCAAATTAAGCCAATTTTTAAAGATAAGTTCAAGAAAATACCGGTAACAGAATCGATTGAATCAATGGTAGTTGATAAAAATGATTTCATATGGATAGGAACAACATCGGACGGTTTATTTAAAATAAAAATTGACAATGATACGTATCAATTTCAAAATTTTCCAATCACAAAACACAAGGTACTTTCGATTATAAAAAACAGTCAAAATATTATTGTTTGTGGAACTGAGAATGATGGGTTAATAACTGTAGATAATTCAGGCGCGATCATTAAAAAGTATTTGCATAGTAAATATGATAATTATAGTTTAAAATCAAATTCCGTCTGGTCTTTATATGAGGATAAGGAAAGCCGCATTTGGATAGGGTACTACAATAAAGGAGTGGGCGTATTTGATAAGCCTAACACTAAGTTTAATACGGTTGAGTCGTTATTAAATAATGATAATTCCTTACAAACTAGCTCGGTTACCGCTGTCGCAAAAGATAAATTGGGGAATTTATTAATAAGTACAGAAGGAGGAGGAATTGATGTTTTTGATCCAGAAAAAAAGAGTTTTGTTCATGTAAACAGCATTAATCAAAGTTATTATGCAGGATTAACGGCTAATGATATTCAGACTATTTTTATAGATAGCAAACAAAATATTTGGCTTGGGAGTTGGAATCAGGGGATTTTTTTCCTGAAGTTTGGTACAAAGAAATTTGTAAATTACAATACATCGAATACAAAAGGATTACTATCGAATCGCATATTTAGCTTTACAGAGGATTCCAAGGGAAGAATCTGGATCGGTTCATTTGTCAAAGGGTTGCACTATTTTGATTCTGTTCAAAATAAATTTTTTCATTGCAATTTTGAAAACGTATTTAAAGACGACGCTAGTCTAGCCTATGTTCGAAAAGTTTTTGTGGATTCTGATGATGTTTTGTGGGTGGGAACTATCCTAGGATTGTATCAAGTAAAAATAAACGATGGAGGTTCGTATACTGTCATTTCGATGAAAAATCAAATGATTAAAAACTTCAAAAAACACAACAGTATTCAAACTATTTTATCGATTTACGAGTCAAACGACAAGACCATTTGGATAGGTACTGATGGAGGTGGCTTGTTTAGCTATGACAAAAAGAAAAGGCAGTTCTTTAATTATAATGATTTTCCTGATTTTAAGGAAAAATCGATTCGCTCCATCGTAACTGATGCTAATGATTGTTTGTGGGTTAGTGGTGGATTAGGTCTCTCAAAACTTGATTTTAAAAATAAAACGATTGTTAATTTTACTATGGATGATGGGTTATTAGTAAATGAATTCAACAACAATGCTGTATTTAAAGATGGCTACGGCATGTTGTATTTTGGGAGCTATGAGGGACTAATTTATTTCAATCCCAATCAAATAAAGAAAACCCAAAAAGAGCCGTCGTTATATTTTAGCGACTTTAAGTTATTCAATAAATCAGTGGTTCCTGGTGCCGAATCCTCACCATTAAAAAAAGTAATATATCAGACAAAATCCTTAACACTCGATCATTCACAATCAGTATTCACTATCGAATATGTAGGGATAAATTACAATTATCCAGGTAAAAACGAATACGCTTATTATTTAGAAGGTTTTGAAAAAGACTGGAACTATGTGGGCAATAATAGAACAGCAACATATACTAATCTTGAGGCTGGAGAATATACTTTCAAAGTAAAAGCGGCAAATAAAGCAGGCATATGGAGTTCCAAGCCTGTAGTGCTGCATATTCGTGTTTTACCACCCTGGTGGAGATCGTATTTGGCCTATTTTTTATACATCGGGCTTCTTGTTTTTGTGTTATTGTATTTGAATGGAATTTATCAGAACAAATTTAAGGCAAAACAAGCTATTGTTTTGGAAAGAGAAAAAGCAATTCAGTTAGAGAAATTAAATAATAAAAAATTACAGTTTTTCACTAATATTTCACATGAATTTAGAACACCACTTACCCTAATAATAAACCCATTAGAAGATATTCTTAAAAATAAAAATGAAGACATATCTAAGGAAGTTTTTGACAAGCTCAAAACAATTCATAAGAGTTCAGATCGACTTTCAAGGTTAATTAATGAGTTAATGGACTTTAATAAGTTACAGTTTAATAAAATCATTTTACAGGTTAAGAAAGTCGAAGTAATCAGTTTCACAAAAGAAATCATTAGCTATTTTGATGAAGAAGCACGAAATAGAAAAATCAAAATTATTTTCGAATCGCCATTAGAAAAACTTAATGATTGGCTAGATCCTAAAATGTTAGAGAAAATTATTTTTAATATTATTTCGAATGCCTTCAAATTTACTCCTGACAACGGTCTAATAAGTGTTGCCATTGAAAAAGTCGAAAAGGCACTTTTAATTGATGGAAATGTAGTGCCTAGTTTTTCGATAGTTGTTACAGACACTGGTGCAGGTATTGCTAAGAAGGATTTAAAAAGAATTTTTGATCGCTTTTATCAAGTTAATAATTTGAATAAAGTGTACTACGGTAGCACGGGAATAGGACTAGAAGTTGTTAAAGAATTTGTAGAACTCCATCAAGGAATAATAGGGGTGGATAGCAAGCAGGACGAAGGAACAAAATTTACCGTAACGTTACCAATTGGCAAACATTTTTATGATCAAGCTGAGGTAAGCAACGAAGTATTTCATTTAGATTCCATAAAAAGCAAGAATTTTATAGCGCCCGAAGGTGTTGAATTCCAAACTGCCGAGACACCCGAAGAAGACAAAGCTTTTACTGTTTTAATTGTCGAAGATAATTCAGGGCTTCGTAATTACTTAAAACAAGAATTGAGAAAACAATACAAAGTGATTGTGGCCGAAAACGGAAAAAAAGGATATGATTTAGCTCTACAGAAGTTGCCGGATTTAATTATTACGGATGTGATAATGCCTGTTATGGATGGATTGGAATTGTGTAAAAACATCAAGGGAAACTTGAAAACTAGTCACATACCGTTATTAATGCTTTCTGCAAAAGCGATGGTGAAAGACAGGCTAGAAGGTATCGATTCTGGTGCTGATATTTATTTAAGTAAGCCCTTTGATTTAGATATTTTAAAGTCGAGTTTGGCTCAATTGATCTCTAGTAGACAAATTATGTTTAATAAATTTTATACAGGGATAACGAATCAAGGAAAAGAGCATACAACCACATTGGACAATGAATTTATCCAAAAAACATTAAGTTATATTAATGAAAACATTAGTGACTCGCAATTGAGTGTTGAGCTTCTATCTTCTAAAGTATTTTTAAGTAGGAGTCAATTGTATCGAAAAATTAAAGCATTAACAGGTGTTACTGTAAGTGAGTTTATTCGAAATGTACGACTTGAAAAAGCACGAGTATTGATTGAACAAGGGAATAATAACATGAACGAAATTAGCTTTAAAGTAGGGTTTACGTCCCCGTCCTATTTTGCGAAGTGTTATAAAAATAAGTACGGCCACCTGCCTAGACAAGGAATGGGTAATAAAGACTAAATACTTTATATAAATCAGATTGTTAAGTTTGAATAAAATCGAATGGGTAAAAAGTAATTTTTATCCATTCGATTTTTTGTTTATGATAAAAATATAAATATCGAATATAATGTATAGGAAATTTTTTTAAACCTTCATTAACTTGATTTATTGTTTTTTAAGCAAAATGAGATAATAAAATTTTTTTACTGAAACAAAAATAATGGTTTTGATTGCTGCTCTATTTCGTTTTTAAAGAAGGTTTATATTGAGTCAATTCTCCTGTTTTTACTTAGATTATTTTGCACTATCTATTTTTATAAACGTTATTTTTTAATATAAGATTAAAAAAAAGCACTGTTTTTTATCATAAAAACACATTGCAAAGCGTAATCATAGAATCTTAAAATCCATTGTTTGTTGGTTTTAGCGCATTTGTGCATCAAATATCTTATAAGATGCAACATCTGTTTTATGATACCGCTCTCTGTCCCTCTATTTTAGATAAGAAAATTTCAGCATAATCATCTCGCTATAAATTACCATTTGTAATGAAATGGCCAGATAGGTTTTTGATGCAGTTTTTAACTAACCAATTTAAAATATTAATCAATTCCAAACCAACAATTTTTATGAAGAAAAGAACATTAAAAAGGCTATTGTTACTAATTATGTTTATGTCGGGAAGTCATTTCTTTGCACAAACGGTTAAAGGTAAAGTTACATCAGGAGGTCTACCACTCCCAGGTGTTAGTGTCATAGTCGAAGGGACAAAAAAGGGTACAAGTACAGATTTTGAAGGTGCGTTTGTTTTAAATAATGTATCGGCTAAATCAAAGCTAACTTTTAGCTATATCGGTTTTAAAACAACTACTCAAACTGCAGTAAACAATATGCAGATTGTTATGATTGAAGATTCTCAAAATCTTAATGAGGTTGTGGTAGTAGGTTATGGTACTTCAAAAAGGAAAGACATTACTGGAGCAATTTCATCTGTAAAAGCCTCAGAACTGCAAGATAAACCATTTACTTCTATTGATCAAGCCCTTATAGGAAAAGCGGCTGGTGTCAATGTAACTCAAAATTCAGGAACACCTGGAGGAGGGATTTCAGTTCAAATTAGAGGGATAACTTCAATCAATGGAAACGAACCTTTGTATGTGATTGATGGAACTCCGATTTTTGCGGATAAGAATAATGATTCATTTTCATTTAGCGCGTTAGGAGGAGGAAATGGGCAAACGAAAAACTCGGCATTATCAAGTTTGAATATTTCGGATATTGAGTCAATCGATATTCTAAAAGATGCATCGGCAACTGCCATTTATGGTGCAAATGGTGCCAATGGAGTTGTGTTGATTACCACAAAAAGCGGTAAAAAAGGGAAATCAATCGTGAGTTATGAAACCTATGTAGGTATGCAACAAGCAACCAAATTTGTATCTGTTTTGGATTTGCCTCAATACGCAAAATACCAAGCAAAAGTATATCAATTAAATGGAGAAGCTGTTCCGTTTCAATACCAAAGCCCAGATTTATTAGGGAAGGGAACAAACTGGCAGGATGAACTTTTTAGAAATGCTACGATTTACAATCATCAACTTTCAGTTTCTGGTGAAAAGGATGGGACAAGATATTATACTTCTTTGAATTATTTTGATCAAGAAGGGATTGTATTGAATTCTGATTTCAATAGATTATCCTTGCGTTTGAATGTGGATTCCAAAGTGAAATCTTGGTTAAAAATAGGAAATAATATGTCATTAAGTAAATCAACCCAAAGGGTGGTAAGAAATGATGACAGAGGAGGATTGGTAATGAATACTTTGAGACAATCACCAGAGTTACCTGTTCGATATGCTGATGGTTCTTTTGCAGGTCCTACAGGCAATTTAGGGTCATCTGCCAATGAGGCAAGCAACCCAATCGCATTAGCTGAATTTAATAACGCAACCACACAACGCTATAAAATTAACGGAAACTTGTTTTCAGACATTAATCTAGTAAAGGGTTTGGTTTTTAGATCAGAATTGGGTTACGACTTGAATTTTGGTAAAAATAGTTCGTTTGCACCGAGCTATACTTTAGGAAATGTTACGGAACTTTTGAATAGATCCTACAAACAACAAGATCAAAGTTTTTATTGGAATGTAAAAAATTATTTTACCTACAATAAATCGATCAATGAAAAACACAATTTTACAGTATTACTTGGACAAGAATCCCAAGAAAGTAGATACGAATATTTAAGTGGTTTTAGATCGGGTCAATTTTTAACTAGCAATTTTAATAACCTGGATATTGGGGATATTGATACCGCTCTAAATGGGAACGGATCGGGGAGATGGTCTATGAGTTCTTATATTTCTAGATTTAATTATGGGTTTTCGGACAGGTATTCTTTCTCAGCTTCTTTAAGAGCCGATGCTTCTTCCAATTTTGGACCAAATAATAAATGGGGGTATTTTCCTGCGTTTTCTGGAGCATGGACAGTAAGTAATGAAGATTTCTTGACTAATAATAAATACATCAATTATTTAAAATTGAGAGCGGGTTATGGTGCTGTAGGAAATCAAAATATTCCAGCTAATAGATACCAAACTATTTTGTCTTTAATCGCCTCGCCTTTTGGAGGTACTTCCCCTACGATTGACAATTTGGGAAATCCTGATATTAAATGGGAATCACTTAAGTCATTAAACTTGGGTATTGAGGTTGGGATTTTTAATGATGCAGTAAAACTGGATGTTGATTATTACATCAAAACCTCATCAAACTTCTTGACCAAACAAATCAATGATGAATCGAACCAAAGTGCACAAAATTTTTATTTAAATACAGGTGAGATTAAAACCAAAGGAATCGATATTTCGATCAATACTAGAAATTTTTCTACACCTAATTTTAAATGGGATACTTCTATTATATTTTCAAAGTATAATAATGAGTTGACTCGTTTTCAAGGGGTTGGTAAATCATTGTTGGGAAAAGTACAATTTGACTTATATACCATTAGCAGAACTACAGAAGGACAACCAGTAGGTCAATTTTATGGATATGTCACAGATGGACTTTATAAAAACGCAGCCGAACTAGCAGCAGGGCCAATTCAAGAAACTGGTACAGCGGTAGGTGATATTCGTTTTAAAGATTTGAATCAAGATGGGAAAATTGACTCTAAAGATCAAGCACCTATAGGTAGTGCTATTCCTGATTTTACGTATGCTGTGACCAATAATTTTAAATATAAAAACTTTAATTTATCAATAGTGCTTCAAGGAAGTCAAGGAAACGAAATTTACAATTTTACACGTCATTATACCGACGGAATCTATCCAGGATTTGGAGATAGATATTCTAATGTGAGTACAAGGGTATTAAATGCGTTTGAAGTAGGTGTAAATGAAAACACAAATGAACCAAGAATTACTTTTACTGATCCAAATGGAAATGGTAGAATTTCGGATCGTTTTGTTGAAGATGGATCGTATTTGAGAATTCAAAATATTTCTTTGGGATATGACTTGCCAGTTAAGGTATTAGCCAGTTCGTTCTTCACAAAAGCTAAAGTATATGTAAATGTTCAAAATTTGCACACGTTTACAAAGTACTCAGGATTTGATCCAGCACTAGGTAATTTAGATCAAAATGTAACTTTAAGTGGTATTGATTTAGGAAGATATCCTGTGCCTAGAACTACATCTATAGGGGTGAATTTAGAATTTTAATTTTTAATTAAGGATAGCTATTTCATTTTTAGCTAGCTCAAAAAGAGAGTAAGACACTTAGAACAAATGTTATGAAAAAAATAATAAAACCTTTTTCGATTATGCTGCTAATTGCAGTATTATCCTTGTTTTCCTGTTCAGATGAATTTCTGAACGCACCCTCAGAAAATCAGCTAACGCCAGCTGATTTACCAGCAGGTATAACCCCTTTTGATGGAATCGCCGAGAGTATGTATTTCAAACCTTGGTTTACATTTAATGACAAATTCTTAATCGCGGTAGGAGATATGTATGCTGGAAATGCCTTTACGTTTGATGGTGCCTATCAACAATTTAAAGATGCTCAAGTAACCTCCCAAAATCCAATTTTAACCGAAGGATATACGTCTTTATTTTCTGTTGTAGATCAAGCCAATAGTTTAATGCGCTTGGTCGAAGAAAGAAAGAGTGAATTACCTGAGGCTTCTTATAAAAACTCTATAGCCATATCAAGATTTATGAGAGCCAATGCTTATTTTTACCTAGTTAGAACTTTTGGAGCAGTACCTATTGTTGCCAAAGCGGGTTCGGCAGCCCAGCCCAAAAGAAATCTTATAGCCGATGTTTATAAATTCATCAAATTAGACCTGCAATATGCAATTGATAACTTACCTGAAACATCTGTAAAAAAAGGATACGTTAATAAAACAGTGGCTAAAGGAATTATGGCCAAAGTACATTTGACCTTAAAGGAATACTCAGAATGTGCGGCATTGACCCAAGAAGTGATGAGCAGTCAATATTCGTTAATTCAAGATTACGGTAAATTGTTCAGTAGTCCAGAATCCAATAATAGTGCTGAGAGTATGTTTGCTTTACAATGGAAAGCTATTGCCACGCAATGGGGAACGCAAAACACCAATCAAGCGTACATTGTTCCTGGCGGAACAGGAATAACTGGTGGTGCTGATGGATGGGGTGTTTATTTGCCTTCGATTTCTTTGCAAAAAGGGTTTGAAGCAAATGACAAAAGAAAAATACAAACCATTATGACTGATGGCGATTTCTACCCAGAATTGTTAATTAATGCAGGAGGATTTAAATACAAAAAAATCTACTCGGCTACGGGAGCTAACTTCAGAAAATACATTGTAGGATCAGCTGCCGAAAGAAATGATGTATTTTTTATGAGAACATCGCAAAACACCATTATCCTTCGTTATTCGGATATTTTATTAATGCATGCCGAAGCTAAGTTAGCTGGTGCATCTTCAACTACAGATGCTTCTGCATTGAGAGCATTTAATGAAGTGAGAACCAGAGCTGGTTTACCTACCAAAACCGTTTTGACGAGAGATGAATTATTTAAAGAAAGAAGAATCGAGTTCGCGCTGGAAGGGCAATATTTCTTTGACCTGAAACGCAGAGGACTTAGTGAGGCTATTTCAGTCATTTCTCAGCAAGAAGTTGGTTTTTATTCTGATGATGCAAGAACGGCTTTGGTGTCAAGTTTGATTACTCCTGGAAGTAATTATTTTGAACTTCCCTTGCCACAGTCTGCAATTGATACCAATCCTTCTTTATTAGAACCAGCTGTACCGTACAATTTTAATTAAATCTTAAACTATGAAAAATAAAATAAAAAATAGCATCCTATTCCTTTTGAGCTTGTTTTGCCTTATAGCTTGTCAAAATGAAGATATAGTGCCGATGCAAGTAGATGCAATAGTTGCAGAACCGGGTGATTTATTAAACCAGTCGTTCCCTCTTAAAAAAGTAAGAGTCGAAGGACAATCATTAGCTGGCTTAAAGCAAATTATCCTTGACAATAAAATTGATGTGAGTTTTAATCCGACGTATAATTCGGATAAGTCTTTCATTTTTACTATTCCGTTTGATGTAAAAAAAGGCAGTCGATTTGGTAAGCAAACCATAACTTTTATTACAGCAAGTGGTTCTGTTACAAAAGATTTTGAAATTTTACAACCGCTTCCTACTATTAGTGGTCTTACGCCAGAAACACCTTTAGTTGGGAAAACAGCTGAGGTAACTGGAGATTGGTTTTATGATGTGAGTAGTGTTACTTTTAAAGGTAATCCTATTGGTTTTACGGTAAGTTCACCTACCTCATTGTTTATTAATATTCCTGCTAGTGCAACTTCAGCGGGTGATTTAGTAATTACAACTCCTAGTGGTTCTGTTACTCGTTTTATGGAGGTAAGTTTAGGATTTACTATTGTCAATGTAACGGATTTTGACGGTGGCGGAACGAGACCAGGTTCAGGGTGGTTTTCATATGGTGATGTAGCTTCGTTTAACGCAGCTACAACTGGTGGTCCTACTGGAAATTATGCACAATATTCATGGACTGGTGCTACTACAAACGGGTACAATGGTAGCAGCGGTGGAGAAGGCGCAACCTTTTTTGCAGCAAACCCAAGTTATACTGATGCGACTAAAGCCTATATTGATATCGATGTAAGTGCTAATGTTGCTAATGCACACTTTGCCATTCAATTGAACACTATTGACGGTAAAGATTATGGATATAATTTTAAAGTAGCTACTACAGATTGGGCGACAAAATCAATTTTAATAGCTGACTTTAAAGACAATTACGGTTATGGTGGTAATGCTGCTGGAACAGATTTAGATGTTTCTAAAATCAAAGAAATTAAAATTGCAATTGTTCAAGGTGATACTCCCAATCCTACAATTATTAAGTTTGATAATATCAAAATTAAATACAAGATCTAAACCAAGAAACTGTATTGAGAAAGAAAACCAAAAAGGTTGTTATTAATTAACAACCTTTTTATAAAATAATAATTATGAAAAATAAATTTTTACTAATCTGTACTATGATTTTATTCTCTTTGAATTCTTGTTCAAAAGAGAATGGGGGGGATACGGTTGCAATTTCATTAGGTTCACCATTGGCAAACGCAGCTTCAGATATTACAGATACGAGTTTTAAAGCAAGATGGAATTTTGTTTCGACTGCAAACACCTATCTTTTGGATGTTTCGTTGACAGCTGACTTCTCAAGTTTTTTGCCGGATTATAATGCAAAATCAATAGCCGATTTGAATATAGTGGTCAATGGCTTGAATGGAGGGACAAAATATTACTACCGAGTGAAAGCGAAGAATAACTCTCAAACGTCCGATTATTCAAACGTAGTCACAGTGGTAACAACAGGTACAAGTAATATACCTGAAGACCCTACTTTTCTAAAAGTAAAAGCAAATAAACTACCTAATCCGTTTTTTGTGGGTGTGGCTGTAAAAGCAAACCAATTAACAAATGGAAGTGCGTATGATGTCGTGCTTAAAAATGAATTTAGCAGTATCACTGCCGAATATGAAATGAAAATGAATCCCATTTCGATAGGAAGTGGACAATATAATTGGGCTGCTGCCGATAAAATTGTAGCCTATGGGAATACAAATGGAATTAATGTTCATGGTCATGCGCTAGTGTGGCATAACGCAGTACCAGATTGGTTGAAAAATTATACAGGAACTGATGCCGCTTTTGCATTAGAAGTAAAAAAATACATAACTGATGTAGTTACCCATTATGCAGGCAAAGTAAAATCGTGGGATGTGGTCAACGAAGCTGTGGATGATAGTAATGGCGGAATGAGAAGTACAATTTTCCTTACTCGAATGGGACCAAACTATGTAAATGACTGTTTTAAGTGGGCACGTGAAGCGGCAACAGCAGCAGGAGATAAAAATCTTTTATTATTCTATAATGAATATGCAACACCCGATAATCTTCCGAAGCAAAATAAAATGTATGCTATTGTTGATGATTTGAAAGCTAGTAATCTAATTGATGGATTAGGCTTTCAAATGCACAATACGTATCTTAATCCCACTAAAGCTCAAATAGAGGCCGATATTAATAAAGCGGTTTCCAAAGGGTTGAAAATTCATATTTCTGAATTTGATTTGCAAGTAAACCCAGCTAATGATATTAGCACTTTTACGAATGAAAGAAGATTAATTCAAAAAGACAAATACAAAGAAATAGTCAAAATTTATAATGCGCTTCCTTCAGTAAATAAATATGCTTTTACAGTTTGGGGATTCAAAGACAATGAATCTTGGATACCTTACAGTACCGATTTGAATCATGTTGGGAATGATTGGCCATTGCTTTTTGACTCTAATTTTAAAATTAAAAGTGCCCATACAGGTTTCTTAGAAGGCTTAGACTAGCACACCATAACTAAGTCTGATTTATAAAGTAATAAAATGTAATTGAGATGATGAATAAAAAAACAATGCTATCAATATTCTTATTGGTAGCAATTGTCTCTTGTCAAACACAAAGGCAATTAGCATTTCATAAGGATTCTACTAAATCATTTGAAGAGCGAGCTCAATTTATAGTGTCGCAAATGACTCTAGCCGAAAAAGTATCTCAAATGACTTATGAATCTCCTGCTATCGGACGATTAGGGATTCCTGAGATGAATTGGTGGAATGAATGCCTTCATGGAGTGGCTCGCGCGGGTACGGCAACTGTTTTTCCACAAGGAATAGGGATGAGTGCGATGTGGGATCGCAAACAAATGTTTAAAATTTCTACTGCAATATCAGATGAAGCTAGAGCCAAGCATCAAGAATTTACTTCAAGAAATAAAAGAGGAATTTACCAAGGATTAACGTTCTGGACTCCCAATATCAATATTTTTAGGGACCCACGTTGGGGACGTGGTATGGAAACTTACGGTGAAGATCCTTATTTAACTGGGGAGTTAGCAGTACAGTTTGTAAAAGGGTTGCAAGGTGATGATCCTAAATATTATAAATTGATTGCTACGGCAAAGCATTTTGTAGTACATAGTGGACCAGAAAGTGAGCGACATAGTTTCAATGCGGAGCCAAATGATTTTGATATGATCAATACCTACAGTCCACAATTTGAAAAAGTCGTGAAAGAGGCCAAGGTCTATTCGGTCATGTGTGCTTACAACAGTTACAAAGGATTGCCTTGTTGTGGCAATAAAGCTTTGAGCGATTTGTTGCGCAACGATTGGGGTTTCAAAGGCTATATTGTTTCTGATTGTTGGGCGGTAAAAGATTTCTATGACAAAGGAGCACATGAAGTGGTAGCCACCAGAGAAGAAGCTTCGGCAATGGCAGTAAAAGCAGGAACCGATTTGAATTGTGGGGACTCTTATCCGTCATTAGTAAAAGCGATACAACAAAAATTAATCACCGAAGCAGAGCTAAATATTTCTGTTGAAAGATTGATTGTAGCTCGAATGAAACTGGGTCTTTTTGCTCCAAAAGGAGATGTGAAATTTGAAAAAATTCCGTTTAGTGTAGTAGATTCTGAGGTGCATAGATTATTAGCGCTGGAATCGGCTAGAAAGTCATTGGTGCTTTTGAAAAACGAAAATAACATTTTACCTCTAAACAAAAATCTAAAAAAAATAGCTGTTATTGGTCCAAATGCGAATGAATTAGATGTTTTACTCGGAAATTATAATGGGTTTCCATCAAACGGAATTACACCTTTCAAAGGAATTCAAAATAAATTACCAAATACTCAGGTGCAATTTGCTCAAGGATGTAGTCTTGCGGATGGTTTACCAAACTTAAAAACCGTTCCATCAGCTGTTTTGTTTGCGGATGTAAGTTGTAAAACAGCGGGTCTTAATGCCGAGTATTTTTCGAACTTAGAGTTCTCTGGAACACCTTTGCATAAGCGAATAGATCCAGAAATTGACTTTATTTGGAAAATTACAGCCCCTTTTAAAGACTTGAGTTATGATAAATATGCTGCCAGATGGACAGGATATTTGTCGGTTCCTGAATCTGGGAAATATGCGTTGGGTGGTGAAGCTTTTTCTAGTATGAAATTGTATCTTGATGACAAACTGGTGGTGGAACGAGAGGATGTTCATGAACCAAAAAAAATCTATGAATTCGTCGAATTAGAAGCCAAGAAAGTGTACAAAATTAAACTGGAATACAAACAAAACAATACGGAACATGCTATTATGCGTTTCTTGTGGGATACACCAAACAATGATCTTGAAAAGGAAGCTTTGGCTGTGGCCAAAGAGTCTGATGTGGTTGTTTTATGTATGGGTTTAAGTCCAATGCTGGAAGGCGAAGAAATGAAAGTGCAGGTGCCTGGTTTTTCAGGTGGGGATCGTTTGGATATTAAACTACCCGATACGCAAACGCGATTAATGAAAAAGCTACAGGAATTACGGAAACCAATGGTGTTGGTGATGCTCAACGGAAGCGCAGTGGGAATTAATTGGGAGAATGATAATATTCCTGCTATTATTGAAAGTTGGTATCCTGGACAAGCAGGAGGTACTGCAATTGCCGATGTTATTTTTGGAGATTACAACCCTGCGGGACGTTTGCCATTGACTTTTTATAAAGATATAAAGGATATTCCTGCTTTTAACGATTACAGCATGAAAGGGAAAACATACCGTTATTTTAAAGGTGCTCCTTTGTATGATTTCGGGTTTGGATTGAGTTATTCGACTTTTAAATATACAAATCTGGATATTAAAAATGAAGTGATTACGGGAGAAGCAGTCACGATAAATGTTGATGTGACAAACAGCGGTAAATTAGATGGCGATGAGGTCGTGCAAGTGTATTTTACAAATCCTAAAGCCGATGAAAGAGAAACTATAAGAACTTTGATTGGTTTTGACCGTATTTTTCTAAAAGCTTCAGAAACTAAAAAAGTATCTTTTACCATTCAGCCTAAGCAGTTAGCACAGTTTACAAATGCAGGTTTAAAATTGAATTCTGGCGAAATTCTGTTTTCGGTAGGAGGAATGCAACCCAATGCACAGCGTGAAAAAGAAGGCAAAGTAATGCTAAAAAAAATAAATTTAGTAGGAACTACAGTGGTGTATTAGACCCAAAAGTAGTCGCAAAATAAAACCCCAAATGCTTTATAATAGCATTTGGGGTTTGTTATTTTAATTCCTTTTTTCAAAGGGATCAGTACATATTACATATACGCTTCGATTGGCGCACAGCTGCAAACTAAATTTCTATCCCCATAGGTTTCATCTACACGACGAACACTTGGCCAAAATTTATTCTCCGCTACATATTCTAAAGGATATGCTGCTTTTTCTCTTGAATAAGGTAATACCCAAGTGTCAGCAGTAAGCATTGCTAAAGTATGTGGTGCGTTTTTCAATACATTGTTTGGTTCTTCGACAGAAGATTCTTCAATTTCTTTACGAATGGCTATCATAGCGTCACAAAAACGATCCAATTCTCCTACATCTTCTGATTCTGTTGGTTCAATCATTAACGTTCCAGCCACAGGGAAAGAAACAGTTGGAGCATGAAAACCATAATCCATTAAACGTTTTGCAATATCAGAAACTTCGATACCTTTTACTTTGAAACCTCTGCAGTCTAGAATCATTTCGTGAGCTGCTCTTCCTTTTTCACCAGAATATAAAATAGGATAATGCTCCTCTAAACGAGCTTTCATGTAGTTAGCGTTCAGGATAGCATATTTAGTTGCATTAGTAATTCCTTCAGCACCTAACATACAAATGTATCCATAAGAGATCAAGCAAACTAAAGCTGATCCATAAGGCGCTCCAGATATAGCAGTAATTCCTTTATCACCACCTACTTTTACTAATGGGTTTGTTGGTAAAAACGGAACTAATTTTTCGTTTACACAAATAGGTCCTACACCTGGTCCACCACCTCCATGAGGAATAGCGAATGTTTTATGCAAGTTCAAGTGACAAACGTCAGCGCCAATAGTAGCTGGATTTGTTAAACCTACTTGAGCATTCATATTAGCACCATCCATGTAAACTAGTCCACCGTTATCGTGAATAATTTGAGTGATTTCTCTAATAGCACTTTCAAAAACACCGTGAGTAGATGGATATGTTACCATTAAACAAGACAATTCATCTTTGTATTGAATCGCTTTTTCTCTAACATCTTCTACATCAATATTACCATTTTCCATTGTTTTGGTCACGATAATTTTCATTCCAGCCATTGCTGCCGATGCAGGGTTTGTTCCGTGAGCCGACGCAGGAATCAAACAAATAGTTCTTTTCTCATCGCCTCTTGATTGGTGGTACGCGCGAATAGTCATCAAACCGGCATATTCGCCTTGGGCTCCAGAGTTAGGTTGTAATGTAGTTCCTGCAAAACCAGTAATCACATTTAATTGATGCTCTAATTTTTTAAGCATTTTAGTGTACCCTTCAACTTGATCTAAAGGTGCAAATGGATGGATAGTATTCCAATACGGCATACTTAATGGTAACATTTCAGCAGCTGCATTCAATTTCATAGTACAAGAACCCAAAGCGATCATCGAATGATTTAATGATAAATCTTTACGTTCTAATTTTTTGATATAACGCATCATACTCGTTTCCGAATGGTATTTGTTGAATACCTCATGCGTTAAGAATTCCGATGTTCTGTTTAAAAGCATCGGATAATTGTTCTCTAAAACATATTCCGAAACTTCAAAAGCTTCTTTTCCTACTGCTTCAGCAAAAATGGCAATTATTTGATTAATATCAGATGATAAAATGGTCTCGTTTACTGAAATAGAAATCGTTTCGTTATCAATATAATAGAAGTTTACCTCATTCTTTTCGGCAATAGTTTTTACTTTTTGAGCATCTGCTTTTACTACTATAGTATCAAAAAAAGCTGTGTTGGTTTGAAAAACACCTAATTGATTTAAAGCGTCAGCTAAAGTTGCAGCAGCAGAATGGACTTTATTAGCAATGTATTTTAATCCTTTTGGACCGTGATATACTGCAAACATTCCAGCCATAACTGATAATAATACTTGAGCAGTACAAATGTTTGAAGTTGCTTTCTCACGCTTAATATGTTGTTCACGTGTTTGCAATGCCATACGTAAAGCGCGGTTCCCATTAGCATCTTGCGAAACTCCAATGATTCTTCCTGGCATAGAACGTTTGTACTCTTCTTTTGTTGCAAAATAAGCAGCATGTGGTCCACCATAACCCATTGGTATTCCAAAACGTTGTGTTGTTCCTACTACTACTGCAGCTCCCATTTCACCTGGAGGCGTTAGCTTTACTAGTGATAAAATATCGGCAGCAACCGCTACTTTTATTTCGTTATCATTTGCTTTTTTGATGAAGTCAGCATAATCATATACTTGACCGTATTTTCCTGGATATTGTAAAATAGCTCCAAAAAACTCTTTTGAGAAATCAAATTCTTGGTGATTTCCTATCACTAATTCTACACCAATGGGAGCAGAACGCGTTTGTAAAACGGATAATGTTTGTGGTAAAATCTCTTCAGAAACGAAGAATTTACATACATTATTTTTCTTTTGATCTCTTGATCGAACATCGTATAACAAAGCCATGGCTTCAGCTGCAGCGGTACTTTCATCAAGTAAAGAGGCGTTTGCAATTTCCATTCCCGTTAATTCAATAACCATGGTTTGAAAATTCAAAATAGCTTCAAGACGACCTTGAGCAATTTCGGCTTGGTATGGTGTGTAAGCGGTATACCATCCTGGGTTTTCAAAAATATTTCTTTGAATTGCTGGAGGGACAATGGTAGGGTGGTACCCTAAACCAATATAGGATGTATACACTTTGTTAGTACGACCTAATAACCGAATGTGATTTGCATATTCATATTCAGTCATAATATGCTCCAATTCCAACGGTTTCTTTAATCGAATGTCAGTAGGAATAGTTTCGAATATTAACTGATCTAAAGTTTCAACACCTATGGTTTCTAACATTTTTGGTAAATCGTTTTCCCTTGGGCCTAAGTGTCTTAAAGCAAATGAGTCTGTTTTCATGTATATATGGTAATGTTGTGTTTTTTTAGTGGTGCAAAAATAAGTATTATAAACAATCTAATTCGGGTTTTAACATTCAATTTTTATCAATTTTTCAACTAAATGTGGTATTTGCTTACAATTGATTAATTTTGTTTAATGATTAGCTTTAAACAACTATTGGATTTTTATATCAGAAGCAGTATTCACGTTGCACTTTCTGTATACGCATTGGTGCGAATGACGCATTTTATGTTCAACATATCGACGGATGATCCCATGGCTTATTTTGCTTTTTTTGGGACAATCGTAGGATATAATTTTGTAAAATATGATGCTTTGGCAAGAGCCAAAAAACACACGATGCGCAAGGAGCTTAAGTTAATTGCGGTTTTGAGTTTTTTTTCTTTGATTGCTGTTGGGTATTTTTTCTTTAAATTACAACTGATTACCCAAATGGTTTCTATTGGTGTCTTTGCTTTAACATTGCTTTATACACTTCCATTTTTCCCCAATAGAAAAAATGCTAGAAACTGGGCAGGAGTAAAAATTTATATTGTGGCTTTGTGTTGGGTAGGAGTGACGCTGGTTTTACCCTTAGTGAATGCACATATTGCACTTGGACTTGACTTTTATCTAAAATGTATTCAACGTTTTATATTGGTTTTTGTGCTGATTCTTATTTTTGAGATATTGGATTTGGCAAATGACGATCCACATCTAAAAACGGTACCACAACAAATAGGTGTGAAGCGAACAAAAATGGTAGGTTTGTTGCTATTGCTCCCTTTTTATTTTTTAGAGTTTTTAAAAAATAATTTTATTGAAGAACAATTGATTGTTAATGGAATTCTAGTTCTCGCTCTTTCATTATTTTTGGCTTTCGCCAATGAAACCCGATCTAAATATTACACTTCTTTTTGGGTGGAAAGCATTCCGATTTTTTGGTGGCTGATGGTGGTTTTCTTTTAAAAAAATCAATTTTGGTGAATACGTTCACCAATATTAGTATAAAATTGGTGAATAGAATTCGTTTTTGATGATTAATTAATCATTGAAAAAGTCTATGTAATCTCTGTTTAATAAATATTGTAAGTAGTTGTAAGATGAATAATATTCAAGATTTTCTCCAATATTGTTTTCCATATTATTTAATTCTTCAATAATGTTTTTATCTTCTGAAAATCTGTTTTTAAAATAAGATATCCCAAATATAGGATGATTTGAATATAACTTCCCAAATGTATAATTACTTGATAAATCTACATATTCACTATCAATTATAGAATCTTTCTTGTTTAAATACTTCTTGTTAATATTATTGATGTTTTCAATTATATCACATTTTATATTTTTCAAAAAAAGTTCAAAGTTGTAAATGTATCTAGGATGTGAATTTTTTAAAACATAAAGTTTTGATATGTCTAAAGAATTAAAAGTTTTGTTCGTACCAATGAAATAGTTTGAGTATAGATTTACTTCTTCTAGTAATTTTTTAAATTCTAAATTTTCCATATTGCTATTCAAATTAATCAAATGTTTTTTAAATTGTGTTAGCAAGGATTTAATTTTATTTATAATAATATCAAAATTTTCGTTTAAAAACTCAATGTGTTCATTAACAACTTGACTTGTGAAATATCCCTTTATTTCACAGTTAAAATCATTATCTATATGATATTGTAAATAGTTGATGTCACCTAATTCACTACTGTTATAACCAAAAAGGCAAAAAGATTCCAATGAATTTTTATTTCTGTTATTTCGACTTATAGGATGGCCAATCAATTTATTTCTTAATTTACGATTACGTCCAAAATCAATTTTATCGGTTATTCCAAATGATTTATTTAACTCAGTAACTAAATCTTGTTGTAAGTAGATAACTTGAAGTAAGCCAATTGAATTTAAAAATTTATTTCCTAATGAAAGGCTAGTTTTGTTATCTAAATAGTTAGTTACAATCGGTAAAGTATCATGAAAATAACCAAAAATAACTCCAACATAATTAGTGTTTAATTCATCATTAGAATTTAATTTTTCTTTTAAGAAATTATATTCCCAAATATAGTGTCGCCAAGTATCTTCTATAAGGTGTAATTTTTTGATTGTATTCATCTTAAATATTTTTTCTAATTTAACAAAAAAACCGAAGCATTACTACTTCGGTTTATGTCTAAAACGACTTGTCTTATATTTATATCAATCCAGCTCTTTTCAATAAAGCATCAGGACTTGGTTCGTGTCCTCTAAAACGTTTGTATAAAATCATTGGGTGTTCGGTGCCACCTTTTGAAAGGATATTGTCTTTGAATTTATCAGCCACTTCTTTGTTGAAAATTCCTTTTTCTTGAAAATATTCAAAAGCATCTGCGTCGAGAACTTCGGCCCATTTGTAGCTGTAGTACCCTGATGAGTATCCACCTTGAAAGATGTGTGAAAAAGAAGTGCTCATGGCATTTTCTGCTACTTCAGGATACAATTGCGTATCGGCAAATTGTTCTGTTTCGAATGCTTTTAAATCAGTAATTGATGTAGGGTCTTGTCCATGCCATCCCATATCTAATAATCCAAAACTCAATTGACGCATCGTTGCCATCCCTTCTTGGAAACTGGCACTTTCTTTAATTTTAGTAACATATTCCATCGGAATCATTTCACCAGTTTGATAATGAGTAGCGAATAAAGCCAAAGCTTCCGACTCATAACACCAGTTTTCCATGATTTGACTTGGAAGCTCTACAAAGTCCCAATATACTGATGTTCCAGATAAACTTGGATAAGTTGTATTGGCTAACATTCCGTGTAATCCATGGCCAAATTCATGAAACAAAGTGGTCACTTCATTAAAAGTTAATAAAGAAGGTTTTGTTTCAGTAGGTTTTGTGAAATTACAAACATTAGAAATATGTGGTCTTTCGTTTACGCCATCTTTAATAAATTGGGTTTTGAATGAAGTCATCCAAGCGCCATTTCGTTTTCCTTTTCGAGGGAAAAAATCAGCGTAGAAAATAGCAACTAACTCCTTATTAGCATCAGTAACTTCATAAGTCACCACTTCGTCATGATATTTATCGATATCAAATATTTCAGTAAAAGTAAGTCCGTATAATTTTCCAGCAATGGTAAAAGCACCCTTTAAAACTTTTTCTAGTTGAAAATACGGTTTTAGTTTTTCATCATCCAAATTAAATAATTCTTGTTTTAATTTTTCCGAATAGTATGCGCCATCCCATTTTTCTAGTTGTTCAAGTCCGTCTAGTTTTTTGGCGAAAGCAGATAATTCAGCAAATTCTTTTAAAGCCGCAGGTTTGGCTTTGGCCAATAAATCATGAGAGAATGATTTTACTTTTTCAGGACTTTCGGCCATACGCTCTTCCAATACAAAATGAGCATGTGTTGCATACCCTAAAAGTTGTGCTCTGTCAAAACGCAATTTGGCAATTTTAAGTACATTTTCCTGATTGTCAAATTCGTTGTTTTGAAAACCTTTGGCACCAAAAGCGATTGCCATTTTCTTTCTAAGTTCACGTTTATCTGAATAAGTGACAAAAGGAACATAACTTGGATAATCTAAGGTGAAAATCCATCCATCACTATCTTGGCTCTTGGCTAGTGAACGAGCAGCTTCTATAGTTCCTTCAGGTAAGCCGGATAAGTCGCTTTCATCTATAATATGCAATTGAAACCCTTGTGTTTCTGCTAAAACATTTTCACCAAACTTAAGGCTTGTTTTAGACAGTTCTTTGTCTATTTCTCGAAGCAAGATCTTTTTGTCTTCAGGTAAATTGGCGCCATTTCTAGAGAAACCTTTGTATTTTTTGTCTAGTAATGTAGACTGTTCTGGGTTAAGGTTCAAGTTATCCTTTTGTTCGTAAATAGCTTTTACTTTTGCAAATAAATCAGCATTAAGAGTGATGTCATTGCCAAAATCAGAGAGTAAAGGAGAAACTTCTTGAGCGATTTTTTGCATTTCGTCATTGGTTTCCGCCGAATTCAAATTGAAGAAAATACTGGAAAGACGATCCAGCGTATATCCACTAAAATCTAATGCCTCTATAGTATTTTGAAAAGTAGGTGTGTCATTGTTTTGGACAATAACGTCAATTTCGGCTTTTGCCAATGCGATTCCTTCTAGAAAAGCGGGTAGATAATCTTCATTCTTTATTTTAGAAAAAGGAGCAGTATCGTATTTAGTATTGAATTTTGAAGTTAAGACTTTCATTGTATTATAATTAGTTTTCATTATTTGAAACGAAATATTTTGAACTACAAATGTAGCGATTTATAGAAAAAGGAGCGTTTAAAATTGGATTGATTTGCGCTCTACCTCCTTAAAGTATTTGTGTTATAGTTATGTTATTTATTTCGTTAGAAGCGGTAAAAAGCTTAAATTGTACAATTAGATTAGATTTTGAATAAGCTAATCATTAACAATTGCAAATAATATACAATAAATGAATTACCAAATTATAATAAAGCGTATCGATACTGTAAATGAAGTGGAAGGGTATTGGTCTGATGAAGATTTTATTCAATTACTAGAAAAATTCAATTTTCCAGATGCGGCTACTGCAGAAAAAAAGAATTTACCAGAATTACTAGAAATGGCCATATCTGATTATGAGCCTAACGAAGCGGCTGAAATAGTGCTTGCTTACAAATTGTCTGAAGAATTAAATGAAGGACAAATAGAGCAAATTTCTCATAATATGTTAATTGATAAAGTATGTGAAGAGTATCCCGAAATTCATTTGCAAGGGACTTTGTTTCATATCAATCAATTGCTTTTTAAAGCGTATAACGGAAAGTTTCCTAATGCCAAAGCTTCAGTTGTTCATTTTTCAATGACTCCAGTTGATGGAGAAGTGAAAGAATTGACAGCCGAAAATGTACTGAAATTATTGAATAACGGATTGTCTGATCGGAATTTGATAAAAAGATTGTTTGACGATCAAATGTCTAAGAACATTCCTTTCCCAGAAGCGGAAGGTATTATTTGGGAATTGAATACAGAAGATAATGTAAACTACAGTTTAGTGACTTCAGAGAACTGGATTAATAATGAAGATATAACCGCTTCAGAATTTGAAGGTATTCTAGAGGAAATAGAAGAGGAGGTATAAACTCTAACAATTTTAAAAACAACAAAGGCTTCCGTAATGGGAAGCCTTTGTTGCAATTAGGAGATGTTATTTTTTAAGTAAACTTTTGGATGCTATGATTACGGCATCTTTTAATCCTGTTTTATATTGGATTACTTTTTCTAAAATAGCGGGATCATGACTTCCAATAATTTGAGCAGCTAGTATTCCTGCGTTTTTTGCACCGTTAAGTGCAACAGTTGCTACGGGAACGCCACCTGGCATTTGTAAAATAGAAAGAATGCTGTCCCAGCCATCAATAGAATTACTTGATTTTACAGGAACCCCAATTACAGGTAATGGAGACATTGAAGCAACCATTCCAGGTAAATGTGCGGCACCACCAGCACCAGCAATAATTACTGAAATACCACGAGTATGTGCATTTTTACTAAAATCAAAAAGTTTCTCAGGTGTTCTATGTGCCGAAACGATATCGACTTCTGTTTCTATTTCAAATCCTTTTAAGATTTCAATGGCTTCTTGCATTACGGGCATATCTGAGATACTTCCCATGATTATAGCTACTTTCATTTTTTTATTATTTAAAGATTTAAAGATTTAAGTATTTAAAGATTTCTATTGAAGCTTGTTTTTGAGGCAAACCAATTTTTTTAATCTTTTAATTTTTCAATCTTTTAATATATTATGCGATTACTCTTATTGTATTCTTCACGTCTTCAGCAATTCTTCTGGCTTCATTCATGTTTTGGTTTACGATAGTGACATGTCCCATTTTTCTAAAAGGACGGGTTTGTTTTTTACCGTAAATATGTGGGGTAACTCCGTTCCATCCTAAAATAGTGTCAATGTTTTCGTAAACAACATTTCCAGAAAATCCTTCTTCGCCAACTAAGTTAACCATAACTCCAGCTACTTTACTATCTGTATTTCCTAAAGGAAGATTGAGTATGGCACGAATGTGGTTTTCAAACTGAGAAGTATAACTAGCTTCAATAGAATAGTGTCCAGAATTGTGTGGTCTTGGTGCTACTTCATTCACTAGTATTTCATCGTCTTCTGTTTGGAACATTTCAACTGCTAATAATCCAACATGATTGAATTTTTCAGAAACGTTTAAAGCTATAGTTCTAGCATTAGCAGCCACTTTGTCGTCAATTCGAGCAGGGCAAATTACGTATTCTACCTGATTGGCTTCCGGATGAAATTCCATTTCAACTACAGGATACGTTTTAATTTCACCAGAAGGACTGCGACAAACAATAACAGCTAATTCGTTTTTGAAAGGCACCATTTCTTCGGCAATGCATTCTACATTAGGCAGGTGATCTAAATCAGCTATTTGACGAATGACTTTTACTCCATTTCCATCATAACCAAACTCAGTACATTTCCATACAAATGGCAATTTTATTTTAGAATCTAAAATTTTAACTACTAGGGCTTTTAAATTGTCAAATCGCTTGAACGGGGCGGTTGGGATATTATGCTCAGCATAAAATGCTTTTTGAATTCCTTTGTTTTGAATTAATTGTAGCGTTTTAGGCGAAGGGTATACTTTTAATCCTTCATTCTCTAGTTTTATTAAAGCTTCTAGATTAACAAGTTCAATTTCAAAAGTAAGCACATCTACTTTTTTTCCAAAATTATAAACGGTTTCAAAATCCATTAAATCACCCTGAAAAAAATGATCACAAGCTATACGACTTGGCGCTTCTTCACTTGGATCTAAGACATAGGTTTGTATGTCAAATTTACGGGTATCGAATAGCATCATTTTACCCAATTGTCCACCACCTAGGATTCCTAATTTAAAATCAGAAGAAAAATAATTCATTGTATTGTTATTTGTTACATGCAAAGATACTTTATAATGGTTGAAATGGAAAATGCTATTTTATTTTATTCTGATTTGAACTGATTGTAATTGTTTTTTAGTGTCATTTTGAAGGTTCCTGTTTGTTTTTTGATATAAAAACACAAATTAAAGTTCAATTATCAATTGTCAATTTCGAATTCTGTATCTTTGCAAATTATTTAAAACATATAAATAATGATTCAACTTCACGATAAACAATTTGTTCCATTTATTTCTGCCAAAGAAATTGAGTTTGCAATTGAAAAAATGGTAGCACAAGTAGAAGATGATTTTGCAGATGAAATTCCTGTCTTTATAGGAGTTCTAAATGGTTCTTTTATGGTAGTTTCTGATTTTATGAAAGCTTATAAAAAACCTTGCGAACTGAGTTTTATAAAAATGTCTTCGTATGAAGGGACTTCATCAACTGATGAGGTAAAACAGTTAATAGGATTAAATCAGGACTTGTCAGGGCGTTCAGTTGTTATAATAGAAGATATTGTTGATACTGGAAATACTTTAGTAGAGCTGAAAGAATTATTCAAAAAGCAAAACGTAAAGCATTTCAAAATCGCAACTTTATTTTTCAAACCTGAAGCGTATAAAAAAGATATCAAAGTTGACTATGTTGGAATTAGAATTCCAAATAAATTTATAGTTGGTTTTGGTTTAGATTATGATGGACTAGGAAGAAACTTACCAGAAGTATATAAATTAAAAGAATAACCACTCAATACACACTATGATTAATATCGTTTTATTTGGGAAACCAGGAGCAGGAAAAGGAACTCAAGCCGAGTTTTTAAAAGAAAAATACAAGTTAACTCATATTTCAACCGGCGATGTATTTCGTTTCAATTTGAAAAATGATACAGAACTAGGAAAACAAGCAAGAGTCTACATGGATGCTGGAGATCTAGTGCCAGATGAATTGACAACAAAAATGCTAATAGATGAGGTAAATAAACATCCGGATACAAACGGAATTTTATTTGACGGATACCCAAGAACTATTTCGCAAGCCGAAGCTTTAGATGCATTTTTGGAGACAATTAATTCTAATGTTGCTGCAACAATCGCTCTTGAAGCCGATGATGAAATTTTAGTCGCACGTTTACTAGAAAGAGGAAAAACAAGTGGTAGAATTGACGATCAAGATGAAGATAAAATTAGAAATCGTTACCAAGAATACAATGAAAAAACTGCGCCATTAATGGGGTATTACGATAAACAAGGAAAATTTTATGCCGTAAACGGTATTGGGACAATCCAAGAAATTACAGAGCGTTTAAGTACGGTTATAGATAATTTATAGGAGCAATTCCAGCTGTACGTTGCAAGTGCTTGCTTATAAAACAATTTTTCTAAAATAAAAAAGGAGCTTCCTTTGGTCGCTCTTTTATATCAAGAAAAATAAAGTTTTACAAGCGGCGCACTTTTCACTACCATCTGGGCTAGAAAAAACATGGAAATACTAATAATATTTTTTTTAATACTATTAAATGGAGTTTTCTCCATGTCTGAAATTGCATTGATTTCAGCAAGAAAAAATAGATTAGAATCTGCTGCCAAAAAAGGGAACAAAAGTGCTAAGATAGCATTAGAGTTGGCCAATTCACCTAATAAGTTTTTATCCACTGTTCAAATAGGGATTACGTTAATAGGTATCTTAACAGGTATTTATAGTGGAGATAAAATCACTTTGAATGTCGAGACTTTTGTTAATGGTTTTGAAATTTTAAAACCGTATTCCCATACCATTGCGGTAGGAATAGTTGTAGTGGTTTTGACCTTTTTCTCATTAGTTTTGGGAGAATTATTGCCAAAAAGAATTGGTATGAATCATCCTGTATCCATTGCTAAAGCAGTCGCAATGCCTATGAAAATGGTTTCAATTGTAACGGCACCATTTATTTGGTTATTAACACATGCCACTGAGTTTTTACTGAAGGTTTTGCAAATAAAACCCAATGCTGATGGTAAAGTAACCGAAGAAGAGATAAAAGCTTTTATAAAAGAAGGTACTGAAGGCGGAGAAGTTCAGGAAATTGAACAAGATATTGTTGAGCGTGTTTTTCATATTGGAGATAGAAAGATAAACTCATTGATGACGCATAGAAAATCAGTGGTTTTCTTGCAACAAGATGCAAATAAGAGTCAGATTAAGGAATACATAATAAAAGATTTGCATTCTATTTATCCAGTTTATGGTGCCGATTATGATGATATTGTAGGGGTTGTAAATTTGAAAAGCATTTTTGCGCGGATAGATAATGAAACGATTCATCTTTCTGAAATAATGACTGATGCGCCATTCATGATGGAGCATACTACAGCCTATAAAGCATTGGAGAAATTTAAAAAATCAGGAATTCATTATTCTTTTGTGGCTGATGAATATGGTGTTTTTCAAGGTGTCATCACCTTGAATGATATTTTGGAAGCATTAGTAGGTGATGCGTCTGATTTTTATAAAGAAGATTTTCAGCTGATAGAAAGGGAAGATGGAACTTGGCTGGTTGATGGGCATTATTCATTACATGACTTTCTTACTTATTTTGAATTGGATGATTTGATAAATGATTATGAAGTGACAACAGTTAGTGGATTAATTATGACAGAACTTTCGCATATACCAAAACAAGGTGAAAAATTGATTTGGCATCGATTTGAATTGGAAGTTATTGATATGGATGGTATAAAGATTGATAAAGTAATGGTGAAATCATTACGAAAATAAAATAGATTGCTCTATTTTAAAGCATAAGGTATGTGCTGAATAGGGTAACTCAACATTGAATACTAAAAAAAAATGACAGAGGATTTGAAATTAAAAGGAAGACAGCCGTTGGCTGTCAGGTATTTTAGATCAATGTCGAAGTAAAAGAAAAGAGTTATGACTGAAGGGAACTTCGTAGATTACGTAAAAATATTTGTTTCTTCCGGTAAAGGAGGAAAGGGGTCTACGCACTTGCATAGAGAGAAATTTATTGAAAAAGGAGGACCTGATGGAGGTGATGGTGGACGTGGTGGACACGTGTTTTTAGTTGGGAACAAAGGACTTTGGACTTTGTTTCATCTTAAATTTGCAAGACATATCAAAGCCGGTAACGGTGGAGATGGTAGTGGTGATAGAAGTACTGGAGCTGATGGAGATGATAAATTTATCGAAGTACCATTAGGAACAGTAGTGAAAGACAAAGAAACGGGTGAAATCTTATTTGAAATCACTGAAGACGGAGAGAAACAAGTACTTTCTAGAGGTGGTAAAGGTGGTTTAGGAAACTGGCATTTTAGAAGTTCTACTAACCAAACACCAAGATACTCTCAACCTGGATTACCTGGTGTTGAAATGGATGTTATTCTAGAGCTTAAAGTTTTGGCCGATGTTGGTTTGGTAGGTTTTCCTAATGCGGGAAAATCGACCTTATTGTCGGTATTGACATCTGCAAAACCTAAGATTGCCGATTATCCTTTTACCACTTTAAAACCAAATCTTGGAATTGTAGCCTATAGAGATTTTCAATCTTTTGTAATTGCTGATATTCCGGGAATTATTGAAGGTGCTGCCGAAGGAAAAGGATTAGGTCATTATTTCTTGCGTCACATTGAGCGTAACTCGACTTTATTGTTTCTTGTTCCTGTGGATACACCAGACATTAAAGGGGAATACGATATTCTTGTAAACGAATTGACAAAATACAATCCTGAAATGCTAGATAAAGAACGTCTTCTGGTAATATCAAAATGTGATATGCTGGATGACGAATTAAAAGCAGAGCTTAAAACAGAATTGGACGTAGCATTCAAAGATGTTCCTTATATGTTTATATCCTCTGTTGCACAACAAGGATTGACAGAGTTGAAAGACAAACTTTGGAAAATGTTGAATGACTAAAGAGTCTATTTCTATAAATAAAAAACCCACTATGACGCGATTGCTTTATAGTGGGTTTTTTAGTAAAATGCTTCTTAATTTAATTTAAGCACAGAATCTATTACCCAAGCTGGACCAATCAATAAAAACTGTAAATCCTTAATGAATGATGGTTTCTTACCTTCTATTTTGTGTCCGTAAAATTGCCCTATCCAACCAATAGTAAATACAGCAATTGAAAACCATAATAATGGAAATGTTTGTGAAATTATATAATTGCCAACTAAACATAGCGCTGTAAATAGTAACATTTTTAATCCCATAGCTAATGATAATCTAAAATAGAAAAGCAATACGAACACTAAGACAACAAAAGCCCAATTGGCAAAAATAGGATGGAGAGAAGCAAGTGGTTCTAATATTTGATTGGGAATGCTCATGAACAATCCTACGACAGAGAAAAAGATTAAAGGCACACAGAGGTAATGAATTTTTTTATTGGTCACGTTTTTATGACTTAAACTGTATTCTTCAAACCATTGATCTAATGTTTTCATGTTTTGTTTTTTACTATTGGTAGCTAATGTAATAAAAAAACATAAAATTGCTACTATTGGCTCATTTTATTAAAAAGGAAGTAATTAGTTGACAGTATTGTGATTATATCAGATTTTTTTTTGGATGAGGGATAGTAGCGGAAATCCTTTTTTAAGGTTTTTTTTACCTTAAAAAAGATTGTAGTGTATAGCCCGACCCGCTTTTTTTGCGGGACAGCCCATAATAATAATAATAATAATAATTTAGTCTTTGTAAGTGTCAAATAAGTATTCGAGGGTTTCGGGGATATTATTGGCCTGCATTTTTGGATAGATAAGATCTAAATCAATCCAGTTTTCTATAATCGTATTAAAATCATCCCCCACTTCATAGACAACGGGAACCCCCAGTTTTTTTAAAGCAGCAGCATTGCACTCTTGTTCGTAATGATTACGAATAGGAATGGAAAGTACTTTTTTACCAAGATACAAAGCTTCGGAAGGAGTTTCAAATCCGCCACCAGTAATGATTCCCTCACAAGTAATAAGGCTTTTATTGAATTTTTTTTGATTTACAGGGAAATAGGTAATGTTGCCTATTTTGTGTATTTGTTCCACTGTATTAAGGAACCAGTGAAATTGAATCCCAGGAATGCTATTAAAGGCTTTTTCTAAGCAATCTTTATCAAAGGAAGGTAAATACACTGTAATGTGCTTTAAATTGGTTGGTTCTGATGCTATGATTTCATCTTTAATGATTGGTGGAAGGATGAAAGAATCATATTTTTCAAAATGCAAGCCAATGTTTTTTCGAGATGGAGCGTAGTGTTTTAAGATCATTTCTCCCATTAGGCTCTTTTTTTCTGGTCTTGGAGTATGTGTCGAAATGAAGCTAGCTTGATGTCCTAATTGTACCGAGTTAACATTTTGCATTTTACAGGCCAAAGAGGTTATAGAATCAAAATCATTTATAATTATATCATAGTCTTTTAAAGGCAGTGATTCAGCATCTTTGTAAATTTGTCTGGGTTTAATATTTTTTACAATATCCCAATAATTTAATCCACCACATTTGCTGTAATGTAAACTACAGCCTTTGCTTTTGTATTTTACAGGTAGCTTAATATCGAGGCTGGCATTGTTTCCGCTTAAAAAGAAATCTATAGTTCCGTATTTTTGTAAATAAGGATAAAGTTGCATTGCTCTACTGATGTGTCCATTACCAGTAGCTTGTATTGCATAAAATATTTTCATAAATCCTAATTTATATAAAGAGACAAGAATGATTTTGTTTTTAGTTTTTCTATTTTAAATTGTTAAAACAAAAGTAATTGGACTATGTTATGATAAGGTTTTTTAAACTTTTCTAATACATTATGATTTTAATTGCATTCTCTATGTTTTTACTTTTTTATCTAAGTTAAAAATGTTTTTATTCCTTTAAAATTTCCTTATTTTTGAAAAATGAAATACATTTTAAACTTCATTTTATTTTTCCCACTCGTAGTATTGTCTCAATCTAATTTTGATAAAGGACAAAGTTTATTTGAGGCAGGGAAATTGGATCAGGCCGAAATTGTTTTTGAAAGTATTTTAAAAACGGATCCAACAAATTTAAAAACAATTGAATATTTAGGAGATATAGCAGGTCAGAATAAATCCTGGGATAAAGCTATAGAATTGTATGAAAAATTAAAGGGGTTAAAGCCATCTGAAGCCAATTTTCAATATAAATACGGTGGTGCTTTAGCTATGAAAGCTTTGAGCGTTAATAAATTTAGGGCTTTAGGGATGGTAGATGAAATCAAAGAATCTTTTGAAAAAGCGATAGCACTTAATCCGAGGCATATTGAATCCAGATGGGCATTAATTGAATTGTACATTCAGTTGCCTGGATTTGTAGGGGGAAGTGAAACAAAAGCAATACAATATTCAAATGAATTATATAAACTTTCAGCTGTTGATGGACTTTTGTCTAAAGGGCATATAGATGAGTATTTTAAGAGATACGTTAAGGCAGAGCAGCAATATAAAAAAGCAATTGCAGTTGGGAATTCTGTAAAAAGTTACCAAATGCTGGCTAATTTGTACAAAAACAAAATGAAAGAACCTGCAAAGGCAGAGGCAGTTTTGTTAATTATAAAAAATTTAAATTCAACACCTAAGAAAAATATATGAGAACTCATTTTATCGCTATCGGTGGTAGCGCCATGCACAATTTGGCTTTAGCATTACATAATAAAGGATACCAAGTGTCGGGTAGTGATGATGCTATTTTTGAACCATCAAAATCACGTTTAGATAAAAAAGGAATTTTACCAGCTGAATTGGGTTGGTTTCCTGAAAAAGTCACTCCAGATGTCGAAGCAGTAATTCTAGGAATGCATGCTAAGGCAGACAATCCTGAATTATTAAAAGCGCAAGAATTAGGATTGAAAATTTATTCATATCCAGAGTTTTTATACGAACAGTCTAAAAATAAAACCCGAGTTGTAATTGGCGGTTCTCATGGTAAAACGACCATTACTTCGATGATTCTTCATGTAATGCATTATCATGATATTGCTGTAGATTATATGGTGGGAGCACAATTAGAAGGGTTTGATACCATGGTTCATCTTACGGAAGAGAATGATTTTATTGTTCTTGAAGGAGATGAATACTTGTCGTCACCAATTGACAGACGACCAAAATTTCATTTGTATCAACCTAATATCGCTTTGATTTCTGGAATAGCTTGGGACCACATTAATGTTTTTCCAACCTATGAAAATTATGTAGAACAGTTCGAAATTTTTATTGGTAAAATTACAAATGGGGGGATTCTAGTGTACAATGAAGAAGATCCTGAAGTAAAAAGGGTAGCGGAAGAAGCTACCAATCCAATCCGTAAACTGCCATATACTACTCCAAATTATAAAGTTGAAAATGGAATTACATTATTAGAAACTCCAGAAGGAGATATGCCTATCGAAGTTTTTGGTGGACATAATTTAAATAATTTGGCTGGTGCCAAATGGATTTGTCAAAACATGGGTGTTGATGAAGCTGATTTTTATGAAGCAATTGCCAGTTTTAAAGGAGCTTCAAAACGATTGGAAAAAATTGCCGAAAGTATAACGAGTGTTGCTTATAAAGATTTTGCGCATTCTCCAAGTAAGGTAGCTGCAACTACCAAAGCGGTAAAAGAGCAATATCCAGACAGAACTTTGGTGGCTTGTTTAGAATTGCACACCTATAGCAGCTTAAACGCTGAGTTTTTGAAAGAATATGAAGGGGCTCTTGAACATGCTGATGTAGCGGTGGTGTTTTATTCGCCTGATGCAGTTAAAATTAAGCAATTAGAGGAAGTTACATATGAGCAAATTGCAAATGCTTTTAATAGAAAAGACTTAATTATATATACGAATCCTATTGAGTTTAAAGAGTATTTGTTTGGCTTAAATTTTGATAATTCTGCTTTGCTGTTGATGAGTTCTGGTAATTATGGCGGATTGAATTTTGATGAAGTCAAAAAAATAATAGAATAATCATTTGAATGGAAGATCAAATTAAAATCATAAAAACGACTAGTGAAAATAAAGATTTTATTTCATTGGTAGGAGATTTAGACAAGAGTTTGTGGGAAACCTATCCAGAGTTGAAATCCAATTATTGGGGCAATAACATTATTGAATTAAATCGGAATGTAGTAATCGTTTATAATGATGATGTGGCAGTTGCCTGTTCTTGCTTCAAGAAATATGATAAAAATACAATCGAAATAAAACGTATGTTTGTTTCTCCTGAAATACGTGGGAAAAGATTGGCACAAAGAATGTTACAGGAATTAGAATCTTGGGCAAAGGAGTTGGGTTTTTCTTTTTCGGTTTTGGAAACCTTGTATAAACAAGAAGCGGCTATTGGTATGTATCAAAAAGCAGGTTATTTTATTATAGATAATTACCCACCTTATGAAGGTTTGGGGAATAGTATTTGTATGAAAAAAAGCATTTAAATTCCACTGTAAATGTGGATTTAAAAGGGAATTCATAAGTATTTGTATCAATTTAAATCTTTAAATGTGGAGCAAAATAATTTTCCGATTACCCATTGGTCCGAAGACGACAAACCTCGTGAAAAGTTGATGCTGAAAGGCAAAAGCGTATTAAGCGATGCAGAGTTGATTGCTATTTTAATTGGTTCTGGTAGTAGAAACGAATCGGCGGTGGAGTTAAGCAAGCGTATTTTAAAGAGTGTAAATAACAACTTGAATGCGTTAGGGAAATTGTCTATTTCACAATTGATAACATTTAAAGGAATTGGAGAGGCAAAGGCCATTTCTATTATTGCAGCTCTTGAATTAGGGCGACGAAGAAGAACTGAAGATGCGTTAGAGTTAGTAAAAATAACTTCTAGTAAAGCGATTTTTGAATTAATGCAGCCTATAATAGGAGAATTGCCACATGAGGAATTTTGGATTGTTTATTTAAATAATTCGAATAAAGTGATTTCAAAAGCACAATTGAGTAAAGGTGGGATAACTGGAACTTTGGTGGATGTGAGGCTGGTTTTTAAAAACGCATTGGAACTAGGAGCAACTGGTTTAATTTTATGTCACAATCATCCTTCGGGAACGTTAATTCCTAGTGATGCTGACAAGCAAATAACCAAGAAATTGAAGTTAGCGGGTGTTAGTCTTGAGATTATAGTTTTAGATCATTTAATTGTTACTGAAACAAGTTATTTTAGTTTTGTAGACGAAGGAATATTTTAAAAAATAAAAGAATAAAATGAAAATAGATAATATAAAAGATGTGTTTTTTGATTTAGATCATACGCTTTGGGATTTTGATAAGAATTCTGAAATTACTTTTGAGAACATATTTAATAGAAATCACCCAACTGTTGCCATAAAATCGTTTATTGAGAAATATGTACCTATTAATCAGGCTTGTTGGAAACTCTATCAATATGATAAAATAACGCATCAGGAATTGCGTTACAATAGATTAAAGCAATCTTTTGATGCATTGAACTATACTATTTCAGATAGAGAAATTGATATTATAGCTGATGAATATATTGAATATTTACCGGATAATAATCACCTTTTTGATGGAACATTTGAAATTTTGGATTATTTAAATGAAAAGTACAACCTTCATATTATTACGAATGGTTTTGCAGATGTTCAGTATAGAAAAATCAGTAATTCAAAATTAACGAATTACTTTGATACGGTTACTAATTCTGAAATGGCAGGAGTGAAGAAACCAAATCCCATTATTTTTGAATATGCATTAGATTTGGCCAAAGCCAAAAAAGAACATAGTATTATGATTGGGGATTCCTTAGATGCTGATGTTCAAGGAGCGTTAGATAGTGGATTGGATGCTATTTTTTTTAGTGAAGCTGTTTTTCCAGTTGAAAAGCATATAAAACAAATTAATCATTTATTAGAAATTAAAAATTATTTATAAATTATGAAAAAAGTATTGCTTTTACTGGTTATGTTAGTTTCTTTTTTGGGATTTTCTCAGTCGATTACAAATTATAAATATGTAATCATCCCTTTAAAATTTGATTTTTTGAAAAGTGAAAACCAATATCGTTTAGCGACATTATCAAAGTTTAACCTTAATAAAGCGGGCTTTGAAGCTTTCTATGATAATGAACCTTTACCTAGCGATAATATTCAACGATGTGACTTAATGTCATTTGACGTTATTAAAGAAAAGTCATTTCTGACTACAAAAATGCATGTGGTTTTTAAAGATTGTTATGGTAAAATTATTTACCAATCAGAGACAGGAGTGAGTAAAGAAAAAGATTATCAACTAGCCTATACTGAAGCCTTAAACAAGGCATTTATGTCTGTTTACGCATTGAATTATAAGTATGTTGGTTTTAATAAAATAGTAGAAAGTAAAGTAAATACTATTAGTGCTAATTCGGATATAGTGACAGTCAAAGAAGTTATAAAGGTGGAGGAGAAATTAGTTCCTGTTCCTAAAAAAGAATTAATTGAAGATACAGGGTTTTTATATGCACAACCTGTTGTTAATGGGTTTCAATTAGTCGATACCACTCCAAAGGTGGTAATGAAAGTTTATAAAACCTCTAATGCTAGTTGTTTTATTGCTGAAAAAGATTCCAACAATGGCGTGTTAGTTTCTAAAGACGGGCAATGGTATTTTGAATATTATAAAAACGACAAATTATTTTCAGAAAAAATAGCAGTTAAGTTTTAGTCGTAACTGTTTGAATAAAAAAAGCAGATTATTCTCTTGGGATAATCTGCTTTTTTATTTAATAACCGTATTTGTTTTTCCATCGGTTTTTTAAGAATTCCCGAGTAGTATTTTCTCTTGAATTGTTTCCAGGAACATAGATTGCTTTGTTGCTTAGCTCTTGGGGTAGAAACTCTTGCTCTGCAAAATTATTGGCGTAATCATGAGAATATTTGTAATCGTCTCCATAACCTAGCTCTTTCATTAATTTTGTAGGAGCATTTCGCAAATGTATAGGAACTGATAAATCACCAGTTTGCTTCACTAATTGTTGTGCAGTTCCAATAGCTAAATAAGAAGCATTGCTTTTGGGTGAAGTTGCTAAATAAATGGCACATTGACTTAAAATAATTCTACTCTCAGGATAGCCTATCGTCGCTACAGCCTGGAAAGTATTATTAGCCATAATAAAAGCAGTTGGATTTGCATTTCCTATATCTTCACTAGAAAGAATTAACATTCTTCGCGCTATAAATTTCACATCTTCACCACCTTCAATCATTCTAGCTAGCCAATAAACAGCTCCGTTTGGATCGCTTCCTCTTATCGATTTTATAAAAGCAGAAACTATATCGTAATGTTGTTCGCCGCTTTTGTCATACAAAACGGTGTTTTGTTGCACAAGTTCGAATACTCTTTCGTTAGTGATTATAATTTTGTCTTCAGCGGATGCATTTACGACAAGTTCAAAAATATTCAATAGCTTACGTCCATCGCCTCCAGAAAGACGCAATAAAGCCTCTGTTTCTTTTAAAGTAATGTCTTTTGTGGCTAAAAATGAATCCGTCTTTAGGGCACGTTGTAGTAATGCTTCTAAATCGCCCTTTGTAAAAGCATTCAAAATGTATACTTGGCAGCGTGATAATAGTGCGGGAATTACTTCAAAACTTGGATTTTCTGTTGTTGCACCTATAAGGGTAATCCATCCTTTTTCAACTGCAGCTAATAAAGAGTCTTGTTGTGATTTGCTAAACCGATGGATTTCATCAATGAACAGAATTGGATTTTTAGCGGTAAAAAGTCCGCCACTTTGCTTCGCTTTTTCTATTACATCTCGTATGTCCTTTACACCAGAGTTGATTGCACTTAAGATGTAAAAGGGGCGTTTGGATTCTTGTGCTATTATTTGCGCTAATGTGGTTTTACCCGTTCCTGGAGGTCCCCAAAGTAGGAGTGAAGGGATAATTCCTTTTGCTATTTGTTGCGTTAAGGAGCCACTTGGCCCTACTAGGTGAGACTGACTAATATAGTCTTCTAATTTTTGTGGACGAATTCGTTCTGCTAATGGTGCTTCCATTTTGTAAAATTACTATTTTTATTTGAAGCTTTTTCCAGCTATCCACTATATCTTTTATTCCGTTTGCTCGTGCCTCGCTACTACATAAAAGGATGCCGTTTCTATCTGGGCTAAAATCATTTGGTTTTCAAAATGAATTTATTTTCTAAACTATGACAAAATAGCATTTGTATAATTTTGGATGTATTTTTGTGATATACTTTATAATAAAATTTTATAAATGGAAAAAGATTTTAAATATTCAAATTCAGTTATAGCGCTACCCCTTTTTTTTGTGCTTTTCCTTTGGTTTATTTATTGGTTGGAGATTCGATATGATTTTGATTTTGTTGAAAACGGCATTTATCCAAGGACATTTTCTGGATTACAAGGAATTTTATTTAGTCCGTTCATTCATTCCAATATAGATCATCTTTATAGTAATTCAATTCCGTTATTAATTTTGTTGGCTGCACTTCAGTTTTTTTATTCCAAGCAATCACTTTATGTTATTGTGTTGGGCATACTTTTCTCAGGATTAATAACTTGGATTATTGGTAGAGAAAATTATCATATCGGAGCAAGTGGGCTTATTTATGTTTTAGTTAGTTTTATCTTCTTAAAAGGGATTTTGACAAAATACTATAGGCTAGTTTCACTGTCTCTTTCGGTCATTATGTTTTACGGTGGAATGATTTGGTATGTATTCCCTAAAGTAGATGATGCTATTTCTTGGGAAGGGCATTTAGGAGGTTTGATAACAGGATTTTTATTGGCTATTCTTCTTAAAACGCCAGAATATGAAAAAGTAATAAAGTATGATTGGGAAAAACCAGATTTTGATGCTACCCAAGATAAGTTTATGCAACGGTTTGATGAAAATGGGATTTTTGTGAATTTACCAGTACCAGCAATAGAAGGAGAAATAGAAGATGAAATTCAATCGTATTATTCCTCAAATCTTTCTGTTAATTACGATATCGTTGATAACGAAAAAAATGAATCAAAACTAGAGTCTTGATTCATTTTTATTTATTCTTTTATTTTGATTGATTTGAGAACAAGGATAAGGGATTTAACTTCTTTGTCTAACGGCTTCATATAAAAAAGCACCACAAGCTACTGATACATTTAAGGAGCCTATAGTTCCAAACATAGGAAGTTTTGCTTTTTCATCTACTATCTTTAAAACAGATGGGTTTACACCACGGTCTTCAGATCCCATTATAATTGCTACAGGTTCATTTAATGAAATATCATAAATGTTTTGATCTGTTTTTTCAGTTGCCGCAACCGTTTTTATTCCACTCGCTTGCAAAAGAAAAATGGCATCTTTAATATGTTCTACTTTACAAATCGGAATGTTAAATACTGCACCCGCGGATGTTTTAACAGTATCTCCATTGACAGGAGCTGATCCTGCTTTTTGAACAATAATTCCATTAACTCCAGTACATTCTGCAGTCCTAATTATTGCACCAAAATTACGTGCGTCAGATATTTGATCTAGGATTAAGAATAATGGGGTTTTTCCATTTTCTACAACCGTATTAATTAATGTTTCTAAATCAAAAAAGGAGATAGGGGAGATTGTAGCTACTGCACCTTGATGATTATTAGGTGTTAGTCTGTTTAGTTTTTCTACAGGAACATAAGAGAAATTAATGTTGCCACGTTTCATGACTTTCATTAAATCTTTCATCAGTTCACTACTTGCTTCTTTCTGAATATATACTTTGTCTACAGTAGCACCTGCTTGAATTGCTTCTATTATTGCTCTAATTCCAAATATTTGATGTTCTTTTTCCATGGTGCAAATATATAAAAAAAAACCACCAGCTTTCGCTGATGGTTTTAATATTATTCAAGTGATGAAATAATTAGAATTTATCCCAAAATACTTTAGTAGTTAATAAATCACCACCACTAATAAGAGCTGAAGCAGCACTTACGTTTGTTTGATTTACCGTTTGTTCTGCAGCAGGATATTTATATCTTGTTGGTACAGATTTAAGGTCATTGTATGCAGCAGCTGGTGCTAATAAAACTGGGAAATCTAATCTTCTGTAAGAGATCCAAGATTCAAATCCTCTGTTGTATAAACCTATCCATGCTTGTTCTCCAATACTTTTTTTCCAGTTTGCAGCATTATATACTACTGATGGTTGAGCTAGGTAAGTAGCAACATCAGCAGTTGCAACACCCCAGCTTTGCATTGAAGCTGTAATTGCAGTTGTGTAATGTGTTGCTGCTGTACCTCCAACTGCTACTCCTCTTGCAGCTGATTCAGCTAATAAGAATTCAGTTTCAGTGTAGTCAAATATTGTACCTGCAAAAGTTGGAGCAAGGATTGTCTCATTAATATGTGAAAAGTTAGTATAACTGTTAGAAGTACCATATACACCACCAATATAGCTAGTCGTACCAGGTGCTACAGTAAAGTATTTTGCTCTTCTTGGGTCAGAAAGTGAATTCATTTTGTTTGCGAAAGTATCAGCAATTACAAAATCTTTTCTTCCACTTGCAACGATATCCACATATAATGGATTTGCATTAGGTTCTGCTCCTAAATAAACTAGATCAGCATTATCAGAATTACTTGTCATAACTCCAGCATTAACTGCAGCAGTGATTTGAGTACTCGCATAAGCAGCATCAACATCATGCATATTAACTGCAAGTCTTAATCTAAGTGAGTTTGCAAATTTTTTCCATTTTGCTGCATCACCACCATAAATTAAATCAGCAGATCCAAAACTAGATTCGGAAGAACTTAATGAAGCTACATCCGCAGTAAGTCTGCTGATGATGTCTTTGTATATTGTTTGAGCATCATCATACTTAGGTAGAGGAAATCCTTCAATATCTAAAGCTTCTGTGTAAGGTACATCTCCAAATGTGTCCACTAAAACACTAAAAGTATATGCTGACATGATGTCAACAATTGCTTTTTTGTTTGCTAAAATAGCTGCTTCAGTTGGTCCTGCAGTTACTTGTTTGTCCAATAAAGTTTTTGACTCTTTTAAATCTCTTAATACATCTCTATAAAGAATTGTAAAATGAGTATCTGGAATAGGTCTTGTAGTCAAGTTGTATTGACTTTCATCTGGATAAGTCGTTTCTGCCCAATATTGTGTAAACAATCTGAAAACATTTCTGTTAACTGATGCATTAACCATCTGGTCAACTAAACCTTTCTGAGCATTTGTGAATAAAAACTCTGGTTTTGTTGTAGTTGGGTTCTTTGTATCTGCATTTAATCCTGTAATATCATCAGTACATGATACCGTTAAGGCTATAAATGAGATTAATAAAAATATCTTTTTCATAATTTAAAATTTAAATGTTACGTTACAACCAATATTTCTAGTTGATGGCAATGAACCAATTGAATATCCTGCAGAGTTTGAGTTTGCACTTAATCCACTTTCTGGGTCAGCATAAGGAAGGTTTTTGCTTATTATCCATAAGTTTGAACCTACAATGCTAAATTTCATTTCTTGAAGATTCATTCTCTTAACAATAGTAGTAGGTAAGCTATAAGTAATGTTAACTTCTCTTAATTTAACAAATGATGCATCGTAAACAAACGCTTTGTTAGGAGCTCTTCTATATCCTGATACGTTTCCATATTGGTCAGGAGAAGGAGTTCTTACTGTATTTGGAGTTCCGTCAGCTTGTACACCTGGTAAAATTACACCACCACCATTTGCGATAGTATTTCTAATAGGATTTCCTAGTTCATTGTTACCTGCTGTTACGTCATATAGACCAGTAGCTAAGCCATAAGCTTGATCAAGAGAGAAGATATCTCCACCTTGTTTCATGTCTATTAAGAATCCAAGAGATAAGTTTTTGTAAGTAAATTTATTACGAACCCCACCAATCCAATCAGGATTAACATCTCCGATTACATTGTTAGCTGATGCATTTACAACGTATCTACCGTTAGCACCTACAACTTTTTCACCATTTAAATAAGTAAAGTCTGTACCTCTAAGGACACCATAAGCTTCACCTACAGCAGCATTAAGAGTTACACCTTGACCAAATGAACTTAATCTAAGGTTTTCAATTCCGTCAACTAACTTAGTAACTTTATTTTCGTTTTTAGACCAGTTTACAAATACATCCCATTGGAAGTTTTTTGATTTAAATGGTGTAACGTTAAATTGAACCTCAATACCTTTATTCTCTACAGTTGCTGCATTGATATATCTAGCACTGTTTCCAGTAGATGTAGAATAAGGAACTGAAATTGCTTCTCCATCATTTACGTTTTTGTATGCACTTACTTCAAAACCAATTCTTCTGTTTAAAAATTGCATTTCCAAACCAATTTCTTGAGTGTTTGTTTTTACAGCTTTTAAGTTAGGGTTGTTTTTTGTAGAAGCAACTGAATATTGTTGATTTGTTCCAAATGGGTCATTTTTGATATAAGTATCTACTAATGATTGATTTGGTGTACCAAGTGGAGATTCAGAATATCCAGCTCTAATTTTACCAAAACTTAACCATGGTTGGTTAACGTGATTTGTGAAAACATATGATCCAGATGCTGAATACGTATTAATTGCATTTTCGTTTTGTGGTAAAGTAGAGAAAGCATCTCTTCTTACGGTTGCATCTAAAAATGCAAAGTCTTTATATCCAAAAGATGTTGATGCGTAGTAACTATTGATTCCTTGGTTTACTTCTGATTCTACTGGAAATGGAACGCCAGCAACAGAATTAGATAAACTGAAAAGATCTGGAACAATAAGTCCACCTTGAGTTGAGTTCAATGTAGAAACAACTCTAGTTTTTCTTGATGTACCTCCGGCAACTCCGTTGAAGCTAATGTCTTCTGAGATGTCTTTTTTGAAAGTCAAGATAAAGTCATAATTTTGTTCAGAGAAGTTTCTCATGTATTTTTGGTACCCAGAAGTTTCTGCTAATCTGTTAATACCAAAATCACCTGCAATAGATCCGAAAGCTCTTCTTTCTTCACGTAATTCACTGTATGAATCGGTAGAGATTTTACCTGTAGCAGTTAACCAGTCTGTTAGTTTATAGTCTAATTTACCGTAACCTAAGAATCTGTTTCTTTCATCTGATTGGAAGTTTTTATTTCTAATGAAATATGGATTATCCCAATAGATTTGTGTTAAATCTGAAGGATCAGAATAGTTCCAGTTGATGTTTTGTCCACCAGATCTTTCGTAAACTTGTTTCAATTCTTGAACATCAACGTTAGTTTGCCACCATTGACGGAAGTTAGACATAATGTTTTCATTATATCCTGTTGAGTTTCTACCTACAGTTGATTGAGTGTTGTAGTTAGCAAATGCACTTACAGATAATTTATCTGAAAATATGTGGTTTACTTTAACGCTCATACTATTTTTTTTCATATCACTATTTGGTAAAATACCAGTTTGTTTTGAATTAGTAAAGTTCAAAACAAAATTTGTAGTGTCATTTCCGTCTTCTAACGATACAGAGTTGTTAAAAGAAGTTGCTGTTTGAAAAAATGTTGTAGGATCATTTTTTGCAGCTACCCAAGGAGTAGCTTTTTGATAGCTATCAGACCATGGAGTAAATGCATTCCAATTGTATACTAGTAAGTTAGGGTTGAAAGCCGCTCCGTAAGATGCATCTTCAGAAGTTGGTACAACTAAGTCTTCAACACCGTCACCATCAATATCTCTTGATAAGAAATATCCAGAAGCATCTTCATAATAAGGTCCGTAACCAGCACCGTATTTGTCTTGGTATTTAACAAATGTTGATTTGTCAATAGTTCCAGCAACAAATTCAGATGATACTGTAACACCTAATCCTTTTTTTGTTCTACCTTTTTTGGTAGTAATCATTACTACTCCATTTCCTCCTAAGTAACCATATAAAGCAGAAGCTGCTGCTCCTTTTAATATGTTTACGCTTTCAATGTCTTCAGGATTGATATCCATAGCAGCATTACCATAGTCATAAGTGTTACCAGCTCCAGTAGTTTGACTTGCAGTATTTGAGTTAATGTTTGAGTTGTTAATAGGCATTCCGTCTATTACAATTAACATTTCATTATTACCAGTTAAACTCTTAACCCCTCTAGATACAATACTTGAAGACCCTCCAAAGTTGTTGTTTCTTTTGATGTTTACACCAGCTACTTTACCTGAAAGTTCATTAATGAAGTTTCCACTTCCAGCTCCTGCTGTTAAATCTTCAGCTTTAATCTCTTGTGTTGCATAACCTAAAGATTTTTTTTCTCTTTTGATTCCTAATGCAGTTACAACAACGCCTTCAAGCTCCATAGCAGTGCTTTCTAACTTGACATTAACAGTTGATGATGTAGCTTTTAATTCTTGGGTTTTCATCCCAATGTAGCTAAATATCAAGATTTGACTTGATGATGCTTTGATAGTATATTTACCATCAAAATCAGTTTGTGCTCCGTTTTTAGTTCCTTTAACTAATACACTTACACCTGGTAAAGGCATACCTGTATTGTCAGAAACAACACCCGTCACAGCTCTCTCTTGCGCAAAAGTTAGTTGCGCCATAAGTACTACTAGTAGTACTAAGATTCCATTGAACTTTAGTTTCATTTTTAAATATTTTGAATTAGTGTGACAAAACTCTTAATAAATTGTTAACTTTCCTAATAATTGAAAACCTTTTTTATGCGCGCATTCAAAATTTAACATTATAACTTATATGAATGATTGTGTTATAAAATTTGAATTCTTCGTTTTTTCTACTGCCGTTTGCAATTGATAATTTTATGAACCCGCCTTTTGTTAGAGCTCCAATTCCTAAACCTGTTCCTAGTATTTTTGTTGTTTTGTTATTTTTTTCAGTGTTAAAAGGGTCTTTTAAAATGCTGTAGTCTAGTATGCTATGTATGTATAGCTGTGGTGTAATTAAATAGCGATACTCTGTTAGTAAAGCTGACATTATATTTGCTTGAAGGCTGTTTTCTTTAAATCCACGTATTGAATTTATTCCTCCATATCGATATAGTTCATTGATATTGTAAGAAGCGCTTTTTAAGTAATAACTTTCATTTTTAATGTTGATAAAATTTTTTTTATTAATGCTAAATAGATGTTGAATGTTTATATTTATGAACGCTTGTTTATTTGTTGGGGTGTTTTTGTCTTTGAAATTTGTTTCGCGTTCTCCTGTCCCTAGTTTTAATATTAATATGGTTTTTGATGGAAATAGTGTGTTGTTGTAATTGTAATGACTGTATTCCATGTTTGTTGTGATAAAAGAGTTCTTATAATCACTTATGAAATTGGTATTTGTATTTTGGATGTCGCTTGAAGTGGTCGATTGGTATCCTAGGTAGAAACGAGTTTTGTAATTTGAATAATATCCAATGTCGATTGCTGTTTTTGTATTTTGATATATACTGTCTTGTTTGAAAATATCTAATTGCGCCCTTAGTCCTATTGGGCTATTTAATATATAAGGAATCTCTAGGCTAGTTTTGAAAGTTTTTTGTTTTTTTTCATCGCTTTTCCAATATAATGTAAATTGTTCTCCGGTTAATAAGAGGTTTTCTAGTTTTAAATCAAGGTATCCGTTAAGTACTATTTTATTTTGGGCGTTATTGTTAAAACCTATAAATCCGTCAAAATTGTTTGTCTTTCGTTTGTTGAGATAAATGTAGATTTTGGTACTGTCTTTTGTGAACAGTATTTCTGGATATTTTATTTGGGTTGCGAACCCTAAGTTTTCAAAATCGTTATTAATTAAGGTTACTGTTTTTTGATTGTATGTTTTGTCCTTGTATTTGCGATTTATTTGGGTAAGGTATCCTTTTGGAAAATAATCGTCAATGTTGTCGTTTGCTTGTTTAATGACGATTTTATCTATTTTTCTCTGATTTTCTGTTTCAAAGTCTAATTCTGCAAAAAGGATGTTGTTTTTTTTTGTAATATTTCTTAGTTTTAATTTCGTGAATGCGTAACCTCTTAGTTCTAATTTATGTAGGGTTTCATTTAAAAAATATTCTATTTCTGAATAGGGCATTATTAAGCTGTCCTTCTTTTGGTCGAATAAATTGAGTTTTTTGTATTTTGAATTTATACCTATATATATATGTATGTATTTTATTTTGTATCCTATTTTTAAATTCGCAACATAGGAGGTGTCGTTAGTCTTCGTTAATTTAATTAATCTACTTTCGGTGTATCCTTTTTTTGAAAGTTTCTCCAAAACAAGGTTTGTCTCGTTTTCTATTGATTTTGTATTGATATGTATGGTCGAATAGGTAAGGGAGTCAATTTTTTTTGTTTCTAATGAAGAGTTTCCTGATATTTTTAATTGAAATTTCTGAGCTTGACAATTTAAGCTTAGGAGTATTAGTAATAGATAGGTTTGTAGGTGTTTCAATTGAAAATTAATTTTGATAAAAGTAATATAAATATCTAAAGTTTAAAATGTAATTCAATAAGGAAAATAATCTTATTGAAAATTAATGGATTAACGTTTGTAGAGTAAAAAATAATTTATACATTTGCAACCCCGTAAAAAGCGGGAATTAAATATACATAATAAATTTTTAGTATTAATTATGCCAACAATTCAACAATTAGTAAGAACAGGAAGAACTCAGATAACTAAGAAGAGTAAATCGGTTGCTTTAGATTCTTGTCCTCAAAGAAGAGGGGTTTGTACGCGTGTTTACACTACAACACCAAAAAAACCAAACTCTGCAATGCGTAAAGTAGCGCGTGTACGTTTGACAAATGGTAATGAAGTAAATGCCTACATCCCTGGTGAAGGACACAATTTACAAGAGCACTCGATAGTATTAGTTAGGGGTGGAAGGGTAAAAGATTTACCAGGAGTTAGATATCACATCGTTCGTGGTGCACTTGATACGTCAGGAGTAGCAGGAAGAACGCAAAGAAGATCTAAGTACGGAGCTAAACGCCCAAAAGAAGCAAAAAAGTAATTTAAAACGTAATTTTTATTGAGGCGCGATCTATCGCGGCTAGATAATTATGAAGTTTTATTAAAAAAAAGACATGAGAAAAAGAGCGGCAAAGAAAAGACCACTTTTACCAGATCCAAGGTTTAACGACCAATTGGTAACGCGTTTTGTGAACAACTTAATGTGGGACGGTAAGAAATCAACAGCTTTTAAAGTTTTTTATGATGCAATTGACATTATAGAATCTAAAAAGCAAGATGCAGAAAAACCATCATTAGAAATATGGAAAGATGCTTTAACTAATGTTATGCCTCACGTAGAAGTACGTAGTCGTAGAGTAGGTGGAGCTACGTTTCAGATTCCAATGCAAATTAGACCGGATAGAAAAATCTCTATGGCAATGAAGTGGTTAATACTTTATTCTAGAAGAAGAAATGAAAAATCTATGGCTCAAAGATTGGCATCAGAATGTTTAGCTGCGGCTAAAGAAGAAGGTGCTGCTGTTAAGAAAAGAATGGATACTCACAAAATGGCAGAGGCTAACAAAGCGTTCTCTCACTTTAGATTTTAATTCATAAGAAATGGCTAGAAATTTAAAATATACAAGAAATATTGGAATTGCTGCTCATATTGATGCTGGTAAAACAACAACAACAGAGCGTATTCTTTTTTATACTGGGAAATCACACAAAATTGGTGAAGTACATGATGGTGCTGCTACAATGGACTGGATGGCTCAGGAGCAAGAAAGAGGTATTACAATTACTTCTGCAGCGACAACTTGTGAGTGGAATTTTCCAACTACACAAGGTAAGCCGTTACCAGAAACATTGCCGTATCACTTTAATATTATCGATACCCCGGGACACGTTGACTTTACAGTTGAAGTAAACCGATCTTTACGTGTTCTTGATGGTTTAGTTTTCTTATTTAGTGCTGTTGATGGTGTAGAGCCTCAATCGGAAACTAACTGGAGATTAGCTGATCAATATAGAGTACCACGTATTGGGTTTGTTAATAAAATGGACAGACAAGGATCTAACTTTTTGATGGTATGTCAACAAGTAAGAGATATGTTAAAATCTAATGCAGTTGCAATCACTTTGCCAATTGGTGAAGAAAATGATTTCAAAGGTGTTGTGGATTTAGTGAAAAACCAAGCTATTGTTTGGCATGAAGAAGGTTTAGGAGCAACGTACGATATTGTGCCTATTCCTGAAGATATGCTTGAAGAAGTGAAAGAATACAGATCAATTCTTATTGAAGCAGTAGCTGATTATGATGAGAATTTGCTTGAGAAATTCATGGAAGATGAAAACTCTATTACTGAGGAAGAAATCAACATTGCATTAAGAGCAGCTGTAATGGACATGGCTATCATTCCAATGATTGCTGGTTCTTCTTTCAAAAACAAAGGTGTTCAATTTATGTTGGATGCTGTTTGTAAATATTTACCTTCTCCAATGGATAAAGACGGTATCGAAGGGATTCATCCTGACGACGCTGAATTGTTAGAAGAAGATCAAACTAAAATTTTGCGTAAGCCAGATGTTAAAGAGCCATTTGCTGCTTTAGCTTTTAAAATTGCTACTGACCCATTCGTAGGTCGTTTGGCTTTTTTCCGTGCTTATTCAGGACGTTTAGATGCAGGTTCTTATGTTTTGAACACACGTTCAGGAAATAAAGAAAGAATCTCGCGTATATATCAAATGCATGCTAACAAGCAAAATCCAATCGATTATATCGAAGCGGGTGATATTGGAGCGGCAGTAGGATTTAAAGATATTAAAACTGGAGATACATTGTGTGATGAAAAAAACCCAATTATTCTTGAGTCAATGAAATTCCCTGCGCCAGTAATTGGTATTGCAATTGAACCTAAAACTAAAGCTGACGTTGATAAAATGGGTATGGCTTTAGCTAAATTAGCTGAGGAAGATCCAACATTTACTGTTAGAACTGATGAAGCTTCAGGACAAACTATTATCTCGGGTATGGGTGAGCTTCACTTAGATATCCTTGTTGATAGAATGCGTCGTGAATTCAAAGTTGAAGTAAACCAAGGTGAGCCTCAAGTTGAATATAAAGAAGCTTTTACAAGAGAAGCTCAACATAGAGAGACATATAAGAAACAATCTGGAGGTCGTGGTAAATTCGGTGATATCGTATTTAGATTAGAGCCTGCTGATGAAGTGGATGGTAAAACTCCTGTTGGTTTGCAGTTTATTAATGCTGTAAAAGGTGGTAACGTTCCTAAAGAATATATACCATCTGTTGAAAAAGGTTTCAGAGAAGCTATGAAAACTGGTCCTTTAGCGGGATACCAAGTAGATAGTTTGAAAGTAACTCTTTTGGATGGATCTTTTCACCCTGTGGATTCTGATGCGCTTTCTTTTGAGTTAGCTGCCAGAATGGGATACAGAGAAGTGGCTAAGGCTGCTGGTGCTGTAATTCTTGAGCCTATCATGAAAATGGAAGTTATTACACCAGAAGAAAACATGGGGGATATCGTAGGTGATATCAACCGTCGTAGAGGACAGGTTAATGACATGGGTGATAGAGCAGGTGCGAAAACAATTAAAGCGGATGTACCTTTATCTGAGATGTTTGGATATGTTACTACATTAAGAACTTTATCTTCAGGTCGTGCAACTTCAACAATGGAATTTTCACACTACGCAGAAACGCCTTCAAATATATCTGAAGCGGTTATCAAAAAAGCAAAAGGAAACGCTTAATCTTTAAGAAAATGAGTCAAAAAATCAGAATAAAATTAAAATCTTACGATCACATGTTGGTAGACAAGTCTGCTGAGAAGATTGTAAAAACAGTAAAAAGTACTGGTGCAGTAGTTACGGGACCAATTCCATTACCAACTCACAAAAAACTTTTCACAGTGCTACGTTCTCCACACGTTAATAAAAAAGCGAGAGAACAATTTGAAGTAATGTCATATAAGAGATTAATTGATATTTATTCATCTTCATCTAAAACTATCGATGCTTTAATGAAATTAGAATTGCCTAGTGGAGTTGAAGTAGAAATCAAAGTTTAAGTATCTTCTAAGGAAAATTAAGGGCACTTTGTTTAAGTGAAAACTTTTTTTGGATTGTGTGTAAATAAGTTATACTTTTGCACCACTTTAAAAATAAGGGTTCACTTAAATGATGTGTTCTATTTTTATATTTAATAATTAATAATTAATATTTATGTCTGGGTTAATTGGTAAAAAAATCGGCATGACTAGCATCTTTGATGAGAACGGGAAGAACATTCCTTGTACGGTAATTCAAGCTGGTCCATGTGTTGTTACCCAAGTCAGAACCAAAGGTGTTGACGGGTACGAAGCGTTGCAACTTGGTTTCGATGACAAAAACGAGAAACATTCCACAAAAGCGGCTTTAGGTCACTTTAAAAAAGCGGGAACTGTAGCTAAGAAAAAAGTCGTTGAATTCCAAAATTTTGCAACAGAACAAAAACTAGGGGATCTTATTGATGTCTCTATGTTTGTTGAAGGAGAATTTGTAGATGTACAAGGTGTATCTAAAGGTAAAGGTTTTCAAGGGGTTGTAAAACGTCACGGTTTTGGTGGTGTTGGTCAAGCAACTCATGGTCAACATAACCGTTTAAGAGCGCCAGGTTCTGTAGGGGCTTCTTCTTATCCATCTAGAGTATTCAAAGGAATGCGTATGGCTGGACGTATGGGAGGAGAAAATGTAAACGTTCAAAACCTTAGAGTTTTAAAAGTAGTTACTGAGAAGAATCTACTTGTTATTAAAGGATGTGTTCCTGGTCATAACAACTCTTATGTAATCATTCACAAGTAATGGAAGTAAAAGTATTAGATTTCAACGGAAAAGATACTGGCAGAAAAGTTCAACTTTCTGATTCAGTATTCGCAATTGAACCAAATAATCACGCTGTATACCTTGATGTTAAGCAATATTTAGCTAATCAAAGACAAGGAACGCACAAGGCTAAAGAAAGAGCTGAAGTTGCGGGAAGTACACGTAAGATTAAAAAACAAAAAGGAACTGGTACTGCTCGTGCGGGTAGTGCAAAGAATCCATTGTTTAAAGGTGGAGGAACGGTTTTTGGACCAAGACCAAGAAGTTATTCATTTAAATTGAATAAAAGCTTGAAGCGTTTGGCAAGAAAATCAGCTTTCTCTATTAAAGCAAAAGAGTCAAATATTATCGTTCTTGAAGACTTTAGTTTTGAAACTCCAAACACTAAAAATTTCATTAATGTTTTGAAAGCTTTAGAGTTGGATAATAAAAAATCTCTATTTGTGTTGGGCGATACGAATAAAAATGTATATTTGTCCTCACGCAATTTAAAGGCCTCTAGCGTAGTAAGTAGCTTAGAATTAAGCACTTACGCTATTTTAAATGCAAATAACTTAGTTCTTTTAGAGAGTTCTTTGGAGATAATTGAAGAAAATTTAAGTAAATAATAGGATATGAGCATCATAATTAAACCTATAGTAACAGAAAAAGTAACCAAAGAAAGTGAAGTTTTAAACCGCTTCGGATTCGTTGTTAATAAAAAAGCAAATAAAGTTGAGATTAAGAAAGCTGTTGAAGCTGCTTATGGAGTAACTATTTTGAGTGTTAACACGATGAACGTAAGGCCGGATAGAACTACAAAATACACTAAAAGTGGTTTAATTACTGGAAAAACAAATGCAATTAAGAAAGCAATTGTTCAAGTAAAAGAAGGAGAAACAATTGATTTTTACAACAATATCTAAGATAGAAAAATGTCAGTAAGAAAATTAAAACCTATTACCCCAGGTCAGCGATTTAGAGTTGTGAATGGTTATGACGCCATTACAACTGATAAGCCGGAACGCTCTTTGATAGCGCCGATAAAAAACTCTGGAGGTAGAAATAGTCAAGGAAAGATGACCATGCGTTATACGGGTGGTGGTCACAAGCAGAGATATCGTATTATTGATTTTAAACGTACTAAAGAAGGAATTCCTGCTACGGTTAAATCAATCGAATATGATCCAAATCGTACTGCGTTTATCGCTTTATTAGCTTACGCTGATGGTGAGAAAACATATGTAATTGCTCAAAACGGATTGAAAGTTGGTCAGAAATTAGTTTCTGGTCCAGAATCTCAACCTGAAATTGGAAATACATTACCTTTAAGTAGAGTTCCACTAGGAACTGTAATTTCTTGTATCGAATTGAGACCAGGACAAGGGGCTGTAATTGCTCGTTCTGCTGGAACATTTGCTCAATTGATGGCAAGAGATGGAAAATATGCTACAATTAAAATGCCTTCAGGTGAAACAAGATTAATCTTGTTGACTTGTTCTGCTACAATTGGAGCTGTTTCTAATTCAGACCACCAATTAGTTGTATCTGGTAAAGCAGGTAGAACAAGATGGTTAGGTAGAAGACCTAGAACAAGACCTGTAGCAATGAACCCTGTCGATCACCCAATGGGTGGTGGTGAAGGACGTTCTTCTGGTGGACATCCACGTTCAAGAAATGGAATACCAGCAAAAGGTTATAGAACTCGTTCTAAGAAAAACCCGAGTAACAAGTATATCGTAGAACGTAGAAAGAAATAATAAGATATGGCACGTTCATTAAAAAAAGGACCTTTCGTTCATTATAAGTTAGACAAGAAAGTTCAAGAAAACATCGCTGGTGGGAATAAAGGAGTAGTAAAGACTTGGTCTAGAGCTTCTATGATTACTCCAGACTTCGTTGGGCAAACTATCGCAGTTCATAACGGTCGTCAATTTGTACCAGTTTACGTAACAGAAAACATGGTAGGTCACAAATTAGGAGAATTTTCACCAACTAGATCTTTTAGAGGTCATGCTGGAGCAAAAAATAAAGGTAAAAAATAAGAAGCAATGGGAGTTCGTAAAAGAGAAACAGCAGATGCGAGAAAAGAGGCTAATAAGTCTATTGCTTTCGCGAAATTGAATAACTGCCCTACTTCACCTAGAAAAATGCGCTTAGTAGCGGACTTGGTAAGAGGTCAGAAGGTAGAAAGAGCACTAAACATCTTAAGATTTAGTTCTAAAGAAGCTTCAAGAAAATTAGAAAAATTGGTTTTATCTGTAATTGCCAACTGGCAAGCAAAAAACCCTGACGCTAATATGGAAGAAGCAGGTTTATTTGTTAAAACGATTACAGTAGATGGTGGAATGATGTTGAAAAGACTTCGTCCAGCTCCACAGGGTCGTGCACACAGAATTAGAAAACGTTCTAATCACGTAACAATCGTGCTTGGATCTATTAATAACACACAAGCAATTTAATACAAGATGGGACAAAAGACAAATCCAATTGGAAATAGACTTGGTATCATCAGAGGATGGGACTCAAACTGGTATGGTGGAAATGATTATGGTGATAAACTTGCCGAAGATCACAAAATCAGAAAGTATATCCATGCTCGTTTATCAAAAGCTAGTGTATCAAAAGTAATCATCGAGAGAACTTTGAAACTTGTAACCGTTACTATCACTACTGCTAGACCTGGTATCATTATCGGAAAAGGTGGACAAGAGGTAGACAAGTTAAAAGAAGAACTTAAGAAAATTACTGACAAAGAGGTTCAAATCAACATCTTTGAAATTAAAAGACCTGAACTTGACGCGTATCTAGTTGCTACAAGCATCTGTCGTCAAATCGAAAGCCGTATTTCTTACAGACGTGCAATCAAAATGGCTATTGCTGCTTCTATGCGTATGAACGCTGAAGGTATCAAAGTTTTGATTTCTGGTCGTTTGAATGGTGCTGAGATGGCACGTTCAGAAGGTTTCAAAGAAGGAAGAGTTCCTTTATCAACTTTCAGAGCCGATATTGATTATGCATTAGCTGAAGCGCATACTACTTATGGTAGAATGGGTATCAAAGTGTGGATCATGAAAGGTGAAGTTTACGGAAAGAGAGATCTTTCTCCGCTTGCTGGAATGGACAAGAAACAATCTGGCGGAAAAGGTGGAGATTCTCCTCGTGGGAAATCTAACTTTAATAAAGGTGGAAAGCCAGACGCTCGTAAAAGAAAGTAATTTTTAAATTAAAGAAAAATGTTACAGCCTAAAAGAACAAAATACCGTAAGGTACAAAAAGGTAAAATGAAAGGGAACTCTGGAAGAGGGCATGAACTTTCTAATGGAATGTTTGGTATTAAATCTGTACATGAAGATGGAATGTTTTTAACTTCTCGTCAAATTGAAGCAGCTCGTATTGCTGCTACACGTTTCATGAAAAGAGAGGGACAATTATGGATCAAAATATTTCCAGACAAACCAATTACTAAGAAGCCTCTTGAGGTACGTATGGGTAAAGGTAAAGGAGCAGTTGAGTATTGGGCTGCCGTTGTTAAACCCGGAAGAATTATGTTTGAAATTGGAGGAGTACCTTTGTCAGTTGCAAAAGAGGCGTTACGTCTTGCAGCTCAAAAGCTTCCAGTAAAAACTAAATTCGTTATTGCTAGAGATTTCGAAGCATAATCTATATTATATTATGAAACAATCAGAAATAAAAGATCTTTCTGCAGCGGAGTTGCAAGAAAAACTTAGTCAAACTAAGAAGGCATATGCCGACCTAAAAATGGCTCACGCTATTTCTCCAATTGAGAATCCACTTCAAATTAGAAGTGTGAGAAGAACAGTTGCAAGATTAGCTACTGAACTTACAAAAAGAGAGTTACAATAATTGTAATCTGCTGAAAGATGGAAGAAAAAAGAAATTTAAGAAAAGAAAGAGTTGGTGTTGTAACTTCGGACAAAATGGATAAATCTATTGTTGTTGCAGAAGTGCGTAAAGTAAAACACCCATTATACGGTAAGTTCGTGTTGAAAACAAAGAAATACGTTGCACACGACGAAACAAACGACTGTAACATTGGAGATACTGTAAGAATTAGCGAAACGCGTCCTTTAAGTAAATCAAAATGTTGGAGATTAGTTGAAATCCTAGAAAGAGCTAAATAATTATGGTACAACAAGAATCAAGACTAAAAGTAGCAGATAACACTGGAGCAAAGGAAGTTTTAACTATCCGTGTTTTAGGAGGTACCAAAAGAAGGTATGCCTCTGTTGGTGACAAGATTGTAGTTTCTATCAAAGATACAACTCCAAACGGAAGCGTTAAAAAAGGAGCTGTTTCAACTGCAGTTGTTGTACGTACCAGAAAAGAAGTGAGAAGAGCCGATGGTTCTTATATCCGTTTCGATGACAATGCATGTGTTCTTTTGAACGCTGCAGGGGAAATGAGAGGAACTCGTGTTTTTGGACCGGTAGCAAGAGAACTTCGTGAAAAACAATTCATGAAAATTGTATCATTAGCACCAGAAGTGCTTTAATTCGTTTTAAGATGATAAAGCTAAAAATAAAAACAGGTGACATCGTAAGAGTAATTGCTGGAGATCACAAAGGATCAGAAGGTAAAGTATTACGTGTTGACCGTGAGAAAAACAAAGCAATCGTTGAAGGTGTAAACATGGTTTCAAAACACACGAAACCAAGTGCAAAAAGCCCTCAAGGTGGTATTGTGAAAAAAGAAGCTTCTATTCAAATTTCTAACATCTCTCTAATTGATCCTAAAACTAAGGAAGCAACTAGAACTGGAGTTAGAGTTGAAGGAGATAAGAAAGTAAGATTTTCAAAAAAATCTAATCAAGTACTATAGTAATGGCATATACACCTAGACTAAAAGAAGAATATAAGAGTAGAGTTATCTCTGCTCTTACAGAAGAGTACGGATATGTAAACGTAATGCAAGTTCCTAAATTGGAGAAAATCGTTTTAAGCCGTGGAGTTGGAGCAGCAGTTTCTGATAAAAAATTAATCGACTATGCGGTTGATGAATTGACAAAGATAACTGGACAAAAAGCAATATCTACTATTTCAAAGAAAGACGTTGCGTCTTTTAAATTGAGAAAGGGAATGCCAATTGGAGCAAAAGTTACTTTGCGTGGAGAAAGAATGTATGAGTTTTTAGATAGACTTATTACTTCAGCTTTACCACGTGTTAGAGATTTCAGTGGTATTAAAGCTACTGGTTTCGACGGAAGAGGAAACTATAACCTTGGTGTTTTAGAGCAAATCATTTTCCCAGAAATTGATATTGATAAAGTAAACAAAATATCTGGAATGGATATCACTTTTGTTACTTCTGCTCAAACTGATAAGGAAGCAAAGTCATTATTGGCTGAATTAGGATTACCTTTTAAAAAGAATTAAGATATGGCTAAAGAATCAATGAAAGCCCGTGAGGTTAAGAGAGAAAAAACGGTAGCTAAATATGCTGAGAAAAGAAAAGCTTTGTTAGAAGCTGGAGATTTCGTAGGTTTGCAGAAATTACCGAAAAATGCTTCACCAGTTCGTTTGCATAATAGATGTAAATTAACAGGTAGACCAAGAGGGTATATGCGTCAATTCGGTGTTTCACGTGTTACATTTCGTGAAATGGCTAATAATGGATTGATACCAGGTGTTAAAAAAGCTAGTTGGTAAAAAATTGAATTTTAATTGGTTAAAGGTTCGAAAGAAAGTCTGGAGAAAACCATAATCGCAAATTAATACATATGTATACAGATCCTATTGCAGATTATTTAACAAGGGTTAGAAACGCTGTGGCTGCAAACCACAAAGTTGTCGAAATCCCTGCATCTAATCTAAAAAAAGAAATAACTAAGATCTTATTTGATCAAGGTTATATCTTAAGTTACAAATTTGAAGACAACGCTGTTCAGGGTTCGATCAAAATTGCTTTGAAGTATGATAAAGATACTAAAGAGTCAGTAATTAAAGATATCCAAAGAATTAGTAAACCAGGTTTACGTAAATATTCAAGTTCAGCTTCTATTCCTAGAATCCTTAATGGATTAGGAATTGCTATTGTTTCTACATCAAAAGGTTTGATGACTGGAAAGAAAGCCAAACAACTTAATGTTGGTGGAGAAGTAATTTGTTACGTATACTAATAAAAAGACTATAAGATGTCAAGAATAGGTAAAAATCCAATTGTAATCCCTGCTGGTGTAACTGTAGAAGTTAAAGACGGTATTATTACAGTTAAAGGAAAAAATGGTCAACTAACGCAGGAGTTTTCGGACGTTACTGTAACAGTTGAAGACGGTCAAGTTCAAGTAGATAGATCGTCTGATCACAAAGACCAAAGAGCAAAACACGGATTATACAGATCTTTAATCAATAACATGATTATCGGTGTAACTGACGGTTTTACAAAATCATTAGAATTGGTAGGAGTTGGTTATAGAGCTTCTAATCAAGGACAAAAATTAGATTTAGCTCTTGGATATTCTCACAATATTGTTTTAGAAATTGCTCCAGAAGTAAATTTAGAAACTATATCTGAAAAAGGTAAAAACCCAATTGTTAAACTAACATCGTTTGACAAACAACTTTTAGGTCAAGTTGCGGCAAAAATTAGAGCTTTCCGTAAGCCTGAGCCGTACAAAGGAAAAGGTGTTAAATTTGTAGGTGAAGTATTAAGAAGAAAAGCAGGTAAATCAGCTTAAAAAATAAGATTATGTCATTAACAAAACCTGAAAGAAGACAAAGAATTAGATTCAGAATTAGAAAATCAATTAGTGGTACTGCTACTAATCCAAGACTTTCTGTATTTAGAAGTAACAAAGAAATTTATGCTCAACTTATTGATGACGTAAACGGAGTTACTTTATTGGCTGCTTCTTCAAGAGAAAAAGAAATAGGTAAAGGTACGAACATTGAAGTAGCAACTGCTGTTGGAAAACTAGTTGCTGAGAAAGCTATTAAAGCTGGAATAGATGTAGTAACGTTCGATAGAGGAGGTTATTTATATCATGGTCGTATTAAATCATTAGCGGAAGGCGCGAGAGCGGCTGGACTTAAATTCTAATATAGTATGTCTAATAGTAAATACAAGAATGTAGAGTTAGTAAAGCCTAGTGGTCTTGAATTAAAAGATCGTTTGGTAAGTGTAAATCGTGTTACTAAGGTTACAAAGGGTGGTAGAGCTTTTGGTTTTTCTGCTATTGTAGTTGTAGGTGATGAAAATGGTGTTGTAGGACATGGATTAGGAAAATCTAAAGATGTTTCTGAAGCAATTGCGAAAGCAGTAGAAGATGCTAAGAAAAATTTAGTAAAAATTCCTTTGAATGGTCAATCAGTACCACACGAACAAAAAGGTAAATTTGGTGGTGCACGTGTATTTTTAATTCCTGCCTCTCATGGTACAGGAGTTATTGCTGGTGGAGCTGTTCGTTCAGTTCTTGAGTCAGTAGGTATTCACGATGTATTATCTAAATCTCAAGGATCATCAAATCCTCACAACGTAGTAAAAGCAACTTTTGATGCTTTATTACAAATGAGAAGTGCTTATACTGTTGCAAAACAGAGAGGGCTTTCTTTAGAAAAAGTTTTTAAAGGTTAATTCAAGGAAATTATGGCTAAATTATTAGTAAAACAAGTTAGAAGTAAAATCAACTGTCCACTTGATCAAAAAAGAGGATTAGAAGCTTTAGGTCTACGTAAAATGGGTCAAGTTGTAGAACATGACTCAAACCCTGCAATCCTTGGGATGATAAACAAAGTTAAACACTTAGTTTCTGTAGAGGAAACTAAATAACAAATACTGTTATGAATTTAAGTAACTTACAACCAGCTGAAGGGGCAACGCACAATCAAAATAAGAGATTAGGTAGAGGAGAAGGTTCTGGAAAAGGTGGTACTTCTGCAAGAGGTCACAAAGGAGCAAAATCTCGTTCTGGATATTCTAAAAAGATTGGTTTTGAAGGAGGGCAAATGCCACTTCAAAGACGTGTGCCTAAGTTTGGTTTTACAAACATCAATCGTAAAGATTACGAAGGTGTGAATCTAGATACGCTTCAATTATTAGTTGATAATGGTATAATTACAGATGCTGTCGATATGACAACTTATGTAGCTAACCGTTTGGCAACTAAAAATGAAATCGTTAAGATTTTAGGAAGAGGAGAATTGAAAGCAAAATTAAAAGTAACTGCTCACAAATTTACTGCTACTGCAAAAGCTGCTATTGAAGCTGCTGGAGGAGAAGCTGTAACAATATAATTTTTCAATTTATGAAGAAATTTATTGAGTCAATAAGTAATGTTTGGAAAATCGAAGAACTAAAAAACAGAATCCTAATCACATTAGGTCTGCTTTTAGTTTATCGTTTTGGAGCACACGTTACGCTTCCGGGAATCGATGCAACACAATTAAATAGTTTAGCTGGCCAAACCAAAAGTGGTATTGGATCTATCTTAGACATGTTTACGGGTGGAGCTTTCTCTAAAGCGTCAGTTTTTGCTTTAGGAATTATGCCTTACATTTCTGCATCTATTGTTGTTCAACTTATGGGAATTGCTATTCCTTATTTGCAAAAACTTCAAAATGATGGAGAGAGTGGTAGAAAAAAGATTAATCAGATTACACGTTGGTTGACTATAGTTATTACTTTAGTACAAGGACCAACATATATCTATAATCTATATAGAACTTTACCTAGTAGTGCATTTTTATTAGGGTTTAATTCTTTTGAATTCTTATTTTCTTCAGTAATTATCTTAGTTACAGGTACAATTTTTGCCATGTGGTTAGGAGAAAAAATAACTGATAAAGGAATTGGAAATGGTATTTCGCTTTTAATTATGGTTGGTATACTTGCTAGATTTCCTCAGGCATTTATACAAGAATTTACAACTAGGGTTACTAATAACAACGGAGGACCAATGTTATTGGTTATCGAAATTATTATTTGGTTATTGGTTATTGTTGCTTGTGTTTTATTGACTATGGCAATTAGAAAAATACCAGTTCAGTACGCTCGTCGTACTACTTCAGGAGATTATGAACAAGATTTAATGGGTGGTAATAGACAATGGATTCCTTTGAAGCTTAATGCTTCAGGAGTGATGCCTATTATCTTTGCTCAAGCAATTATGTTTATTCCTGCTGCTGTTGCTGGGTTATCAAAATCTGATGCATCACAGTCTATTGTTGGTGCTTTTAGTAACATGTTCGGTTTTTGGTATAATTTTGTATTCGCAACATTAATTGTTGTATTTACTTACTTTTATACTGCGATTACTGTTCCTACTAATAAGATGTCTGATGATTTGAAAAGAAGTGGTGGTTTTATTCCAGGTGTTAGACCAGGAGTTGAAACTTCTGATTTTCTTGACAAGGTGATGTCTTTGATAACTTTCCCAGGATCTTTATTTCTTGCTCTAATAGCTGTGTTCCCAGCGATTGTTGTAAGTCTTATGGATGTTCAACAATCTTGGGCAATGTTTTTTGGGGGTACCTCATTAATCATTATGGTTGGTGTTGCAATAGATACAATTCAACAAATCAATTCATACTTGTTAAACAAACATTATGATGGTTTAATGAAAAGTGGAAAAAATAGAAAAGCAGTAGCTTAATTTTATGGCAAAACAATCAGCAATAGAACAAGACGGATCAATCATTGAAGCATTATCAAATGCGATGTTCCGTGTAGAATTAGAGAATGGACATATCGTTATTGCTCACATTTCTGGAAAAATGCGTATGCATTACATCAAATTATTACCTGGTGATAAAGTGAAACTAGAAATGAGTCCTTACGATTTGTCAAAGGCAAGAATTACTTATAGATATTAAAGGATATTCACAATGAAAGTTAGAGCATCAGTAAAAAAGAGAAGTCCCGAGTGCAAAATTGTGCGTAGAAAAGGGAGATTGTACGTTATAAACAAAAAGAATCCTAGATTTAAACAAAGACAAGGATAGTTATGGCAAGAATAGCAGGGGTAGATATCCCGAAAAACAAGAGAGGTGTTATAGCACTTACCTACATCTTCGGATTAGGAAATAGTAGAGCTATTGAGATTTTAGAAAAAGCTCAAGTAAGCCAAGATAAAAAAGTTCAAGACTGGAATGATGACGAGATCGGAGCAATTCGTGAAGCTGTATCAGCATTCAAAATTGAAGGAGAATTACGTTCTGAAGTTTCTTTAAACATCAAACGTTTAATGGATATTGGTTGTTACAGAGGTATCCGTCATAGAACTGGTCTTCCTTTAAGAGGACAAAGAACTAAGAATAACTCTAGAACAAGAAAAGGTAAAAGAAAAACTGTTGCTAACAAGAAAAAAGCAACTAAATAATAAGTAATATGGCTAAAGCAACTGCAAAAAAACGTAAAGTTATCGTTGAATCAACGGGAGAAGCTCATATTTCTGCTACCTTCAATAACATCATCATTTCTTTGACAAACAAAAAAGGTGAAGTTATTTCTTGGTCTTCAGCTGGTAAAATGGGTTTTAGAGGTTCTAAAAAGAATACTCCATACGCAGCCCAAATGGCAGCAGAAGATTGTAGTAAAGTAGCTCTTGAAGCAGGACTTAAAAAAGTGAAAGTGTATGTTAAAGGACCAGGAAACGGACGTGAGTCTGCTATCCGTTCTTTGCATAACGGTGGAATTGAAGTTACAGAGATTATCGATGTTACTCCAATGCCTCACAACGGATGTCGTCCTCCAAAAAGACGTAGAGTTTAATAATATATTTAAGTATAACTAGGTAGAATATACGATTATCGAAGGATATGACCTGAATTCATAATCTCTACCTTAATTTAATTTTTAGAAATGGCAAGATATACTGGTCCAAAAACTAGAATTGCTCGTAAATTTGGCGAAGCAATATTCGGAGATGACAAATCTTTCGAAAAAAGAAATTACCCACCTGGACAACACGGGATGGCTAAAAAAAGAGGAAAAAAATCTGAATATGCAATCCAGTTAATGGAAAAGCAAAAAGCTAAATATTCTTACGGAATTTTAGAAAAACAATTCAGAGGTTTATTCAAAAAAGCATCAGCTACTAAAGGTGTTACTGGTGAAGTTCTTTTACAATTATGTGAGGCAAGATTAGATAACGTTGTATTTAGAATGGGTATTGCTCCTTCTAGAAGAGGCGCTAGACAATTAGTTTCTCACAGGCATATCACTGTAAATGGTGATGTAGTAAATATTGCTTCTTACCACCTTAAACCTGGTGATAAAGTTGCTGTTCGTGAAAAATCTAAATCATTAGAAGCTATCGAACGTTCTTTATCTAATTCAAGTCATGTTTATGAATGGATTACTTGGAATAATGATGTTAAAGAAGGTACTTTTGTAACTGTACCAGCTAGACTTCAAATTCCAGAAAACATTAAAGAACAATTAATCGTAGAGTTGTACAACAAATAATAATTGACTTAGTCGAAATTTATGGCAATATTTAATTTTCAGAAGCCCGATAAAGTTATCATGATCGATTCAACCGATTTTGAAGGTAAGTTTGAATTCAGACCTTTAGAACCAGGATACGGATTGACCGTTGGTAATGCACTTAGAAGAGTTTTGCTTTCAGCATTAGAAGGTTATGCAATTACATCTGTCCGCATAGAAGGTGTAGATCATGAGTTTTCTACTATCTCAGGAGTTGTTGAAGATGTTACCGAAATTATTCTTAATCTTAAACAAGTACGTTTTAAGCGTCAAATTGAAGATATAGATAATGAAGCAGTTACTATTTCTGTTTCTGGTAAAGATCAATTAACAGCAGGTGATTTTCAAAAATTTATCTCAGGTTTCCAAGTTCTGAACCCAGAATTAGTTATTTGTAATTTAGATAGTAAAATCAAACTGAACTTCGATTTAACAATCGAAAAAGGTAGAGGATATGTTCCTGCTGAAGAGAACAAAAAACAGAATGCTGCAATTGGAACCATTTTTACAGACTCCATTTTTACTCCGGTAAAAAATGTAAAATATGCAATTGAAAACTTCCGTGTAGAGCAAAAAACAGATTATGAAAAATTAGTTTTTGAAATAAAAACTGATGGTTCTATTAATCCAAAAGATGCACTTACTGAAGCTGCCAAAGTTCTAATTCACCATTTCATGTTGTTCTCTGACGAAAGAATTACACTTGAGGCTGATGAGATCGCACAAACAGAATCATATGATGAAGAATCATTACACATGAGACAATTGCTTAAAACTAAGCTTGTTGATATGGATTTATCTGTTAGAGCATTAAATTGTTTGAAAGCGGCTGAAGTTGATACACTTGGTGATTTAGTATCGTTCAATAAAAATGACCTAATGAAATTCCGTAATTTCGGTAAAAAATCTTTAACAGAGCTTGATGAACTTGTGGCTGTGAAGAATTTGAACTTCGGTATGGATTTAGCAAAATACAAACTAGATAAAGAATAAATTACTTCATATTTTGATCTCCAAAGCGGATAGTATCAAGATGAAAGTATAAAAATACACGTCATGAGACACGGAAAAAAATTCAATCACTTAAGCAGACAGACTGCACATAGAAAATCTATGTTAGCTAATATGGCTTGTTCTCTTATTGAGCACAAACGTATTAACACAACTGTAGCTAAAGCAAAAGCGCTTAAACAATTTGTTGAGCCTTTAATAACAAAATCTAAAACTGATACGACTCACAATCGTCGTATTTGTTTTGCTTATTTACGTAGCAAATATGCCGTAACTGATTTATTCAGAGACGTAGCTGCTAAAGTAGGAGACCGTCCAGGTGGATACACTCGTATCATTAAAGTTGGAAATCGTTTAGGAGATAATGCTGATATGGCAATGATCGAATTAGTAGATTTCAATGAACTTTACAATGGTGGTAAAAAAGAAGTTAAAAAAGCTAAAAGCCGTCGTGGTGGAAAAGCTAAAAAAGCAGATGAAGCTACGGAAGCTCCCGCTGCTGAAACTGAAACAACTACAGACGCAGCTGAATAGTTATGAAAATAATCATTCAATAAAATTTAAGGATAAGCTATTTATAGTTTATCCTTTTTTTTTGTTTTTTTTGGAGCAAATAAACAATAGTTTTTTGCACTTATTTCCTGCTGTTCATTCTATCTTTTACTTTATAAAGAATAAAGTAAAAGGATGTCATTACCATCAGGGCTATTTTATAACTTTTTTATTTTATAATAAAATTTAAAAGTTTGCATCCATTGTATTAATGAATTAAATTTGCAAAATATTTAACTACGTATGGAATGAGTTTTAATTCCATGAGATTATTAAAATATAAAATCTACTAATGAAATATACAACACGACAAAGTGCCATACTTTTACTAAGTGATGGTACAATTTTTCACGGAAAATCTATTGGAATCAGCGGAACTACTTTTGGGGAAGTTTGTTTTAATACTGGAATGACTGGATATCAGGAGATTTTTACTGACCCATCTTATTTTGGACAAATCATGGTAGCGACTAATGCTCATATTGGAAATTATGGCGTAAATGAAAAAGAAATAGAATCTGATAGTATTAAAATTTCTGGATTGGTTTGTAAAAACTTTAGTTTTAATTATTCTCGTGAAGATGCTACTCAAAGTTTAGAGGATTATTTTATTAAAGAAAACCTAATTTGTATCTCAGATGTTGATACGCGCGCATTAGTAAGTTACATTAGAGATAATGGAGCAATGAACGCTGTTATTTGTACGGATGGCTCTTCTGTTGAAGAATTGAAAGTTGCCTTAGCTAATGTTCCAGATATGAAAGGTTTGGAATTAGCTTCTAAAGTTTCTACTAAATTGCCTTATTTTTATGGAGAAGAAAATGCTACTTATAAAATATCAGCTTTAGACTTAGGAATTAAAACAAATATTCTACGTAATCTTGCAAAAAGAGATTGTTACATTAAAGTTTTTCCTTTTGACTCATCGTATGAGGATATGGCTTCTTTTAATCCTAACGGTTATTTCTTGTCTAATGGGCCTGGTGATCCTGAACCGCTTTCTAGTGCAATACAAGTTGCTAAAGATATTTTAGCAAATGATAAACCTTTATTTGGAATCTGTTTAGGTCATCAAGTAATTGGTTTGGCTAATGGAATTTCAACTTATAAAATGTTTAATGGACATAGAGGGATTAACCATCCAGTAAAAAACTTGATTTCTGGTAAAGGGGAGATTACATCTCAAAATCACGGTTTTGCTGTAAATAAAGAGGAACTAGAACGTAATCCAGATTTAGAAATTACGCATGTACATCTTAATGATGGTACTGTTGCTGGAATGCAAATGGTAAATAAAAATTGTTTTTCTGTACAATACCATCCTGAAGCAAGTCCTGGTCCGCATGATTCTTCTTATTTATTTGATCAGTTTATAGCAAATATTAATAAATAATAATTTTAGTATACAAGTATAAAAGGCCTAACTTATATGTTGGGCCTTTTTTTTATATACCAAAAGGATAAGTTTCGGGAAATAGTTTTTTATCAACCTGTATATGTATAGGATGTAAGGCTGTTGTTTTATCAATATAAATAAAAGCATCATATCGTTTTGGTAAAATGGTAGGGACGTAATTTCCAAATCGTTCGTGTTCGGGATTGTATACTACTCCTATGGCTCTATGTCCAATGTAGTCTTCCATGCATTTCTCTTCTCTTACCTTGTTCATTAGTAATAATCTATTTTGACCTTCAGAAGCTTTATGAAAGAGATATTCCCAGCTGTCTTCTTCTGCTTTAGGAACTTCTATTTTTCTCATAGCATCACCCCAATTTCGTCCTGCTATGACACTGCCTTCGTAGGAGCCAAATCCAACTGATATTACACCCTCAGTTAGGTGTTGTTCTTTTAATAATTGACCTACATTTACCATTCCTTCGGATGCCATGTCAGTTGCGCGTGCATCTCCTATATGTGTGTTGTGTTCCCAAACTATAATTTTTGAATTGGTACCATGGTATTTAAGCAGTCGTTCTATAGTAGCTACCATATGTTCATCTCTAATATTCCATGATGCAGAACCACGTTTTATCATTGCGCGGTAATATTTTTCAGCATTTCTAGCTATATAGGCATTTTGTTCTGTACTCATTACATTTTCGGCATCTGAGTTATAATTTGGTACGTTTTTTCTGATTTCAATAAGTAGATTCAGAATTTCTTTTTCGCATAAAATGGGTACAAACGCCGAGGCTCTTGCATACGACTGGCCTTCGTCTTTGGAATAAGGTTCGTAGCATTCAATCGCTTTTTTTGCAATGGCCAATGCTTTTGTGTCGTGTTTTTCTAAATATTGGATTATAGAAGCCATGGAGTCTCTAAAACTATATACATCTAGTCCGTAGAAGCCTATTTTTTTATTCTCTGATAAGTCTCTATTGTAGGATTTAAGCCAATCAATAAATGCGGCTATTTCCCAATTTGCCCACATCCAAGTTGGCCAGCGCTTAAACTCATTCATAACATTATAGATGTCTTTACCAGAATCGATGTAGCCTTTAGAGTACCGATTTAGTCGGTAGCAATCTGGCCAATCTCCTTCTACTCCTATAAAGGAAAAACCTTTTTCTTGTATTAAACGTTGCGTGATTTTGGCTCTCCATGTATAATATTCATGGGTTCCGTGTGATGCTTCACCAAGTAAGACATATTTTGCGTCACCAATAAAATCAATTAATGGGTCTAAATCTTCTAGTTTTTCTAAAGGAGAGGAAGTGGTTTTTAATAGATCTTCAATTGCATTATTGCATTTTTTTCTTTTTAAATCATTTAAAGTTCTCATTATCTTTATTTTATTTGAATTAAGTATGTTTTTATGAACTTAAAAAAAATGTAAAATGTATAAATATCTTATATAAAGTTATATTAATATACTGGTAATCAATAATTTAAACATATAAATATATGTTAACTTGTGTCTTATAGTTAGCGAAAGTGTAATTGTCGATTTATAATTAATTGAGCTATTTTTTTTAGATATAAAAAAAATAGTTATAAATTATCATTATAATTTTTATAAAACAGTAGGAATCACATATTTTAAAAAATAATTATAACGTTTTCGTTAATAACATTCATTATTTTCATTAAATCATTACAAAAGATAGAATATATTTGTATTTTAAATTTTAAAATAAAGTAGTATGAGTATTATTATCAAAATTCACGCAAGACAAATTTTCGATTCAAGAGGAAATCCTACAATAGAAGTAGATGTAATTACAGAAAATGGTGTTTTAGGACGGGCAGCAGTTCCTTCTGGAGCTTCAACTGGTGAACATGAAGCAGTAGAATTACGTGATGGTGGAAAAGCTTTTCTAGGAAAAGGAGTTTTAAATGCGGTGAAAAATGTTAATACCGTTATTGCCGAAGAATTGATCGGTACTTCAGTTTTTGAACAAAACTTGATTGACCAAACAATGATTGATTTAGATGGGACTGCAAACAAATCAAACTTAGGAGCTAATGCAATTTTAGGAGTTTCTCTTGCTGTTGCAAAAGCAGCGGCAAATGAATTAGGTTTGCCATTATATAGATATGTTGGTGGTGTTTCTGCAAATACTTTACCAGTTCCAATGATGAATATCATTAATGGAGGATCACATTCTGATGCACCTATTGCATTTCAAGAATTTATGATTTTTCCAGTAAAAGCAACTTCTTTTACACATGCGATGCAAATGGGAACTGAAATTTTTCATAGTCTTAAAAAAGTGCTTCATGATAGAGGGTTGAGTACTGCTGTTGGAGATGAAGGAGGGTTTGCACCAAATTTACCTGGAGGAACTGAAGATGCATTAGATACAATCAAAAAAGCAGTTGAAAATGCGGGTTATACTTTTGGAGACGAAATTATGATCGCTTTAGATTGTGCTGCTGCTGAATTTTATGTAAACGGAAAATACGATTATTCTAAATTTGAAGGGGAAACTGGAAAAATTAGATCTTCTGCTGAACAAGTAGATTATTTAGCTGAATTAGCTGCTAAATACCCTATTATCTCTATTGAAGATGGAATGGACGAAAATGACTGGGATGGATGGAAATTATTAACTGAAAAAATAGGTGATAAAGTACAATTAGTTGGTGATGATTTATTTGTTACAAATGTAGAACGTTTGTCAACAGGGATTCAAAAAGGAATTGCTAATTCTATACTTATTAAAGTAAACCAAATTGGTACATTAACTGAAACTATTGCTGCAGTTAACATGGCGAAAAATGCTGGATATACTTCAGTAATGTCACATCGCTCAGGAGAAACAGAAGATAATACAATTGCTGATTTAGCAGTTGCATTAAATTGTGGGCAAATAAAAACAGGATCTGCTTCAAGATCTGACCGTATGGCTAAATACAATCAATTGTTAAGAATTGAAGAAGAGCTAGGAAATACTGCGTATTTCCCAGGTCTAAATGCTTTTAAAATAAAATAAATTTTTTATTTACTATTATAGAGAGCCATTCGTTTTATACGAATGGCTTTTTTTATTAAATTTAACAATATCATTATAGTTTTATCTTTTTATTTAATGTTATTATCCTTAGATTTGATAAATTATTAAATATTAAGATTTATTTGCAAAATATTATGTCAAAAACAGCTATATTAGAAATTGATGGTAAAAAATACGACTTTCCTATAATTGAAGGGAGCGAAAATGAAGAAGCTATCGATATTAACAAATTACGTGATTTAACAGGGATTATTACTTTAGATCCAGGGTATAAAAACTCAGGTTCTTGTACAAGTAAAATTACTTTCTTAGATGGTGAATTAGGGATTTTACGTTATAGAGGGTATTCAATAGAAGACTTAGCTGATAAAGCTGATTTTTTAGAAGTTTCATTTCTTTTAATATTTGGAGAATTACCTACAGCTGCTCAATTAGAGCAGTTTGAAGTTGATATTAGAAAGCATACTTTGGTTAACGAAGAGATGAAAAACATCATTGACGGTTTTCCAAGAACAGCTCATCCAATGGGTGTTTTGGCAGCTTTAACAAGTGCTTTAACTGCATTTAATCCTAAGTCGGTAAATGTTGACAATGAAAAGGAAATGTACCACGCTGTTTGTAAAACAATGGGTAAATTTTTAGTTATTGCGACTTGGACTTATAGAAAAAGCATGGGGTATCCTTTAAATTATTATGATAATACTAAAGGGTATGTAGAAAACTTTATGCGTTTAATGTTTGAATTGCCAACAGAGCCTTACAAGGCAAATCCTGTAGTGATTGATGCATTAGATAAATTGTTTATTTTACATGCTGATCACGAACAAAACTGTTCTACTTCAACTGTAAGAATGGTTGGGTCTTCTCATGCAGGTTTATTTGCTTCTATTTCTGCAGGAGTTTCTGCACTTTGGGGACCTCTTCATGGAGGTGCTAATCAAGCCGTTCTTGAAATGTTAGAAGAAATACATAAAAACGGAGGTGATACTGATGCTTATATGGCTAAAGCCAAAGATAAAAATGACCCTTTTAGATTAATGGGTTTTGGACATCGTGTATATAAGAATTTTGACCCTCGTGCTAAAATTATTAAAAAGGCAGCTAATGAAGTTTTAGAAATATTAGGAGTTGACGATCCCATTCTTGAAATTGCTAAAAAATTAGAAGCGGCTGCTTTAGAAGACGAATATTTCAAGTCAAGAAATTTGTATCCTAATGTAGATTTCTATTCTGGAATTATCTATAGAGCTTTAGGAATTCCTACTGATATGTTTACTGTAATGTTTGCTATTGGAAGGTTACCGGGCTGGATCGCTCAATGGAAAGAAATGCGTGAAAATAAAGAGCCTATTGGTAGGCCAAGACAAATATATACTGGTGCAGCCTTAAGAGATTTTAAGAAACCAGAATAAATAAAACCAGAATCAAAAGCTTCACTACTAGTGAGGCTTTTTTTTTATCTTTGTCTAAAATATTATAAAAACATATGCTAGAATTAAAAGTAAATAATGAGACTTCAAAGTTGAGAGCTGTTGTGTTAGGGACTGCAGTTAGTAACGGACCAACTCCTTCAATTGATGAGGCATATGATCCTAAATCATTGGAGCATATTTTAGCGGGAACTTACCCAGTAGAGGAAGACATGGTTGCTGAAATGGAGGCTTTTCATGCTGTGCTGAAAAAATACCAGGTAACAGTTTTTAGACCTGAGTTAATTGATAATTGTAATCAGATATTTACTAGAGATATTGGATTTGTTATTGATGACACTTTTATTAAATCCAATATTTTACCAGATCGTGAAATGGAATTGGATGCAATCCAGTATGTAATTGATCAAATTAATCCAATCAAAGTGGTACGCCCTCCTGAAAATGTACATATAGAAGGTGGTGATGTTATGTTGTGGAATAATTATATTTTTGTTGGTACTTACAAGGGAAGTGACTATGCGGATTATATAACAGCAAGGACAAATAAAGAAGGAGTCCAATTTATTAAAGATTTGTTCCCTAATAAGATTGTCAAAGAATTTGATTTGGTTAAATCTAAAACGCAAGCAAGAGATAATGCTTTGCATCTAGATTGTTGTTTTCAATCAGTTGGTATAAATAAAGGAATAATTTATAAAGGCGGATTTAGATCTGAATCAGATTATTTGTATTTAGTAGATTTATTCGGAGAAGACAATTTATTTCATATTACAAGAGAGGAAATGTATCATATGAATTCGAATATATTTTCAATAGATACAAATGTGGTAGTCTCGGAAAGAAATTTTACAAGGCTAAATGACTGGTTAAGATCGAATGGATTTATTGTGGAAGAAATTCCATATGCAGAAATTTCTAAACAAGAAGGTTTGTTGAGATGTTCCACTTTGCCATTAATTAGAGAATAATTTACAGTAGAGATGCATGGTAGTGCATCTCAATAATTTAAAATAATCAAAATGAATCAAACAACTAATTCTATTTTAATGATTCGCCCGGTGGCGTTTCGTATGAATGAACAAACGGCTGTAAATAATTATTATCAAAAAGTGCTGGATGGACTTTTACCAGCAACAGTAAATGCTAAAGCACAACAAGAGTTTGACACTTTTGTTGAAAAACTGAGAGCTGTTGGTGTTGATGTTACGGTTGTGGATGATACTTTAAATCCAGATACACCAGATAGTATTTTTCCAAATAACTGGGTTTCTTTTCATGAAAATGGAGATGTGGCTCTTTACCCTATGTTTGCCGAAAATCGTCGTGTGGAACGTCGTGAGGAAATTTTGGATGATTTAGAAGAAAAAGGATTTAAAATCGAAAATATTGTTGATTATACTTCTGCTGAAGAAGATGGTTTTTTCTTGGAAGGAACAGGAAGTCTACTTCTGGATAGAGCCAATGAAAAAGCATATTGTGCATTATCTCCTAGAGCCGATGAAGAGTTGTTTATAGAATTCTGTGAAGACTTTGATTATGCACCTGTTTTATTCGAAGCTTTTCAAACGGTCAATGGAGAGAGAAAACTTATCTATCACACTAATGTAATGATGTGTTTGGGTGAAACTTTTGCAGTTATTTGTGCAGATTGTATAGATGACAAGAAAGAACGCAAAATGGTTTTAGAAAACCTAAAAAAGGATGGTAAAGAAATCATTTTAATCACAGAAGCTCAAGTAAATAATTTTGCAGGAAATATGCTTGAAGTTCGTGGAGCGGATGATAAGAGATACCTTGTAATGAGTGCTGCAGCGCATCAAAGCTTGAAACCAAAACAAATTGAACAATTAGAAAAACATGCTACAATTCTAAGTTCAAGTTTAGACACAATAGAGGCTTGCGGTGGTGGAAGTGCCAGATGCATGATGGCAGAAATATTTTTGCCTAGAGTTTAACTCATAAAAGATCTTAATTTAGAATGCCCCAAGAAGTAGAATTACTTTTTGGGGCATTTTTATTTTTTATCTTCTTTATTTACTTCATAAAATTGGTTTCGACAATTGTTATGATTGAGCTAATAATGTATTGAACCCCAATTGCAATAACAATAAAACCTACTATTCTTGAAATAGCTACAATTCCTGAAGCTCCCAGTATTTTTGCTAAATAATGAGCGCTTTTTAATGTGATGAAAATAGCAATGGCAACGGCTAAAATAGCTAAAACAGAAATAATAATATCCGACATGTTTTGGTGTTCGTGATAAAAAGCAATCAGTAATGAGATAGAACCAGGGCCAGCTAGCATTGGAATAGCAAGAGGTGTTAAAGCAATGTCGTTTCTTTTTTGTGCATCATTTTCCACCTTTTTATTTACTCCTCTTTTCTTATTAAAATTCCCAGTTAGTAATGAAAATCCTGATGTGGCGATAATAATACCGCCAGCGATACGTAATGCTTCAATACTTATTCCAAAGAAAGACAAAACGTATTCACCAAAGAAAAACGAGATAATTAAAATGATAAAAACATTGATAGCGGTCCACAATGAAATTCTGGAACGTTCTTTTTTGTCATCGTCCATGGTGAGTCCTACAAAAATAGGAACAGTTCCAATTGGGTTTAAAACGGAGAAAAGCGCAGCAAATAAATAAATAAAAAGTTCCATGTTTTTTTCGCGAAATTAGTTTGTTCAATTAAAGAAAACGATGTTCCTCAGATTAAGAAAATGTTATAATAAAAAGAGAAAGAAAACGGTTTTTACTTTAGAAAAAAGGAAAGATATTAATTTAATTGAAAACAAGCTATAGTAATTCACTACTTTTGCAAAAAATAATAATAGTAATACAATGAAAAATAAAAAAACTTTAGTTCTTGGTGCTTCAACAAAACCAGAAAGATATGCTTTTAAAGCAATTACAATGCTTGTTGATAAAGGGCATTCTGTTTTGGCAATTGGGCAAAATAATGGTGAAGTAGCCGGAATTAAAATCAAGACTAAAGCAATTCCTTTGTCAAACATTGATACAATTACTCTATATTTAAACCCAGCGCGTCAACGTGATTATTACAATTATATCGTAGAAGCTAAGCCAAAACGTGTGATTTTTAATCCAGGTACTGAGAATCCGGAGTTGTATCAACTTTTAGAATTAAACAATATAAAGTCTGAGGTGGCTTGTACTTTAGTGCTATTGACGACTAATAGATATTAATTTTTATAGGAGCTAATTCCTGCTATCCGTTACGCCCGAGCAAAGCGAACTGACGAAGTAATCTTTTCCTTTTTTAAAGGAAAAAAGGAAAAGGATTTCCACTGCTATCAGGGCTAAAAATCTAGAACGTTATTTTTTCTGTGGATGATTTGCTTATTAAAAGTAACCCAGAAAAAGTAATCAGACCGTTAATGATGATTAATTCGTTGTCAAAAACGTATCCAAAAAACAATGCTTTTGAATTCTCACTTATTAAAAAAGTAATTGCTGGAGATAAGACGCAAACTATTGGTACTAATTTATCTATTACTGTTTTTGATTTCATAAATAGCCCAAAACAATAAAGCCCTAATAATGGTCCGTAAGTATAAGAAGCAACTCTAAATATCATTCCTACCACTGAGCTATTGTTTACTGCATTAAAGAATACAATTACTAGAAACATTAAAAACGAAAAGCCTACGTGAACAAAATGTCTTGTTCGCACTACATTAGGTTTGTTTAAATTTTCGGTTTTATCCATATTTAAAAAATCGACACAAAAAGAAGTCGTAAGTGCTGTTAGTGCTGAATCTGTAGTAGCAAATGTCGCTGCTGTCAGTCCCAATAGAAATATAATGGACGGAATAAGACTCAAGTGATGAAATGCAATTTCAGGAAAAAGCAAATCAGTTCTTGGTTTGCCCGTAACTAAATCCGTAGGAACTTCAATTCCATTTTTAGCGGCGTAAATATACAATAGTGCCCCAACGCTCAAGAAGAATATATTAATTAGAACAAAAATTCCAGTAAATGTAAACATGTTTTTTTGAGCCTCGCCTATAGTGGCGCAACTCAAGTTTTTTTGCATTAAATCCTGGTCTAACCCAACCATGGCTATAGTAACAAATATACCCCCCAGGATTTGTTTAACAAAGTGAAATTTACTCGTCAAGAAATTTTCAAAGAAAAATATTTTAGAATAATTACTGTTTTTTACTTCTTCAAAAGCATCTACAAAGCTCAGGTTTAAACTTTGGCAAATAAAATAAATAGTTAGGAATACGGAGGTAACGAGGAAAAGAGTTTGTAAAGTATCTGTGATGATAATTGTTTTTAATCCCCCTCGATAGGTATAGGCAAAAATTAATGCCAATGAAATCAGAACTGTAGCAGCAAAAGGGATTCCATAAAAATCAAATACAAAGCGTTGTAAGACGATAACAACTAGATACAATCGAAATGCAGATCCAATAGTTCTACTGATAAGGAAAATAGTAGCAGCAGTTTTATAAGAGTAGGTTCCAAGTCTTCTTTCTATATATCCATATATAGAAGTTAAATTCATTCGGTAATACAATGGCAGTAGGATTTTTGCAATAATTATAAAACCTATGGCATTTCCTAAAACAAATTGAAAATACTTGAATTGCTCACCACTAGGCGCGCCCACTTCGCCAGGAACGGAGATAAAAGTCACGCCAGAAAGAGCTGTCCCTATCATTCCAAAAGCAACTAGATACCATTTTGAGTTTTTATTGGCTTTAAAAAAAGCTTCATTTCCACTGTTGTTTTTACTCGTAATATGAGAAATCGTAAATAAGATTCCGAAGTAAATAAGGATAAGTGATAGAATTGCGAATGGTGTCATCTTTTGTATTTTGAAGAGCCAAAATACAATTTTTTGTTTAATGGGATATTTGTTAGTTTGTTTATTTAAAAAAGTGCTGTTTTACAAGATGGATTCAAGAAATAACGCAATAATTAAATAAACAATTTGTTACATTTGTAGTTATGGAATTTTCTTCAAAATTAATAGAGAAAGCAGTAAACGAAATAGCTCAATTACCTGGTATAGGTAAAAGATCTGCTTTGCGTTTGGCACTGCATTTATTGAAACAACCCAAAGAGCAAACTGGTTTTTTAGCTCAAGCATTAATAAATATGCGAGAGGATATCAAATATTGTGAGAATTGCCATAATATTTCGGACAGTGTTACTTGTGAAATTTGTGCTAATATAAATAGAAACCATCAAATTGTGTGTGTAGTTGAAGACATTCGCGATGTAATGGCTATTGAAAACACAGGACAGTTTAGGGGAATATACCATGTTTTAGGAGGGAAAATTTCGCCTATTGATGGGGTGGGTCCTAGTCAGTTAAAAATTAGTACTCTTGTTGAAAAGGTAAAATTGGGAAATGTAAGCGAGGTAATCTTTGCGTTAAGCTCCACAATGGAAGGGGACACAACAAATTTTTATATTTTCAAACAAATTGCCCATTCTGATGTTGTTGTATCAACAATTGCTCGAGGAATTGCTGTTGGTGATGAACTTGAATATGCGGATGAAGTTACTTTAGGGAGAAGTATATTGCAAAGAGTTCCATTTGAAAAGTCATTCAAAAATAATTAATTTATATTAAAAATAACTAAACTTTTAATATAGTGAATGAAAAGCTATATTTGTTACCTAAAATAAAATAATGAACAAGAATATATTCTATTTATTGCTAAGTATTAGTGTGTTATTAACTTCGTGTATTTCAACTCATGATTTAATTTATTTGCAAAATAAAGACGGTGTAACTACCGAAAACTCTATTTCTGCAGTTATGTCAAAGCCGTATCGATTGCAAACAAATGATGTTTTAAGTATCAATATAAAAGCAATTGATCCAAAATTAGTGGCAATTTTTAGCACAACTGAAAGTGCTGAAGCTGGAAAGTCTGAATCAGAACTGTATTTTAGTGGTTTTACTGTTGATGATCATGGGAATATAAGAATGCCAATTTTGGGAGAACTAAATGTTATTGGATATACTCTTGATGAAATAAGAATTAGAATCGAGAAACAATTGCTGGAAGAATATTTTAAAAAGGAAGCGAATATATTTGTAACCGTTAGATTGGCTGGATTCAAATACACAATAAATGGTGAAGTTGGTAGTACGGGTACTAAAATTTTGTTTCAAGATCATGTAAATATAATGGAAGCAATTGCTAATTCGGGTGATATTACGATTACCGGAAATAGAAAAGCGGTTACCATAATAAGACAATCTCCCACTGGAAGTGAGATGCATGATATCGATTTGACGGATATCAATGTAATGAATTCTCCTTATTTTTATTTGCAACCTAATGATTATATATATGTTAAGCCACTCAAGCAAAAAACTTGGGGAACAGGAAAAACGGGTATAGAATCTTTAGGGACGATTATAACTTTATTATCATTGGCTACAACTACTTTTTTATTATTAAAAAATTAAAATACATTTCAAAGAATGTTAGATATAAAAGATTTTTCGATTTTTGAAAACCAAGTAAGTTTTGACTTTAAGGGTTTTTTGATAAAAATCGGAAGCTACTGGAAATGGTTTCTTATCAGCTTACTGATTACATTTACGATTGCTTACCAAGTAAATATTCGTAAGGAAAAGGTGTTTAGTATGGAGACGGTTATTTCTGTAAAAGAAGAAAGTAATCCTCTTTTTACCTCCAATACTAGTTTAGTTTTTAATTGGGGAGGAACGTCTGATCAGGTTCAGACTATTTCTACTACACTTCAATCGCGTTCCCATAATGAGTTGGTCGTCGATAAACTGCAGTATTACATTGATTATCTGACTCAAGGGAAATACAATATGGTGGATGCCTATGGGGCTGTACCTTTTTATGTAAGTATTGATAAAGCAAAAGGACAAATTGCAGGTAATCTAATTAGTATTAAATTTCTTAGTGATACCGAGTATGAAATCAAAATCCCTTTTGAGAATAATGCTGTTTCAATAATCAACTATACGGATAACTCCTATAGTAGCACGGCTGTGGCTGTGGGTGAATTTGTAAAAAAATATAAAGTAGGAGAACAGGTTTCCTTGCCTTTCTTAAATTGGAAATTACTAATAAAAGGCAACCCAGGTTTTTATAAAGGGAATGAATATTTTGTGCGTTTTAATGATTTTGACGGAACTGTTTCTCGTTATAAAGGTATAAATGTTCGTTCAGATGATAAAGGGGCATCTATAATTACCTTGGGAATGCAGGGAGGAAATAAGGCAAGAATGGTTGAGTATTTGAATTCGACTGTAAAGATGCTTATTAAAAGACAATTAGATGATAAAAATCGATTTGCTACAAATACAATAGGTTTTATAGATAGTACGCTAGTTGCAATGGAATCCCAGTTAAAAGAAACAGGGAATGAGTTAAAAACATTTAGGAAGGGTAAAAATATATACGATATTGAAGAAGGTGGTGGTAAGTTTTCGGATCAAATGTTAGAATTTGATGTAAAGAAAGATGAGATTACTCGTAAAATGGCCTATTATAATTCTTTAAAGTCTTATTTGAAGAATAGTGTTGATTATTCTAGACTACCGGCTCCATCAGTGGCAGGAATTGAAGATCCAAATATTGCCGTTAACATATCTAAGTTGATTGCGCTATCTACTCAAAGATCTGAAATGGCTTATGCTGTAAAAAGTGAGAAAATATTCAAGGATTTTGACAACCAAATGGAGGCTGTTAAAAATGTTTTGCTAGTGAATATAGCATCAGCAAAATCTTCTTTGCAATTTGATTTGGCCATGATTAATAGTAAAATTAATCAAGCGGAAAGTACGATTAAAGCGCTTCCGGATGATCAGCAAGAATTGATTAAAATAAAGAGAAAGTATGACTTAAGTGATAATATCTATAGTACCTTTTTACAAAAAAGAAGTGAAGCAGATATTGTTAAAGCGGCCAATTTATCGGATATTCATTTTATTGATCCAGCGAAAGACATTGGCGGTGGGTTAATTGGACCTAAGACATCTGTAAATTATGTGTTGGCTTTATTTCTTGGGATTCTGTTTCCTTTGCTTTTTGTATTTATTATTTTTTTTGTTAATAATTCGATTCAAAATACGGAAGATATCAGCAAGTTAACTAAAATCCCTATAATTGGAGTTGTTGGATTAAATAAAGAAATTACAGATTTGGCCGTTTATGACAGGCCAAAATCAGCCTTGTCAGAATCTTTTAGGGCTATTCGATCATCACTTCAATTTTTATACAAACAGCAAAATGTTGAGGGTGCAAAAACACTTATGATAACATCTTCGGTCAGTGCTGAAGGGAAAACATTTTGTTCTATAAATATTGCTACTGTATTTGCATTAAGTGAAAAAAAGACGGTAATTATAGGATTGGATTTAAGAAAACCTAAGTTATTTGATGAATTTAATTTAGCGAATGATGTGGGAATTGTAAATTATTTAATTAAACAAAAAAGTGTTGATGAAATAATAAATCATACACAGATTCCCTATCTTGATGTTATTCTTTCAGGGCCTGTTCCTCCTAATCCTTCAGAGCTACTTATGGGAGATGGTATGGGGAAATTAATGGAAGAATTAAAGGAGAAATACGATTATATTATTTTGGACACACCACCAGTTGGACTTGTGTCTGACGCATTAGAGTTGTCTCAATATTCGGATGTTACTTTATATATAGTTAGGCAAAATTTCTCAAAGAAAGAAATGATTACTTTGTTAAACAATAGAATTAAACGAGGAGAACTGGATAATGCAAGTATCATTTTTAATGGCTTTGAGAATAAGGCAAAATATGGTGCGGGTTATGGATACGGTTATGGCTATGGCTACGGATATGGACCTTATTCAAATGGATATCATGATGATGACAAGCCAAAATCGATTATTCAAAAAGTTATTAGTACATTCCGTAAAGTATAAAACTTGATTTAAAGTATTTGGAGATGAAACAAGAAACAAAAAGTACACTTTTAATTACTGGTGGAGCTGGATTTATAGGCTCTAATCTGTGCGAATATTTTTTGGAAAAAGAATACAAAGTTATTTGTTTGGATAATTTTGCAACGGGGCATAGGTACAATTTGAAGGGTTTTATAAATCATCCTAATTTTAAATTAATAGAAGGAGATATTCGTAATGTAATTGATTGTGCGAATGCGGTGAAAGGCGTTGACTATGTTTTGCATCAAGCAGCCCTTGGCTCTGTTCCACGATCTATTAATGATCCAATTACGACAAATGATGTTAATGTTTCTGGTTTTTTGAATATGTTGGTTGCTTCAAGAGAGGCAAAAGTGAAGCGATTTATTTATGCTGCAAGTTCCTCTACTTATGGAGACTCAGTTGGTTTACCAAAGGTTGAAGAAGTGATAGGGAAGCCATTATCTCCTTATGCTATAACAAAATATGTTAACGAATTGTATGCGGAAACCTTTAGTAAAACCTATGGATTAGAAACAATTGGGTTGCGATATTTTAATGTGTTTGGTAGAAAACAAGATCCAAAAGGGGCGTATGCCGCCGTGATACCAAAATTTGTGATGCAGTTAATGCAGCATGAAAGTCCAAAAATTAACGGGGATGGGAATTTTTCACGTGATTTCACTTATATAGATAATGTAATCCAAATGAATGAATTGGCTATGACAACTCAGAATCCTTTAGCAATTAATACCGTTTATAATACTGCTTATGGAGATCGAAATACATTGAATAATTTAGTAAGTTATTTAAAAGAGTATTTATCAAAATACGATTCTAAAATTGCAAATATAGAAGTAGAGTATGGTCCCGACAGAGAAGGGGATATTCCTCATTCTTTGGCTAGTATTGATAAAGCAAAAGGATTGTTAGGTTATGATCCTAAATATTCTTTGCAAGAAGGGTTAAAAGAAGCAGTAGATTGGTATTGGAAAAATTTGAAGTAAAAAATTAAAAATAAATAAGGTTACAAATTTAAAAGTTAAAAAATGAGTATTACAAAAATTTGTTGCATAGGAGCTGGTTATGTTGGAGGTCCTACAATGGCAGTTATTGCACAAAAATGTCCGCATATTCAGGTTACAGTTGTTGACTTAAATGAAGAAAGAATTGCGGCATGGAATGATGAGAATGTGGATAATATTCCAATCTATGAACCAGGACTTTCTGATATTGTTGCTGAGGCTAGAGGAAGAAATTTGTTTTTCTCTACTAATGTAGAAAAAGCAATTGATGAGGCTCAGATTATTTTTATATCAGTAAATACGCCTACTAAAACCTATGGAAAAGGGAAAGGAATGGCTGCTGATTTAAAGTACATTGAGTTGTGTGCGAGACAAATTGCTCGTATAGCAAAAGACAATAAAATAGTGGTGGAGAAATCAACCTTGCCAGTTAGAACCGCTGAAGCGATTAAAAGTATTTTAGACAATACAGGAAATGGTGTTCAGTTTCAGATTCTTTCTAATCCTGAGTTTTTGGCAGAAGGAACTGCAGTTACTGACTTATTGAATCCTGACCGAATATTAATAGGTGGAGACACATCAGTAGAGGGGCAAAAAGCCATACAGTCACTAGTTGATGTTTATGCAAATTGGGTTCCTGCAGATAAGATATTAACTACAAACGTTTGGTCATCTGAATTGTCTAAACTGACAGCTAATGCTTTTCTAGCACAACGAATCTCATCAGTTAATGCCATGTCTGAACTTTGTGAAAAAACGGGTGCTGATGTGAACGAAGTAGCAAGAGCTATTGGAATGGATAGTAGAATTGGTCCTAAGTTTCTAAAAGCATCTGTTGGTTTTGGAGGTTCTTGTTTTCAAAAAGACATCTTAAATTTAGTATACATTGCTAAATCCTATGGATTGAATGAAGTGGCTGATTATTGGGAGCAAGTTATTATAATGAATGACCACCAAAAAAGAAGGTTTTCTAATAAAATGGTTCAAACGCTTTACAATACGGTAGCCGATAAAAAAATTGCGTTTTTAGGATGGGCGTTTAAAAAAGATACTAACGATACTAGAGAATCTGCTGCTATTTATATTGCAGATGATTTAATAAATGAACAAGCTCAAATTGCAGTTTATGATCCTAAAGTATCTTCTAGAAAAGTATTAGCTGATTTGGATTATCTTGAAACAAGAACTTCTGAGAAAAACAGTGCAAATGTAACTTCTTTTTCAGATCCTTATGAAGCTTGTGCGTCTGCACATGCCATAGCCGTTTTGACGGAATGGGATGAGTTTATAGCATATGACTGGCAAAAAATTTATGATGGGATGCAAAAGCCCGCTTTTGTCTTTGATGGAAGAAATATATTAAATCGTGTAGCATTAGAATCTATTGGGTTTATTTACCAAGGAATAGGATCGTAAAGGTGTTTAGGGACAAAAGTTACAAAGCTGAAAAGTAGTTATTTATTACTGCGTTATGTGTTTTAAACGTTATGTCAATTACTTAAACTAAAAACTAATTTTATTAGAATACTATATAAATGATGAATTGGTATGTTGTATATACAAAGCCGAAATGGGAGAAAAAAGTAGCTGAACAGTTAACGAATGCTGGTGTTGATTGTTATTGTCCTTTGATTGTAAAAATACATCAATGGTCAGATAGAAAGAAAAAGGTGGAAGTGCCTCTTTTTAATTCGTATGTTTTTGTCCATATAGCCGATGAAGATAGGAATTTAGTATTTCAATCACCAGGTGCTGTAAGGTATTTATTTTGGTTAGGAAAACCTGCTATTGTAAGAGACGATGAAATTAGCACCATAAAATCTTGGCTTGAAAAGCCTAATAAAGTTGATATTGCAATTACTACACTTCAGGTTGGGGATAAAATCACCTTGGAGTCTGGCCCATTTACAGCTCAAGAGGCTGTTATTCAGGAAGTAAAAAACACGCACTATGTTCTAGTATTAGAATCATTAGGTTGTGTGTTGAAAATGAGTATAAAATAAGTAGTTGTGAGAAGTGCGTTTTTTTTGAAAGAGTTCTTTTCTTTTTTGCTTGATCAAAAAAGAAACAAAAAAATATTCATGGGTTGTTATTGTTTTTTTGGTATTCATGAATCTTCGATTTCAAGCCTGCAAATTAAAAGCTTAAAAACTACCTCAAATTACCGTTCCGCAGCCCGAGCCATTCGTCTATCAAAAAGCTAACATCGGACAACGAATATCGATTCATCGTTAACCGTTTTCCGTCCATCAAAAAGTGAACATCGAACAACGAATATCGATTCATCGGTCAACGGTAATCGAATAATGAACATCGGTCATCGAGTTGTAATTGAATGTTTATTTGAGGGTGGGGAGAAGATTAGTTCTGAGTTTGGTGTTGAAAATGAGTTTAAAGTAGGATTATAGCTGTAAAATCAGTATTCGAAAAATGTTCGAATACTCAAGAAACACACCTTTTTATCCATATTAAGATATCACTAAATTTAGTGATATTTTTTTGTTTAAAAAGGAGTGTATTCGTTTTATATTGTTGATAATAAGATTGTTGTGTTTTTGCGTTTGGTTTTTGGGGTTTTTCGAATCCTTTTCAAATGAAAAAGATAGAAAAAGACCGATATAAAGTAGCTATATTTGCAAACTTAAAATTATTTCACTTTCCTTCTCCTTTTTTGGGAGTATGGATCGCGAAGCGTTGTATTAATAGTACTAAAAGCTAATATCTATTAGTTGAATTATGGAATCAAATTTGAAAATAGCAGTTATCGGTTTGGGTTATGTTGGTTTGCCTCTAGCACGATTATTTGCTACTCAGCATCCAGTAATAGGATTTGATATTAATGAATCCAGAGTAAAAGAATTAAAAGCAGGTTATGATGCCACCCTTGAAATTGATGCTACAACATTAACTAAGGTACTTTTAAATGATACTACTAACGCCATTGGACTATACTGCACATCTATTTTAAAAGAGGTGACTAATTGTAATTATTATATTGTAACCGTTCCTACACCTGTTGATAAAAACAATAGGCCAGATTTGACTCCTTTATATAAATCCAGTGAAACGGTGGGTAAACTATTAAAAACTGGAGATACTGTCATTTATGAATCTACGGTTTATCCCGGTGTAACTGAAGAAGAATGTGTACCTGTTTTGGAAAAAGTTTCAGGCTTAAAATTCAACGTGGATTTCTTTGTGGGTTATTCTCCCGAAAGAATTAATCCAGGAGATAAAGAGCATACTGTTGATAAAATACTAAAAGTGACCTCTGGTTCTACACCAGAAACGGCGCAAAAAGTGAATAGTTTATACCAGTCTGTAATTACAGCAGGAACGCATTTGGCTCCATCCATAAAAGTGGCCGAAGCTGCCAAAGTAATTGAAAATTCACAACGCGATATTAATATTGCTTTTGTAAATGAATTGGCTAAAATTTTCAATTTATTAAATATTGATACCCAGGCCGTTTTGGAAGCGGCAGGAACCAAATGGAATTTTCTTCCTTTTAAACCGGGTTTAGTTGGTGGGCATTGTATAGGAGTTGATCCTTATTATTTGGCCCAAAAAGCACAAGAAATGGGATACCATCCTGAAATTATATTAGCAGGTAGACGTTTGAATGACAGTATGGGGGAATACGTAGCCTCTCAAATAGTAAAACTAATGATAAAGAAAGGAATTACAGTAAATGGAGCGACGCTCTTAATGCTAGGAATCACTTTCAAGGAAAATTGTCCCGATGTTCGCAATACAAAGATTGTGGATGTGATTACTGCTTTAACAGATTATGGAATTACAGTCACTATATATGATCCATTGGCTGACCCTAAGTCTGTTGCTAAAGAATATAACTTGTTTACTTTAAATGAGACCCCTAATATGAAGTTTGATGCTATTGTTTTAGGTGTAGCCCATACTGAATTTTTAAGTTTGGATTTTTCAAGTTTACAAAAGTCCAATAGTATTTTGTATGATGTAAAAGGAGTTTTGGGTGATCGTGTTGATGGAAGATTGTGAAAATCGTTTTTCGTTCAACGTTTTCCGTACATCGAACATCGAATATCGTCCATCGTTTTCCGTCCATCGTCTATCGAAAAACGGTCATCGAAGAACAGTCATCTAAAGTCAAATAGCGGTTATCGAATAACGGATAGCGAAAATCGAACAACGTCCATCGTTTTCCGTCCATCGTCTATCGAAAAACGGTCATCGAAGAACAGTCGTCTAAAGTCAAATAGCGGATAGCGAAAATCGTTTCTCGTCCATCGTTTTCCGTCCATCGTCTATCGAAAAACGGTCATCGAAGAACAGTCGTCTAAAGTCAAATAGCGGTTATCGAATAAAGGATAGCGAAAATCGTTTCTCGTCCATCGTTTTCCGTCCATCGTCTATCGAAAAACGGTCATCGAAGAACAGTCATCTAAAGTCAAATAGCGGTTATCGAATAACGGATAGCGAAAATCGAATATCGTCCATCGTTTTCCGTCCATCGTCTATCGAAAAACGGTCATCGAAGAACAGTCATCTAAAGTCAAATAGCGGTTATCGAATAACGGATAGCGAAAATCGTTTCTCGTCCATCGTTTTCCGTCCATCGTCCATCGAAAAACGGTACTCGAATAACGAACATCGTCCATCGTTTTCCGTCCATCGTCCTTCGTCCATCGAAAAACGGTCATCGAACGACGGTCCATCGTCCATCGTTTTCCGTCCATCGTCCATCGTCCATCGAAAAACGGTAATAGAAAAACGGTACTCGAATAACGAACATCGTCCATCGAACATCGTCCATCGAAAAACGTTAATCGGAAAGCGGAAATCGTCCATCGAAAAGGAAACAATGAACAACGAACAACGAATATCGATTCATCGGTCATCGGTCATCGAACATCGGTCAACGAATAAAGAATAAAACATGGAAAACAAAAAATCAATTACGCACGTCATTCTTACTGGTGGAGTAGGTAGCCGATTATGGCCTTTATCACGTAAGAGTCAACCTAAACAATACTTGGATATATTTGACGGTAAGTCTTTATTTGAAATGACGGTAGATCGCAACCGTAACATTGCTGATAAGGTGATGGTGGTAGGTAATATTGATAATTGTCATTTGAGTAGGAATGTTTTAGAAAAATCGAATACTGCATATGTAGATATAATTGAATCTACTCCACGAAATACAGCAGCAGCTATTGCTTTTGCAGCCTTTGCATCTGAACCAGATGATATATTGATTGTAACACCATCAGATCATATCATTGATGAGATGGAAATGTATGAAGATGCTATTAATGAAGCTGTTGATAAGGCATTAAATGGGTATATTGTTACTTTTGGAATTGTACCAACAAAACCAGAAATTGGATATGGGTATATAGAGCGCAAAGGAGATGATGTCATTTCTTTTAGAGAAAAACCAAACCAAGTTACCGCTGCCGCCTTTATTTCTAAAGGGAACTTTTTGTGGAATAGTGGAATGTTTTGCTTTAAAGCCAGTGTATTATTAGAGGAACTAAAATCGTTTCACCCTGAAGTATACGAAAAGTCTAGAATAGCATGGGAAAACAATAAAGAAGGAAATTTAGATTTGGATTTATCAATGGATATTCCTTCCATCAGTATTGATTATGCGGTAATGGAAAGAAGTAAAAAAATTAAAGTGGTTACGTCTGAATTTGCTTGGTCTGATTTGGGTTCTTTTGAATCGGTTTATGATTATTTATTGACCATTGGACATAAAGTAGATGAAAACGGTAATATGGTGATTGGGACTAACAATTACACTGCTTTTATTGGAGTAAAAGACACGATATTCGTTTATACTCCTACTGCCAATTTAATTTTGAAAAAAGAATTTTCACAAGATGTTAAGAGTGTTTATAGTGCACTCGAAAGAGCTAACTCTGATTTATTGAATTAAAAAATTATGAATAAAGACACTAAAATATATATTGCAGGACATAAAGGTATGGTTGGCAGCGCCATTTGGCGGACGCTTACTGAAAAAGGCTATACGAATCTTATTGGATCTTCCAGCAAGGAGTTGGATTTAAGAAACCAACAAGAAGTTACTGCTTTCATGGCTAAAGAAAAGCCTGAAGTGATTATTGATGCTGCTGCAAAAGTAGGAGGGATATTGGCCAACAATGATTTTCCGTATCAGTTCCTTATGGAAAACATGCAAATCCAGAATAATCTAATCGACTCAGCAATGAAGTCTGATGTAGAGAAATTTATCTTCTTAGGAAGCTCTTGTATCTATCCTAAACTGGCTCCACAACCGCTAAAAGAAGAATATTTACTAACGGATACCTTAGAGCCCACCAATGAATGGTATGCTATTGCCAAAATAACAGGGGTGAAAGCCTGTCAAGCCATCCGAAAACAATTCAATAAAGATTATGTCAGTTTAATGCCGACTAATTTATACGGGACGCATGATAATTTTGATTTAACTTCTTCGCATGTTTTACCTGCGATGATGCGGAAATTTCATGAGGCAAAAATGAATAATAATGCTCCTGTTACTCTTTGGGGTAGCGGAACACCTATGCGCGAATTTCTTTTTGTAGATGATATGGCACAGTCAGTTGTTTTTGCATTAGAAAACAAACTACCCGATTATTTATATAATGTAGGGACTGGAGAGGATCTAACCATCAGACAATTGGCAGAAACCATTCAAAAGATCATTGGACATCAGGGTGAAATTATTTGGGATAGTAGTAAACCAGATGGTACACCACGAAAATTAATGGATATTAGCAAAATGCATGCTTTGGGATGGAAACACCAAGTGCAATTGGAAGAAGGGATACAGAAGACGTATACTTGGTTTTTGGAGAATATCGATCAATTTAAGGAAGTGAAGATGTAGGGAAGGATTATCTGGTCAATCGTTTAATCGGTTAGGAAAAAGGTTAAGCGGTTAGTAAAGGTTTAATCGTTTAGGAAAAGGTTAACTGGTTAAAAAAGGTTAATTGGTTAGGAAAAGGTTAATCGGTTAGGAAAAGTTTAAATGTTTAGAGGAAGGTTAACTGTTTAAAAAAGGTTAATTGGTTAGGAAAAGGTTAATCGGTTAGGAAAAGTTTAAATATTTACATTCGATTAAACGATTAACCAAATAACCAGTTCACCAAATAAACAAATAATCAGTTCACCAATTAAACTTTTGTTCGATTCAGCAATTAACGATTAGTTCGATTAAACAATTCACCGAATAACCTTTTGTTCAAATAACCAGTTCAACAATTAACCGATTATACAATTTCTCCATGAGCTACCACATCTATTCTTTCGAAAAATTAGAAGTATATCAACTGGCCAGAAAGTTCAAAATTGATATAAAGTTGATGAGTCAAGGGTTTCCAAAAGAAGAAAGATTTGATTTAATCAGTCAAATTAATAGGTCATCAGCGAGTATCTCTGCTAATTTAGCAGAGGGTTCTGGAAGATCTTCTAATTTTGATCAGGCCCATTTTACTAATATGTCCTATTCAACGGCGCTAGAAACGATAGATCATTTGAACACCGCCTTGGATATGAAATATATTAATGAAGATCAATATACGGAACTTAGAATAAAACTAGATGCTATTCTAAATAAATTGAATTCACTTTATAAATATCAAATCAATAATAAAGAGACGTTGAAGAAGAAAGTTTAAAAAAGGTTAATCGGTTAGGAAAAGTTTAAATGTTTAAAAAAGGTTAATCGGTTAGGAAAGGTTTAATTGTTTAGAGGAAGATTAACTGATTAGAAAAAGTTTAATTGTTTAAAAAGGTTAATCGGTTAGGAAAAGTTTAATCGGTTAGGGAAGGTTTAATTGTTTAAGAGGAAGATTAACTGATTAGAAAAAGTTTAATTGTTTAAAAAGGTTAATCGGTTAGGAAAAGTTTAATCGGTTAGGGAAGGTTTAATTGTTTAAGAGGAAGATTAACTGATTAGAAAAAGTTTAATTGTTTAAAAAAGTTTAATCGGTTAGGAAAAGGTTTAATCGGTTAGGGAAGGTTTAAATATTTCCACACGATTAAACGATTAACCAAATAACCAGTTCACCAATTAAACAATTCACCAAATAAACGATTCACCATCGTATAACAAAATTTCAATCACACCAAACGATTAAACAATTAACCAAATAACCAGTTCACCAAATAAACAATTAACCAAATAAACGATTCACCATCGTATAACAAAATTTCAATCACAACACACGATTAAACAATTAACCAAATAAACGATTCACCATCGTATAAAAAATACACGAACAACAAGCAATAATATCATGGATAACACAGCACAAAAAGTAGCATTAGTAACAGGAATTACAGGTCAAGATGGATCTTATTTAGCAGAATTATTATTAGAAAAAGGATATATGGTTCATGGGGTAAAACGCCGTGCTTCTTCTTTTAATACCCAACGTATCGATCATATCTATCAAGACCAACATGAAGTGCATGTTAATTTTAAATTGCATTATGGTGATTTGACCGATTCTACTAATATTATACGCATCATACAGGAAGTACAACCCGATGAAATCTATAATTTAGGAGCGATGTCTCATGTAAAGGTATCTTTTGATTCCCCTGAATATGTTGCCAATGTAGATGGATTGGGAACCTTGAGGATTTTGGAGGCAGTTCGGATTTTAGGCTTAGGAAAAAAAACCAGAGTATACCAAGCTTCTACTTCTGAATTGTATGGCGGATTGGCAGAGAATAAAAACGCAGCAGGATTTTATGACGAAAGCTCTCCTTTCTATCCGCGTTCTCCGTATGGAGCGGCTAAGATTTATGGTTTTTGGATTACTAAAAACTACCGCGAGGCTTATAATATGTTTGCTTGTAATGGAATTCTTTTCAATCATGAATCGCCAAGACGTGGGGAGACTTTTGTAACTCGTAAAATCACCATGGCCGTAGCTGCTATTGCTAAAGGAAAGCAAGATTGTTTGTACTTAGGAAACTTGAATTCTCAAAGAGACTGGGGACATGCTAAGGATTATGTAGAGGCCATGTGGCGTATTTTACAACAAGATGTGCCAGAGGATTATGTAATAGCAACAGGGGTGACTACTTATATTAGAGATTTCGTGATTATGGCTTTTGCTGAGGTAGGCGTCACACTAACTTTTGAAGGAGAGCAAGAAAATGAAACGGCTACCGTTGCTGCTTGTGCTAATCCTTTGTATCAAATAGCGATAGGTACAGTGGTACTTAGAGTAGATCCAGAGTATTACCGTCCTACTGAAGTGGATCTCTTAATAGGAGACCCTACGAAGTCAAAAACACAATTGGGCTGGAAGCCACAATATGATTTAGCTGCCTTGGTGAAGGAAATGGTAGCCAGTGATTTGAAATTGTATTAAAGTCTCTTATTAAAAGAATAATTTTAACTTTCAAATTATTTTACAATAAAGAAAATGAAAAAAGCGATAAAATTATTCAACAAATTAAAAAAGTCAGAAAGTAATTTTATTATTGTTTTATCAAGATTTTTTTGGATTAAAGTTTTTAATAAAAAATCATTTCTTTTACATCAAAAAGTTACAATCAATGGAATAAAAAATATTGATGCAAAAGATTTTGTTGAAGTTGGGGTTAATTATGTCGGATTTAGTCATAAAACAGATAAAACTTATTTAAATATTAAGGGTAAATTAGTATTTAAAGGGAAATATTCTATAGGAAGAGGATGTAGATTTGATATTGGAGAAAATGCTTTGGTAACTATTGGATCAGGAGGATACATTAATTGTAATACTAATGTAATCATAATGCACAGCTTAGAAATTGGTAATAATTGTGCCATTTCATGGAATTGTCAATTTCTTGATGAAGATTTTCATGAAATTGAATATGAGAAAAAGAAGCCTGTACAAAATTCAATTGTAATAGGAAACAATGTATGGATAGGATGTGGTGTCAAAATTTACAAAGGCACAGTAATTCCTAATGGATGTATAATTGCTTCAGATACAATAGTTAAAGGTGTTTTTGAAATTGAAAATTCTTTAATTGGTGGCAATCCAGCAAGAGTACTTAAAGAAAGAGTAAGCTGGAAATAATTTATAATTATAGATTCTTATTATAAAAATATTTATATAAGAATTTAAATACTAATTCATTGCATAAAATATATACATTAGATAAAGAAAATTGATGCAAATCATAAAAAAAATTTACAATAAAGTTGGTATTAGTAGTAATCGAACAAAAAATATAACAAAACATGTTTTTATATCGTTTCTATATAAAGGAGGAAGTATTTTATCTTCGCTGTTAATGGTTCCTCTTACCATAAAGTTTTTAGATACAGAAAATTATGGAATTTGGTTAACTCTTAGTTCTTTTATCGCTTGGTTTTCATTTTTTGATATAGGCTTAGGTAATGGCTTGCGAAATAAATTCGCAGAAGCAAAAACTAAAGGTGATTTAGCTTTAGCAAAAGCATATGTCAGTTCTGCATATTTTACTATTGGAAGTCTTTGTTTAGTACTTATTTTAGTTTTTTTTGGTATTAATTATTTCATTGACTGGCCAAAAGTTTTCAACGCAAGTATTAAGTTGCAAAAACAACTTAGCATTCTGATGCCAATTGTATTTGCTTTTTTTTGTTTACAATTGGTATTTAAATTGATTACAACAATTTATACAGCAGATCAACATCATTCTATGCAAGGTAAAATAAATTTTTATACATCTATATGTTCATTAGTTTCAATATGGGTAATGATTCATTTCGCAGAAAGTTCTTTATTACTTTTTGGAACAGTGTTTTCATTTTTACCAGTAATAATATTAATTTACCTCAATTTCTTTGCCTTTAAAGGTGTTTATAAAGACTATAGACCTAGTTTTTACTTGTGGAAAAGGGAATATTTGCATGATATTTTTGGACTGGGGATAAGTTTTTTTATAATTCAAATAGCTGGAATAATTTTATTTTCTACGGATAATCTTATTATAACTCAAATTTATGGACCAGAGAAAGTAGTGCCTTTTAATATTGCTTTTAAATATTTAAGCATTTCAAATATGGTAGTTTCAATTATACTAACCCCTTATTGGTCATCTATAACTGAAGCTTATATAAATGAAGATTATGATTGGATTAAAAAATCGATGAGTAACTTAATAAAAATATCTTTAGTAGCAATTTTGTTCATTTGCATTATGGTTGCAGTTTCTCCATTTGCTTATAAACTTTGGATTGGTAATAAAGTAGTTATTCCTATGTCGTTAACTTTTTTTATGGGTATATATTTTGCGTTAACAATTTTTTATGGACCCTATACCTATTTTATTAATGGAACTGGAAAAGTGAGACTTCAAATGTATTCCATTGTAATTACAGCAGTTTTAAATATACCGTTGTCGATTTTTTTAGCTAAAAATGTTGGTCTTGGTGTTTCTGGTGTTATTTTAGCTACAATATTGTGTTTAATTCCACATGTTATACTTTGTCCATTACAATATTCAAAAATTATTAATAAAAGAGCTCATGGAATTTGGAATAAATAGTACATGTAATTTAAGTTTTATTTTAAAATATTTGATTAACTAAAATAAATTTTTTATATGTTATTTTTTTTTAAAAATCTAAGAAGTTTATTTTTGGCAATGTTACAAGGGAAAATCTATTGGAATATTGATTTAGGAAAATTCAATACTATTGATAAAGGTGCAAAGATTTATGGTCCTTTTCATATTGAACATGTACGTATTGGTAATGGAACTTATATTGCTCCTAACGCTACAATTTCACATACAGAAATTGGTAAATTTTGTTCAATTGGACCCAATTTTTTTTGTGGATGGGGTATCCATCCTTTAAATGGTATTTCTACAAGTCCGATCTTTTATTCCACCAAGAAGCAAGCTGGATATACTTTTAGTAAAACAGATAAAATTAAAGAAAGAATACCTATTGAGATTGGAAATGATGTATTTATAGGAGCTAATGTAACCATTTTGGATGGTATAAAAATTGGTGATGGAGCGGTAATTGGTGCAGGATCAGTAGTAAGCAAAGATATTCCCCCTTTTGCTATAGCTGTTGGGTCACCAATAAAAATTATAAAATATAGATTTGATGATAAAATTATTAAAAGTTTGTTGGAAATAAAATGGTGGGAAAATGAAACAGTAATTCAAGATGTTGAATCTTATTTTTATAACATTGAAGGTTTTATAAATAAATATAATAAAAAGTAACACCATTAACGATAATATAATTTTAATTTTTTAATGAAAAAATATTTTAATTTTTTAATTTTTTTATTTCTTGCTTTACTATCAACAAGAATTTTTTCTTTTACATTGATTGAAAAAGTATATTTTGATTATGTTGAAATTATAATTTCAGTTATTTTAGTTTTAGTTTTTTTGTTTAAAGCAAAAAATATTTTAAGATTAAAATGGGTTTTTCCTGAGGTTAAATGGATATTGATAACAACTGTTTTTTCATTCTTACCTGCTTTACTTTTTCATGATCAGGAGATTTCTTTAGGTTTATTGGCATCTAGAACTACCTATTTTTGGTTAGGGTATTATTTGTTAAAAGTAAATAATGTAAAACTTCGTGATTTACATAATGTGATGTTAGTTATGGGTTTTGTTTGGAGTTTAATAATGATTATTCAACAAATTACTTATCCTGTTATTTATTTTAATTTTCTAAATGGCAGTGAATTCGAAATCAATAGGTACGAAGAGAGAGGTAATTTGTTAAGAATTTTTATTGATGGTTCATTATTTGGTTTCTATTTTTTGTTTTTTTACTGGGGTAAATTTATAAAAAAGTTAACCCTTAGAACTATCTTTATGATAGTACTTGGTTTATCAGCAGTTTTATTTACGGGTTCTAGACAGATAATATTTAGCATATTTGTTGTTTTTTTGTTTAGTTTCTTTTCTAAAATCAAATCTATTACGAGATATAATACTAGTTTTATTTATGTTTTTGTAAATCTTATTTTTATTGTTATAACTTTTGCTGGAGATTACCTTCTGTCTTTGGTTACCTTGTCATTAGATCAAAATGTAACCTCTGATAATTACATTAGAATATTAGAAATGAAGTTTTTTGTTTTTGAATATTGGCCAAATTTTTTAGCAGTTTTTATTGGAAATGGATGGGAACATGCATTAAGTAGTTATGGTGTAGAGATAGGTAATTTTAAATATATGAATGGCTTTTATAGAAGTGATATAGGTTTGTTAGGAGCATTCAATAAATTTGGGATTGTCTACTTGTTAGTTATACTTTCGTTGTTTTATAGAATTATTAAAAAAGGATCTAAATTATTTGTTCCGGATTTTATTCAATACTTTTTTCTACTTGTTTTATTAACTTCGATTTCAGGTGCTAATTACTTTGAAATACCTTCATGCATATTCATTTTAATTTCAATATTATATATTCTAGATAAAACTAATGAAAAAAACAGCAATTGTAATACCCATATATAATAGATTAGAAATTACTAAAAGTGGACTTCTTAATATTCATTTGGCATTATTAAATGTTAAAGAAAATACAGAGTTCAGTTTTGATATTATAATAGTTGATGACGGGTCTGATGATGGAAGTGCAGAATGGATACAAGAAAACTATCCAACTGTAAAAATATTTAAAGGGGATGGGAATTTGTGGTGGACAGGATCTGTAGATTTGGGAGCAAGAGTAGCTGTGAATGAACTGAACTACGATTATGTTTTGCTCTGGAATGATGATACTATTTGTAATGCGAATTATTTTGAAGAATTAATTAAGATATTAAATCAATCATTTTATAATAATAAAATATTAGTTTCAAAAGTTTTATGGCAAGATGATGTGAATAGATTATTTAATTTTGGATGTTATTTTGATCCTAAAAATGGGAAAAAAATATTAAATGGTAGTAATGATTTTGATTCAGAAAAGTATAATAAAATATTGAAAGTTGATTGGTCTGGAGGAATGGGTACTTTAATTCCGAAAGAAATTTTAAAAGCTATTGATTTTTTTGATCCTAAAAATTTTCCTCAATATCACGGAGACAGCGACATGTTTTTGAGGGCTAAAAAAAATGGTTTTGATACATATGCTATACCAACTCTAAAAGTTTATAATAATCGTGATACCTCTGGAATAAAAAAAATTAGGAGTTTCAAGGATCTTAAAAATTATTTCACATCCAATAGATCAAATTATAATTTTATCCAAAATGTATTTTTTTGTAAAAGACATACGGTAGGAGCAGGAGCTTGGATTAATTTCTATAAATATTATTTAAAAGCTTTTCTAATTTCATTAAAATGATAAAAAAAATAAAGAACTTTTTTAGCTTTGTACTTCCATTTAGGTTATATCTATATAATGTTTTTTTTACTAAAATTCCATTTTCAAATATTCGTTTATTTTTTACAAGATTTTATATTGAATTAGGAGATAAATCTAATGTTTTGTCAAATGTTAGATTTCTTTTTTCAGATTTCAAAAAGAATAAGAATATAAAGATTGGAAAAAATTCAATTGTAAATCCTGATTGTATTTTGGACGGTAGACTAGGTACTATTGAAATAAGAAATAATGTTGATATTGGAAGAGGAACCTGGATTTTTACACTAGAGCATAATCCTCATTCAGACTATCATTCAACAACTTCTGGAAATGTAGTAATTGAAGACCACGTATGGATTGCATCTAGAGTAATTATTTTGCCAGGAGTTACCATTGGAAGAGGCAGTGTTATTGCTTGTGGAGCTGTAGTTACAAAAGATGTACCTGCAATGTCTATTGCAGGAGGAGTTCCTGCAAAAGTAATTGGAACCCGTAATTCAAAATTATTATATGAAAATAATTATTTTCCAGACTTTCTTGTATAATATTTTAAATTTGAAATAATGAAATCATCCATATTTGTTTATCCAATTGTACCTCTTAAATTTTCTGCTACAAAAAACCCATATATTAATGACCTAATTGGATCACTTGAAAATGCGGGGAACATAGTTGTAAATAAACAAGATGAAAGACACAACGGGGTGTTTTCAATTTTTTTTTATTTTTTTAAGACTAACATCTTTTACTTTAATTGGATTGAATATCTAGCTCAGAAAAAATTAGGTAGTTTTCAATTAATAATTTTTATGCTTCAAATTTTTTTTATTAAAATTTTTAATAAAAAAATTATTTGGACGCTTCATAATTTAAGTTCCCATTATTCAAACAATTGGTCTTATAATTTCATCCAGAGTGTAATGATAAAAGCATCAGACTTGATTGTCATTCATACAAAGGAGTCTTATGATTTTTTAGAAAAAAAACAAGTTGATAAATCAAAAATTTTTTATTCTTTTCATCCCATTACACAAAATTCAATTTCTTCTGATAATTTAGATCATATTGAAAAAAAATATGATATTTTAATTTGGGGGTTAATGAGTCCCTATAAAGGTGTTTATGAATTTTTACTTTTTTTAAGGAATAAAGGACTTGATTGCAAAGTGATGTTAGCAGGTAAATTTAATGATAGCAACTATTTAAATAAAGTTAATTCAGTTGCTAGAGACAATATTATCATTAATAATTCTTTTATTAATGATAATGATTTATTCAATTTGCATGTACAGTCAAAATATATTTTGTTTCCATATAATAGTTTAAGTGTACTCAATTCAGGAGCTTTGACACTTTCACTTTCCTATTTTAGTAATATTATTGGTCCAAATCGTGGAGCCTTTAAAGAACTAGGAGAATTAGGAATTATTAATAATTTTGATAATTATGAGGATATTTTGAAATATATCAACAAAGATTTTGATACAATAGCTAATAATAATATAAAAGAATTTGTGTCTAATAACACATGGAATCATTTTGGTCTGTCTATCAATAAACTTATAAAATAAATAAAAGATTAAAATGAAAATACTACGTGTCATTTCATCAATGCACCCAAGCAAAGGAGGTCCTTGCCAAGGGATCCGGAATGCAATCCCTTATTTTCAAAAAGCAGGAATTACAACTGAAGTAGTTTGTATGGATGATGAGAATAGTAAGTATCCTATTGAAGATAATTTTACGGTTTATAGAGTTGGGATAGGAAAGACTTCTTACCAATACCAACCTGAATTATTCAATTGGTTAAAAGATAATATCATGAATTATGATGCTGTGGTGGTTCATGGATTATGGCAATATCATAATGTAGCGGTTTACAAAGTCGTAAATAAGCGTAAGAAAAGAGGGCAAAAAGTCCCCAAAGTTGTAGTACTGCCACATGGTATGTTAGATCCTTATTTTCAGAAAGCTCCAGACAGAAAAATGAAAGCGATTCGAAATGAAATAATCTGGCATCTTACAGAAAAAAAATGTATTAATACTGCTGATGCTATTTTTTTCACTTGTCAGGAAGAAATGCGTTTGGCCGCAACTACCTTTAAAGGATATAATCCCAACAAAACAATAAATGTGGGTTACGGCATTCAAGCGCCTCCTTTAAAGAATGTGGAATTTAAACACGCTTTTGAAGAAATATGTTCTGCTGTTGTAGGTAAAAAATATTGGCTATTTTTAAGTCGAATTCATGAAAAAAAGGGGGTTGATTTGTTAATAAAAGCCTATGATAAACTGTCAAGGCTAAACCCTAGTTTACCGGAATTGGTTATCGCTGGTCCAACAACATCAGATTATGCGCAACAAATGATTAAACTGGCATCTAACAATGCGAAAATTCATTTTCCTGGAATGTTACAAGGAGCGGAGAAGTGGGGTGCTTTTTATGGTTGTGAAGCGTACTTTTTACCAAGTTATCAAGAAAATTTTGGTATTGCAATAGTAGAAGCTATGGCTTGTGAAAAACCTGTAATGGTTTCTAAGAATGTTAATATTTGGAAAGAAATTAAGGCAGGTAATGGTGGATGGATTCTAGATGATTTATCAGACAAAGGAATTTATAGTGCACTCTTAGAAATCAGTGAAATTTCTGAAGAGAATATTGCTATCAAAGGCAATCAATCGTATAAAACTTTTCAAAATAATTTTAATGTTCAAGATCGTGCAGCTGTTTTTTTGAGCGCCTTAAATCAGTTATAAATGGATACTCCTATTCCAAAATACATAGATTCCATTCCGAAATCTGATAAGTTGTATCGCTTCCTTTGGAGGATAGTATCACTTTTTTTATTTAGACCTTTTTCTTTGCCTTTTTTTAATGGATGGCGTATATTTTTATTGAAATGTTTTGGAGCTAAATTAGGAAATAATTGTACCATTTATGCCTCTGCTTATATACCTTCTCCTAAGAATTTGATAATGGGTACGCATTCTACATTAGGTCCTGAAGTAAAATTGCATTTTGGCAAAACGATTATTGGAAACAAAGTGACTGTATCACAAAGAACTTATTTATGTAGTGCTACGCATGATATATCTTCCATAAATACACCACTAGTTATAGGTGTTATTAAAGTAAATGATTTTGTATGGATTGCTGCAGAAGCTTTTGTAATGGGTAATGTTACTATTGGTGAGGGGGCAATTGTTGGAGCGAGAGCTGCAGTATTTGGAGATGTTGAAGCCTGGATAGTTGTTGGAGGTAATCCAGCTAAATTTATAAAAACTAGAGAGTTAAAGTAAGATGAAAAGTACCATTACAGCAATTATTTTAACATTTAACGAAGAACTACATATAGCTCGTTGTATAGAATCTATTAAAGGAATTGTTGATGAAATTTGTATTGTAGATTCATTTAGTACCGATGCAACTTGTGAAATTGCACAAGAATTAGGTGTAAAAGTGTATCAAAATCCTTGGATTAATTATGCAACCCAATTTAATTGGGCGTTAGAAAATTGTGAAGTAACATCGTATTGGGTATGGCGTATTGATGCGGATGAATACATAGAGGCTATTCCGTTTTCTTTGAAAGATAAGTTAGCAAGCTTATCTAATGATGTTTCTGGTATTTATGTCAAAAGGAAAATTATTTTTATGGGTAAACCCTTACTTCACGGAGGATGGTATCCAGTTTGGCATTTAAAAATATGGAAATTTGGTAAAGGGTTTTGTGAGAATCGCTGGATGGACGAACATATTAAATTAACAGAAGGGACAACCATAAAGATTGATTGCGTACAAGTTGATGAAAATTTAAACGATTTGAGTTGGTGGATCAATAAACACAATAGTTATGCTACTAGAGAAATGGTAGATTTATTAGATACAGAATATGAAATTTTTTCAAAAAGTGAAGTTAACCCTAAATTTTTTGGTTCAGGCGAACAACGAAAAAGATTTTTAAAGGTATTGTATTTAAAATTTCCTTTATTTGTAAGGCCATTTTTTTATTTCACCTATCGTTATGTATTTAAATTAGGTTTTTTAGACGGGAAATCTGGGTTTGTTTGGCATGTACTTCAAGGTTTTTGGTATCGTTTTTTAGTTGATGCTAAAATTTATGAATTAAAAAGAGAGTTTAATAAAAATGAGGATGCAATTGTTAAACATATCAAAGAAACGTATAAAACTTCATAAAAAAATAAATCTTGTCTAGTCTCTATTTCTGAAGATAGGACTAGAATTTAACAGAGTAAAAAAAACACAACTCCATTTATGACAATGAAAGTCTCTATAATCACCATTTGTTACAATCGCAGCGCCACTATTGCCAAAGCTATAGAAAGTGTTTTGAATCAGGATTATCCCAATATTGAATACATTGTCATTGACGGAAACTCTACTGATGGAACTCAAGCGGTTATTGCAAAGTATTCCAGTCGTATCGCTCAATATATTTCAGAACCGGATCAAGGGATGTACGATGCACTCAACAAAGGACTGCAACTGGCAACAGGTGATGTGGTGGGTTTGATGCATTCGGATGATGAATTTTATGACACTGGCGTAGTCTCAAAAATTGTTGCTACTTTTATGAATACTCCAGATACTGATGGGGTTTATGGAGATGGGGTGTACATTAGTAATGATACCGCAGCAAAAGTGGTGCGCAATAGAATAGGCGGAGCCTTTAGTTTGGACAAAATTAAAAAAGGTTGGCTGCCCTTGCATCCCACTGTGTATTTGAAAAAGTCTCTAATTGATAAATATGGGGCATATAATTTAGATTTTAAGATTGCTTCGGATACCGAATTTTTATTGCGTTATTTGTTCAAATATAAAATAAAGATGTTCTATCTCCAGCAATACATCGTTAAAATGAGAATGGGAGGCTTAAGTACTAGTTATGCTAGGGCTTTTGAAGTATTAAAAGAAGATTACGCCATTTATAAGTTCCATAATGTCAACCCTATTCGTGCTGTTTTTCAAAAGAAATTACAAGCGCTAAGCCAATATTTAAAAAAATGATATTTGATTATTATATGCTAGTACCAATTTGTAATTTTTGAATCGTATATGTCCATTTTAAAAAACCTTGCTTCTTTACGTATTTCCCGTTACTTTAAAATTTGTTTTGTTTTATGGGATTTGTTATTATTGAATGTAGCTATTACTTTTTCTTTTTGGTTGCGGTATGGTTCACTAGTTCGGATTGATCTAAAAGAGGTGCAAACCATTTCGCTTTTATCCAATTTGTTTTGGGTCTTTATACTATTGAATAGAGACGCCTACAGAATTATACGTGTGGAACGAATTGAGACGATACTAATTAGAATGTTTAAACATCTCCTTATTCATACTGCTTTGATTGCTATTTTTGTAACCGTTTTAAAATTTCATGAAATTTCTCGGGTACGCTTGTTTTATTTTTATGTTGTTTTTTTTACTATGCTTTTTATTTCAAGAGTTTCCTTTATGAAAATATTGAAATACATTCGATCGAAAGGGTATAATTTTAAGAATGTCATTATTATTGGAGCCAATGATGCAGGTGAAAATATAAACAGGATATTATCTAAGGACTTAACGTTTGGGTATCGGATCCTTGGTTTCTTTGATGAAATAGTAGATCCTTTTGCTTTTATAACAGGACCCATTTTGGGCGATTTTGATGCAATTGAAGAATATATTATTACAGAAAACGTAGATGAGATGTATGTAGCTTTGCATATAGATAATATTGAGATGATTAATAAACTAACAGCGCTTTGTGAGCGCTATATGGTTCGAATCAAATTCATACCTGATTTTCAACAATACACTCGATCCCGGAAAGTAGAAATTACTTTCTACGAGAACACACCAGTGCTAATGTTGCGGAAAGAACCTTTGGAAAGTACCATTAATCTGTTGTTAAAAAAAGTTTTTGATTTAATTTTTTCTTTTTTGGTTATTGTATTAATCTTTCCATGGCTATTTCCGATCATCATTGTTTTGATGAAAATGGATTCCCCTGGTCCCATCTTTTTTAAGCAAGAACGTTCCGGACGTGAAAATGAATCTTTTCTTTGTTGGAAATTTAGAACGATGAAGGTAAATGCTAGTTCAGATTACCAACAAGCGACCAAGAACGATGCAAGAATAACCAAAATAGGGGCATTCATGCGCAAAACCAATATTGATGAATTGCCTCAGTTTTTTAATGTTTTTTTTGGTAATATGTCGGTGGTAGGCCCCCGTCCACACATGTTGCGACATACCGAAAAGTATTCTGAATTAATCAATAATTATTTGGTGCGTCATTATGCCAAACCCGGAATTACGGGTTGGGCTCAAGTCAATGGGTATAGAGGAGAAACGAAAGAGTTGATCGAAATGAAAGACCGAGTGGATTATGACATTTGGTATATAGAGAACTGGAGTTTGCTATTAGACCTGAAAATTATTTACCTGACTATTTATAATGTGTTTAAAGGAGAGGAGAAGGCTTATTAGTATTTAGTGATTAGTGTTCAGTGTTCAGTTTTTTAGTGATCAGTAGTTAGTGATCAGTGGTCAGTGTTCAGTAATCAGTGTTCAGTATTCAGTGATCAGTATTCAGTGATCAGTAAGCTGTGATCAGGGATTATGGTGAAGAGTGAAGGGTGTTCAGTAGCTTGAGAGCGGAGCGTGGTGTTTCTGTAATTAACATCTAGAGTTTGTAGATTGTTAGTCTCTCTATTTGCAAATTTTGTAGGAACGGCTAGTTTACAATACTTTTTGAAGTCCATTTTGCCAAGTAGATAGAATGAGTACAGGCTTGGTTTTTTTTAATCTTTAATGAAAAAATAATACCTATATTTGTGGCTTTTAAAAATTAATTACTTATGAAATATCTTTCTTTATTAAAGAAAATAACCCCATTTTTATTTTTAATAATAGTGTTCTCCTGTGCTTCTCGTAAGGACTTGGTGTATTATCAAGGAATTGATGGGGCAACTACTCAAGCAAATACTACTACGTATGAAATCAAAATCCAGCCGGATGATTTATTGATGATTATTGTTTCAGCTGAAGATCCGGAGATTGCTGCGCCTTTTAATTTGAAATCGATATCAGTTCAGAATCCTAGTAAATTAGAATCAGCAACTGGACAACAGACGATGCAGTTGTATTTGGTGGATGCTAACGGGTATATTGAATTTCCTATTTTAGGTAAATTAAAAGTGGGAGGATTAAGTCGTACTGAAGTTTTACAAATGCTACAGCAAAAAATAGCGGTATATATTAAAAACCCGATTATTAACTTCCGCATCATGAATTTCAAAGTTTCGGTACAAGGGGAGGTCAATTTACCAGGTACTTATACTATTACATCAGAAAGAGTCACGCTAATTGAGGCATTGACTATGGCAAAAGATTTGACGATTTATGGCAAAAGAAATAACATATTAATTATAAGAGAAGTGGATGGGGTGAAATCGTATAATCGAGTAGATCTTACCAAAGCGGATTTTATGAACTCTCCTTTTTATTATTTGGCTCAAAATGATGTAGTGTACGTAGAGCCCAATAAAAGTAAAATTAATGGTTCAGCCGTAGGAGCTAACACCGGTGTTATTGTTTCTATTACTTCGATATTGATTACATTAATCACCCTAATTACAAGAATAAAATAATTTTTTTTACATGGATAATAACAATTTTGAGGATGATTTTGAAAATGATTTTGATTTAAAATTATTTCTTAATAAATATTTGGTTCATTGGCAATGGTTCGCTTTGACAATTTGTTTGGGTTTACTGGGCTCTTTTTTATATTTAAGATATACTGTACCTCAATATCAGACCATCACAACAATTTTAGTAAAAGATGAGAAAAAAGGCGGAATGCTTTCGGAATTGTCTGCTTTTGCTGATTTGGGAGTGGGTGGAGGTATGAAAAGTAATCTGGATAACGAAATTGAAATTTTAAAATCGAGAACCTTAGTCGAAATCACGGTAAAAAAACTGGATTTAAATACGAGTTTGATCGTCAATGGAAAAATATCGGATCGTGAAATTTATCAGGATGTGCCCATATCGGTTCGTTTTTTAGATAAAAAAAATAAATTTTATGAAAGTACTTTTGACTTAAATTTTAAAGAATTAAGTGGGTCGACTTTTGAATTGATAGATCAAATGAAAAATGATTCTTCCTCAGTTGTACTGGGGAATACAAGTCAATTTCAATATGACAAGCCTATCAAGACTCAATTTGGTGTTTTGGTTATTAGTAAATTAATAAATGATACCTATCCTGCAAGTAAAATTGGGAAAACAATTAGAATACATGTTAGTCCTCTAGAAAATATAGTTCAAAGTTTTCAAAACCGACTTAAAGTAGAACCAGTTAGTAAAACGAGTAGTGTGGTGGCTATTTCTATAACCGATCCAGTAATCAAAAAAGCAGAAGCGTTTTTAAATAATTTAACTCAGATTTATAATGAAAATGCTGCAGCAGATAAAAATTTTATATCGGAGAATACTTCTATTTTTATCGCTAATAGACTGAAATTAATTACCCAAGAATTAGACGGTGTGGAACAAGATGTGCAAACGTTTAAAAAGTCTAATAACCTAACGGATGTCGAATCGGAAGCCAAGTTGTTTATTGAAGGGTCTAATGAATACAATAAAAAGGGGATAGAGACCGAAATTCAGCTGAATGTAGTATCTTCCCTATTGAGTTTTATTAAAAAAAGTACCAATTCTGATTTGTTGCCAACCAATATTATTGCAGGTGAAGGAGATGCTTCAGGCTTAATTAGTTCGTATAATCAATTGGTTTTAGACCGCAATCGGATTTTAAAATCGGCCACTCTTGAAAATCCATCGGTTGTTAAAATGGATCAGGAAATTGCCTCCTTAAAAAATAATGTGCAAACTAGTTTGTTGCGGATGCAATCGAGTTTAAACATTCAAAAAAGAGATTTAAATAGAGAAGAAGGGCTGTTGAATGCTAAAATTGGTAAAATACCCGTACAAGAACGTCAGTTTAGGGTGATCGCTCGCCAACAAAAGGTGAAAGAAGAGCTGTATTTGTATTTGTTGCAAAAAAGAGAGGAAACTGCTATCTCATTAGCAGCTACAGAACCGAATGCCCGCGTAATTGATGTTGCTAGAGGAGATAAAATGCCTGTTTCCCCTAAAAGAAATATTATTTATTTGGCAGGACTTTTATTAGGGTTATTGGTACCTTTTGGGATAATCTATACCGATGATTTACTAGATACCAAGATAAAAAGTCGTTTGGATCTAGAGGGGAAAACGTTGATTCCTTTTATAGGGGATGTACCCACATCAGATTCTCCATCTGAAATTATAGCATCTGGAAGTAGAACCAGTTCTGCCGAAGCCTTGCGAATTATCAGAACCAATCTCGAATTTATGTTAACCAAAGTGCCTGAAGGTGAGGCGAAAACTGTGTTTTTGACTTCCACTTTTCCTAGTGAAGGAAAAACATTTGTTTCCGTAAATTTAGCCGCTACCTTTGCCTTGTCTGGTAAAAAAGTGTTGTTGATAGGTATGGATATTAGGAATCCTAGATTGGATGAGTATTTAACATTGCCAGAAAGAGGGGTTACTAATTATTTGTCTACTAATAATTTGAAATTGGAAGATCTTATCATCAAATATGAAGGATATGAGGATTTTCATGTATTGCCTGCGGGTGTTATACCGCCAAATCCAGCGGAGTTGTTGATGAGCAAGAAAGTGGATACCGTTTTTGAGAGTTTACGAAAACAATATGATTATATTATCGTGGATACTGCGCCAGTAAGTTTAGTAACGGACACCTTGTTAATTGCTAAACATGCGGATACTTTTATCTATGTGGCTCGTGCTAACTTTTTAGAAAAGCGAATGCTAAATATAGCCAATACGTTATACAAAGAAAATAAATTACCCAACCTGTGTTTGCTTCTTAATGATACTGATTCTACCAAAGGCTATGGCTATGGGTATGGCTATGGAGTAAAAGTGGAGAAAGACCCTTGGTATAAAAAAATATTCAAAATATAATTAAGAGGTTGTATTTTCCTTTTCATAAAAAAGTTCGCGAAATGATTGTATTTCGTGAACTTTTTTTTTTGATACAGACGTATGTTAATGACAATGAAGGTTTTGGGTTTTTCTTAAAATTGGAGTGCTACTTATACTATAATAGCTGTTACTAATTTCTTATCAACCTCTATTTTTGCTGCTGTATTTCCGTTAACAATCATAGCTAATCCTATTTTTTTAGTATAAATTTGTTCTGATTTAAGAAAGGGACACACTAAAAATGTGATTTACTAGGGCGAAGCCATGTACTCTTTTTTAATAGTTAACTCCACTTTAAGACGAATTATCCTTTTATATCTAAAACCTAAGATTTAAAATTTGACTAATACTTAATTTTAATTAAACATGAAAAAAATATTTATTGCGATTGTATTGCTATTGGCACTTTTCCAATCTTCGGGTGCATTGGCTCAAGATTTGTTTAAAACGACTGATTTGAGTACCATAAAGGTAGACTATTTATCAGATGCTGATGTTGCTAAAATAAAAGGGCAATTGCAATCCAATAATGTGTCCATCGAGCAAGCAGAGCCAATGGCTTTGTCTAAGGGGATGCCTGCGAATGAATTTGCTAAATTGAAGAAGAGAATAGCAGCATTAACTCCATTAAATAAAGAGGTTGTTAAAACGGATAAGGATTTGCAAAAAGAAGGCGATAGTGAGTATACCAGAAAGCAAGAAAAGATTGTCAATACTAAAGTAAAGGATAGTCTCAATTCACTTGTTTTTGGTTCTGAACTGTTTGATAATCCTACGCTTAATTTTGAACCTAATTTAAAATTAGCGACCCCCATGAATTATATTTTGGGTCCTGGCGATGAATTGCAAGTAAGTGTCTATGGAGTACAGGAATATAATGCTAGTATTCCCGTATCAGTAGAAGGAAAAGTAGCGATTCAATATGCAGGCGAGCTGTCGGTTTCAGGACTGACTATTGAAGCGGCTACCCAAAAAATTAAAGGCGCTATGGCTAAGGTCTATACTACCATTGGCTCAGGACAATCTCAGGTAGGAATAAGTTTGAGCCGTATTAGAACCATTCGAGTGACCATAATTGGTAGTAAACAGCCTGGGAATTATTCTATTTCCTCCTTAGCAACAGTTTATAATGCGTTATTTTTGGGAGGAGGACCTGGAAAGAACGGGAGCTATAGAAACATTGAATTATTGAGAGATAATAAAGTATATAGAAAAATTGATCTTTATCAGTTTTTAGTCGGTGGAGACCAATCGGATAATGTAGGGTTGAAAGACAATGATGTGATTCGGATTCCCGCTTATAATCAGAGAGTAACGGTAGAAGGGCAGGTAAAGCGTCCTGGTATTTTTGAGATGAAAAAAGGAGAATCCTTTTCCGACTTACTGACTTTTGCTTCCGGATTTAATGAATTTGCCTATACAGCATCAGTTAATGTACTTCAAAAAACGGGAAAAGAATTTAGAGTAAAAGATATTAACGCTTCTGAATTTAATACTTACAGCCCTTCCTCTGGCGATGTTTTTAGAGTGACAAAAATTTTAAACCGATTTGAAAACCGTATTAAAATTGAAGGCGCCGTTTTTAGACCAGACACCTATTCTTTTTATGAAGGCATGCGAATTTCTGACTTGGTTCTAAAAGCCGATGGGCTTAAAGATGACGCCTATAGTAAAAGGGCTAGGATTATTCGACTGCAATCGGATTTGACTACTGAGATTGTAAATGTAGATTTAGAACAAGCTTTAAAAGGAAATTTAGAAGCAGACATCACTTTAAAAAAGGAAGATGTGGTAACAGTTTATTCTATCTTAGATTTTATAGACGAATTTAAAATAACGATCGACGGTGAAATAAAAAAACCCGGTATTTATGATTATTATGAAGGATTGACTTTAAATGATTTACTGGTACAAGCTGGCGGATTGACCGGCTCTGCTTCTAAGAGAGTAGAAGTAGCTAGAATGATAATATCAGAAGAGATTGATAATGCCAATCCTAATAAAGCCGAATTGTTTAATATTGAAATTACTCCAGAAAACAACGAGCAAGCCAAAAATTTTGCTCTGTCCCCTTTTGATGTAGTGAATATACGTAGAATGGCAGTGTATGATAAACCAGAAATGGTTACTATAAGTGGTGCTGTCAATTATGCTGGGAAATATGTATTGGCCAATAAAAAAACCAAAGTCTATGATATTGTTGAACGAGCAGGAGGTTTAACCGCTATAGCTAATAGTGACGGTGTAAAAATAAAAAGACCTATTAAAGCAAAACAAATTGAAGAAGTGGAGAGTATCAATTTGAATTTGGGTAAGAAAGACAGTATTCAAAATAAATTAGAGAAAAAACTAAAAGAAGATTTAAAATATGCTACCATACCGGTAGATTGGAAATCGATTGTAAAAAATAAAAAGAGTAGTACGAATGTTACATTATTTCCAGGAGATGAAATAGAGGTTGCGACCTTTAATGAAGGCGTAAAAGTGACGGGGAATGTATTGTTGACTTCGGAGATTCCATATGATAATGGTAAAGGGTTTAGATATTATATTAATGCAGTGGGTGGAGTTGACGCCAAAGGGTGGAAAAAGAATGCCTATATTATTTACCCCAATGGAAAAGCCGCTGTTACTCACACTTACTTTTTTATAAAATCATATCCTAAGGTAAAGCCTGGTTCCCAAATCATTGTGCCAGAAAAGCCAGATGTTAAAAAGCTGAGTACTGGAGAATGGGTTAGTATAGGGAGTGTTATTACGAGTCTAGCGTTATTAATTATTACTACTTTTAAATAGGGGACAAAGTAATGGTTTTCGAATCTCGTTTGCCGATTTTCGTCCACCGATTACCGATTACCGATTTTCGTCTATCGATTCTAGACTTTCGAACACCGATTACGTATTATCGTCTGTCGAGAAACGAACAACGAGCAACGATTTTCGTCCACCGATTACCGATTACCGATTTTCGTCTATCGAACAACGATTCTCGATTTAAGGACTACGAATAACAATTCTTGTACATCGATTACCGATTTTCGAATAACGAATAACGAATAACGAGCAACGAATAACGAACAATATGAATAGACAAAATGACGAAATCTCGTTAAAAGATTTACTTGAAAAAGGTAAAGAGTGGTATGCTTATTTGCTTTCACAATGGAAAGTGATTCTATTGGCTGCTGTTGTAGGATCTGCTTTAGGATTAACATATTCTTTTATAAAAAAGCCTATATATACCGCAACCTTATCTTTTGCATTGGAAGATGAGAAATCTGGCGGGGGTGGCTTAGGAAGTGCATTAGGTCTAGCAAGTTCCCTAGGTTTAGATCTTGGTGGTGGTGGAGGAAGTGTCTTTACAGGGGCCAATCTTACTGAGTTGTTTAAGTCTCGTGCTATGGTGGAAAAAACCTTATTGAGTCCAGTAGTTAAGGATGGCAAAATAATTTCTTTAGCAGAGATGTATATCCAAAATCAAGGATGGAGAGAAAAATGGAATGCTACTCCTCAATTTAAAACTATACAGTTTTTACCAGATGCCAAGCGCAAGTATTTTACCAGAGCTCATGATAGTATCTTGGGGGTAATCTATGACAATCTATCAAAATCAGGATTAGCTGTAGCGCAAAAAGATAAAAAAATAGCTATTATCACTATAGATGTTAATTCCACAAATGAATTGTTCTCCAAGTATTTTACGGAGGCATTAGTAAAAGAGGTTTCTGATTTTTATGTGGCAACCAAAAGTAAAAAAGCCAGGCTGAATATGGATATCCTGGAACGGCAAACCGATTCGATTCGTCGTGAATTGAATGGAGCCATTACCGGCGTTGCTGTTGCCAATGATAACACGTTTATGCTAAATCCTGCCCTTAATGTACGTCGTGCACCATCAGCCCGCAGACAAGTTGATGTTCAGGCCAATACCGCTATCTTGACTGAGTTGGTCAAACAAACGGAATTAGCAAAAGTAACCCTACGCAAAGAAACACCATTAATTCAGGTAATTGATCGGCCAATTTTACCTTTGAGTAAGGAGAAATTCGGAAAAGCTAAAGGGTTATTACTGGGAGGTATTTTAGCTAGTTTTTTTGTAATGTTAGCTTTAATTTTTAGAAGAATAATAAAAAACATATAATCAATAAAAATACTTAATGCCAGAAACCAAGTTTAATGAGTTTAATTGGTAATAAGTACTTTTGATTGCATGATTTTGTCAACTGTATAAAACCATTCCGTTTCCTGACCTGATAAGACTCCAAAAAAAATTGCTGGTTTGTGATGTGATGGAGTAGTTGTATAAGTTGATAAAAGATTATAGTAAAATTTACCCCGTTGGGTCAAAATAGAATAAATAGACAAAATATTCATTAGAACATGTTTAAAGATAAAATTTTATTAATCACAGGTGGAACGGGCTCCTTTGGGAGTGCTGTTTTGAACCGTTTTTTGCATACCGATCATTTCAAAGAAATCCGTATTTTTTCGCGTGATGAAAAAAAGCAAGATGACATGCGTAATTTTTACAAAAATGATAAAATTAAATATTTTATTGGTGATGTAAGGGATTACAATAGTATACAATATGCGATGCATGATGTTGATTATGTATTCCATGCAGCAGCATTAAAACAAGTGCCCTCTTGTGAATTTTTTCCTATGCAGGCCGTTAAAACCAACGTAGAAGGGACACAAAATGTTATTCGCGCAGCGGCTTCCAATAAGGTTAATAAAGTGATCTGTTTGTCAACCGATAAAGCAGCTTATCCAATCAATGCTATGGGAATCTCTAAAGCCATGATGGAAAAAGTTGCGATCGCAGAAGCGCGTAACTTAACAAATACTACAGTTTGTTTAACCCGTTACGGAAACGTAATGGCTTCTCGTGGTTCCGTTATTCCATTGTTTTTATCTCAAATCAAAAAAGGGGAAGTATTAACCGTTACAGATCCTAATATGACCCGTTTTTTAATGTCGTTAGAAGAGGCTGTTGAATTGGTGTTATTTGCCTTTGAACACGGTAACCCAGGTGATTTGTTCGTAAATAAAGCTCCTGCTGCTACAATAGGTGATTTAGCTGAAGCTATCTGTCAATTGAAAAACATAAAAAGCGAAATTAAAGTTATAGGAACCAGACACGGAGAAAAACTCTATGAAACTTTATGTACTCGTGAAGAAATGATGAAAGCAGAAGATATGGGTGATTTTTATCGTATCCCATCTGACAACCGTGATTTAAATTACGCTAAATATTTCTCCGAAGGAAAAGAGATTCAACCAGAAATTGAAGATTATAATTCGCATAACACAAAACGAGAAGATGTTGAAGGGGTAAAAGTGTTATTAAAAAAACTTGACCTATTTCAAGACTAAATAAAAATGCTTACTACAATAATTGGAAATACTTTTGCAGATGAAAGGGGTACATTATCATTTAATAATGAACTGGATCTTTCAGAGGTAAAACGCATGTATTTTATCGAGAATGCGGATTTATCTATACAAAGAGCATGGCAAGGCCATCAAATTGAAAAAAGATGGTTTATTGCAGTTAAAGGCAAATTTTTAATCAAATTAGTGAAGATTGATAATTTTGAATGCCCTTCTGATGGTCTAGAGGTAAGGCCGTTTGAGCTTGACTCTAAAACACTAGATGCCTTACTTGTTGAGGCGGGTTATGCTTCTTCTATTCAAGCTTTAGAAGCGGATTCTAAATTACTCGTTTTTTCCAATTATAGGATGGGAGAAGTAGTGGATAATTATAAATTTAATCCAACACAATGGAAATAAATATGAAGAAATTAAAAGTCGCAACAATTTTAGGGACGCGTCCTGAAATCATACGTTTAGCTGAATGTATCAAAAAATGTGATATCTATTTTGACCATGTTTTAATTCATACGGGCCAAAATTACGATTACGAATTAAACGAAATCTTTTTTGAAGATTTAGGTTTGAGAAAACCGGATTATTTTTTGAATGTTGCGGGAAATCATTTAGGAGAAACGATTGGAAATGTAATTTCAAAATCGTTTGAAATTTTATCAAAAGAACTACCTGATGCTTTATTAGTTTTAGGAGATACTAACAGCGTATTGAGTACCATTGCCGCTAAACGATTGAAAATTCCTATTTTCCATATGGAAGCGGGTAACCGTTGTTTTGACCAAAATGTGCCTGAAGAAATTAATCGTAAGATTTCGGATCATATCAGTGATATTAATTTAACTTATACAGAGAATAGCCGTCGTTATTTACTGAGTGAAGGTTTTCGAAAAGATCATGTATTTGTTACGGGATCTCCTTTGAAAGAAGTCTTATTAAAATATAAGGAACAAATTCTAAATAGTGATGTTGTTTCCCGCTTAGATTTAAAAGATCAGTGCTATATAGTAGTGAGCGCCCATCGTGAAGAAAATATTGATTTGGATAATCATTTTGAAATATTAGCAGAATCTTTAAATCAAGTAGCTGAAAAGTATCAGATGCCCGTTATCTTTTCTACACATCCCCGTACAAAGAATCGGATTGAAAAAAATAAAATAAAATTTCATCCGTTAATTTCCAATGTACCGCCTTTAGGTTTTTTTGATTACGTTCAGTTGCAAAAAAATGCTTTTGTTGTACTTTCGGACAGTGGAACAATTAGCGAGGAATCAGCGATGATGGGGTTTCCAGCTGTAAGTATTCGAACAAGTACAGAAAGACCTGAAGCAATTGATGCGGGTACTATTGTTTTGGGAGGGATAACTACAGATCAAGTATTGAACGCCATTGAAATTTCGAGAGGTCTTTTTGATGTAAATATTGAATTACCAAAGGAATACGAAGTGACTAACACTTCTGCCCGTGTCATTAAAGCAATTCAGAGTTACACTTCAATTATTAATAAAGTAATTTGGGATAAATCATTTATCAAATGAAAAAAATATTAGTAATAGGAATTAAAGGCATGGCAGGTCATATGCTTTATAATTATTTTGAGGAAAGTAAATTGTATGATGTTTATGGTTTAGCCAGAAATATTGAATCAACTCCTAAACTATTTGATATTGATGTTTCAGATACTGTACAATTGCGTTCTCTTTTTATAGCGAATCAATTTGATTATGTGGTAAATTGTATCGGAATTTTAAATAAAGACGCTGAGGATTATCCGTCAAAAGCCATTTGGTTTAATAGTTATTTCCCTCATTATTTAGAAGAAATTACAAAAGAAACACAGACGAAAGTAATTCACATTAGTACCGATTGTGTTTTTTCGGGTAAAGAAGGAGGATATACTGAAAATGATATTAAAAATGGAATTGGTTTCTATGCCCAGTCTAAAGCATTAGGGGAATTAACAAATGCTAAAGATGTAACGATTCGTACCTCTATTATAGGTCCAGAATTGAATCAAAATGGCATCGGTTTATTTCATTGGTTTATGTCTCAATCAGATGCGGCAGTATTAAAAGGGTTTACGAATGCTTTTTGGTCCGGCTTAACCACTTTGGAATTAGCAAAAGTTGTATTGGAAATTATTAACCAAAATATAAGTGGCTTAATTCAAGTAGCACCGGCTGCTAAGATTGATAAATATAATTTAATTTCTCTATTTAATTCTATTTATAAAAATGGTAAAATGACCATTGAACCTAACGGGAATTACCACGTTGATAAAAGTTTAGTGAGTATCCGAACTGATTTTGACTATCAAGTGCTAGATTATAAGAAAATGTTGAAAAATCAAAAGGAATGGATTTTACAACATGCCAGTATTTACTCTCACTATTTATAAAATTGTATTATGATTTCTATAGTGACTGCATATTTTAATCGCAGAAAGTTATTGATACGTACTTTGGACAGTATGAATTCTAATTACGGTACGATTGATTTTGAATTTATTGTTGTTGATGACGGTAGTGAGGAAGAAGAACGGCTGGAAGATTTGCAAAAAATTTATCCGTTTTTAAGAGTTATTCGTTTAGAAAAATCAGACAAATGGTATAGCAATCCCTGCATTCCATTTAATAAAGGATTTGAAGAAGCTAAAGGCGATAAAATAATACTTCAAAATCCAGAATGCTATCACTTTGATAATATACTGGAATATGTCGATAGCCATCTTAATGCAAACGATTACCTAAGTTTCGGGTGTTATTCTCTGGATAAAAAAAACACTGATGATGACCTGCTGTTTTTTGACAGGGATCATGTCGTGTCACTAATTCAAAACAATGCACATATTGTACAAACGGATGGTGGTTTAGGATGGTATAATCATTCCAAGTATCGCCCTAGTTCTTATCATTTTTGCACCGCTATGATGATCAGTGATTTGGTAGATTTAGGCGGGTTTGATCCACGGTATGCTTTAGGACATGGATATGATGATGATGAGTTTATATTTAGGGTTAAACAAAAACGAATGCATATCAAGTTTGTTGATACAAAAAAAGTTATTCATCAAAATCATTATGTGAAACAAATCTCTGTAGATGAACAAAAAGAGAAATATATAAATGAGAAGGCTGCCAGGAATAAAAGTATTTTTAATAACATAACTAAAAATTCGTTCCATTATAGGGCTAATTTCTTGACTGTAGGTAATCATCACCAGAATAATAAACGGTATGTTATTTTGACTATTAGGAATTATTGGCTCAAGATAAGGAATGAAATACAAAGAAAATTTTAAAATGATTTTCTACTCCTCAAATTAATATCTGCAAATGGCACCCTCAAAAAATAGAACTCTTATAAAGAATGTTGCTTCTTTAGGTATAGTTCAAGTGGTTAATTATATTTTTCCGTTACTAACTATTCCGTATGTTTCAAGAATAATAGGGCCTGAAGGGTTTGGATTAATTAATTACATCACCGCTTTTGTCAGTTATTTTGTACTGATAGTATATTACGGTTTTGATTTGACTGCGACAAGAAAGATTGCGGTTGATCCGGACAATTTAGAGATTCGGTCTAAAGTTTTTTCTGAAGTGACTTGTGCAAGATTACTATTGTTTATCATAACTATAGTAGGTTTTATGATTTGTATCAGTAGTGTTCCGCTTTTAAATTCAAATTTAATGCTTTCGTTGGTACTGTTTTTAACAGTTGTTTCTGCTCTTTTAACGCCACAGTATGTATTTCAAGGATTACAAAGATTACCTGTATTAAGTATATTAACGCTTGTAAAGGGTGTCATAAATACCAGTTTGATTTTCCTTTTTGTATCGAAAAAAGATGATTTGTTATTGTATGCTAGTATTAGTGTTTTTAGTAATTTTTTGATCAGTTTGATTTCTATTTTATATGTTGTTCTTGTAATTAAAATCAAATTTACTTTTTATTCCATAAAACACTCTTTAGCTATTTTAAAAGAAGGTCGGTTGATATTCTTTTCCTCCATAATTTTTTCCCTTTATACTACCACAAACATAATTATTTTAGGATTTTTCGCTGGTGCTAAAACGATTGGATATTATACCACTGCTGTAAGCTTCATTATTATAGTTCAAAGTGTTGTTAATATTCCACTTTCATCATCATTGTATCCCTATATTGGTAAGTCTTTTTCAGAAAGTGAAGAAAATGGTATCATCAAGTTAAGAAAAATTGTGCCTTTGGTTTTTTATTTTACCGGAGCAATTTGTCTGGGCATTTTAATATTAGCTCCATATGTTGTTTTTCTTATCTATGGAAAAAGTTTTGAGGGTTCCGTTATCAGTGTGCAAATTTTAAGTTTTCTTCCTTTAATTTCGGCTATGAGCAGTCTGATGGGTATTCAAACAATGCTTAATTTAAGAATGGATAATTTGTTTTTAAAAATCACCAGTTTTGCCGCTTGTTTCAGTTTGGTATTGAATTTAGTATTGGGTTATTATTTTAGTTATATCGGAACAAGTATCAGTTATATTGTTACAGAACTATCCCTTTGCTTATCGTTTTATTTGATTTTAAAAAACAAAGGTTTGATTTTATTTAAAAAAGACAATTTTAAATTGAAAAATGTAATAGCTCAAGTCCGAAATATAAAAAACATGTAAGATATTTGGTTTGTCATCTTTGCTTTAGATGCTTTACAAGACCAGCGAACGAAATGTTCTTTGCTATTTTTTTTGAAATTAAGGTTAAAGAAATGATGGTTTTAGTATCTGAGGAGTACTAAACTATTTAGCTAATTGGCTGTCAGAGCTTTTATGTCGTCAGATTTTTAAATAAAAAGCCGTTAGTATCGCCTTTTTTTCCCTCTTTCCAGGAATTAAAATTTAAATAATTGATTCTTATCCATGAATAAAACATACTATATAGGTCATTTTTCGGAAGGCTTTAATGATGGTGGTCAGTCCAGAAATAAGGCGTTTAGACAGTATTATGCTGAAAAAAATACTTTAATTGTACCTGTTTACAGTGCAAACCCTTTAGTGCGATTTGGTTTTTTATTAAATGTTTTAAAAATTATGTTATTCTCTAAGGATAGTATTTTTTTTATTCATCAGGGGACACTAATGGTTTTGTTTCCTATGCTTATTCTAAAATATGGCTGGATAAGAGCGCTTGTATTTAAATTACTTCAATATACTATTGATCGTAATGATGTCACTATTGAAGTCAACGATTTACCTTATGAACAAGCCAAAGATTTAGAATTGTTTGTAGAAGAAACCTATAAAGTTTTTCAAGATAAATTATATGCTTTGAAACATGCAAAATTTATATTTGCTTCTCATGAAATGGGAAAATATATAAATGACACCTTTAAATTGAATTATGAGGTGATCATCAATGGCTCAAATAAAGTAAATGATTTTTCAAATTCAGGGTCCATACATGATTGTTTCAGTTCTACTGAAACAAAGTTTATTTATGCAGGTGGTTTGAATAAAGGCAGGCAAATTGAGGCCTTAATTTCAACATTTAACAATAAGAAAGAAATCTTAATCCTTATTGGTGAATGGGGGGAATGGATTTTAGATTATGAGTTGCCGAATAATGTTTTTTACCTAGGGAAGTTTCAAGAAGACTATGCGCATTTTTTGACTTCTAAATGTGATGTTGGAATAATTCCCTATGATGAAACCAGATTTTATTATAATATTTGTTATCCTACTAAAGCTTCTTTTTATATTACCGCTGGTATTCCTTTTTTATCCACACCATTATTGGAGTTGAAAAATATTTTTGAAAAAAGGGGGATGGTCTATTTTGTTCCTTTTAAAGAATGGGTCAATTTCCTTGATAATTTTGATGCATCAGAACTACTTGTAATAAAAGAGAAAATAGCTTTTGAAAAACATAATTTTTATTGGGAATCATTATTGAATACTAACTAATTTGGTTTGTATTGCACTTTTAAGCAGATTATAATTCTGTTAGTTTTAGATTAAAATAATCCTAGTATTCGACCCAATTAATCTACAAAATCAAATGAAAGTGTTTCTCTTTTATTTTAAACAATTAAGATAATTAATGATTTTTATTTTATTTTCAGTTTTTTTTTTATTTGTATTAATTTCTTTTTTTTTACCAAAAGAAAGAATTTATAAATCTATTTTATTTTTTGTTCTAGGTTTAGTACTTATTTTAATCGCAGGTTTTCGAAGTGAAGTAGTTGATAGAGATTATGCTAATTATGTGACCTATTTTCATGAACAAGATTATTTAGCTGTTGAACCCGCTTTTGTTGTAATCTCAAAGTGTATTAACTCCTATTTAGGCTCTAATCCTATTTATTTATTTGTGTTATTTGCTACTATTGGAGTTAGTTTCAAATCGATTGCAATAAGGCAACTTACAGAGTTATGGTTTTTGTCTTTAGTGATATATCTTAGTAATTTTTTTATTCTCCATGAGATGACGCAAATTAGGGCGGGTGTAGCATCAGCCTTTTTATTATTATGTGTGAAGCCCATATATGATAGAGATTTGAAAAGATTTTTGTTGTTTGCTATTTTGGGTTTTACATTTCATTACTCGGCTATAGTAATATTGCCTTTGTGGTTTTTAGGGATTAAAGCTCGAAAGAAAGCATTATTATTTTCCTTGCCAGTTGCATATATAATCTATTTTTCAGGAATAAATTTAATAACCACTATTCCCATATCTGTGATACAAAATAAAATTGCGATGTATCAAACATTAATGGAATTAGGGAATGAAGAATCAATTTTAATCAATGTTTTTAATCTTGTTTTTTTAGCTAAGATTGTGGTGTTTTATTTTCTCCTGTCTAAATACGAACTTATTCTTTCGTATAATAAGTATACTCCTATTTTAATGAAAATTTATTGTATTTCACTTATGTCCTATTTGGTTTTAGCCGTAATGCCGCCAATTGCAACACGAATTAATGAATTGTTTGCAATAGTAGACATTATATTAATTCCGTTTATTTATTATGCTTTCAAACCAGTTTGGTTCTCTAAATCAATCGTGGTTTTTATTGGGATATGTTTTTTACTAATCAATTTGTTTTACGTAAAATTGATTGTATTTTAACCGAAGGTTTACTTTTGGAAAATTGCTTATATAAATTGTTAATACAGAAATAAAAAATAAAATGGTTGCTGCAGTCGTTGTTCTCTATAATCCGGATGAAAATCTTATTAAAAATATAAGTAGTTATATTGATTGTATAGAGAAAGTCTATGTGATTGATAATTCTGATTCTTCTAATGCGAGTTTGTTTCGAGAGGTAGTATTTAAGGATAAAATAGAATATGTTTTTAATAACGGAAATCTAGGAATTGCAAAGGCTTTAAATATTGGATGTGAATTAGCTGTTCAACAAGGTATGGAATGGAGTTTGACAATGGATCAGGATAGTAACTTTATAAATTTGAATGACGCTATCATAAGTCAAATTTATAAAACAGCGAATAGTACAATTGGGCTTTATTATCCTAGTTATATAATTGAAGGTGAAATGTATGATAAGTATATTAAAGAAAATAATGAGCCAATTGTAGTGATGACTTCGGGTAATATTTTGAATTTAAAGGTATATGAGGAAGTAGGTGGATTTGAAGATCAACTCTTTATTGATTATGTAGATATCGATTATTGCTTAAAGTTAAAGAAACAGGGATATAAAATAGCTAATTTACCTGGGGCTAACTTGAATCATGAATTAGGCCAATCAGAGTATAAATCATTTTTTTATTTCAATGGGATAGTTACAAATCACTCTAGTCTTCGCAGGTATTATATAACAAGAAACAGACTGTACGTCAGAAAAAAATATAGATATATTTCGAGCGTATTTTATAAAACGGAAGCTAAAGTATTCATAAATGATCTTTTAAAAATAATACTTTTTGAAAACGATAAGGTTGCAAAATTCAAGAGCATCATTCAAGGCTATTGTGACTATAGAAATAATAAATTCGGAATTTATAGTAAATAGTTTTTTTTTAAAACTTAGGAATAGTAAATTTGAAAAATAACAGGTTAAATTAATTAAAATTATTGAATGGTATCAGTTTGTATAGCAACGTATAATGGGGAGAAGTATATAAAAGAACAACTTTTATCAATAGTAAACCAACTTGATTCTACAGATGAAATTATAATTTCAGATGACAATTCGACTGACAAAACCGTCGAAATTATTAAAGAATTAAATGACAGTCGTATAAAGTTTTTTATTAACACCAGTAGAGGGTATACTAACAATTTTCAAAACGCAATTAAACAGGCATCAGGTGAGTTTATTTTTTTATCAGATCAAGATGATGTTTGGGAAGAAAATAAAGTAAGTAGAATGACTGAATTATTGCAAGAATATGATTTTGTCGTGAGTAATGCTAAAGTAGTCAATGAATCATTAGTGGATTTAGAGACTACTTATTTTAAAATACGTGGTGGGGGAAAAAATGGATTTTTAAATAATTTAGTTAAAGCTAAATATTTAGGATGTTGTATGGCTTTTCGTAAGACCATATTAAAGAAATTATTGCCTTTCCCTTTGGAAGTTACATTATGTCCTCATGACTTTTGGATTTCTTTAATTGCTGAGTTTTATTATAAAACATATGTAATTGACGAAACGTTGATTTTGTACCGTAGACATGGTAATAATGTTTCCTCTGGAGGAGTGAAGAGTTCCACTTCTCTTTTTTTTAAGGTTCAGTTTAGAATGTATTGTTTTTTTAAAGTTTTATCCCGCTTTGGAATTTAACTATACAAAAAACTAAATTAGTATTATAGATAACTTGTAAATAGGTAATTGAATAGCTTTTAAAATATTTTGAATCATTAGAGGATTAATGTGTATGCCTTTTTTTGGTAAGTATGGATTCCATTCCTACATCGGTAAGCCAATATTCATCGGTAATTTTAAAATTTATTTTTATTTGGAAAAAGGCGCATATTTTTCCTGGTTCTAGGATGGAAGTGATTGATGTTAGGTCTTCAATCATATTTGAAGATGATATTTCTGTTGGACAAAATTTACATATTATTTCTGGCGGCAAGCTTATTATTAAAACAAAAACGACAATTTCTTTAAACTTTTTGATAACGAACGTTAATCATGAATATCATGAAATTGATAAGTATGTATTACTGCAGTCTTATATTGTAAAAGACACAATAATTGGGCAAAATTGTTTTATTGGTTAGGGATCTGTAATTCCAGCGGGAACGATTTTTGGAAAACAATGCATAGCGGGCTCAAGTGCTGAAGTTAGGGGAGTTTTTTCCGATTATTCTTTAATTGTTGGAGCTCTAGCAAAAGTGATTAAAAGGTATAATTCACACACTCAAATTTGGGGAAAAACAGATGCCACAGGCGTCTTCCTAAAATAAAAAATAAAAAATGAAAAACGTATTAATTACTGGAGGAGCAGGATTTATAGGAAGTAATCTCGCCCTTAAACTTATAGAAAAAGGATACAATATTACCGTCTTAGACAATTTGTCAAAACAAATACACGGTGAAAATCCAGAAGTTACTTCTCCGCTTTTTAAAAGTGTAAAAGACAAAGTTAATTTTATTCAAGGTACTGTAACATCAAGAGAAGATTGGACAAAGGCATTAGAAAATCAACATGTAGTTGTTCATTTTGCTGCTGAAACAGGAACAGGACAGTCGATGTATTGCATCGAAAAATATACAGAAGTAAACATTCAAGGAACAGCAATTATGCTAGATATTTTAGCAAATAGTGAGCAGGCTGTAGAGAAAATTGTAATTGCTTCCTCACGTTCTATTTATGGAGAAGGAAAATACAAACATCCCAAATTAGGAGTTGTATACCCGACACATAGAAAAGAAGCAGATATGTTAGCAGGGAATTTTGAGCTTACTTATGGAGATGATCAGATACTTGAGTTATTAGCAACTGACGAGGATTCTAAAATTCACCCTTCATCTGTATATGGGATAACTAAGCAAAATCAAGAGCAAATGATTATGACCGTTTGTCCTACTATTGGAATTGCCCCCGTTGGTTTTAGGTATCAAAATGTTTATGGACCAGGACAGTCATTGTCTAATCCTTATACAGGAATTCTATCTATTTTTTCGACGCAAATTAGAAACAATAATCCGATTCAAATTTTTGAAGATGGAAAAGAGACTAGAGATTTTGTTTTTATTGATGATGTGGTAGCAGCTACCATTCTTGGAATTGAAAAAGAAGAGGCAAACGGACATATTTTTAATGTAGGCACTGGTATTGCAATAGATGTTCTTGAAGTTGCGAACTCATTGATAAAAGCATATGGCATTTCTATCCCCGTGACGGTAACAGGGCGATTTCGATTGGGAGATATTCGTCATAATTATGCAGATTTAACTAAAATTAAAACTCTTTTAGGATTTGAGCCTAAAGTGTGTTTTAAAGAAGGAATCGATAAATTTTCTTCTTGGGTTTTACAACAAGAAATTCAAGAGGATAAATTGAGTAAATCACTTGAAGAAATGAAGAAAAAAGGATTATTGAAATGATTATTAAAGAAAAATTGGGAGGCAAAAACATTATTTTTTTTTCTGTCCAAACATTTAACCTTGAGAAAGAGATTATCAAAAAGTTAGAGGAGTTTGGTGCAAACGTTGATTATTATGATGAAAGACCGTCTAATAATAATTTTGTTAAAGGAATAATCAGACTAAAAAGGAGTGTGTATCAGTACAGAATTGATACTTACTATAAAAAAATCCTTTTACAAACAAATAATAGTACTTATCATTATTTGTTTATAAATAGAGGAGAGGTAGTTCCTGAATTCTTTCTTAAAGCATTCAAAAAAACACACCCTGATTGTAAGTTTATTTTTTATACTTGGGACTCTTTCAAAAATCAGGGTCATCCAACTAAAATTTTAAAATATTTTGATAAAAAGTTCACTTTTGACCCAGATGATGCAATAAATTTTAAGCTTAATTTTAGACCATTGTTTTATTTGGATTCTTTTAGTGAAATAAAAAAAACAACAGATAATAAAATAAAATATGATTTGCTTTTTTTAGGAACTGCTCATTCAGATAGATATAGAATAACCAACATTGTTGTAAACTGGTGTAATGACAATGGTTTAACTTCTTTTTATTATTATTTTATTCATGGTCGCTTAGTGTATTTCTATAAAAATATATTTGATAAATCTTTCCAGTTATTTGACTATAAAAAATTAAGTTTTAAAAGTTTGACAACAAATCAAATTTTAGAATTATATAAAAGTTCAAATGTAATCTTAGATATTAATCATCCTGGACAAAAAGGACTTACAATGCGAACATTTGAAGCTATTGGGGCAGGAAAAAAAATTATAACCACTAATAGTGAGATAAAAAGATATTCATTTTATAATGAAAAAAATATTTATTTAATAGACAGGAACGATATTGTTTTAGATAAAAACTTTTTTGATTCAGTTTATGAAAATATTAGTGAAGAATTATATGGAAAACTATCTATAGAAGGGTGGTTACATTGTCTCTTTGTAGAAAGGGAATCTGATTTATGGATAAACGGTATTAATGCATCAATTAGAATGGAAGTAGCAGTAACTGGGGCTTCCGGATTTGTAGGGACTAACCTTAAAAACTATTTAGAGTCATCTTATGATGTAGAGTCATTAATAGTTCGATATAAACCAAATCAGCAGTTTGATTTGAAAACAGATGCTATAATTCATCTTGCAGGAAAAGCCCACAATTTAAAAAAGGATTCCAATCATTCAGATTATTACGAAGCCAATTTTGAATTAGCAAAACAATTATTTGATTCTTTTTTAAAGTCAGAAGCATCTGTTTTTGTTTTTATGAGTACAGTTAAAGCGGTAGCTGATGAAGTAGAAGAAGTTTTGACTGAAGATGCTGTTCCTAAACCCAAAACTCATTATGGGATTTCCAAGCTGCAAGCGGAACAGTATATCTTATCTCAAGAATTACCTATAGGGAAAAGAGTTTACATTTTGAGACCCAGTATGATTCACGGTCCTGCTAACAAAGGGAATTTAAATTTATTATATCAATTGGTATCTATAGGGTTGCCATGGCCATTGGGAGCTTTTGAAAATCAACGATCTTTTTTAAGTATCGAAAACCTTTGTTTTGTGATTAAGGAATTACTAGAAAACAAAGAGATACCCTCTGGTATTTACCATTTGGCAGATGATAAACCATTGTCAACAAATGAATTAATTCGATTATTAGGAATAAGTTTAGGGAGAAGAAGCAATATTTGGAAAATCCCAATTTCATGGATTAATGTAGTTTCCAAATTTGGGGGTTATTTACATTTACCTCTAAATTCACAAAGATTACAAAAATTAACTGAGAATTATGTGGTGAGCAATCAAAAGATAATATCCGCTATAGGAAAGCCTTTACCAATTACGTCAAGGGAAGGTTTGCTAAAAACATTCCAATCATTCATAAAATAATAAGTTCAATATGACCATTGAAAAAACAGCAATACAAGATTTAGTGATTATAACTCCAAGCATTTTTGAAGATTCTAGGGGGTACTTTTTTGAAGCTTATAATCAAGCTAAATTTCACGAAAATGGAATAAAATATCAATTTATTCAGGATAATCAATCCTTTTCTAAAAGAGGGGTAATCCGTGGATTGCATTTGCAAATTAATCCTTTTGCACAAGCAAAATTAGTACGTGTCTTAGAAGGAGAAATTTTGGATGTGGCAGTAGACTTGCGTAAAAACTCACCTACTTACGGACAACATTTTAGTGTGGTGCTAAGTGCAGACAATAAGAAACAATTGATGGTGCCTCATGGATTTGCACACGGCTTTTCGGTTTTAAGCGAGACAGCTTCTGTGATGTACAAAGTAGATCAATTGTATCACAAAGAAAGTGAAAGAGGGATTCGTTATGATGATCCCACTTTGGCAATTGATTGGCAAGTAAGCCCTGATGTGGTTATCGTTTCTGAAAAAGATATTATTTTGCCTGGTTTTGATCAAATCGATTGGGAGTTTTGAAAAATGTTTAAATGTTTAGCTGTTTAACCGTTTAACTGTTTAAGGTTGGGGCGGGTTTGGAATTTTTCAGTTATGAGTTATGAGTGGATGTGTGAGAAATTCAATATGACAGTGAGAAGAAGTAACCAGTAACCAGTAACCAGTGATCAGAGTTCAGTATTCTATACAGCAATCAATTTTTTGCAGCGAGGGTACTAGAAGTGTGATTGAAATTGAAAAGAGTAAAAATTAAATGAAAAAAATATTAGTTACAGGGGCCACTGGACAATTAGGTTCGGAATTGAAAGTGTTGTCAGAAAACTATTGGCAATACGAATGGGTTTTCGCAGATAGAACTCAAGTTTCATTGGATCATTTGTCTAAGTTAAAAATTCAATTGGAGTTAATTCGGCCAAATGTTATATTAAATTGCGGTGCTTATACTGCAGTAGATAAAGCAGAGTCCGAAAATGAACTAGCAGACATTGTTAATCATCAAGCAGTTAAAGTAATTGCGCAATATGCGAATTACAATCAAGCCAAACTAATTCATATCTCTACGGATTATGTTTTTGATGGTACCTCTTCTACCGCATTAACAGAAGAAGCTACAACACAACCAATCAATGTATATGGAGCTACAAAAAGAGCTGGAGAGTTGGCTTGTCTTGAAGTAAATTCAAATACTATTATCATTAGAACGTCATGGGTGTACAGTCGTTTTGGAAATAATTTTGTAAAAACCATGCAACGGTTATTGAAAGAACGTGATAGTATTAGTGTGGTAAATGATCAAGTAGGTTCACCCACTTATGCTGCTGATTTAGCAAAAGCTATGATGGACATCGTATCTGCTAAAGAATGGATTCCAGGTATTTATAATTATTCAAATGAAGGCGAAATCAGTTGGTACGAATTTGTTTTGGCGATTCAAGAGATTGGTGGATATTCTTGTGATGTAAAAGGAATTCCTTCGGCATCTTATCCTACCCCTGCAAAACGTCCTGCTTTTTCTTTATTGGATAAAAGTGAGATTAAAGCCGTGTATGGGGTTGAGGTTCCGGGCTATCTATCTAGTTTACGAAAATGCATGGACTTGTTGTGAGAAGGGAGGAATTCCTTTTCTTTTGCCTTGATGCAAAAGAAACAAAAGATCAAGCCTGAAAATTCAAAACTTAAAAACTACCTCAAAACTATGTTCCGCAGCCCGAGCCGTTCGCCTTTCAGGCTCAACTCGCGGACTGCTGCCACTTCGTTTTTTCGTTGTTTTTGACGTTTTTAATTTGAGGGCGGGGTGAAGAGTGGTGAAACAGCCGTATAAAATTTTCGTTTTACCCCAGCCGTAAAGGAAGCATAAAATTCATAACCTATCTCTAAATAAAGTATGTTATTATTTTTAATTGAATTTTATGTTTTTTTGTTCCCTTTAGGGTTTAGGGATAAACAAAAAAGGAAATTATTAAATGAAACTCTGATGAAAAAGAAGCCATTACTTTCAGATACTATGTGGAAAGATGATTCGGGAATTATTTTTTCTAATGCTAAAAAATTAAGAGAAAAACCTACTCTAGCTGAAGAACTAATGTGGTTGTCATTGAGGAATAACCAATTGCAGGGTTGTAAATTTAGAAGACAACATCCATTATTAAATTATGTAGTGGATTTTTATTGTCACCAATTAAAATTAGTTGTGTAAATTGATGGAGAATATCACCAAACTGTTGAACAAAAGAAATTAGATAAGGAACGAAGTGTAAATATTGAATTTCAAGGATTAGATGTAATCCTTTTTAGCACGATGAAGTGCCAACAGATCTTAATATGGTCTTTAATAAAATAAAAGAATTTATAAAAATAGAAGAATAATGAGTTTGTAAAATTTTCGTTTTACCCCAGCCCTAAAGGGAGTCGAAAATTCAGAACTTGTATTATATAAGATATGGATTTAGGGAACTTAAAATAAAAATATAAAAATGAAAAATATATTAATTACAGGTGGAGCGGGATTTATTGGATCTCACGTAGTTCGCCTTTTCGTTAAGAAATACCCAGAATACCAAATATTCAATTTGGATGCCTTGACCTATGCTGGCAATTTGGAGAATATTGTTGATATAGAGGCGGCCCCCAATTATACGTTTATAAAAGGAGATATTGTAGACGCATCATTTATTGATGCTTTATTTGCGGAACATCAATTTGATGGAGTTTTGCATTTGGCTGCCGAATCACATGTAGATCGTTCTATTACCGATCCGTTATCCTTTGTGAAAACAAATGTTATAGGAACAATGAACTTATTGAATGCTGCCAAAACGATTTGGAATGGTAACTATGTCGGAAAACGTTTTTACCACATTAGTACTGATGAGGTTTATGGTAGTTTAGGTGCTGAAGGTTTGTTTACAGAGACCACTGCTTATGACCCCAATTCACCCTATTCGGCGTCTAAAGCTAGTTCAGATCATTTTGTTCGTGCTTATGGTGAAACTTACGGTTTGCCTTACGTTTTGACTAATTGCTCTAATAATTATGGTCCTTTTCATTTTCCCGAAAAATTGATTCCTTTGTTTATCAATAATATCATTCAAAACAAACCATTGCCAGTCTATGGAGATGGGAAGTATACGCGTGATTGGTTGTTTGTAGAAGATCATGCCGTTGCTATTGATTTGGTTTTTCATGAAGGCGTAAACCATGACACTTATAATATTGGAGGGTTTAATGAATGGCAAAATATTGATTTGGTGAAGTTGCTTTGCAAAATCATGGATGAGAAATTAAGAAGAACTACTGGTACATCAGAACAATTGATTTCGTATGTAAAAGATCGTCCCGGTCATGATTTGCGTTATGCTATTGATGCCAGCAAGATTAATAAAGAATTAGGGTGGAAGCCTTCGGTTACTTTTGAGCAAGGGTTAGAAAGAACGGTAAATTGGTATTTAGACAACCAGACTTGGTTGAATAATATTACTTCGGGGGAGTATGCAACTTACTATGAAAAACAGTACAAGTAATTCGTTAATCGTGATCCGTAATTCGAAACTCCAAATAGATAGTAATTAGTACAAATGAAAGATCATAAAGACTTAGATGTATGGAAACAGTCGATGGTGCTTGCAGAAGATATTTATGCGTTAACAAAAAATTTCCCAGCAGACGAAAAATACGGATTATCAAGCCAAATTAAGAGAGCAGTAGTTTCTATTCCCAGTACTATTGCTGAAGGTGCTGGTAGAAAAGGTGACAAAGAATTTATACAGTTCTTGTATATCGCTATGGGTTCATTATCTGAACTAGAAACGCAATTAATTTTAGCCAATTGATTACAGTTTATAAATTCGATTGAAATTTATCTAAGTCAAATTGAAAAGATTAAAAAAATGCTTTTTGGTCTTATCAGATATGTAAATAATAAATAAGAATGTAATTCGAATTACGCTTTTCGAATCACTAATAACAAAAAAAATTATGAAAGGAATTATATTAGCAGGGGGTTCTGGAACTCGTTTGCATCCACTTACATTAGCAATGAGTAAGCAAATGATGCCGGTGTACGATAAACCCATGATTTATTATCCGTTGTCTACTTTGATGACCGCGGGGATAAATGAAATATTAATTATTTCAACGCCTCATGATTTGCCTAATTTCAAAAAATTATTAGGTGATGGATCGGCTATTGGTTGTCAATTTAGTTATGCGGAACAAGCTATTCCTGACGGTTTGGCCCAAGCTTTTGTAATTGGAGAAGAGTTTATAGGGAAAGATAGTGTAGCCTTGGTTCTCGGAGATAATATTTTCTTTGGTTCGAATATGGATGAATTATTGCAATCCAATACCAATCCTGAGGGAGGTGTTGTTTTTGCTTATCATGTTTCGGATCCAGAGCGATATGGTGTAGTTGACTTTGACAAAAATTTAAAAGCGCTCTCTATCGAAGAAAAGCCAGCTGTTCCAAAATCAAATTACGCTGTTCCAGGATTGTATTTTTACGATAATTCAGTTGTAGAAATTGCAAAGAACATCAAGCCAAGTCCGCGTGGTGAATATGAAATCACCGATGTCAATAAAGTTTATCTAGAAAAAGGAAAGTTGAAAGTGGGTATTTTAAGCAGGGGAACCGCTTGGCTAGATACAGGTACATTTAATAGTTTAATGCAAGCTGGACAGTTTGTTCAAGTTATAGAAGAGCGTCAAGGATTGAAAGTGGGCTGTATTGAGGAAATTGCTTGGAGGCAAGGTTTCATTTCGGAAGAGCAGTTAAAAGAGCTGGCAGCACCTTTGAAAAAATCGGGTTATGGGGAATACCTGTTGGAATTATTGAAGCATAAGCCTTAAGTAATTAGTGTTCAGTGTTCAGTGTTCAGTGTTCAGTGTTCAGAGTGTTCAGTGTTCAGAGTGATCAGTGTTCAGAGTGATCAGTGTTCAGGATTCAGAGTTTTTAGATTACCTATACCTATATTTTAAAATATGATATATATTACATTACTAGTTTTATTGGTAGGAATTGAACTCCTTTATTTCAAAATTGCCGATAGATACAATATTATTGATAAGCCTAATTCCAGATCTTCGCATAGTACCATCACTTTAAGAGGAGGCGGGATTATTTTTCCAATTGCTATAAGTATCGCTTTTTTTCTTGGATCTGTTTCTTGGGAATTAACTTTGGCAGTTCTTATAGTTGCAGTGGTTAGTTTTATCGATGATATTAAGCCATTATCTCAATTACCTCGTTTTGCTTCTCATGTAATTGCAGTAGGATTGGTATTTTATGATTTAAATTTATTCGTCGAGTCTTTATGGTTGCTTCCCATAGTATTTGTATTGCTAATTGGCTGGGTGAATGCCTTTAATTTTATGGATGGAATTAATGGAATAACGGTGTTGTATGCCTTAACAGCAATTATTAGTTTTTCATTTTTACCTACACAGGTTTCCAGTTTGCCATTGTTAATTACCATGGGTTTGTCCTGTGTGGCTTTTGGGATATTCAATGTTAGAAAAAAAGCCAAAACATTTGCAGGAGATGTAGGCAGTATCAGTATGGCTCTTTTTCTGGGTTATTTCATGATAAAAACGATATTGGATACCAAGCAATTGGGGTATATTCTTTTTTTCTCGGTGTATGGAATTGATGCTGTTATTACCATTTTGAACCGAATTAAAAAAAGAGAAAATATTTTTCAACCCCATCGTTCTCATTTGTATCAATATTTAGCTAATGAGATGGGTTTTTCGCATGTTTTAATTTCGGTTATATATGCTGGAGTGCAATTGCTAATCAATGGTTTGATTATTTATATGGATAATCAAGGAATTCTGTCTGGGCTTTTCGTCCTTGAGTTATTACTGACATTGACTCTTGTTTATTTATTGTTGAGAGCTTTAATTGTTAGAAAGGTGAATAAAATACGCCTATAAAAACGAGTTTTATAAATACCTCCCTTGAATGGCAAAACGTGTTTTTGATATTGTTTTCGCGCTGTTTTTATTGACTTTATTATTTTGGCTAATTATTGTTTCTGTTCTAATGGCCGCTATTGACACCCATACCAGCGGATTATTTATTCAAGAGCGTATAGGTCAATTTGGAACTAAATTTAAAATTTATAAAGTCCGCACGATTCGAGAATCATTTTCGTCAGTTGCACTTCCAATTTCAAAAACAGGACAATTCCTTCGTAAATTTAGAATAGATGAATTGCCCCAATTATTTAATGTTTTAAAAGGGGACATGAGTATGGTTGGTCCTAGACCTGATGTTTCCGGTTATTATGATTTATTAGAGGGGGAAAATCGTAAACTCTTGGAATTGAAACCGGGATTGACCAGTATAGCCACTATAAAATATACCAATGAGGATGCCATTTTAAAAAAACAAGCTGATCCTTTAGTTTATAATGACACTTTTATTTTTCCTGATAAAGTAAAGTTAAATCTAGACTATTATTATAACCATAGTATTTGTGGCGATTTTAGAATAATTTTAGAAACAATTAAGGTTATTTTATTTAAAAAGAATTAATACTGTTTTTATAAGTATTTTATTGATTATAAAATGATTAAAAACAAAATTTGGCTTTCTCCGCCTCATATGGGTGGCAGCGAACAAAAGTATATTCAGGAAGCTTTCGATACCAATTGGATCGCTCCTGTGGGTGCAAATATTGATATTTTCGAAGCTAATCTTGAAAATTACTTGGGCTCAGGACAGGTTGCCGCATTAAGCTCAGGTACTGCAGCCATTCATATGGGATTAATTTTATTGGGAGTTCAAGCAGGGGATGAAGTAATTTGTCAAAGTATGACATTTTCAGCTTCGGCAAATCCTATTTTATATCTTGGAGCCACTCCTGTTTTCATTGATAGCGAAATCGATACTTGGAATTTATGTCCTATTGCCCTTGAAGAAGCTATTATTGACCGAATAGCCAAAGGTGTAAGTCCAAAAGCAATAATTGCTGTTACGCTTTACGGTGTTCCCTATAAGGTTGAAGAAATAAGAACAATTGCTAGTAAGTATAATATTCCTATTCTTGAAGATAGTGCAGAGGCTTTAGGAAGTAGTTATAAAGGAAAACGGTGTGGTACTTTTGGAGACGTTAGTACTTTGTCCTTTAATGGAAGTAAAATTATTACCACTTCAGGAGGAGGCGCTATTGTAACGAAGACAAAAGAGTTGAAAGAGAAAGCTATTTTTCTGGCTACTCAAGCCAAAGAAAAAGCGCCTCATTATCAACATTGTGAAGTGGGATATAATTATAGGATGAGTAATGTTTTAGCAGGGATTGGTAGAGGTCAAATGGAAGTAATAGACCAGCATGTGAAATCTAGAAGAGAGATGCATGAATTTTATGTTGATTTATTCCAGAATATTCCAGGGGTTTCTGTTTTTTCAGTTCCCAATACTGATTATTTTGCTAATTATTGGTTGAGTACTATATTAGTTGATGATACCATTACCAATGGAATAACCAATGAAAAGATTAGGATAATTCTAGGAGAAGAAAATATTGAATCCCGACCTTTATGGAAGCCCATGCATTTGCAACCTATTTATTGTAGCTATCCCTATTATGGAAGTGCTATTGCCGAATCCCTTTTTAATAAAGGACTTTGCTTGCCTTCAGGGAGTTCTCTTTCTGAGGAGGACCGATTTAGGATTAAATCAGTACTAGTTAATTTGTTCAATCCCTAAATTGATTAGGAGCCAAACGGTCATTTTTTAATAATTCCCTTTTGGTCATTTATATATACGCAATTATAATGAATTGTATTATTTTTTTTTCGATTCATTATGTCTTATTTTTGATGTATTATAGCGCATTAGTCTAAAAAAAAATATTTTTATTTTGAATAATAATACAAAATCAGGATCGACTTCTTTTTTATCTCATTTTTTCTCTAGAGAAAATTTACGATTTAACATTCATAATTTAAGTTATTTGCCAAGGTGGATAATTGTAATGATGGATGTTGTTGTGCTCATGATTGCTTTTTTCTTTACCTATTTGATTTTTAGAGGTACTGGGTTGGATTATATCATCACTCCTCATAGTGTTGTTTTTATAGCTGTTTTATTTGGAGTGAATGTCTTCTTTTTTTGGTTGTTTCGAACGTATTCGGGAATAATTAGGCATTCTTCTTATATTGATGCTGTGAAATTGTTGTTTTCACAAATGGCTGTCCTCATCGTATTTCTTGTTTTGAATTTTGCTTTTGAGATGCTAATTGGAAAAAAAGCTTTTTTAAATACGGCGCTCTTTATCAATATGGTACTTTCCTTTTGTGGGTTGTTTTTATATCGCGTAATAGTAAAGCAAACCTTCGAACATTATTTTTCGGAAACTAGTGATATTAAATTATCAAGAACCATTATTTACGGTACCGATGCTAATGCGATATCAGTTGCTAAAGCGTTGAAACTGGAAACACCGGCCCGTTTTAAAATAGTAGGTTTTGTGGATAAGAATAATCAAAATTCATCCAAAAGAATGTTGGATTTACCCATTTTCATTCAGAAGAAAAAATTACCTATTTTAATGCGTTCCATTGGAGCCGAAGGCGTTGTAATAGCAGATAAAAGCTTGTCAAAAGAAGAGCGAATGGTAATAGTAGACCAATGCCTAGAATTTAATTACAGGGTATATATGGTTCCTTTGATTACCGATTGGGAGAATCAAAAAGAAATTTCTCAAAAAGTAAAGAATTTACAAATTGAAGATTTATTAGAAAGAAAACCCATTGTACTAGATAGTAAATCCATATCAAAGCAATTGAAAGATAAAACCATATTGATTACTGGTGCAGCCGGGTCCATAGGAAGTGAAATTGTTAGACAAGTATTACTCTTTAATCCCCAAACGGTACTTGTTTTGGATCAAGCAGAAACGCCATTGCATCATTTGTATTTAGAGATGAACGATAACGAATTTAAATCCAAAATAATTACCATTGTTGCAGATGTGAGAAATAAAGAGTCCATGAATAATGTTTTCCAGCAGTATTCCCCTCAAGTCGTTTTTCATGCTGCTGCTTATAAACATGTTCCATTGATGGAAGAAAACCCGTCTCAAGCCATTCTTACCAATATAGTTGGAACTAAAAATCTTGCCGACTTGGCTTGTGAATATCAGGTTAAAAAATTTGTAATGGTTTCTACTGACAAAGCAGTAAATCCAAGTAATGTAATGGGAGCCAGTAAACGAATTGCCGAAAAATACGTGCAATCACTTCAGTTAAAAAGTCAAAAAGAAAACAAATTAAAAGCTACAAAATTTATTACCACTCGGTTTGGAAATGTGTTAGGGTCTAATGGGTCTGTCGTTCCTTTATTTACGAAACAAATTGCCAGTGGTGGCCCAGTAACTATAACGCATCCTGATATTATTCGATATTTTATGACCATTCCGGAGGCCTGTCAACTCGTATTAGAAGCAGGAGCGATGGGTAATGGAGGGGAGATCTATATTTTTGACATGGGTAAGCCAGTAAAAATTATAGATTTGGCTAAAAAAATGATCAAATTGGCAGGGTTTATACCTGACAAAGACATCATGATAAAAGTAGTAGGGCTACGACCTGGAGAAAAATTATATGAGGAGTTATTAAATGATACCTCAAAAACGATTCCTACCTACCATAATAAAATTATGATTGCAGAAGAGATTCAAGATGAATATGAAACGTTGCATACTGATATTGAAGAACTAATTCAAATTGCCAATTTTTTTGACAATGAGGCGATGGTTTCAAAAATGAAAGAAATTGTACCCGAGTTTAAGAGCATGAATTCTAGTTATGAAGTCTTAGATGTGCATTAGAACGTGGACAATGCTGTTTATTGTATTTTAAAAAACTGATTGTTGGCTATTATTTCTTTTAGTGGCGCAGTATCTTTTATTTTTACTTTTAAGTCAAAAGAAGCAATGTGATTGTTATGATGTACATCAGATCCCACATAATTATACAGTCCTTTTTGAAGTAATTGATCACTAATTTTAGTGATTTCAGTACCATAATATCCAACAGTTGATAATAAATTAAGTTGAAATAAGCAACCCGCTCTTTTCAATTTTACGTATTCATTAAAGTTGTTATGATAAAATAAATACCGTTCAGGATGTGCTAATACAGGAATGTATCCTGCCACCTGCAAATCAAAAAGAATCGAATACAGTTGTATAGGCGCATTGATGTATGACATTTCTACCAATACATAATTGTCTTTCAATGTCAATAAATCATGAGATTGAAAAAGGCGTACAAACTGGTCGTCCATTAAGTACTCTGCTGCTGCTTTAAAAGGAACATGAATATTGTTTTGTTCTAGTACCGCAACCGTATTACTTTTATTAGCAATAATTTGGTCATGAGTATTGTCCCAAACATGTTGGATGATATGTGGCGTGGTAATGAAGTCCGTAACGCCAAATCCTTGAAGTGCTTTCGTTAATCGTAAGCTGTCCTCAATTGTTCGAGCACCATCGTCAATACCCGGCAACAGATGCGAGTGGATATCAATATGATTGTCCGGAATTAAGTCTTTAAGTACGGGTTTTGATTTGAAAAATGTAAGCATTCTGCAAATGTAGAAAAAAGTAATTTGTGTTTGGTATGCAATATTTAATTTTCGTTGCTAACAGTTTCTTTTAACATTGGGAGGTGATAGTTAATTACTGTTGCTGTGTTGTTTTTTCGGTGCAGCATTTTGTGTTTTTTTCGTTCTATTTTCGAAAATCCGATGAATAGAAACGTTAGGTGTACATCATTTCCTTTTGGTTTATTAGTTGATAGTATTATGTTTTGTTTTACGGATTCTTTATCCAGGACCCATTCCTCGCTGTAACAGGTGTCGTGTGTGTCGTTCTCAAAATTCCAATTGGCTGTAGCCATAGCCAAATGTGCATGTGTAGCCTCTTCAGGCCAGTCTAAATGTTTCTTCGCCTTGAATTTAGACAGCGTAATTGTTTGATTGCTTAGATCCGATTGTTCTTTTGTTTTTAGGACTTTCTGCAGTGGTCTCAGACTGTTGCTTTCAAAAAGTAATAAAAAATCCTTCCCATTTGTTGTTTTTAATCCTTCCGCCAGCGTTCTTTTTCCCTGTGGTTGGGTCGTGTCTTCTTGTAGAATTTCGAACAGCAGTTTGTTTGCCCTACCAGCAAAGCTTCCCTCTTTTGCCCGTTCATTGAAACGGGATGCCAGTTGACGAAATACGACCGATTTTTTTGCACAGCCTCCAAATTCTTGCCCCTGATTTCGTATCCTGTCGAAAATGGGGTTGTTTTTAAATTCTTTGGCTGTTATGCCTGTTTTTCCCTTCGCCCTTGCATAGTTATTTCCGTCTGCAGTGACTACAAAGTTAATGTCGTCTATGGTTCCTTTGATTAAGAAGGGTGCTAGTATTTTTGCCATGTTTATTCGTTGTTCGTTTTTCGTTAACCGTTGATCGTGTTTCGATGTTCGTTTTTTCGTTTAGCGTTGCCCGTTGCTCGATGGACGATGGACGTTGTTTGATGATCGTTTATTATTATTTGAACTGCTTATTGAACAGGTATTATTTTCTTAGAAAAGTACATCAGCCGTTTTTTATGACTTCAATTGTTATCCAATTATACAACGCAAAACATGTTCCAGTTGAAGCCCTGAATAGTCACAAAACTCTTGAATGGAGAGTAGTTGATGTGGTTCTTTATTCAAGGTGGTTTTTATCTTGTGTAGATATAACCGTGCTTGTCTGTATGTTTTACCGGTAATACGTTGTACATCTTTTGGATAAATACATACCCTGATGTTACTTGCAATCACATTTTTTTATTTTAATCCCTAATAAAAGTCCTTTGCCTCCTTTTTATTTGAAAACTTATGTAAAGTTATGAAAATTAATCACTTATGAATTGACTAAAATAGGTAATTGTAGGCCTTTTAGTACCATTATTGACATCTGCTTTTTGAAATATGATTTAATTAATTGAAACTTTACTGAAATCATTCCCGATTTAGTTGCAACGAATATTCAGGATGAACGAGTAGTAATTTTTTTTAACTTAAATTTTAAAGATTATGGCAAGACAAAAAGGAATAATTAAATTAAAAGGTACTATTGGAGATATTACTTTTTACAAAACCAAAGACGGTCATATGGCACGTGAAAAAGGAGGGGTTGAGGCAAGTAGAATTGCTAATGATCCCGCTTTTCAGCGTACACGTGAAAATGGTGCTGAATTTGGACGAGCCGGTAAGGCAGGTAAAACTTTGCGAACGGCATTACGAACATTGCTATTGAATTCTGCCGACAGCCGAATGGTGAGCCGGCTTACCCAATCCATGATCAAAGTGATCCAAGCAGACTTAGTCAATGAACGTGGCTTACGCAATGTTATTGATGGCGAAGCAGAATTGCTTGTGGGATTTGAATTTAATGTAGGAGGGAAATTAGGAACTAGTTTATTTGCTCCGTTTTTAGGGTCAATTGATCGACTTACAGGGGAAATAACTGTTAATTTAGCTTCTTTTATACCCGCTACTATGATTGCTGCTCCTGGAGGTACTACCCATTTCAAAATTATTTCAGCAGGAGCTGAAATCAATTTTGAGGCTGATACATTTGTTAGTTCGACTGCGGAAACAGCTATTTTACCGTGGGATATGACTCCAACTGCTGTCATCAATCATCTGAATTCAGTAACAGCCAATAGTGTGAGTCCCTTATTTTTGGCTCTTGGAGTGGAATATTACCAAGAGGTTAATGGAAGGATGTATCCTTTGAAAAATGGGGCTTATAATCCATTGGCATTGGTTCAAGTAAGTGGATTGTAAGATGGTTTTGGTATTGTCCAGAACTTATTTCCCAGAGGGAACTAATGGAAAACTAGTTTGTGATGGCCAATTTATTTGTTTTACAATTGAATTGCCATGGCGAGCAAATGAGAAATGCGTTTCCTGTATTCCAGAAGGGTATTATTTATTGCGGAAGCGATATAACCAGAAATTTCAATGGCATATTGAAGTTGTTGCTGTAAAAAATAGAAGTTCTATTTTGTTGCATCCTGCTAATAATGCTATCCGTGAATTGAAAGGTTGTATTGCTCCAGTAACGCATCTTACGGGTGCTGGTGTGGGCTTGGAATCCCGAGTGGCTTTTGCTAAAGTTAAAAATTTAGTATATCAAGCTTTGGATCAGTCCGCAATCGTTTCGTTAATTGTTCAATCTTAATTTTTTTACTTATGAATATACTAAATAGAGCAAAAGCTCCAACGCCAAAATTTTTCAAACACCTTCGAACTTTTGGACTGGTATTAGCAGCTTTAGGTAGCGTTATCATTAGCGCACCAGTTGCCTTACCTGTCGTTATTGGTTCGATTGGTGGGTATCTGGCTGTAGCTGGAGGAGTGTTGTCAGCAGTAAGTCAGCTTACTACCTTTTATGAAGATGTTCCTTATCCCGTAGGCGATGATAACGAGTAATCGTACGCTGATGGGTACTGCAGGAGGCACCTTCTTGAGTGTTGTTCCGAATTTGCATTCGGAGGATGTTTTGAAAACTGTTTTATTGGCTGCTGTTGGAGCGATAGTCAGTTTTGGAATATCGATGGTACTTAAATTTATAATAAAGAAGTACCAGAAATAGTTTTAATTTAGTTTTTATAACTGAAAGTTAAAACGAAGTGAAGGCCCAAACCGAAAGGAATGGGCTTTTTTTGTTTATCGAAAATCGAAAATCGTTGCTCGTTACTCGTTGCTCGTTGTTCGTCCTTCGTCCTTCGTTGTTCGTCCTTCGTTGTTCGTCCTTCGTTGCTCGTTGTTCGTTGCTTGATTTTTATTATTATGAAAGAATTACGGGTGTACTACTGTTAATTTTTTTCTTGTTTAAAAAGATAAAGGAGGAGGAGTAAAAAATGTTTTATTGAGTACTTTGTCATCTCGATGAAGGTGAGATCGCACAAGTAGGAAGAGTTGATTCTGGTAAATTGGAATTGTTTTTATTTAACGTGATTTTTACTTTGAAGGGTGTTCTTTTCTTTTTTGCTTGATCAAAAAAGAAACAAAAAAATCAAGCCTGAAAATAAAAAGCTTGAAAACTACCTTGAAGCGCCGTTCCACAGCCCGAGCCGTTCGTCCTTCGTCCTCAACTCGCGGACTGTTGCCACTTTACTTCATTGTTGTTTTCTTACGCTTTTTCTTTAAGGGCGGTGTGAGGAGGTTGAAATTGAATGTATACTTCCATTGTAGTTTGTCATCTCGACGAAGGAGAGATCACACAAGTAGGAACAGATGATTCTGGAAAGGAGTGATTTTTACTTTGAAGGGTGTTTTTTTCTTTTAGCTCACTGTACTTTTTTTGTTAGTGGTGTTCGCTGAATCTTCGATTTGCCATGATGCAAAAGAAACAAAAGATCAAGCCTGAAAATAAAAAGCTTGAAAACTACCTTGAAGCGCCGTTCCACAGCCCGAGCCGTTCGTCCTTCGTCCTCAACTCGCGGACTGTTGCCACTTTACTTCATTGTTGTTTTCTTACGCTTTTTCTTTAAGGGCGGTGTGAGGAGGTTGAAATTGAATGTATACTTCCATTGTAGTTTGTCATCTCGACGAAGGAGAGATCATAGAAGTAGCAGGAATACGACTCCATCTGGTTTGGAATAACGGAGAATAGTTCGAGGGCTGGGTTTTTTCGTTTTTCGATAATCGTTGCTCGTTGTTCGTTGCTCGTTGTTCGTTGCTTGATTTTTATTGTTATGAAAGAATTACGGGTGTACTACTGTTCATTTTTTTCCTTGTTTAAAAAGATAAAGGAGGAGGAGTAAAAAATGTTTTATTGAGTACTTTGTCATCTCGACGAAGGTGAGATCGCACAAGTAGGAAGAGTTGATTCTGGTAAATTGGAATTGTTTTTATTTAACGTGATTTTTACTTTGAAGGGTGTTCTTTTCTTTTTTGCTTGATCAAAAAAGAAACAAAAAAATCAAGCCTGAAAATAAAAAGCTTGAAAACTACCTTGAAGCGCCGTTCCACAGCCCGAGCCGTTCGTCCTTCGTCCTCAACTCGCGGACTGTTGCCACTTTACTTCATCGTTGTTTTCTTACGCTTTTTCTTTAAGGGCGGTGTGAGGAGGTTGAAATTGAATGTATACTTCCATTGTAGTTTGTCATCTCGATGAAGGAGAGATCGCACAAGTAGGAAGAGTTGATTCTGGTAAATTGGAATTGTTTTTATTTAACGTGATTTTTACTTTGAAGGGTGTTCTTTTCTTTTTTGCTTGATCAAAAAAGAAACAAAAAAATCAAGCCTGAAAATAAAAAGCTTGAAAACTACCTTGAAGCGCCGTTCCACAGCCCGAGCCGTTCGTCCTTCGTCCTCAACTCGCGGACTGTTGCCACTTTACTTCATTGTTGTTTTCTTACGCTTTTTCTTTAAGGGCGGTGTGAGGAGGTTGAAATTGAATGTATACTTCCATTGTAGTTTGTCATCTCGACGAAGGTGAGATCGAACAAATAGGAACAGTTTGTTCTGGTAAATTGAAATTTTTTTATTTAACGTGATTTTTACTTTGAAGGGTGTTCTTTTCTTTTAGCTCACTGTACTTTTTTTGTTAGTGGTGTTCGCTGAATCTTCGATTTGCCTTGATGCAAAAGAAACAAAAGATCAAGCCTGATCCCGATAGCTATCGGGACTGCAAGCTTGAAAACTACCTTGAAGCGCCGTTCCACAGCCCGAGCCGTTCGTCCTTCGTCCTCAACTCGCGGACTGTTGCTACCTGACTGCCACTGGCAGTCCTCCTTTTAATTTCAAACATTGTTTTTTTACGCTTTTTCTTTAAGGGCGTTTTGAGAAGGTTTTAATTGAACGTATACTTTTCTTATTGGTGTTTTTTATTAAAGATTTTTTTTGGTTTACTCTTTTTTGAACTGGTTCTGGTCTTCTGAAAAATTAAATAGAATTACCATGCTGCCTTTGAATGGATTGAATGAGGGTTCGTATTTAATATATCCTTTTTCGTTTAGCTCTTTCATGCATTTGTGATAGGTTGCTTTTGAGTAAATCTTACTTATTAGCATCACTTCCTCTCTGGATATGCTTATAGGATTTTGAAAATGGTTTACATTCCAGTATTGGAATAATGCAATATAAAGGCTTATATGTGTAGGGTTTAGGTGATGGTCTTGTATGGTACGATCAAAAAAACCAGTGAGGTGTTTTATGTAATTCATTGGATGGTGTTCAGTTTTTTAATATTTGGTTTTTAATGGTCAATTTTCAGTGATCAGTGATCAGTTTTTAGTGATCAGTATTCAGTATTCCTTTTTCAGTGTTCAGTATTCTGAGTTCTGTGTTACATGTTCAGGTTTAGGATTCTGAGTTGCGTTTCATTAAATACATAAAATTGCATTTGACGAGATTACTTCATCAGTTGGCGCAAGGCGTCGTGTCCTCCTTTGTTGGAATTACAAAATGGAGGAGACCGACGAATTATGATATATTGTGGTTTGTTATTTTTTGTGTGTTTTATCATCGTTTTGAAGTGTTCCCATCAATTCCATTGAAAAATTATCTCTTGCTTGAACGTAGGCTACTTTCGGAATTACTGTGGCACCCAGTTTTTTCTTTTCAAAAGTGGCTGAAAAACCAAAATCTATTTTTTTAAAATTTAGTTCCTTGGCGCGTTTAATTCCTTGATACAAAAGTTGTCTGTAAATCTGAAATTCTCTAACATAGTTATAATCCATTCCTATCAAAGAGGGAGAATAGGTATAGTTGCTGTTTTTATAACAAAAAAGCGTGCCCACTAATTGCCCCTGTTGTTGCTCATTGTCTTCATCTTTTAAATATAGCATTATAAATTCCCAATTTGGGTCGGTGACCATGGCTATAAATACGTTAGGAGGATAGGTAAAAGTGTTAAAGGCGAGATTATTGTTTTTTACGTTTTTATAGAGTTGATAGATCTGTTCCGTTTCTATTATAGTTAGTTCATTTTTTATTACTACATCAAAAGCCTTTTCAAAGGGAAGCACTTCTTCGATAAAATGGCGTTTAGAACGTGGGGAAAGTTTGTTGGTAAAGGCTTGTGGAGTGTCCCATTCCAGATTTTCAACCACACAGGAGTCGGGCATATTAGCTTTTAAGTAACCTTGATTATGGAATATGCGATTTAATTGTTCATTTTCTTCAAAGTCCCTTAATACTAACATATCAGCATTTAAATTATTGTAAAGAGTTTCTATCTCTTGCAATAGCATTAGAATAGCTTCTTCTATTAATGGATGTGATGTATTAAGATAGCAATGATTTCCTTCGGTGAATAAAGACCCCATTCCTAACACTTTAGAGGTTAGATATAAAGGATTTTTTATTCTTTCCTCTTCTAAATGCTTTGATATTGATTCTGTTGCCATCATGTCGTCTTTCCAAAGTCCATAAGTAAAAAAAGTGGCTATTAAAGGAATTTCATTCTTGTCCTTGATTATGTAGTAGTGGAAGTCCCATTTGTTTGCAGGTTCATCAGAATTGGCAAAAGCAACTTCTAAAAAATGAAGGCCATCCCAATCAAATGTGCTTTGTTGTCCTAGTAACTCATTCCAAGTAGGTTTGTCCATTTTTGATATCGATGTTTCATATTTCAGTTGTAACGAGGATTTGTCAACTATTGTGTCTATAGTAGTATGGGTCTCGACCAAACCAAATGCACTTTGTATTTTGCTTAAGCTATTTCCTGTTTCTTTGAGCACGATGGGTAAATACTTTTCTATTGCTTCGACTAATGCTTTTATTTCTTCTTTTTGGTTGTGTCTCGAAAGTGTGATGCGAATCCCTGTGTTTTGAACAGGAACCGCTGGATATATTGCAGGATTGACAAAGAATCCTTCTTCGAATAGGTTTTGAACTAATTTATAAGAAGTTATTGGTATTGCCGTGCCAAGGAAAAAAACCGGAGAATCGTTTTTGACTATTATTGGTAAAGCCGTTTTAGAAATTAATTCATTAAAATAGGCTATTTTTTCGGCTAGTTCCGATTGTAAAATGGTGATCTCTACAGACAGGTGGATATCTGCAGCAGCTATGGCAGCAGCTACCGAAGCTGGCTCCAGTTGTGCGGAGAAAGTTAGCGGGCCACCAAAAACTTTTATTTTTTCGCGAAGCTTTGCATTTGGACAAAGTAAAACGGCGCCACTGGCTCCAAATGTTTTGCTTAATGTCCCCATAATCATTACGTTATCCGGTATTTCTTTTAGTACGCTTAACACGTAGCCCGTGCCGTTTTTACCCTTCCAACTCATCCCGTGGACGTCATCAAAATACAAATGCAGTTGTGGATATTTTTTACTAAGTTCCATTAGTGCTGCAATAGGAGCATAGTCACCAAACATGGAATAGACTCCGTCAGCCATATACCAAATTTTTTTGCATTTTGACATCAATTGTTTGATTTTATCTTCTAGCAAAACCATATTGCTGTGCTTAATCATTTCGACTGGAATACCTCTTAATTTGAGTAATTGGCAAGCAGTTTGAACACTCCAGTGGACCTGATGATCGAGAATGACTCCGTCTTCATCTCTCACCGCTGTTGGAATTACCGCCATATGACCGAGGGTACTGTTCTTGGTGATAATAGTAGGAATACCGTACATAGCCTCCATTTTAGCTTCTAGTTCTGCATATAGTGGATTTGATATGTAGGATTTAGATAATGGAAATTGGGTTCCAAATTTTTTTATGGCATCAATTGCTGCTTCTTTCAATCTGCTATCTTGCTCTAATCCAAGGTAACCTGTAGTTCCAAAATGGAACATTTCTTTGCCTTTTATTTGAATTGTTCTCCCATTTAAGGATTTATCCTCTGCATAAAGATGCATTACGCCCTCTTTTTTCGCTCCTGAAAATACTTCATCAACGGTATCAATAAAGTTGTTGTGTTTAATTTTTGCCATAGTGTAAGGTTTTGATTATTTTTATAAAAGTGAGTATAAAAAATTAGATATTTTGGCTTTTTTATGCGAAAATCCCTATATGACATGTAATACTCCCGAATTGACAACAATAATGAATAATTGTTGCTTTTTGTATAAAATTATTAGTATTTGTTAATTATTTGTGAATAATATTTCATTTATTTGTGCTGTTTTACTTAATATTACCAAATGGATATAGACGGCTTTGAGAATGAATTTGCCCGTTTTTGGATTGATGGGACTATTCTTTTTTTTATATATAAAGATAATGTCAGCATTAATTTAGAGGCTGCAGAATGTATTGTAGCTGATAGGATTCAGTTTCAAAATGATGTGGCTTATCCTATTTTTTGTGATGCCCGAGGCATTGTATCCATGGATAAACCAGCACGAGATTATTTAGCGCAATCGGGTTCGTTGCTTATTAAAGCAGTTGGTTTACTGGTCAACGAACAAGTTTCTGTGATGGTAAGTTATTTTTATCTTAAAATTAATAAACCCAGCGTTCCTACCCGACTATTTACAGATCAATTGGCCGCGATAGCATTTGTTTCCAATTATATTTAGTTGTACTAAAAACTCTTTTTAAATGCTATGGTATTTCATGGAAGATAAAATTAATCATGAACGTATTAGGCCTATTCGCCAAATGTTGCTTGAAATGGCAGTAGGGAATTTCAGCTATCGTATTCAGCGGAGTACAGCTGATGATGAAGTGGAATCCTTAATATTGCTGTTGAATATGGTAGCCGAAGAATTAAAGTCCTCTTTTTCTCATCTGAGTTATGTAAATCCACACAACAGCTATAGTTCCTATGTTCAGGCCAGTTTTATTGTAGATTCCAGTTGGATAGTAAAAAAGATAAGTACAGATGTATCTGTTTTATTGGGATACAGTCCAAAAAAGCTTTATGGAGCCGCTTTTGAAATTATTTTATCAGAAGAATCCGCAGTATCTTTTAATAGCATCAAGGAGAAATTGTCAAAGAATAGTAGTTATTCAGAAAACTTGGAGTTGGTTTTTGTAAGCCAAAACCAATTGCTTGTGCCTGCTTTTTGTAACATTTGCCGTTTTATGGATAGTACTAAAATATTAATTAGCTTAGTTACTACAATAGTTACTACAGCAGTTAAGGATAATGTTATTGCCAATGATTCTTCTGCTGTCCCAGTGATTCCAAGAAAAGAGTTCGTTTATCGTTTGTCCGATGTACAATTAATTCAGCAGGTTTACGATTATATTTTAATTCATATTGATAGTCCTTTACCAAATTTAAAAGAGCTATCTCATATTTTTGGTACAAATGAGTATAAGTTAAAATATGGTTTTAAACATTTATTTAAAACCACTATTTATCAATTTTATAATGTAGAACGCTTAAAAAAAGCACATTTGTTAATTGAGAATACTGGCATACCACTTAAAGAAATTGCCGCAATGAGCGGGTTTATAGATTACTCTAATTTTTCAAAAGCATTTAGGAAATCGTATGGTTATGCACCTAATAAAATTACAAGAAAGCAATAGCGACAGCCTTTTCTACTGCCTTAAATACGATGCTGTTTTATAATGGGTGTGTAAATAATACCTTTTTGACAACTAAATACTACCGATTTGCAAAGCCTTAGTCTTTTGTTTTTCGGAATTTTATATCGGATTAAATTTAAAGTCTACCGATATGAAACTAAGTACCGTAACCAAAAGTATTATTCTCGACAGTATCTGCCTGCTGTATGTTTTATTATTCGTTTATGCTGCCGTTAACAAATTAATGGATTTTAAGAATTTTCAGATACAGCTGGCTCAATCTCCATTATTGAGCGCCTATGCGGGGTGGATTTCTTATCTTGTTCCATTGGCAGAATTTTTTACTGTAGGTCTGCTCCTTATTCCAAAATTCAGGAATGTTGCATTATTTATTGCTTTAAGCATTATGGTAATGTTTACTACGTATATAATAATTATCTTGAACTTTAGTCCATTTGTACCTTGTTCTTGTGGAGGAGTTCTTGAAAAATTGGGCTGGCATGAACATCTTATTTTTAATTTCATTTTTGTGTTTCTGGCTATGGCCGGTATATTTATTGTCAATAAAGACCCAGATTATCCTAATTTGACGAGAAAGGTGCTCCGTTTTCCTTTTCTATTTCTTAATGTATTTTGCAGTATTTCGATTGTTCTGGTTTTATTTCTGTTGTCAGAAGATACGATGCATCATCATAATAATTTTATACGACGGTTTCCACAGCATGCTGCTGAGCTTATTCATGAGCGCAACCTTCAGTCTGATGCGTACTATATAGCCGGAGCCGGTGAAGGGAAAATATTTCTTGGAAACTATGGAGCCCCCTTAAGTATAACAATAATAGATACTTCTTTACAAGTTCAGCAGGTCAAACTTATAAAACTTTCAAGGACTGATTTTCCTTTCAGATCCTTAAAAGTTATGGTAAGAGTACCCGATTTTTATGTCAGTGACGGAAGTGTTCCCTGTATTTTCAGGGGTTTGACGAAAGACTGGAAAGCACAACTATGGATGCAAAATAAGGTGTTTTTTTCGCGTATCGAACCTATGGATTCCACAAGTGTTGTCCTATCAACTGTTAGTAGTGTTACGCACAGGAATGTACTGGGCACAATTGCTGGGAAAGATGATTTAGATGTAAAACTAGCCCCTAATCTGCTAACCAAACAAATAGACGGTTATTTTGATACCAATGGTATTTTACAGTATAATTCGTTTCTGAAAAAGGTTGTTTACACCTACTATTACCGTAATCAGTATGTGGTTGCCACCCCTTCTTTACTACCAGAGCCTACGGGCAAAACTATTGATACCGTCAGTATAGCGCGAATAAAGGTTGCCTATAGCGAGGGTGACAAAATAGGAAAACTTGCCAGCCCTCCCTATATAGTTAATAAGGGGGCTTCGACTTTCGGAAAGTATCTATTTATTAATGCTGCCATGACAGGCCGATTCGAGCCCGTTGCTATGTGGAAAAGCGCTTCAGTACTTGATGTCTATAATCTTATCGACTACAGTTATGTATTTAGCTTTTACCTTCCTGATAAATCCGGGAAAAAAGTTTCCCAGTTTAAAGTAGATGATAATAAGGTCATTGTAATTTGTGGAAAGTATCTTCAGGTCTACCAGTTGCAGACCGACTATTATGAGCGAATAAAATTATAAAAGATTGAATAAGTATAAAGCATATCCTAGCTAGATGTCAGGGAAACGGTTGAAAACCTGTGATAGAGTAAACCATTAATTTAAATTTTAATATTATGAAAACACGTTTTTTAAAACCAGGACTTCAATTCGCAACCATCTTGTTTGCAGTTGTAGGAGCATTTGCTTTTAGCCAAGCTCCTGAAAATGATTCCGTTTTGACTACTGAATTGGGAAGGCTCCCAAATCCTCAGTGTACAGAGACTAATGTGAGCTGTAGTGTGGAAGAAACAGCGTTGCCGTGTAAAAACAGCAGCAATGTGACCCTTCGTCATTTTAATGGTTCTTCCTGTCCTACCCAGCTTTACAAAATCATTCCTTAAGCGGGGTAATGCTTAAAAAAAAGACAAAGCCAGGATATTAACCTGGCTTTGTTATTTTCTAGAATTCATCGTATGTAAAAGGTTTTTCTTTAAGGTAATAGGCAAACCAATCCCGAATACGACCATTGAGGTCTAATTGATTGTGAGGTTGTTCTAACAAATGGCCTTCCCCATTATACAGTAATAAAACATGCCTTTTTTGCAGCCTTCGCATTGCCAGATGTAATTCCATACTTTGGCTGTAATTTACGGACTTATCTTCTTTACCGCTCCAGCTCAACAGTGGTGTGCTAATGTTTTCCGCTTGTGAGATTGGAGAATTATTAATGTATTTTTCATAAGATTTATAAAGTGATTTTCCTATTCTGGGCTGGTAGGTTTCGTACCTCCACATTTGTGAACGGGCAGCACCCTCGCTCATGCTCAGTGAAGCACTCACCATATCTGTTACGCCAGCTCCAGCAACAGCGCAGGCAAAAAGCTTAGACTGCGTTACGATATAGGATGTCTCATAACCACCGTAAGAGTGACCAATTAGTCCAATATGTCCACTGTCTACAATCCCCCTGTCAATTACGGCACGGACACCAGTCTCTACACAAGTAACTGCAGATTTGCCGGGACTTCCTAAATCATATACTATATCGGGACAAAATACAAGGTAGCCGTCGGCTACATAATTTGCATGGCTGAAACCAATAGCTTGGTAAGCTGAAGGTTTCAGGTACTGATGTAATCTGTAGCCTTGTTTTTCATATATGTAAACGATCATAGGGTACCGCTTGCCGGCGATATAACCAGCGGGATAAAACAAGACGCCATGCAGTGCTTTCCCATCAGGAGTTTTATATGAAAGCCATTCCGCTTTACCAGATTCAAAATGTTCCTGTTGCGGATTGCTTTGAAATACAATAGCGGGTTTGCTTCCCAACTTGGAACAAAAGAGAATCCGAGGGGAGAGTGCGGTATTTTCTTCCAGAATACTATATTTATTATTAAGTTGCGCTTTTTGTAAATGGCTGTATTTGCTATCGGTAAAAATCCATTTCTTTAGACCGGTCTTTTGAGACCATAGGTAATAGCCTGTAGCCCTATTTTCAGCGGTTGCTTCTAACATCAAGCCTTTTGAAAGGTCATAATATTGAGTAAGCAGGTCATAGGATTTGTGCTTGTGGGTTATTTCTGAGGCTGGAGAAATCTTGAACTTGACTTGAGTGTCTTGTCCAGTTGTAATCCTGTTTTTATTTTTACCGTCAGCTGAGGCTATCCAAATATCATACTGGCTGCATATAATCAATCGCCCATCAGTTGTCCATGCGGGACCAGCATATGGCTCCAGTTGTGTTTTTACACCATAGCTGTAATTGAATAATGCTATTTCCCAACCTATTGTTATATTCGTGTGATTTGCTTTGGCAATGTCATACACCCACCAATTACCATCCCGAAAATAGCTGATGTATTTTCCGTCTGGTGAAGAGCCCATGGTTTGCGGCTCGAGTGTTTGTTTTTTGAGCCATAATTGTTTCGTGCCAGTATTGCTATCGATTAAGTACATATCTGCGCACCCATGTAAATAATATTGGGGCTCGTAATCCAGCGCATTATACGTGATTGCATGATTGTGGGTTGCAGTGAGCCATAGCTCGGGCTGTTCTTGACTGCCCAGCGTTACTATTTTATCTGTACTTGGTATCCATATTGCGCCTATTGGTACATGTTCGCCCGTTCCTATATTTTGTTGGCGCGGATATTCCAAGGGAGAAAGCGCATCCCACACTTCAACTGTTTTTTGTTTCGGTTTTTTCGCAGGAATCGCCATATTGAAAAATATGCGTTTGCCATCGGGTGAAATACCGATTGCTTCCTTTCCGTTTGGGATTACAATGTGTTTGTCTGCTATTGTTTGTGATTTTTGAGTGTCGAGGCAAAATAATTTTGTATTGGTCTTAATGTCAGTATAATACCAGATTTTATAATTGGCCAGTTTGTATCCTTTGGTGTCTTGCAGTTCCATAAATACCAGTGCATCACCATCGTTCTTCCAAACGAAATTACTAAAAGTACCTTCATGACGGCTCACTAGCATTTTCCTGATCGTGTCATTTTCGGGTCGCAAAAGAAAAACACCCTCATTGGTAGAGAAAATCAAAGTGTTTCCAGCAGCAGTCGTTGTAAAGTTTTCTACATCATGGATATAAAATTCCTTATTGGTTTGCAATTGAAGCACCGTTAATTCTTGATTCTGACGAATTACCAGATATTCATTGCGTCCAAAAAATTCTGAATCGGTAGTTCCTTCAAACCAGCGTTGCACACCTGTACTTAGATTTTGAAGTACCATTCCTTTTTGAGGATGCAGCGCAGTAAACCATTTCCCATCCGGGCTAAAGCGAGCATCAGTTGCGAGGGAAAACGCTTGTTTCTTTGCTGTCTTTACTTGTTGTAGAAACAGTGTGTCGTTGCCGACATCATAATCGAGGGTGTAGCTAATCCATTTTCCGTCAGGAGCGATACTTTCACCCAAAAGCGTACTAAAGGTATCGTAATCATTTGGTGTCAGGCTTTTTTTTCTTAGCTGACCATAGCTACACATATTGGATATCGCCCCTAAAAAAGCTATTGTAAAAAATAATTTTCTCATTTTAATAACCTGGATTTTGTGGTTGCAAGTTGCTGTTGAGCAAAAGTTCTGATTCTGGTAATGGTAGCAGGACGTGCGTGTCTTGCCATGCCGGTTTTAGCCCGCCAATTATCATGTTGGCAAGGTTTGTTCTTCTGAGGTCGAACCATCGATGCCCCTGTTCCATGAAAAATTCTACCTGTCGTTCGTGTAAAATAGCAGTAATAAGGTCGCCTTCTGTTGCGGCTGTGGTATTGGAAAGACCAGCACGGTTACGGATTGTATTTAAATCCATCTGAGCCCCAGATACCTTGTTCAAATGCGCTCGTGCCTCGGCACGAATCAGGTATTGTTCTTCGATCCTGAATACAATAGTATATTCCTCAGAAGTTCCGGTATTGGTATTTTGCCTATACTTGAACGGATAATACCAGGTATTCGTGCCGTTTGTTATCTTGCCTAACCATTGGCTTTTACGGTTGTCCCCCGTTTCAAAAGCAGCAAGTAGCGAGGGACTGACAGCCGCAAAAGGAGGAGGACCGCTTGTAAAAATCAAGATTTGGGCATCGGACGTATTGTTGCCTGCCAGTCCGGGATGTAGTGACCATATCACAGAAGGACTATCTTTCAGAAAGGTCTCGGTAAGATTATCAGGGATACTATACATTGGATTGTCGATCATTTGTTGCGAGGCTAGTTCTGCATTTGACCAATCTTCCGTGTATAAATAAATACGTGCCAGCAATGCTGTGGCGAGCGCTTTATTAGCCCTTATCCGTTCTCCCGAGGGATCCGTTTCTCCCAGCAGGTTATGCGCTACTAAGAGGTCATTTATTGCGCTCTGGTATACCTGATGGGGAGCTGATTTTAATGCAATTCTATTGAGACTGTAATCGGTAGTTGTTATGTACGGGATGTCACCAAACAAGTTCGCCAGTTGAAAATGCAGGTAGGCGCGCAGAAAAAGGGCTTCGCCAAGAATTTGATTTTTACTTTCATTGTCTATTATTGAATTTGGCAATCTCTCGATAAGCGCATTAGCTGCGTATATTTGTGAATAACTGTTGCTCCAGAGTTGGGATACACTAGGGTCTGAACCCAATACATTGTGTTTGTAAAAATTTGTAACGTGACTATCGTTAGAATAGACCTGTAACTCATCTGAGTACGATCCCATCAGTATCGACAGACCTTGTGCATTTCCCGAAGCGATCCCACGATCGCGTAGGCTTGCATAAATATCCGACAGGGCGGCAGTAGCCGTTGCGGCGTTTTCATAAACAGAAGATCCGGTAAGCTGTGACTGTGGCCGATCCACTTCAGTAAAGCTCTCACAGGCATCCAGACTAAACACCATGATTGCTAAAAGTATTATTTTATAATTTTTCATCATTATTAATATTTGAATTAGAAACTGATTTGAAATCCCAAGGTATATTGTCGTAAGGGCGGTAGAAATAGCCCGGAATGATTTTCGGGATCGGCACCTCTGTAGTGTGTTAACGTAAAAAGATTCTGTCCCTGCAAGTATAATTTAGCGGAGAGTGATTTTGACCATGGTGTTGGAAGCTGGTACGAGATGCTTGCATTTTTGAGCCTTATAAATGATGCATCGGTGAAGGCCGCGCTGCTGTTGCTGTAGCGTGAAGCCGCAATGACAGCATCACTATTCGATCCGCTGGTATATACTTGGGTTGCAGCCCCAGCACCGTCCTGAGGCCAATGGTTGAGCACCTCAACAGGCTGGTTTGCCATTACACCAGCGAATCCGCTAGAAGTAAGGTAGTTGCCGCCCAACTGTTTGACAAATTGAAAAAGGCAATCGAAAGCCCAATTTTTATAAGTGAGTTGATTGGAAAGGCCACCGAAATATTTTGGAGCGGTATCGACAACATACTGTCGATCATTTGATGCTATTTTTCCATCACCATTATAATCTTCGAAGGTATATATTCCCGTTTGCGGATTTATGCCCGTGTAGTGGTATACTTTACGAGCGTTAAGTGATTTTCCTATAACTAGCGTATTTGCATAAGTGGATCCTTCTAAATTAGGGAATGCCAGTACTTTATTTTCAGGAATTGTCAAATTGATTGTTGAGATCCACTGAAAATTGGATTTTTTGAAATTGATGGTACGCAATTCTACTTCAATCCCAGTATTTTGGACTGTCGCATCGAGATTTGCCTGTAGCGAAGTGAAACCAGTTGTTGCCGGCAATGGAATACCAACCAACTGATTTGATGATCGGTTCCAGAAGTATGCGAAAGTTAGAAAAATGTGGTCTGAGAAAAGCCCCATCTCCATGGCCGCCTCGAATTTCCGGTTAGTTTCCCACCCAAAATCAGGATTGAACAGTCTTGTGGGTTTTATACCTATAATTCCATTGTAATTTTGCCCCGACACCTGATAGGTATCTAAGAATTGGTAATCGCCAATCTGGTCGTTGCCAGATGTTCCGTAACTGACACGCAGTTTCCCGAAACTTATTGACGGAATCGCATTGAGGAAATTTTCCTTCGAAAAAATCCAAGCGGTACCTATCGCGCCAAAATTGGCGAAGCGGTTTCCCGGACCAAAACGACTAGATCCGTCGCGACGTCCCGTAAAGTTTATGATATATCGGTCTTTAAGGTTTATATTAAGTCTCCCGTACACTGCATTGTATTTGTATTCAGACAGCTCATGATTTACTATGGAAAGGCGTGCGGCAGCTGCCAGATCATTGATCAGGCTATTGCTTACAAAGCCAGCTCCGTTCTGGGAAAGTTGTTGCGATTTTTGCATTTGAAAAGTTGTACCAGCTAATGCATTGAATTCAAGAGCTCCCCATTTTTTTGCCCAATTTAATTGTGGCTCGATAATCCATGAGTTGCGTTTTGCCGAACTTACTGATAAAGCCGAATATTCCGGGCCGGCGCCATAGGCTGGGTTAAACATTGTTGACGGAGAGGTGAGTGATTCAGACAGGTGGATATCGTTATAACCCAAGCTAGTCCGAAATTCCCATGCAGGCGAGAGTTTATAGGAAAGTAATGCATTTGAAATCAGGTTTTGGGTAGTCGCCAAAAAGGTGCTTTCGAGAAAGGCCAACGGATTTTCAAAAGTGCCGTTTTCCCAATTGAGTTTACCAGATGCGTCATAGAGTGCCGGAGCGTTTGGAGGCAAATTGTAGGCTGCATTCGTAAGGTCTATACCCGGTAATGTATTCTTATCCGCTACATAATCTGCGGAGAATGTCAGCTTAAACTTGTGATCTCCTGAAGAGTGAACCATACTGCTATGCAGGGCACCTTTTCCATAACGCGCCTCACCTGGAAAAACGGTAGTTTCCCTACGATAGGTTCCGCTTAATAAGAATTGCGTATTCTCACTACCGCCGGAAACTGATGCTTGGGTATTGTTGCTATATGAGGTGCCACCGAGGAGTTCCTTTTGCCAGTCGGTGTTGCGGGTCTGACTCCAAGTCCCATTTACATCATATTCATAGTCAGGGTATTCTACAATTTCATCATTTGCAAATCCTTCCCGGCGCATGGCAAGATATTGCTGGGTGTTCATCAAGTCTGTTTTTCGGGCAATCTTCCCAATGGTAGTTGCAGTGTTTATGTTGAAATGGGTTGCGCCAGCTTTTCCTTTTTTGGTAGTGATCAGCACCACTCCATTGGCAGCACGAGAACCGTAAATTGCAGTTGCATCGGCGTCCTTGAGTACTTCAATACCTTCTATGTCATTGGGGTTGATATTGTTGAGAGGGCTTATTGTTCCAGGGAGGATACCGTTGGCTAAACTGGTTGTTACCAGTGATTGAGAGCCATATGGCAGGCCGTCGACTATATATAAAGGATCGTTGCCTCCGGCACGGATGCTGTTGATACCCCGTATTTGAATGCTGAATCCCCCGCCGGGTAATCCAGTATTCTGTGTAATATTGACACCCGCCATTCTTCCCTGCATTGCAGCCAAGGGATTATTGATGGGTTGTTTTTCTATGTCTTTGGTTGTTATTTTAGCAATGCTTCCTGTGCGTTCGCTTTCTTTTACGGAATAGTAGCCCGCATTGACGCGGACTTCTTGTAAGGAGGTCATGTCTTCCTGCAATTGTATGTTAATTATTTTCTGTCCGCGTATGGGAACTATTGCTGTTTTGAAGCCTATAAAGGAGACTAACAACGTATCTGTAGCAGTAGCCGAAAGGATGTATTGGCCGTTGAAGTCAGAGTTAACGGTATTGTTTCTTTTTCCTTTTAGGGAAATTGTCACACCGGGTAAAGGATTAGTGCCATCAGTGATGGTACCGCTTATTTGGTTTTGTTGGTGTGTGGATTGCATTTGCCTCAGTCTGTTGTTTGCTTGAGCAGGGGTACAGCAGAGGTATAGCCCGAAAATAAGCGGATACCAAAGTGCTCCAAAGCCTTTGTTTAATGAAATATTTTTCATAAGTTTATATTTATTGTTTTTTATCGGTCTTATGTAATTCGCAAATAGCTATTGATGCTTGCATCGTATAAGCGTTATGCTCATTTCATAATATTGGTTTAGTTAAATGAAACGTTAGTTTTGTTTGCGAGGGTTCTCTATACTAGTTTGCAGACGGGTTAGAGGGCCTTTTTTGTTTTGAGATTTTATTTTATCATAATGAGGAGGTTTAGTTAATATATTTTTAATTGTTCTTTTGCCCGCGCGGCAGTCTGGCTCCTTCGCTAAAACAGTCCACCGTACTGTTTATTAACGCTTGGCCCTATCGCCCAAAAAAGAACCAAAAAACGCTAGCCTGGACTGTTCGCCGACCCGCTATTTTATCAATTCTGAAATCCAACAAACTGCTCACGCTATTTAACTTTTAGTGGAATTCGCGAATCTTCGATTTCGACTCCGCTCAAACAGTGTTGGATTTTTTCAGAATTTTCTAAAAGCAGGTGCCCGGCTGCCACAGTCTAAGGGCGGTATGAGCTACAGCGTGATTTTATAAGTCTTTAGTTAGGTGTTTTTATTTAAAGGACCGTTCGTTCAGTTGTGACTTTGGAATATCCGTTTTTTATAATTGTTTCAACCATAAATCCAAAGGCATATCAATGTTATAAGTGCTATTATTAATGCGGCTTGTATGTGTCTGTAATATTTCATGTTATTGTTAATTATTATCGGTTTGTTTCGTGGTTAGGGTAAAACATCCTGCACCATTTATTAATAAATTCAAATTAAATTAATGAGACTTTTTGTTCAAAGAGGCTTGCGGTGCAGGAGTTTCTTAGTTAGTAGTACTCGTTTATTTCATCATAGGCACTTCACAGTTAATGGTCAATAGTGAGTAGTTAATAGTTGTTTAAAGTTGACATAGGTATTCCCGACCGGTTAAGAAAGGGGCATTTTCCTAACTGGGATTTATGAATAATGGGTTTAGGATTTAAAAAACTGCTTTTGCTCTCCTTTCTGAAACAAACTTTAAAATCTTAAGATACCATTTGGAAAATAGAAATAAAGGCAATACTTTTAAAGTGCGAGTTTAAAGAGAAAAAGCTTAAATCTAAGTGCCAAAAGCATTTTAGGTTAGGGTTGAGGATTGATATAGAGGTGATTGTTATTTTATATAATTCCCTTTTTCATATATCAAGGTATAGTTGAACACATCAGTACTACAAATTTGATGGTGGAAGTGTCTCTAATAAGAGTACTTCACGGTGTTTTTCTATCCTAACGCAATGTTTGTTTCAGTTTTGGGATAACAAAAGGCGGCTTGCTTTTAGCAGGTAGTTAAGGTGGTTTGGTAACGGTTGTACATAAAAAAATCGTTCTCATAATTTAGAGGTTTATGGTTATGGAACGATGTATTTCGGGTATGAAGGGTACTTGCAGAAAAAAGCAAGGAGCGGCCTCACACTTTAGAACCGTGGGCGACCAAACCCGTCTCTGCAATCTTTCGATTGGAAAGGTACTATCTAAAGCTTACGTGAGAACCGCTCGCATGCCGGATGCAAAAGTAAGAAACTTTTTGACATGGAGCGATTTCACGATACTCTCGATAGTAAAATTGGTCGTTTCGGTTCGAGAAAACATCGTTTTAATTATGCCTAAAATGGCTAATTGTCAATTCGCTAGTACAAATATAACAATAGTTTCTTAATTACAAAATTTTTAAACAAAGAAAATGAATCATAATATTGATAAATACATTAGTGACAAGATTTTTGAACTAAAATGGCAGGATAAACAACTATCCGAAATATCTGGGATATCAAAAGGACAAGTTAGCAAACTTAAAAATGGTTCAGTATCAAGATTATCTGCTCAAACCTTTTATTTAGTTGTAAAAGCTTTTAATGATTCTATAAATAATGCAACTAGAATTGTATTTCTGAATCAGAAATTTGATTTAAATAAATGGATTCCTAAAGAGCGGAATGAATTTGGGAAAATAATGTCTAAATACGAAAATATTACAAATTCGCTAGAAGAAATTTCAGCCAAAACTGGAATTAACGAAATAAGATTAAGTGAATTGTATTATAGAAAAGGTGCTTTAGATGCCTACGAATTAATATTTATTGAAAAAGCTATCGGAAAGAAACCAGGTGAATTATTTGAGGAGTTTTATGGAAAAAATATTTTGCTTTGAGACTACAAAATTTGATTTAGACTTTATAAATCATCTAAAAAAGCACGTAAAGGAAAAGATTTTAAAAAAGATATTCAAGCATTTTTTTCGGTTTTAGATGGAACAGATGTCAATTCGGGATTATTAGTTGTCAAAAAAGGAGTAATTGGCTTGCTGCAAAAAAGGAAACCTTATGCGTTCTATATTTGAGGTATGGAATGGTATGAGATAATAGGGTTTGTTGTAGTATGGCCTATAGGACTTTATCTGGGAATCAAGATGGATAAGTTCAGGAAGGGTTATCATAAAAATGATAGTTGGAGGAGTAGGGGAAAGGGGTGAAAAGATGCTGATGAGGTGTCTTTTTTTTTGTTTTATGAAGGTGAGCAATTCAATGCAGTAGTTTGGAGAGCATGCTAAAAGTGTATTTTAATTGTGCCATATTTATTGGTAAAATGCATATTGCTATATGCAATATTAGCATTTATAAAGGTAATTACTAGTTGGTACCTAAGTATATCGTAAATCGCAATATGCGATATTTGAGTTGTGTAAGGGAATTAACAAGATGTAATTGTATATTTATTTCCAGTATTTTTATTTGAAGAACATTTTTTCTTTTGCCTTGATGCAAAAGAAACAAAAATTATTCATGGGTTATTATTGTTTTTTGGTATTCATGAATCTTCGATTTCAAGCCTGATCCCGATAGCTATCGGGACTGCAAGCTTGAAAACTAGCTCGTTTATATTTACCTGACTGCCACTGGCAGTCCTCCTTTTAATTTCAAACATTGTTTTCTTAGGGTTTTTCTTTAATGGTGGTGTGATAAGGTTGGAATTGAACATGTGCTTTTCTTATTGAGATTAAAGAATCAAAAGCTCTCTTTTAAAATTAAAAACCACACCTATCAAAAAAGATATGTGTGGTTAGAAATAGAAAGATAGGTGTTTTGTTTATTGAAATTTGGCAGTAAATCCAAGGTAGAAACTTCGTCCCACAGCAGGTATAATACCTGGACCTGGGTATTCATCAGTTCTACGAGTGAAGTATGCTTTATCGGTTAGGTTATTAGCCCCAAATTTAATTGCAAAATTATTTAGAGTATAGGAAGCGCTCCAGTCCCAAACTGTATACGAAGGGATGTAACCCGCAATTGGATCTTCGCTAGTCATTGCATTTGAAGCATCTCCAAAAGCATCTCCAACATAATTGTATTGTAAAGTGGTTGATAATTTAGTAGTGCTAAAAATTAAGCCTATGCGGTTTATGGTTTCGGCTGCTGCTTCGACTCTTTTTCCTTTAAATTCTCCTGTAGTGTATTTGGCATCTACATAAGAAAAGGAGTTGAAAATACTTAAGCCAATATCAGATTGTGAATTACAGTATTTTAGAATATTAAATTCGATATAACTTTCGATTCCTTGGTGTACACTATTGGCAATATTTTTTCTGATAGAATAATAATCTCCAGTATTTGGATTGGTTGCTAATGTTAGTCCGATACGTTTGTTATACGCCATATAAAATCCGCCAATATCAAAATTAAGGTAGTTGCTTATGGTTCCTCTATATCCTAAATCACTATTGAATCCATTGGAATCTTTCAGGTTGGGGTCTATTTTTGAACTTGTTCCAAAAGGTTCTAATTGGCTGTAATCGATTGGGCGATATGCTTGACTGATATTGGCATATACATTCGTATTTCTTCCAGATTTTAACTCTAATCCAAGCCCTGCTAATGCAAAAGTTCTGTTTCTATTTTCATTTGTAATTTGAATGTCACCTTCTACTTCTTTATGTCCTTTTGAAGTACTTCTTAAATATTCTAATCGAAATCCAGGAGTTACAGTGAAATTTTTAGATACTTTAAAAATATTTTCTACAAATGGTGCCAAATTAGTGGTAGTAAAATCTAAATCATATCCCCAATCGCCAGTAATGGATAAGTCAAAATCACTTTTTGTAGTACCTTCACCGCCACCTTGGCGCTTAAACCAAGCATAACTTTGACGTACTCCAATTGCCAATGTAGATTTTTGATTTCCTAAAGAATAATTTTGAGAATAGCGGACTTCGGTTGTTGTGTTGTGCATTTTTTCAATGCCTACTTCTCTAGGTACAAATTCTCCTGTTGCGAGATCTATATCATCTGTGGCTTGGGCTCCTCCATCTTCATTTCTCCAAACTAATGAACGGCCACTAAATAAATAAGTTGATTTTACACTTAAAGTACTGTTTTTATTAGGTGTATAATTAGCGTATGCTGTAATAATATTCCATGGACTTTTTAGCCAGTTTCTAGTTCTGGTTGAACTTTTTGGATTGGCATAAAATAAACTATCAGTTAGTCCTCCAGGCATTTTTATTTTATTTCTTAGCAAAGAATATTCTACACCAAAATTTAATTTATCCGAATGATTGTATTGTATTTTTCCAAATCCAGAAACTTGCGTTTGCTGGCTATTGGGTCTATATCCATCCATGTTACGGTATTGTAAAAAGCCATGGTAACTTATTTTATTATAGTTTCCACCAATAGAATTAAAAGAGTTATACAGCCCATAACTACCTATGGATTGTGATGTAATAAATTCGAAGGGTTTGTCTTTTGGAGCATCTTTGGTGACGTAATTCACTAAACCACCAAATTGAGAACCAAATTGCAAGGAAGCAGCACCTCTAACCATTTCGATGCGACTCACTGCTTCCATAGGTGGAATGTAGTACGATTCATTGTAACCATATATATCAGCGCTAATGTTGTATCCATTTTGTCGCGTATTCATTTCTACACTTTGTGACGGATTAAGACCGCGGGTTGCTATCCCATTGGCAGTGAATCCACTACTTTCTGTCTCAACAATATTCAGTCCAGGAATTCTTCCAAGGATTTGTCGGGTATTATTGACTGCTTTATTAGCATCCAGACTATCTACAAGGATAATTTCACTTTTTTTACCGGCATAAATAATCCCATCCTTACTATTAGGTAAATGGCCAATTCCATTTACCGTTTTAAATCCTTTAATTATTACTTCTTTTAGTGTATTCTCGGTTTTTACTTGTGCTTTTATAAATTGATTGCTTATTAAAGCGAATGCCGTTATAATTATTATTTTATTGAAATTCATGTTGTTATTTGTAGATTATAAAAAGATTATTTTCGGTAATGATCAGTAATTGTTTCTAGTAATGATTCTTTTTCTAAGGAAATTTTAAAATTCCCTAATTCTGTTTTGTTTATGTTGTCAAATACTTCAGGTTCTGGGCATTCTTATGGACTTATATCTCGAACATTATAAAAAGGAATGACCTCTTTTACAGTTTTAAAAGAACCGTTATGAAAGTAAGGTGCTGAAAGCGCTATATTTCGGAATGATAGTTGATCAGTTGAATTGTAAATATGTTCAGGTGCAAATACATTGTGAGCTACCCTTGAAGAATTGATACTTGAGAATCTTCCTGTTAGAGCTCCTTCTGTCAGCTCTGGGTGCAATAGGTCACTAAAATCAGTTTGAGCGGCATGATAAGAAGCGCCTGCTTGCCCTATGAGTTTAGCTAGATTACTATCAAAGAAAATTAATTTTGTAATTGCAATTTTATTGCTAACCACAGACGTATATTGGGAATCATCAGTACAGCTAGATAGTGTAATCACTGCAATACATCCAATTAAAAAGTATTTCCCCCTCATTTATTTAGAATAATTAAAAATAACTGCGCAAATATAAAATTCCATATTTGAATCGGCAAATTTATTTAGACTAAATATCAACAGTGTTTGAGAATAGTGTGAATTTTTATTTTTTTAGGATTGGATTTTATTTTGACAGTGAAAAATAATCCAAATTAGCATTGCTAAAAGTCCTTTTTGCTTAATAATTCCGTAGAAAGGCAAATGGGTAGCAATTCTTTTTTATAAGAAATACATCAAAAGTGATTTAAATGATCCGAAATATGCAAAACCAATGACTGAAATGGTTTTTGCGTGCCCAGCAGTAAAAATGAAACAGATGAAGATCGAATCGATTGTTATTTAGTTAAGATTTGGGCAATCCTAAATAAAATTGAAATTTCAAGAGTTCAGGTAGTTCAAAGGATTAGTTTTTAATTATCTGTAAAGTACTTGTTGATTTGGGATTATTAGTCGCCAAAAAAAGGAGTTTTTGATTTCATGTTAAAAAAGAAAATCCTATGCGTTCTCTATTTGAGTTGGAAGAGGAGTGGACGAGATCCTATTATGTAATAGTCAAAATTGCGAGATTTTTGTATAATCTCGCAATTTTGACTATTTTTGTGTTGAAATCTTTATTATAACAATTATGCTAGAAGCTGCTCCAAAATATATAAAGGAAGATAATACCATTACACTAATGGTAAACTTGCAAGGAGATGGAACCTTAAAAAAGATACAAGATGATTATCTATATTGGGATAAAATAAAATATAAGGCAAAAAACTGTACCCCTGAGGAGTTATGGAATGCAGTAAAATTATATCGCTTTATTAGAAGTAATACTATTCGTTTCGGGAAAAATACTTTTAGTTATATGATTACAGATTACATTCAAAGAGCATTGCATCAATTTGATATGCATATTGGTGGAACTTTGGGAAGTAATATAGGGATTGCTGAAACTGATAAAACGAAATTTATTATTAGTTCAATAATGGAGGAAGCTATTTCGAGCAGTCAAATGGAAGGTGCAAATACTACCAGAAAGAAAGCGAAGGAAATGATACAGCAAGAGAAAAAGCCTAAAAATAAATCTGAGCAAATGATAATGAACAATTATATTACTATGAAATATATTGTTCAGCATAAGAATGAAGCTATTAGTGCTGAAAAAATATTATACCTACATAAACTAATATCAAATAATACTTTAGATGATGCCAAAGATGAAGGGCAGTTTAGAGATCATGATGATGTTCATGTGGTCAATCATGTTAATAGTGAAATTGTTCACACACCTCCATTGAAAGATGAACTTAATGTGTTAGTAAAAGATTTATGTGATTTTTTTAATAAAGACAATGAGGATTTTATACATCCGATACTAAAAGGTTGTATTATTCACTTTATGATTGGCTGGATACATCCTTTTACTGATGGAAATGGGAGAACGGCCAGAGCGATATTTTATTGGTATATGCTAAAAAAAGGGTACTGGTTAACAGAATACTTGTCCATATCAAGAATTATTAAAGACACTAAAGCTCAATATGAAAAAGCATTTTTATATTCAGAGGCAGGTGGTAATGATCTGGGATATTTCATTACCTATCATATTATGACGATGGAGAAATCATATGCAGCATTGAAAACGTATATTAGCAAAAAACAGCAGGAAGTTTTTCAAGCAGCAAAGTTTATGAAGATTCCAAATGTGAATGATAGGATGGCACAGATCCTGAAAATTTTACATGATGATTCCGATAGAATTTTGACTACAAAAGAAATTGAAGTTCGGTTCAACGTTTCAAATTTCACCGCTAGAACTGACTTAAAAGCACTTGTTGAATTGGAATTTTTGGATATAATTCAAGTCAATAAAAAGAAGCGAAATTTCATTAAATCTGATAAATTCGACCTGATAATAGGAAAATACACATCTTAATAATTTAATTGCCATTTACGAATTTTTATAGCGAAACTAAACAGTTTCATTCATCGTCTTAGTTTTATAGTAGGCATACTAGTCAATTTGGGATTATTAGTCGCCAAAAAAAGGAGTTTTTGATTTCCTGCTAAAAAAGAAAATCCTATGCGTTCTCTATTTGAGGCATGGATGGGTAATAGGTGATGGCTTTTAGGTTTTTACCTAAAAGGTACCATTTATGATTTTTGGAAGGATTATGATAAAAATGATAGTTGGAGGAGTAGGGGAAAGGGGTGAAAAGATGCTGATGAGGTGTCTTTTTTTTGTTTTGATTACAGAAACCATAATGATGGCTATAGGAAAAAAGATTGCTTTTTTTGAACTGCCTCCAAATCATGTCTACACTGTTGGAGGCAGTCTATAGAGGTCTCCCTCTCTAGTTTCCTTTTCTATCTATAAAATAATTAGTCTCTTTCATGCTCATGCTCATGCTCATGTTTATTTCCATGCTCCTCATTACCTCCAGAATCATCATGTTCTCTTCGATTATCATAATTTATTGCTCTTTGTGGTCTGCCCTGATATCCTCTACGATATCTCAATCTATCATGATCAAAATTTCTATAAGGTCTTGAACCATGATAATCATTCAAAACTACTTTGTATCCATTGTATAGGTCATAATTTCTATACTCTCTAGGCAAATATCTTGATCGTACCCATCTACCGCCACCAAAATAAATAAATTGAGAAGCTCTTATATCATAATACGCTTCAACATCTGGCAAATAATAATAATCTGCTTCCTCATATCCTACAGGCCCCCATGATGGTGGTGCGCCTATGTTGAGACTTACTGAAATCTGCGCATGAATTGAGTTGGATACAAAAAGGATTATTCCTACTGCGATTAATTTTAATGTTCTCATTTTTAAAAATTTAAATTAATGATTTTATATTAGCTTTTTACTTAAATACTTTTTTGTAAAACCAACAACTGTGCCAGTAAAAATTAGTTCACATTTAAATAGGATTTTGCAAAAAAAAAGAGAAGCTACGTAGGCTTCTCTTTTTCTTAACTTTTTTAATTTTAATTAGTCCTTGTCATCTAAGTGGGTTTCATTTTCAAGCAGATTTCTTATTTGCTCTCCAATATCATGATGTCCATCATCATTATCTGTACTTATTTCGATAACACCATCTCCATCAGTGTCTTGTAGTAAATTTTGACTTGCTAAAGAGGTTAATTTAGCCATTAGACCATCCAGTTGTATTTTAATATTAAGAGTTAGATCATTACTATTAACTGTGAAATCTTTTGTTGGATCAGCGAAGTCCATTTTAAGTTCAACATCTTGACTACTCCAGATTGAAAAGTTTTTACCATCAATAGTTCCTTTAATCAAATATGTTTTACCTAGCATTTCGCCGGGAAGAATACTTTTTTCAAATTTAAATTTTATTTCCTCATATTGTGCATTTGGAATATTAACAGAAGTTATAATTTGAGTCAAAGTTTTGTCAGGATCAAGTATATCAAGTAAAAAAGGACCTACGAGTTTTACATCATCATCATAAATAGAATCGGCACTCTGCACTTGACCTTGTTCATCTTTTTCAAATTTAATTTTTCCAATATTAATTTGGAAATCCGTGATTACCACTGTTGATGCTGTTCGAGCAGTGAGTGAAGGCTTTCCTGTCGTGGAAACGGCAGAAGCTTTTAATGCCACATTCCCAGTTGTAGGTGAGGGTGTATTTGAACAGGAAACAGCCATTAAGGACAATGCCGCTACAATCGTTGTTTTTTTCATTTTTTTCATTTTTTCATTTTTTTAAAGGGTTAAGTATTATATAATAAGGGGTTAATAATTATTATTTTAAACAAAGTTAATTTTGCATTTATTAATAAAAAATTTAAAAGACATCACTGTAAATTAATCTTTAATTTTTAGTAAAATAGAGATGATAGGTTTCGGTACTATTACTGTTTTTATTTTTTAATCTAACATTAGTGGCTGTGTATTCTGTAATATTCCAATCCTCTTCTAATCCATCTAATTTATCTTCATTAAAACTAAACTTCAATTTATCTTGACCATTGTCTTTAAAAGTGGACCAAGTACCTCCAAAACTATTTGTCCCATTTACAGCCACAACAGTTCCGTCAGGGTGGAAAGTAAAATTATAACCGCTGTAACCTAAAGTTTCGTCACTAGTTTTAAAAAAATAAGAAACATGCCATGTTCCATCTGTCCAAATGGAATTAAAATTAGGATTACTTCCTGCCCCTGAATTTGTATTGCACTCTTTTATACTATCTTCAATATGATTTTGAAAATCAGCGTTATTTGTAAGTACAACATTTTGGCCATTAAAATTTGTAATCGAAATGGGATAGTTAATGGAAATATATACATTTACGTCTAAATTGTCTAAAAAGCTAGTTGTATCTTTATCGTTTTGAATCACAATAGTTTTTGCAATTTGATTATTTGCATCGTAAATACTAAACGATATTGGGTAATTTATATTTATACAATCAATTTCATTAAAATGATCATCTAGATTACAATTTTCAATACTCTTTTCTAATTCATCCGAATTTAATATGAGTTGTGTCTTGTAGTCTTGATACTGAATTGTTATTGGATAAATAAAATTTATAATATCATCATCATTTGGAAAAGCATCCAACGTAGCCTGTACTGTTTTATAGTCATTTTGGTTCGATACTGTAATTTGATTTCCATCTACAATAACTTTTACCGGCAACTGAATATTAAAACAGCTCGAATTATCCAAAACATTATCCTTAGAAGTTGGGTTTTGTGCCACTCTAAAAATCAAATTTGTAAGCGGTGAAACGGTCGTTAAATTTTGAGTGGTATCTTGAATAAGCACTGCACCCTCATTTTGACAAGAAATAAATACTATAGCCGTTAAGGTCATGAATAAATATTTAATTGTTTTCATATTTGTTTTACGTTTAAAATGCAATAGGGAATAGAGAATTTTGCTTGTTTCATCGAACTCTTTTACTTATTGTTCTCAACATTAATTTATTTTTCTTATTGTCCTCAATTCAAATAGTAGAGAATCTAATACTAAAACAGTTTAAATACAACTTACCCTACCATAAATTAAAAATAAATATATCTTTGTAAAGCAAAAACACATAAAATAAATGCTAAACAACTTAATATCAAATACTTGTAATGAAATTGTTTTTTCTGATTTTTTTAAAAAACAGGCGAAGTTAGTTCGTAATTTTATTTTTTATAAATATGGTAATAAAGAGCTAGCTGACGATTTAACGCAAGATGCTTTTATTAAACTCTGGCAAAATTGTGCTGATGTCCCTATTGAAAAAGCTAAATCATATATTTATATAATAGCCAACAACGGTTCTCTTAATGCAGTAGCACATCAAAAAGTAGTTTTGGAATTTGAAAAAAATTTCACGGGTATTGATATTACAAATGAAAACCCAGAATTTATACTCGAAGAGAAACAGTTCAAAAATAAGATTTTAAAAGCAATTGAAAATTTGAATGAAAAACAACGAGTTGCTTTTTTGATGCATCGAATTGATGGTAAGAAATATAGCCAGATTGCAGAAGAATTAAATATAAGTGTCAAAGCAGTAGAAAAGCGGATACATTTGGCTTTAGTTGAATTAAGAAAAGAAATTGATGAAATAAAGTAGGGTAAAGTTGTTTTTACTTGTTTTAAATATAATAAGAGTAATGCTATGGAAAACAATCACATTTTAGCAAAATGGCTAAACAACGATTTGACAGAAGGCGAATTAGCTGAATTTAAAGCTAATCCTGAGTATGAAAAATACGAAAAAATTAAAAATTATACCGCCCATTTACAAGTCCCTCCTTTTAATGAATCGAAAATTTTAGAAAAGGTTATAAATCATGAAAAGGTAAAATCCAAAGTGATTCCTTTATACAAAAAATGGTTATTTAAAGTGGCCGCGGTTTTAGTTATCGGACTTGGAATTACTTTCATAATGCAAAATTTTTCTTCAGAAAACCAATATGCACTTAATGGTAAAAGAACCTCTTTTTTATTGCCCGATTATTCAAAAGTTGTTTTGAATGCAGGATCAGAAATTGAATTCAAAAAATGGAATTGGGACCACAACAGAAAACTTAAATTAGAAGGAGAAGCCTATTTTAAAGTAGCAAAAGGTAAAAAATTTGAAGTTTTAACTTCTCTTGGAAAAGTTACGGTTCTGGGTACACAATTTAATGTTAAAGCAAGAAGGAATCGTTTTGACGTCAGCTGTTTTGAAGGAAGGGTGTATGTAAATTACAAAAATAAAGAGGTGCTATTAACTCATGGTCAAAGTGTTTCGTTCGAAAATGGAAATCAAATAAATACTGCAATTAATGCCACTAAACCTGCATGGTTGGAAAATTATGTTTCTTTTAATAAAGAAAACTTAGACAATATAGTAGAAGAAATGCAAAGACAGTATAATATTACTATTGAAATGAAAACAAAATATCCAGATCAATTATTTACTGGAAAAATTCCTTTGAACAATCTTGATGATGCTCTTCATATCATCGAAATAACGTATCATCTCAACTCAACTCAAATTGGTCCGAACAAAATAATTTTGAAATAAAATAAATGTATTTTATTCACCGTATTTGTTTTTTCTCCATTTGCTTTGTTTTTGCCTTGAATTTAAAAGCTCAAGACAAAAGCAAAGCAATTGCATTAAAAGATATTCTGCTGTCTATTGAAAAACAACATCATATTTATTTTAATTATATAGATAATGAAATTGTTATTTTTAATATTTTACCTCCAAAAAAGTCTTTGACTTTGACTAAAAAGATTAATTACCTTCAAAAAAAAACAAATCTTCGCTTTGAAAATACAGATAATAAATTCATCACTATTTTTAATAGTACTAAAACGTTAGAGTCTAAAAACATCTGTGGATATGTATTTGCTAAAGACGACAATTCCCCGATAGAAAATGTAACTATTAGGTTTGAAAATGGTGCGACTATAACAACCGATAAAAGAGGATATTTTGAATTAGAAAAAGATAAGTCAACTGATTTATTAATTAGCTGTCTGGGCTATGCCTCTCAAAAGATTCCTGTTGTTGCCTTTCAAAATAAAAATTGCACTAAAATTTATTTAGAAGTTGAACTTTTGGAACTAAACAATATAATTGCAAATCTTTATTTAACCTCTGGAATTTCTAAAAAAAACTATGGAACGTTTGAGATAAAACCTAAGAGGTTAGGAATATTACCTGGTTTAATTGAGCCGGATGTCTTACAAACTATGTTGCAAATTCCAGGTATTTACAGTACCGATGAAAGTATTTCAAGTATCAATGTAAGAGGAGGTACCCATGATCAAAATTTATTTTTGTGGAACGGAATAAAAATGTATCAAACTGGACATTTTTTCGGGCTAATTTCAGCATTCAATCCTAATTTAGCCCATACTATTTCTATAACTAAAAATGGAAGTTCTGCATTTTTTGGAGAAGGAGTGTCAAGTGTTATCGCTATTTCGTCTAACCCAAATAAATTAGAAAAAAATAGTTTCAGTGCTGGAATTAATATGATTAACGCTGATGTTTATTCAAAATTTAATATCAACAAAAAAGGGTTTTTAGAAATTGCGGTAAGGAAATCCATAACCGATTTAGTAAAAACACCTACTTATAAAGAATATAATAGTAAAGCATTTCAAAATACCAATATTATTGATTTTTTCAATAAGCAAAACAGCACTTATTCAAGTGATGAGAAATTTAATTTTTATGATATTACAGCTAAATTTTCTCAAAAAATTGGACAAAAAGACCATCTTATAGTGGATTTTATCACTATAAATGATCAACTTAAAGTTTTACAAACTTCCAAAATCAATAACGTAGTTCTGTCGGAAACCAATAATTTATATCAAAAAAATTATGGAGCTAATCTTTCATGGAAGCGAAACTGGAATGCAAAAAACTATAGTACAATCAATGTTTATAGCTCATCCTATGCCCTAAATGCCGAAAAAAATAAAATACAGGATAATCTAATTGTAAGACAAGAAAACAAAGTACTAGATACTGGTTTAAAACTTGAAAACAGTAAAATAATTGGTTCAAAATTTACTTTTAATACTGGATATCAATTAAATGAAATTGGTACTGTAAATTTAGACGAAGTAAATAAACCCATTTTTTACAGAAGAATTAAAGAAGTGCTACGAACTCATGCAGTAATAGCAGAAGGGAAATTTAATGATACCTTATCCAAAATATATTTGAGCACAGGTTTAAGATTAAACTATATCGAACAATTTAATAAATATATCCTAGAACCAAGATTGCATTTTAATTATACTGCCACAAAACATTTGAATTTGGAAGTTTTAGGGGAATTTAAAAGTCAATATAGTTATCAAGTAATCGATCAGCAGGAGGATTATTTTGGAATAGAAAAAAGACGATGGATATTAGCAAATAACACAACAATTCCGATTCAAAGAAGCAAACAAGCCTCAATAAATTTATTTTATACCCAAAAAAATTGGTTAATTACCTTAGAAAATTTTTATAAAAAAGTAAATGGAATTAATAGTTCGGGTCAAGGATTTCAAAACCAATTGGAATTTGTGAAAATAAATGGAAATTATGAAACTTTAGGAAGTGAGATTCTAGTTCAAAAAAAAATAAATCATTTCATTTCATGGTTAAGTTATGCTTATAATTATAATAATTATAACTTTCCAAATTCAAGCTGGCCTATATTTCCAAACAATTTTAAATTAGAACATATTATTTCTTGGGCGGGGATTTATCAGAAAAAAAATCTGAAGCTAGCTATCGGTTCAAAATGGTATTCTGGAAAACCTACTACAAGTCTTAAAAGTGATGTAATTAATTATAGTGATTTTTTAAATCCAAAAATTGATTATAATAGTCCTAATAATAAAATTTTGGACAACTTTTTTCAAGTTAATTTTTCGGCAACCTATAAATGGAAGGACTCGAATGATATTCAATATAAATTAGGTTTCTCTATATTGAATCTTTTTAATAGAAAAAATGAAATTAATGAATTTCATAGAATAAACGCCATAACAAACTCTATTGAAGATGTAAAGACTTTTTCTATACGACGAACACCAAATTTAAGTTTCAGAATAGCTTATTAACCGAAATCTTGTTTTTCCACTGAGGAGTGAGGAGATGGGAGAGGAAATTTTGTAGGTAATAAATTTTCGTTTTACCCCAGTACTATATTGTAAAGGGATGCGGTTCTCGTTTTACAGCAATCGGCCGTGGTGGAAGTTGGATGTTTTGATGTTTTTTGTAGGTATGGATTGCAAATTCGTGCTATCGGGTGAGTCGGTTTTTATGAAGGTTTTTTTCTTTTGCCTTGATGCAAAAGAAACAAAAAATCAAGCCTAAAAATTCAAAACTTAAAAACTACCTCAAAAACTATGTTCCGCAGCCCGAGCCGTTCGCCTTTCAGGCTCAACTCGCGGACTGCTGCCACGTCGTTTTTTCGTTGTTTTTTGACGTTTTTAATTTAAGGGCGTTGTGAGGAGGTTGTAATAACATGTTTGTTTGTTGTGTTCATGAATCTTTTCTTTTGTCTTGATTTCTCACGAGTTAATAATTTATTAGAGTTCGTGAATCTGCGATTTCAAAAGAAACAAAAGATCAAGCCTGAAAATCAAAAGCTTGAAAACTAGCTCGAAGTTCCGCTCCGCAGCCCGAGCCGTTCGCCTTTCAGGCTCAACTCGCGGACTGCTACCACTTCACTTCTTCGCCGTTTTCTTACACTTTTTATTTAAGGGCGGGTTTAGGAGTTTTCAATTGTCAGTTATGAAAGAACAGGTTGGAAAAATTAAAAAACCATTTCTGATTTATGAAAGTTTTCTTTAATTTGTTAATTATTGCTATTATTTATAAAGGAATAGTATATTCGTAAAAAAACCACTCTTACTGCTAAATGGGCCTTGACTCATACTGTCAGTTAGAGCCGCGGAGCGCGTCTGGAAGTTTCGTTTTTTGCATTTATTATAATTTTTCACAGTCATTATGATGCAAATGTTATTCGGAAATAAATAAGATAAGATGCTGTTTTTAAGGATATACCAATTAGATTTTATTTATATTTGTTCCATCTCTCGACCGCGTTTGATAAGACAAAACCCAAAACTACGATTTAGTATACACTAATGAATCATCCAGAAAATACAAATACCACTTGGCTGTTTGAAATAACACCAAAAAACAAGTTCTTCACGCTCAATCTTAAGGAAGTATGGCAGTACCGCGATTTACTACTACTTTTTGTAAAAAGAGATGTGGTTACGGTGTACAAGCAAACCGTTTTAGGGCCACTTTGGTATTTAATACAACCGTTGTTTACTTCGATTACGTTTACCATTATTTTTAACAATTTGGCGGGGATTGATACGGGTACCGTACCTCCTTTTCTGTTCAATTTAGCAGGTATTACGGTTTGGAATTATTTTACCGCTTGTCTTACAGGGACTTCGAACACTTTTGGTGCTAATGCAGGAATTTTTGGGAAAGTGTATTTCCCTCGAATCATTGTTCCCATGTCTATTGTAATTTCTAATTTATTGAAATTTGGAATCCAGTTTTGCATTTTTATTGCTTTTTATTTATACTATTATTTTCAAGGAGCTGCCATTAGTTTAAATGGGATCAGTGTTTTATTTCCATTCTTAATTGTAGTCATGGGGATTCTGGGTTTAGGATTAGGCATGTTTATTTCCTCTTTAGTAACCAAATACAGAGATTTTAGCTACTTAATTGGTTTTGGGGTGCAATTACTGATGTATGTATCAGCGGTAGTTTATCCTATGGCGTTGGTTGTAGCAAAAATGCCAGAATATGCTTGGCTCGTTCAATATAATCCATTGGCTTATATCATTGAAACAACCCGTTATATGTTATTGAATGTTGGACATATTTCTATTTTAGGATTAGGCTATACGTTTGTAGTGACTATAGTTGTTTTTTTAGTGGGGATATTGGTATTTAACAGGACGGAGAAGAGTTTTATTGATACGGTTTAGATTTTTAGCAAACGGAGATAAATAGCACTAATTGTACAAGTATGACTTTATATAATAGGAATAATTATATTCTTACAGATTCACCTCTGAAAAAAGATCTTTTAAAATTATTTAAAAAGGATGATAAATTAACGATTTTGGATATTGGAGGCTGCGAAGGAGAAGAGTCGATAAGATACTCGAGAATTTTTCCTTTTTCTACTATTTATATATTTGAGCCATTACCTGATAATCAAGATCTTATTGTTCAGAACTTAGAAAAATACAAATCAGAAAACGTTATATTGATGCCTATTGCAGTTTCAGATGAAAAAGGCATCTCTCAGTTTCATGTGTCTTCAGGACATCCAAATCATGAATCAAACAAATTAGATTGGAATTTTGGTAATAAGTCTAGTTCTCTGCTTTACCCTGAAAAGGGAAATAATCAAAAATGGTTATTATTTGATAAACAAATAAACGTAAATACGATAACACTGCATTCCTTTTTTGTAGAAAACAAAATAGAAGAAGTTGATTTTGTACATATGGATGTTCAAGGGGCTGAATTAAAGGTTTTAATGGGGGCAAAAGAACATATGAAAAATATCAAGGCTATTTGGCTTGAAGTTGCAGATATTGAATTGTATAAAGGCCAGCCTTTAAGAGTGGATATTGAGAATTTCATGAAAGCAAGTGGGTTCAATTTAGTTAAATCAGAAATTGAAGGCCAAGTTGGTGATCAGTTTTATTTGAATAAAAAACATTTTAGAACATTTACAATCTTTTCTAAATTGTTACAATTTTATTTAAAAAAATAGTGTCTTATGAATAGCACGATATTTAAAAATATTTATTTTGTAGGAGAATTTATTATAAATAGTAGTAGTCAATACGGTATCCTACAGCAACTTGTTCAAAAACAATATAAGGCTAATTAATAAAATATTTAAAATGTTTTTTTCAGATAGAATTAAATCAATTAAACCAACTGATAGAGTTTTGGAAATAGGTCCTGGAGCTAGTCCATATTATAGGTCGGATGTATTTTTGGAATTACAATATGATAATGATAGTGAAAGAATAGCTCAGTCTGGTCATGTTGGGATACTTGAAACACTTAAGCCCATAGTTTATTATGATGGAGGGAAGTTTCCTTTTGAAGACAAGGAATTTGACTATGTTATTTGCTCTCATGTATTAGAACATGTTGCTGATGCTGATGTCTTTTTAAGAGAAATACAAAGGGTTGGAAAAAAAGGGTACTTAGAATTCCCCACTGTTTACTATGATTATATATATAATTTTCCCGAACATCAATTATTTCTTTTGCAGAAAGAGGGTGTTATAAATTGGATGACTAAACTGGAAAGTGGGATAATGAAGTTTGCACCAGTACAAAGTTTTTTTTATAGAACTTGTGAACTAGGTTACCACGAGACGATAAATAATTTTAAAGAGTATTTTTTTCAAGGTTTTGAATGGTTTAATAGTATTGAATCAAAGCATGTTAGTCATTTAGAATTAATTACATATTCCATGGCTAATATAAACTTACAACATCAACAAGTTAGGAAAGAATTTGAATATAAAAAGAGAAATTCAATAATTCTATTTAAAAATGTTTTAAAAAATAAACTTAAAACTATATTCAAATGAATTTAAAACAGATTATAAAAAAATATATATTTAAAAAGAATAACCGCTTATTAACCGTTGGAACGTTAAATGAGAGCACAAGAATTCATTGGCTTGAGGAAGTTTTAAATAAAATTCCAGCAGGCAGCAAAATATTAGATGCTGGCGCAGGAGAACAACCATTTAAGAAATTTTGCGCGCACCTTCAATATGTATCACAAGATTTTGCACAATATAAGCCAGAAAATTTGAATTCAGGATTGCAAATGGTGGAGTGGGATTATGGTCAACTTGATATTATTTCAGATATTGCCTCTATTCCACGAGAAGATAAGACTTTTGATGCTATTATGTGTACTGAAGTTTTTGAGCATATTGTTAACCCTAGGGAGGCAATAAAAGAATTTTCAAGACTTTTAAAGAGTGGTGGCTGTCTTATTATAACTGCACCATTTTGCAGTTTAACTCATTTTGCACCGTATCATTTTTATTCAGGTTTTAATAGATTTTTCTATGATGAAGAGTTAGGAAAAAATGGTTTTGAGACTATTGACATAATTCCGAATGGAAATTATTTTGAGTATTTAGCTCAGGAGGTAAATAGATTACCCTTTATTGCTAAACAATACAGTAATCGAAAGCTTATTAAAACGGAGAAAAATGCAATTAATAAGTTACAGCGACTACTTCAAAATTTATCTGATGCTGATTCTAATTCATCAGAGTTGTTGTGTTTTGGGTATCATGTATTAGCAAGAAAAAAATGATACTAATTGAATTACAAGGCGGTCTAGGTAACCAAATGTTTCAGTTTGCCTTTGCAAGTGTTTTTGCAAAAAAAAACAGATGCGACATTAAAATAGATAAAAGCTTTTTTGAATTAAAAGATAAAAAAGTAGCTTATACACCTAGATTTTATGAACTTGCTATTTTTAATATATCTTCAAATCAAACTACTGATTCAGTGAGAAATAGGTTTGTCCATTTGTCATATATCAATAAGGTTAAAAAGAAATTAGGATTTAATTATCCTAAAATTCATCAGGAATCGGGCTTTAATTTTCAGGAAAATGCCTTGTCAATTGAAACGCCGGTTTATGTAAAAGGGTATTTTCAGAGCTACAAGTACTTTGAAGGATATGAAAGTTTAATAAAAAAAGTTTTCTCTTTTCCTGTAGAAGGATTAGATATTACAAACAGTAAATTGTTATCTGATATCAAGAACATGAAAACCATTTCAATTCATGTAAGAAGAGGTGATTATGTTCAGGATAAGAAAACACAACTATTTCACGGAAATTGTAGCTTAAAATATTATTTTGATGCAATATCCTTGTTAGTTTCTAAGAATAAGGATGCTAAATTGATATTCTTTTCTGATGATAGTGATTGGGTTAAGGAACAATTTCAAGACTTATCGTATTCAAAAATATTCATAGATCATAATAAAAACGAAAACAGTTGGAAAGATATGTTTTTAATGAGTTGTTGTACTCATAATATAATTGCTAACAGCTCTTTTAGTTGGTGGGCCGCTTGGCTCAATGAGAACATTAATAAAACAGTAATTGCACCAAAGAAGTGGTTTGCTGAAACCGCTATAAATGATAATGATTTAATACCTGCAGAATGGATCCGTTTGTAATGCCATTGCCTATAATAAGTGTGTTGATGCCGGTATACAATTGTGAACAGTATATTAGGGAAGCGGTTGATAGTATATTAAATCAAACGTATGCTGATTTTGAATTATTAGTAATCGATGATGCTTCGTCAGATGGCACTGTTTCTATATTAAAAAGTTATAAAGATTCCAGAATTCAATTAATTGAAAAGCCTATAAATACTGGATATACCAATAGTTTAAATTTGGGATTGCAATTAGCCAAAGGTAGATATATAGCTAGAATGGATGGTGATGACATTAGCTTAGCGGAGCGTTTTTCTAAGCAAGTTGCATTTTTAGAAGACAACCCAAAAGTTATTTTATGCGGAACATGGTATAGTATAATGGGCTCTGATAGAATAGTAAAGCTTCCAGAAAGGCATGACGTTATAAAAGTAGCTTTATTAAAAGGGAATTGCTTTGCTCATCCTTCTGTTATGATCAGAAAACAATGCTTAGAGGGATTTTCAATCGTTTATGATGTATCTAAAGAGCCTGCTGAAGATTATGATTTATGGGTTCGATTAGTTATGAAGGGAAACTTGCATAACTTGCAAGAAGTTTTGCTAGATTATCGTACTCATAGTAATCAAGTTACCAAAAAACAAAGCGATAAGCAAAAAGATTCCGTACTGAAAACAAAACGGAATCTTTTTAATTTTTTAGAGCTTGATTTGTTGCCTAACGAAGAGTTGGTTTTAAATAAAGTTTTAAATAATGGTGCAGCCATTAATTTTAACGACATTTATATTTTTAAAAAACTGCAAAATAAATTATTAGCTTCTAACAAAAAATATATATTTGAGCCAGTAGCTTTTAAAAAAAGTATTTTGGATTTAGAGACGATCATTGTTAATAGTTATTTTTTGAAAAGAAATAGATTTACACCTAGAATTTATTTTGAATATCTTCGAATAAAAAATTCATTAAATTTTAAACTTAATTTAAATATTGAAATTAAATTAGCTATTAAATCGTTGATTTTTTACAAACCGTGAGGATTTAAATCTAAAAAAATAGTCGCGTTTTTGTAATCTATTTTTTTTAGATATAAGAAGTCAGAATTAAGTTTTATTAACATAAAATAAATGCTAAAAAAATATAAAGAAATTAAAAACAGATATAATATTGGTTGTCGTTTTTTAAATGACGCTTACAATATTGAATCTAATATTAAATCTCAGGAAGAAATTAATAAAAACCCGTTTCGATCAGAAATTATTAATTTTTTATTAGATTCTTTGGATAAAAGTGATACAAATTATTTAGAAATAGGTGTTCGCAATCCAGAAGATAATTTCAATAAAATAATTTCGACTAAAAAAGTTAGTGTTGACCCAGGTATTGAATTTAAAACAAATCCCGTTGATTATAAAATGACTAGCGATGATTTTTTTAATCAAATAAAGAACGGAAAAATTTTGCGACGCGATATTAAGTTTGATGTTATTTTTATTGATGGTTTACATTTGGCGGATCAAGTAGAAAGAGATATAAACAATTCTTTGGATTACATTCAAGATTATGGATTTATTGTACTTCATGATTGTAACCCTCCAACAGAATTTCATTCAAGAGAATCGTTCTCATATTATATGTCTCCAGCAAAATATTATTGGAATGGGACGACTTGGAAAGCGTTCTTTAAGTTTAGACAGAATAGAGAGTTATATTCATGTTGTATTAATTCTGATTGGGGAGTTGGTGTTATTTCGAAAAATATAGATTTAGGTAAACCTACTACGATACTAAATCCATTTTATGAATATCATGTTTTAGATAAAAACAGGAATGATAGTTTGAATTTAATTGATTATGAGGTTTTTAAGTGTAAGATTAGAAAAGATTAATACTAGAGGCAGTCAGGATTATTTTTCAGTTTCTAGAGTTTATAGTGTAAAATTATTTTTAAGAAATTTAATTAAGATTTAGAATAAAATGTATTTGTGTCTATAAATAAACTGATGAGCAACAAATGAATAAGGACATTATATTAAAAGCTGAAAACATCTCTAAGCAATATCGCTTGGGACAAGTAGGTATGGGGACTTTGAGTCATGACCTGAACCGTTGGTGGTATCAGGTTCGTGGTAAAGAAGATCCGTATCTCAAAATTGGCGATACTAATGACCGCAGTACAAAAGGTCAAAGTGATTATGTTTGGGCTTTACAGGATGTTAACTTTGAGGTGGAACGGGGTGAAGTTTTAGGAATCATTGGGAAAAATGGAGCGGGTAAATCTACCTTATTAAAGATATTATCTAAAGTCACAGCGCCAACAACTGGAAGCATTAAGTCCAGAGGACGCATTGCTTCTTTGCTTGAAGTAGGAACGGGGTTCAATGTGGAGATGACTGGTAGAGAAAATATATTTCTGAATGGAGCTATTCTTGGAATGACCAAAAAAGAAATTTACTCAAAACTTGATGAAATCATTGATTTCTCGGGTTGTGAACGTTATATAGATACACCCGTAAAACGCTACAGTAGCGGAATGACAGTGCGTTTAGCGTTTGCCGTGGCTGCTTTTTTAGACCCAGAAATTTTGGTAATCGATGAGGTTTTGGCTGTCGGGGATGCCGAATTTCAAAAAAAAGCCATAGGAAAGATGCAAGAAATTTCTAAAGGTGAGGGCAGGACAGTATTGTTTGTAAGTCATAATATGGAAGCTATTCAAAAATTAACTACTAGATGCATAGTTTTAGAAAATGGAAGTGTTGTTTTTAGTGGAGACTCAAATCAAGCAATTAAAAAACATATTTTATCCAATTTTAAAGAAATAATTATTCAAGAATGGGAAACTCCGGAAGTAGCACCAGGAAATGAATTTGCTAAGCTGAAAAAAATTAGAGTATTAGATGAAAATGAAAAGCAAAAACATGATTTTGATATTACAGAAGACTTTTTTATTGAAATAGAATATTGGGATTATAATGAACGTTATCAGAATACAGCTATTATCCATGTTAAGAATGAATTAGAAGAGATTCTTTTTGCTTCAAATGAATTTAATTCTCCTAGTTGGGACGAAAGTCATTTTGAAAAAGGAATTATTAAAGCAAAATGCAAAATTCCTAAAAACTTTTTGGCAGAAGGGAAATATACTATTTTAGTTGCTATAGGGAACTATAATCCAAACATGATTCATGTTAAAATAGATGAGGCATTAACATTTTCAATTAGAGACAATAATACTGGTGGTCAGACTGTAAAAAGAAATACTTCAGGAAGTTGGCCGGGTTTAATGAGACCAATGTTGGAATGGAGTATAGTAAAAGATAATTTAAGTAAATAAGGTACTAATTGTCATCAATAATAATTATGATTAAAAAAATCAAACAAAAAATTAAAGATAAACTTTATATTTTTTTTGAAGCTTATTTTAAAAATAAAGATCAAATTGAGTATAGAAAGCTAAAAAATAGTTTTAAAAAAGTAGGCGATAATTTTAGTGTAGGTAAAGATTATACAGTTAAAAATGCGCAATATATCGAAATAGGCCGAAATTTTTTGGCATTGGATAGATTTAGAATTGAAGCATGGGATAAATATAGAAATCAAGATTTCAAACCCTATATAAAAATTGGAGATAATGTAATTTTCAATACAGATATACATATTGGATGTATTAATTCTATAACTATTGGTGATAACTGTTTGTTTGCAAGCAGAATATTCATCACAGATCATTATCATGGAGATACTTCTTTTGAAATGTTGAAATTAGCGCCGAAGGATAGAGACTTAGTTTCTAAGGGTGCTGTAATTATAAAAAATAATGTGTGGGTAGGAGAAGGAGTTGGTATTATGCCTAATGTAACTATAGGTGAAAATAGTATCATTGCAATGAATGCAGTCGTTACAAAAGATGTACCGCCAAACTGTGTTGTTGCTGGAGTTCCAGCCTCAATAATAAAATATTTAAATGTCTGAAAAGGAACATTTATCACCCTATTGCTTCTTTGTTAATGTAATATTAAGTTTTTAAAACATGATTAATAAAATAAAACCAATTGCTATTTATTTACCACAATTTCATCCTGTGCCTGAGAATGATAATTGGTGGGGTAAAGGTTTTACGGAATGGACTAATGTAACTAAGGCAAAGCCAGAATTTAAAGGTCACTATCAACCTCATTTACCAGCAGATTTAGGTTTTTATGATTTAAGATTGGCAGAAGCAAGACTAGCTCAAGAAGAACTTGCAAAAACATATGGTATCCATGGCTTTTGTTATTATCATTATTGGTTTAATGGGAAAAGAATGCTTTATGAACCTTTGGATAAAAAAATTCAAAATCCAAGCGAAGATTTGCCATTTATGCTCTGTTGGGCCAATGAAAATTGGACAAGAGTTTGGGATGGCAGTGAAAGGGAGATATTATTGAAACAAGAATATTCTGAAGAGGATGATGTAAATCATATTAATCAATTGATTTCTTATTTTAAGGATGATCGCTATATAAAAGTAGATGGAAAACCAATTTTCATAATATATAGACTAAAGCTTTTTCCTGATTTGGAAAATACAATTAAAACATGGAGAGAGGAAGTTAAAAAAGCAGGTTTCCCTGATTTGTATCTTGGTTTTTCTCAAAATTACGACCTTCAATTTGAACCAACGACTAAGGGTTTTGATTTTGCTTTTGAATTTCAGCCTAATTTTGGGAGATTGCCAAATGTATATAATCACAATTTATTAAAAAAAATAAAAAGGAAAGTCTATAAAAAATTAAATAAAAAATTGGTTCAAAAAACCATATATAATTATTCAGAATATTCAAAATTGCAGATGAAGCATCCTTTTAAACCTAATGTTTTTCCTGGAATAACTCCTATGTGGGATAATACGGCACGAAGAAAAGATAATGCTTTTGTGTTACATAATTCTACCCCTGCTGATTATGAAAAATGGTTACTACACATTCGGAAAAATTATCCATGGGATAGTGTACCTGAGAATTTTTTATTTATTAATGCATGGAATGAATGGGCTGAAGGAAATCATTTAGAACCTTGTCAGAAATGGCAACACCAATATCTAGAAGTTACCAAACAAATTTTATTATAAATGCTTGCCCTAGTTATACCCTATTTTAAGCTCACTTTTTTTGAGGAAACTATATATTCGTTATCGATTCAAACAGATAAACGATTTAGGGTCTATATTGGCGATGATGCAAGTCCTGAAAATCCGATATTTTTACTGGAAAAATATAAAGGAAGGTTTGATTTTATCTATCATCGGTTTGAAAAAAATCTAGGAAGTATATCTTTAGTGCAACAATGGAATCGATGCATTGCTTTGACTTCAGGAGAAGAGTGGTTGATGGTATTGGGAGATGATGACTCCTTAAGCCCCACTTGTGTTGAAGATTTTTACAGTCATTTACCAGAAATTATAAGTAATCGTTGTAAAGTTATTCGGTATGCTACTGTGTTAAATGATGTGTTAAGCCAAAAAAAATCTCCAATTTACACCCATCCAAAGTTAGAAAAAGCAACTGATTTTTTTCACAGACGTTATAAGAATCAGACTCGCAGCTCGTTATCCGAATATGTATTTAAACGAGAAGTTTATCTAAAATATGATTTTCATAATTATGATTTGGCTTGGTATGCAGACGATAGGGCTTGGCTAGAATTTTCAAGCTTTGGGATGATTTATACTATAAATACCTCACATCTAATTATTGGCTTGAGCGATGAAAATATTTCGAGGGCTACTTATAAAATGGAGACTAAGGAGCAGGTTAAAATTAGCTTTTTTAGGAATTTTATTTTGATAAACTTATTTAAATTTAGAAGAGATCAACGGGAAAATTTGTTGCTGCACTATGAACAAATGATATACTTGTCAAATAAAGTGAATTTCAGATTTTGGTTTAGTCTTTTTTCATTGTTTTTAATTAATTTTTATTTTGTCGAATCGGTAAAATTTACAAGACGACTTTTAATACATTTAAATAAAGATGCCTGATATTCCAAAAATTGCTATAATTATACCTGTTTATAATCGAGAACATTTGTTGTCCTTTACATTAAATAGTATTACTTCACAAACTTTTACAGATTGGGAATGCATTCTTGTTGATGACCGAAGTACTGATAATTCTTTTAAAGTAATGGAAGAGTATCAAAAAAAGGACAATAGGATAAAAGTATATAAACGTCCACTTGAATTAAATAAAGGAGCCAATGCTTGTCGTAATTTTGGATTTACAAAATCGTCGGCATCAAATATAAAATGGTTTGATAGTGATGATATAATGCTTTCTAACCATTTAGAAATTGCATTCCATACTTTAGTTGATAATAACTTAGATTTTGTGGTGACTGACACTTTAAATTTTGATCATGTTACCAATGAATTCTTGGGTAAGACCTATAATTTTGATAGAAAGAAAATTATTGATACCGAAAATTTCGCATTGAATCGTATAGGTTGGATTACAGATGATTTTTTGGGAACCAGGGAGATAGTTAACAACATAAAATTTAATGAAAATATTATCACGGATGGAGATGAATATAACTTCTTTGTAAGGCTTCTTCATTATTCCATTAAAGGGGTTTTTATAAACAAGGTATTAACTCATCGAAGAATACATAATGACACACTTACAGGACAAAATGGAGAAGATACAGCAAATTATTCTACTAAAATCGCAAAATTAAAATTACTAACTGCACTGGATTTGGTGTTTTATAAAGATGTGAAATTAATTCGTTGGTTTTTATCTGGATATATGCGCTATTCATTTGAGTTAGCACAAGATAATAAACGAGTGCCATATAAGGGTCAGGCTTTTAAATTAATTTGTAATTACTATTCTTTTTCTAAGGGAATTGCTTTTATAGCAGCATTAATTTCGGGTAAATATTTTAATAAAGGATATAACATTATGAAGTATGCCAGAAAATTATAACAATAGGAATATTCCATTATTGTCGATAGTGATTTCTTGCTACAATGATGCAGCATACATTGAGAAAGCGGTGGCTTCTGCTTTGAATCAAACGTATTCTAATAAGGAAATAATAGTTGTTGATGACGGATCTAATGCTGAAACTAAAGCAGTTTTAAAAAAGTTGGAGCCAGTAATCACTAAACTAATTACGCAAGAAAATCAAGGCCAAAGTATAGCACGAAATAACGGTATCAGAAAAGCTAATGGAGAGTACATTTTAAACCTAGATTCTGATGATTTTTTTGAAATCTCTTTTTGTGAAAAAGCGATTAGTCAATTTCAAAAAGAGGAACAAATAACCCTTGTGACTTGTAATGTAAATAGATTTAATAAAAAAGGAACCATCGACGTTTTTTTTCCTAATGGGGGTGCTTTGAATAATTTTTTATTTTCTAATTCAGCTATGGGAAGTTCTATGTTTAAGAGAAAGGACTGGGAGCTTTGTGGAGGTTACGAAGAAAAGTTGCCAATTCTAGGATTAGAAGACTGGGAGTTTTACATCCAAATTTTAAAATTTGGTGGGTATGCTTATGTAATAGAGGAAATTTTATTTAATTATCAAGTAAGAGAAAACTCTACAACTGATCGGATTAGGGAAGTAAGGTTAGATAAATTTAAGCATATTATAATGAAGCATAAGGAACTTTATAGTGCTAATTTTGAAGCCCTTGTTGAAAATTTGTTTAATCAAATTAAAAGGGAACAATCAGAAAAAATAAAAAACACGGAGCGTATAGATTTTAAAATAGGCAAGGCAATTTTAAAGCCTTTAAGATGGGTTAAATCAGTACTTAAATGAATAAAACCCCACAAGTAACGATTATAATGGCTACCTATAATAGAGCTTCTTTTATTATAGAAACTATAGAGTCCATAAGAAATCAAGTATTTACCAATTGGGAATGTTTGATTATTGATGATGGTGGTACTGATAACACTGCTGATGTTATCAAGCACGTTTTAAAACAAGACAACCGTTTTCAATATGTTAAACGTCCCGATAATTATTTAAAAGGCTTGCCTGGTTGTCGTAATTATGGATTAGATTTGGCTCTAGGGGAATACATTATTTTCTTTGATGATGATGATATTGTTCATCCTCAAAATTTAGAGTTGTCTGTTTTAGAATTATCTCGTAATCAAGTGTCTTTTTGCAGATACATTAGGGAGGTTTTTTATGACACATTTGAATATAAATTTGATTATTCAAAAGAATATAGTTCTTTTTTTATTGATAAAAGAGATGTTTTTAGATTGTTAAATCAAGATCTGCCTTTTAATTCCTGTGCCGTCCTATGGAGAAAAGAATGCTTCGCAGAAAATAGATACACAGAATATTTATCACATGCGGAAGAATGGGAATTGTATTCCAGAATTTTATCTACTGGAATTACGGGAATATCGATTGAGAAGTCTTTGTTTTTTGCAAGAAAACATAGTAATTCGATGACAGGTCAATATTTTAGATTAGATACTAAAAGAACACAATCTAATATTGACGCTATTTTATTAGTGATAAAAAATCTTAAAGAAAAAAAATTAATACGTTATTCTATAATCCGTTATTTCGTAGCCATGTCACATGGATATACTGAATATGATTTATTTGGTCAATTAATGAAACAATTAGAATTTTCTGGACTTAATTATTTGAAATGGCGACTGATTTATATTGTTTTACCCTTGCGTTTTAAAATTACTAAATTGAAAAAAAGAATTATAAAAATATAATCCATGCAAATTTTACTTTGTTTTGGCACACGTCCGGAAGCGATCAAAATGGCACCACTTTATCATGAATTGAAAAAAAACAATTTAAATGTAAAAGTATGTGTTACGGCACAACATCGAGAGATGCTGGATCAGGTTTTAGATTTTTTTCAAATAGTGCCCGATTACGATTTAGATTTGATGAAACCCAATCAAACACTGAATAGTTTAAGTGCTAGCATATTATTCAAAATCGATGAAGTTCTAACTGCCTTACAACCAGATTTGGTTTTAGTTCATGGAGATACAACTACTTCTGCCATGGTGTCTTTGGCCGCTTTTCACTTGGGTATAAAAGTGGGGCATGTAGAGGCAGGATTACGTACCTATAATAAACAAGCTCCTTTTCCTGAAGAAATTAATAGACAGTTTACTAGTAAAATAGCCGATATTCATTTTACTCCTACAGCGGCAGCCACTCAAAATTTGTTAAAAGAGGGTGTTTCTCAAAATAATATTGTTGAAACCGGCAATACGGTTATTGACGCCTTATTGTGGACGATTGATAAAATTGGAAACACACAGTATTCACATTTAGAAATTGAAAATTTAAAAGAGATATTGCCAGTCCATAAAAAAATGGTGTTAGTAACGGGTCATCGTAGAGAGAATTTTGGAGAGGGTTTTGTAAACCTTTGTGAAGCGCTTTTATCTGTTTCAGAAAGAGAGGATGTAGTGGTTGTTTATCCAGTACATTTGAATCCAAATGTCAAGAATATAGTGTATGAGAAATTAGGAAATAAAAGTAATATTTACCTAATTCCTCCAGTTTCATATCCTACTTTTGTATGGTTAATGCAACATTCTTTTTTGATAGTAACTGATTCAGGTGGTATTCAAGAAGAGGCGCCAACATTAGGTAAACCAGTGCTTGTAACCCGAACTGTTTCAGAAAGACCTGAAGGTGTAGAGGCAGGATTTTCTATTTTAGTAGGAACAGAGCAGCAAATAATAGAAGATAATATAGTTGCGATATTAGATTATTTTCCTGGTTTTGAAAATGCAATAAACCCTTATGGTCAGGGTGATGCATCACATAAAATTGTGAGCTTTTTATTAAAATAAAACCAAAATGAAGATACTAGTAGTTGTTGATTCCATCAATATTGAAGATAGTAGCGGTTCTAAAGCTAATGTGGCTTTAATAAACAATCTGGTTGAAGCAGGATTCGAAGTTTTGGTATATCATTACACGTTAAGAAATATTCAATTACATGGAGTTTCTTGTTATGCTATTCCAGAAATAAAATATAGTCCTTTGTATTTTTTAAGCCGAATCCAAAGAATTTTAGCAAGAAATTTTGAAATAAACGCAGCACCTTTCTTAGAACGATTATTTGGCTTTTCTTTTACTTTTTTTAATGATACCAATAGTATTATAAAAGCTTTAAAAAAGAGGGCGTATAGTCCTGATTTAGTGTTAACGCTAAGTAAAGGTGGTAGTTTTAGACCTCATTATGCAGTATTGAAATTGCCTAAATTACATGATAAATGGATGGCTTATGTTCATGATCCATATCCATTTCATTTTTATCCGCGCCCTTATAATTGGGTGGAACCCAGCTATAAATTTAAAGAAGCCTTTTTTAGAGAAGTTGCTGATAAAGCAAAATTCAGTGGTTTCCCAAGTCAGTTATTGCTGGAGTGGATGGGTGGTTATTTTCCGGGTTTCATAAAAACGGGTGTCGTTATACCACACCAGAATTCAAAATATAAAATTCAAAATACTGTTTTTCCATCCTATTTTGATAGTTCAAAATTTAATTTAGTTCATGCTGGGAATCTATTAAATACCCGTTCCCCAAAAGGACTAATAGAGGGATTAAAGTTGTTTTTTGAGAGATCTCCAGAAGCAAAAATGGAGGTAAGACTTCTTTTAATAGGATCTTGTGCTGGGTATTCTCAAATGGTCTCAGCTTATCAAAAAGACATACCAGAGGTTTTTGTTCATGATGGGATTGTTCCTTTTGATGTGGTCTATAATATTCAACAAAATGCGTCGGTAAATATTATTATGGAGGCTAAATCAGAAATCAGCCCCTTTCTTCCAGCTAAGTTTCCACATTGTGTAGAAGCTAATAAAATGATTCTTTCATTGGCTCCTTATCTTAGTGAAGTAAAAAGGCTATTGGGTGTTGATTATGAATATTGGTCGGAAGTGGATGATATTAATAAAATCAGCAAACTAATAGAACAATTGTATATTCTATGGAAAAAAAATCCTGAGAATTTACTTTTAAATAGAATCGACTTACAAGAGTATCTGTCAGTTGATTATTTAAAACAGACCATTATTAATCTTGAAAAATAATTTCTGATTAAAAAATGCGTTAAGAATTATTAATGAAAAAATTAGCTGTTTTACTGCCTACTTATAACACTGCTCTTTATATAAAAGCGAGTATCGATTCTATTTTGAATCAATCATTCGATGATTTTGACTTGTATATTTATGACGATTGTTCAACTGATAACACTGCAGAAATTGTTTTATCGTACACTAATCCTCGTATTTTTTATAACAAGAATACAAAGAATTTAGGAATCGCTAAAACGTTAAATAGAGGATTGGATGAATTGCTTCCTCAATATGAATTCATTGCGAGGATGGATGCAGATGATTGGGCATACCCTCAACGGTTTGAAAAACAATTGGATTTTTTAAATAAAAATAAAGAAATAATACTATGTGGTACGCAAGGATATTGGTTAAAAGATATCAATCAAAATCCTGCTGCAGGATGGGAATACCCAACAAATAGTGAATATATTAAATATTATTTGCTATTTGCTGCTACTTTTGGCCACTCCTCAGTTATTTTTAGAAGCCAAAGTTTTGCTATTTATAATTTAAGATATGATGAAACAATAACCACTTGTGAAGATTGGGAACTATGGGTTCGTATTTCTAAGATAGGAAAAATGGCTAATTTGCCTGATTTCCTGATGAAATATCGTATTTTGGAAAACAGTAACCATCGTTCTTCAGAAAAAATAAACAAACATCTTGCAGAGCGATCTAAAATTATATCGAATTATTGGAGCTATTTTGATATTCCATTTTTGGAGCAGGAGATTTATGATTTGTATTTTGGTAAAATTGGGGTGTCAAGAAGGGAATTTAATTCGCAAATTCAAAAATTAACAGATGCTTTTAATAAAATCTATGATAAAACGGAACATCATCTTTCAATAAAAGACAGTAATAACTTTCGTTATTTGTTAGCTAGAAAAATTTTGAATTATTGGAAGCGTTCTCAGGTTAGTAAATATGATCCTTTGGTATGGATAGTTATAGTTACCAGAGTGAAATTTATGAATAAAATGAAGCTAGTGAAAAGTATAATACGATAATAATTTATGCAAGCTTCCATTGTAATAGTTTCTAAAAATAGGAAAGAAGAATTAGAAAAAACACTACTGATACTTGAAAAGTTAATAGATTTTTCAATCCATGAGGTATTGGTTTTTCTTGATGGTTGTAGTGACGCATCTGAACTTTTAATAACCCAATTTAAATGGGTGATATGGGAAAAATCTGAAAAATCAATAGGCGCTTCAGGTGCCAGAAATTCACTGTATCCAAAAGCAACAGGAGAATATCTAATAGGGTTGGATGATGACGCACATCCTTTGCAAAGTAATTTTATAGCACTTACCAAAACTATTTTCGAAGATAATCCTACTGCTGGTGTTCTTGCATTTCAGGAAATAAAAGGCATTTTTAATTCCGATACGGAAGCTTTAGCTCAAAAAAAAATAATTGTAGACGAGTTTTATTGCAATGAATTTGTTGGCTGTGGTTTTGCCATCAAGAATGAAGTGTATAAGGCTACCAATGGTTTTCCCGTTTGGGTTGATATTTATGGCGAAGAACCTTGTGTTTCTATTGAAGTTATAGCAAAAGGATTTGATATTCTTTACACCAATAGAATCGCTGTGAATCATCGAGTCAATATGGAATTACGAAAAAAATCAGGAGCAAATTATTTTAGATTCGGGAAACAATTGAAAAATGCTACTTATTATTATCTAGTTTACTATCCTTTTCCTATTCTAAAAATTGTTCTACTATTTTGGCATAATTTTAAAAAATATGCAACTAAAGATTGGAGCTATTTTAAAATATATTTTCAAACTATTATAATTATAGCACTTTATTTACCCCAATTAATCAAATTTAGAAATCCTGTTGATGCCAAAGTTTTAAAAAAAATGAAAGAGTTGTCTTGCCCAAAGTTTTAGAAAATTAGGTGCTTACCGCAATTTCTCGTAATTATTAATCGATTAATCGTGTTTTTCTAAAATAAAAAATGATTGTTTTTAAAAACTGTGTCAAGTTTTTTTTATTAGATGATTCTGAAAATAAAGCGGTATTTGATTAAGCTATTTTACACATTTATATATTATCTCTCCATCCATTAGTCCATATTTAAATTTATCTTGATCATTAAATGAATCTATAAAATCATCTTCGAATACTTTAAAACCGGCAGTTTTTAAACGTTCTGTATAATCTCTTCCATACCATCGAACATGGTCTGTTTGTCCAAAAGCGATTTCTCTTTCCTTGGGGTCAGTAATTTTAAAATCTTCATAAGTTTTTTCTCTGTTGTAATCAATGGGAACTTGAAGAATACTATATCCATCCTTTTTTAGAACTCTAAATAATTCAGAAATTGCTAAATGATCATCTGGAATATGTTCTAAAACATGATTACATATAATAATATCAAAATAATTATTTTCGAATGGAATATTTGTAATATCAACTTTAGTAATCTTAATTTTGCCTTTGTAATTATAAATTTCAGGGGATAAATTGACTGGAAAATATTCAATAGTATCACTTTTTGAAAATAAATCATAAAAGAATTTCTCCGGAGCGAAATGAAGTATTTGGATGTTTTTTTTGTTAGGAATTTGATTTTTGTCTTTAAAGTATTTCCACAATAATCGATGTCTTTGATGAGAACCACATTTTGGACATGATATGTTATTATTCAAACCATAAGGTCTGAAAATTTTATAACTTGATTGACAAATAGGACATTGTACATTTTTTCCTAGATGTCTTACATTATCATTAAGTTTAAATATAATGTTTTGAAATTTTACAGGCGTAATTTTTTTTATTAGTGTTTTAATCATTTTTTTATTAATTATCACCTATATCAGGATGTGTTAAGAGATTGGGAATTTAATGTAGAATGTTTTTAGAGTACAGTTTGCAAAATTCTTTGTTGCTAATTTAAGAAATAATTAGTCAACTTACTCTTATTTTTGAAATGTAGTTTAAGTATTTATCAATTGTTTTTAGATTAATTTAATTCCGTGTTCAAACTTCTCTTTTAAGGGTTATTACAGGTGTATTTTTAAAATGCATGTCAATTCTCAATAATAGCTATAAAAAAAGTATTTTTGTTAGTAAATAACCAAATATACAACCCATCTACACTCAATATGTTTTTGAAAAAATTAACCCCATATACAATAGCTGAAATTGGTCAGGCACACGAGGGCAGTTTAGGTATTTTATATTCGTATATCGATGCGATTGCCAAAACTGGTGTTGACGCAGTAAAGTTTCAACTGCATATCGCTGAGGCAGAAAGTAGTGAACACGAACCTTTTCGAGTAAAATTTTCTATGGAGGATGAAACTCGGTTTGACTATTGGAAACGAATGGGTTTTTCTTTAGATCAATGGAGAGATATAAAGCAACATTGTGATGCTGTAGGACTCGATTTTATATGTTCCCCTTTTAGTAATTTGGCGGTAGATTGGCTTGAAGAAATTGGAGTCACACAGTATAAAATAGGTTCCGGTGAGGTGACTAATTTCTTAATTTTGGAGAAAATTGCACAAACTGGTAAACCTGTGATTTTGTCTTCGGGCATGAGTTCGTATGCCGAATTAGATCAAACTGTCGATTTCCTGAAAGAAAGAAAGGTTAATTTTTCTATTTTGCAATGCACGACTGCCTATCCTACTTTGCCAGAACAGTATGGTTTGAATGTGATTCAAGAACTAAAAGAAAGATACAAGGTAGCTGTAGGTTTTTCAGATCATTCTGCTCGCATGGAAACGTGTATTGCAGCAACAGCTTTGGGTGCTAGTATTCTGGAGTTTCATGTTGTTTTTGACCGCCAACTATTTGGTCCGGATTCCAAAGCATCTTTAACCATTCCAGAAACTGCAGCATTAGTTTTAGCTGTGCAAAATGTTGCAATCGCCTTGTCAAACCCTATTGATAAAAATAACAATTCTTATTTTTCTGAACTCAAACAAATTTTTGAAAAATCATTAGCAGTAAATAAAAATTTACCTAAAAATCATGTTATTACTTTTGATGACTTAGAAGCGAAGAAACCAAAAGGGTTTGGGATTGACGCCCTGCGATTTCAGGAGGTTATCGGGACGGTTTTGAATCGAGATTTAAATCAATGGGATTTTTTGAATGAGGGGGATTTGTTTACATAATGGTGCTCGATTCCGCCGCAAAAATGCGGTCACTCTAACTAATGTTTGTTAGTTGAATAGTTGGTTAGTCACTTCGAGTGTTATTGGCTTGACGGAATAGGATTTAAAAACAAAAATGAATTAAACTAAAAATGTATCGAGAAGTATTGAATATGCAACCGTTTTCAATACGATTTTTAAACCTGGATGTTTTGTTTTAAAAAGAGAAGTATTCTATGCTTAAAAAAATCACTCGAACTGACGTGAGGGCAAAAAATAACCTTTCCCCTTGTCCGCTTTTTTACCTACTTTTAAACCCAAGAATAATAAAATTAAAATGCCAAAAAGAAAAATAGTTGTAGTAATAACGGCGCGTCCTTCTTATAGTCGCGTAAAAACAGTTTTGTCGGCGATTCAAAATCATCCTGATTTGGAATTACAATTAGTGGTTGCAGCATCAGCTTTATTAGATCGCTACGGTTCTGCTGTGAATTATATTGAAAAAGATGGTTTTATTATTGCTGCAAAAGTATTTAATGTTTTAGAAGGAGAGAATTTGACGGCCGCTGCTAAAACAACTGGAATTGGAATTTTGGAACTATCTACCGTTTTTGATAATCTGAAACCAGATATTGTTGTAACAGTTGCCGATCGATTTGAAACGATGGCTACTGCCATTGCGGCTTCCTATATGAATATCCCTTTGGCTCATATTCAAGGGGGGGAAGTAACAGGTAATATTGATGAGAAAGTAAGGCATGCCATCACGAAATTAGCGGATTATCATTTTGTAGCATCTGAAAATGCTAAAGAAAGAGTTATCAAATTGGGAGAAGACCCTAATATGGTTTTCAATACAGGTTGTCCTTCTATTGATTTGGCTGATGAAGTGTTACTAAGTAAAACACTTGCTTTTGATCCGTATGAAAAATATGGAGGAGTAGGGGCAAAACCAGAATTGTCTGAAGGCTATTTAGTCGTTATGCAACATCCGGTAACTACCGAATACCAGGATTCTAGAAAACATATTGAAGCTACTCTGGAAGCGATTCATAAATTAAATAAACCCACACTTTGGTTTTGGCCTAACGTAGATGCTGGAGCGGATGGAACTTCAACAGGAATTCGTGCTTTTAGAGAGCTGCATCAGTTGCCCAACGTTCATTTTTTTAAGAATATGGAAGGTAAAGATTTTTTACAATTATTGCAACACAGCGATTGTTTAATTGGAAATTCTAGTGTAGGAATACGGGAATGCGCGTTTTTAGGTATTCCTGTTGTAAACATCGGTTCTCGTCAAAACAGGAGAGATCGAGGAGGAAATAGTATCGATGTTGATTATTGTCAGGATCGAATTGAAGATGCTATTTTGGAATCTGTAAAAAGAGGAAAATCATTCTCTTCAACTATTTATGGAGATGGAAATGCGGGTACACAAATAGCTGAATTATTAATGCAATTGCCTTTGCAGTTTCATAAAACCATTATGTACTAGGATGCGGATTTTAGGAATCATACCAGCGAGAGGCGGATCAAAAGGGGTACCAGGGAAAAATATTAAATTGTTAAATGGAAAACCATTGTTTCAATTTACTTCTGAAATTGCTTTGAAATCGAAGTATTTGACAGATCTAATTTTGTCTAGTGATGATAACCAGATAATTAGTGTTGCCGAGAGTTTGGGTGTTAAAGCGCCATTTATAAGACCTACAGCATTAGCTGAAGACCAAACACCAACAATTGATGTCATTATTCATGCTTTAGAATGGTATGAGAATCAGGGCATTTTTTTTGATGCTGTTTGTCTACTACAAGTTACCAGTCCTTTTAGAACTCTTGTATTTTTAGATAAAGCCATTGAAAAATTTATCGCAAGCGGCTGTGATTCTCTAGTTTCAGTACAAAAAGTACCTCATGAATACAATCCACATTGGACTTTTGAAGTTAACCCCGAAGGGAACTTAAAAATTGCCACTGGCGAAGAAAAAATTATCAGCAGAAGACAAGACCTCCCAGAGGCCTATCATAGAGACGGAAGTATTTATATAATGAAAACCGAAGTCTTATTGAAACAGCATTCTTTGTATGGAAGAAGTACTTCATTCATTGAATCTACTCCAGAATTGTATATAAATATTGATACGTTAGCCGATTGGGAAAAGGCCGAGTTAATGATAAAAAATAATCAAAAATAATGTGTGGAATTGCAGGAATAGTTGGTGATTTCAACAATTACCAGTTGGACGCGATGTTGTTAAGTCAGCACCATCGGGGTCCAGATGCAACTGGCACCTATATTGATGGAGGTTTTGCTTCTTTAGGGCATAATCGGCTAGCTATTATAGATTTATCTCCACAATCCAACCAACCTTTTTTGGATCCAGTTGGTCGCTATGTTCTCGTCTTTAATGGTGAAATCTATAATTATATAGAACTTAAAGCCGAGTTGAAAGGACACTATGTTTTTAAAACAGATTCAGATACCGAAGTTTTATTGGCGGCGTTTTTAATCTATGGTAAGCAATGCCTACAAAAGTTGAATGGTATGTTTTCGTTTGCAATTTGGGATATTCAAGACAAAAAGTTATTTGCTGCAAGAGATCGATTTGGGGTCAAACCTTTTTTTTATAGCAAGCAAAATAACTCCTTTTATTTTTCATCAGAAATAAAAGCGATACATGCTGCAGGGATTTCAAAAACTCCAAACGAGAAGGTTTGGGCCTCCTATTTTGCCTATGGCTCGTATGGAAATATTGACGAAACTTTTTGGGAAGGAATTGCACAATTGCCTGGGGGGCATTTTTTGGAATTTCAAAACGAGCGATTAATACTGAAAAAATGGTATTTTTTTGAAGATGAAGTAGCAAAACAATCTACGAATTTAACTTATGAGCAAGCTAAGAATCATTATTTAATGCTTTTAAAAGATAGTATTAAATTACGATTTCGATCAGACGTTCCAGTTGGTTTCAATATTAGTGGAGGTTTAGATAGTTCTGTTTTATTAGCGATGGTTAATAGTTCGGGAAATAATAATAATAAAATTAATGCCTATACTTTTTACACGGATAATTCAGAGTATGATGAGTTACCTTGGGTAGAAATGATGGTTGCCAAAACCAAAAATCCGTTAACGAAAGTGTTGTTGCAAGTGGATGAAGTTCCTGATTTTGCACAAAAGATGGAAGGGCAACAAGACGAACCTTACGGTGGAATTCCAACTTTGGCCTATGCCAAATTATTTGAGCAAGCCAGAAAAGATAATGTATTGGTACTGCTCGATGGTCAAGGTATGGACGAACAGTGGGCGGGTTATGATTATTACACTAAAGAAAATGATGCCACCATTCAAGGGGTTACGGATTCACCCTTCAAAAGGAATATGCTTTCGGATGCTTTTCTAGCAAAAGCCGTAAAGCCGATTTATGCAGAACCTTTTATGGAAGTAATTTTAAATAAGCAATACCGTGATTTGTTTTATACCAAAATCCCTCGTGCCTTGCGTTTCAATGATCGAATTTCGATGCTGTTTTCCACGGAATTGCGAGAACCTTTTTTGGATTATAGATTAGTAGAGTTTGCTTTTTCGTTACCATTGGATTTTAAAATAAAAAACGATGTAACTAAATTTATGTTACGTGAAATCGCTTCAGAATATTTAGCTGATGATTTGGTTTTTGCGCCAAAAAGGCCTTTACAAACGCCACAACGGGAATGGTTAGCAGAAAACTTGAAGAAATGGGTTAAATATTGTTTTGAAACAATTGAAAAATCAAAATATAGGTTGTGGTTTGATAAAACAGCATTGGAAAAAGAGTTGCAATTGTATTTTGAGGGTAATATTCAATCCAGTTTCCATATTTGGCAATGTATCAGTTTGTATGAGATGATACAAGCTATTAATGATTAGTATAAATCCCGATTTGTTTTTATCAATCATATTAAAAAACGATATTTGGGAATTAAAAAATAAATTAAATAGATTTAATGTTCAATAACAAAATATTTATATTACTTCCAGACGGAATTGGTTTACGCAATTTTGCCTATTCTAGTTTTTATGAAATAGGAAAAAATCAAGATTTTGATGCCGTTTTTTGGAATAATACTCCTTTTCCATTAACGGATCTGGGGTTTCAGGAAATCAAGATTGAAAATGCAAAACCAAATCCATTAACAGATATCTATAAGAATATAAAAATTCAAGCGGAACTTAATTTAAATATAAAGAAGACTAAAGACAAAGTATATAATACTTACCGTTTTCCATTTTCTTATTCAACTTTAAAAATAGCAGCAAAAAGTATTCTTATTCAGGTTCTAACTGGCTTCTATGATACAGATAAAGGGTTAGGCAAGATTCGTGAAAAAATGAATCGTTATGAACGAAAAACACTATTTTACAAGCAAAGTTTAGAAACCTTACAAAAGGAAAAGCCTAGTTTGGTTTTTTGTACAAATCAAAGACCACTAATTGCAATTGCTCCTCTTCTTGCAGCTCAAGATTTAGGGATTCCTACAGCTACTTTTATTTTTTCATGGGACAATTTACCTAAAGCTACAATGGTGGTAGAAACCGACTATTATTTTGTTTGGAGTACGTACATGAAAAAAGAATTACAATTTTATTATCCAAACATAAAATCAGAAGCTATTTTTATAACGGGTACACCTCAATTTGAAGTACATTTTGAAAAGAATAAAATACTTTCAAGAGAATTATTTTGTGAACAAAATAAGCTAGATATTAACAGAAAGTATATTTGTTTTTCAGGAGATGATAGTATAACAAGTCCTGATGATCCTCAGTATCTTGAAGATCTTGCAAATGCTATTTCTATTTTAAATGAAAAGGGTAAAAATTTGGGAATTATTTTTCGAAGATGTCCTGTGGACTTTTCAAATCGTTATGATAGTATTATAAAAGAATATTCTGATGTAATAGTATCAATTGATCCACTTTGGAAGCCATTAACATCATCTTGGAATGCAATTCTGCCAACTAGCGCTGATAATCAATTACTCTCAAATTTAGCTGAACATTGTGAAATGGTACTAAATGTGGGGTCTTCAATGGTTTTTGATTTTATATCTCATAATAAACCCTGTTGCTATTTTAGATACAATCAAAAATATCAAGTAAATAAAAAATGGGATATTTTTAAATGTTATCGGTTTGTTCATTTTCGTTCGATGCCAAATGAAGCATCTATAGTTTGGTTAAATAATGCGAATGAAATTGCATCAAAAATTGAAAAGACACTTGAAGATTCTAATGCAACAGTTAAACATGCTAAAGATTGGTTTAAAGTAATTAATCAAGATCCACCTGAAGAGGCTTCTAAACGAATTTGGGACAGTATTAAAACAATAATTTCATAAACTCACGTATAGCAGCATGTTTTTTAATTCGCTTTCTTTTGCCGTTTTCTTACCCATCGTATTTGTGTTTTATTGGTTTGTTTTCAATAAAACTAAAAGCAACCAAAACGCACTGCTTATTGTAGCGAGTTACTATTTTTATTCCTGTTGGGACTGGCGCTTTTTGTTTTTGTTGGTTTTCTCTACCTTTTTAGATTACTACACTGGTATTCAAATTGAAAAGGCTAAGACGGAAACTGCCAGGAAATTTTGGTTTTGGTTGAGTATCACTGCGAATTTGGGCTTCTTGGCTGTTTTTAAATACTATAATTTTTTCGCTGCGTCTTTTTCGGAATTGATAAACGGTTTCGGATTACAAACTAGCCCATTATTATTGAACGTAGTGCTACCAGTCGGGATTTCTTTTTACACGTTTCACGGACTTTCCTATGTCATAGACATCTATCTAAAAAGAATCAAAGCCGAATATAACTTTGTTGATTATTCCTTGTTTGTCAGTTATTTTCCTTTGTTAGTAGCTGGTCCTATTGAAAGAGCTACCCATTTATTACCACAAGTAAAGGTAAAACGAACCTTTGATTTTGAAAAAGCAAAACAAGGCGTCTATCAAATCATTTGGGGATTGTTTAAAAAAGTAGTTATTGCCGATACTTGTGCAACCTATGCCAATGCCATTTTTGATCATTATACTTCTATGAATTCCTTATCCTTATTATTGGGTGCTTTTTATTTTGCATTTCAAATTTATGGGGATTTTTCAGGCTATTCAGATATGGCATTGGGTATGTCTAAATTATTTGGATTGGATTTATTACGAAACTTTAATTATCCCTATTTCTCCAGAGATATCGCTGAGTTTTGGCGACGTTGGCATATTTCCTTGTCCTCTTGGTTTCGGGATTATGTCTATATTCCATTGGGCGGGAGCAAAGGAAATAAACTAAATCAAGTACGAAATGTGTTTGTGATTTTCTTATTAAGTGGTTTTTGGCATGGAGCCAATTGGACTTTTATAGCTTGGGGTTTTATAAATGCCTTGTATTTTCTACCCTTATTGTTGTTAAATAAAAATCGGTCTAATATAGAAACGGTAGAGCTTGGGTGGGATTTTAGTTCATTGAAAGTTTTTTTTAGTATTCTAAGTACTTTTTCTTTAAGCTGTTTGGCTTGGATATTTTTCAGGGCAAAATCCATTAGTGGTGCTTTCGATTATATTGCGCGTATTTTTTCAGATCAAAAATTCGTTGCGCAATATCTGGAAAACGAACGATACAGTTATGAATTTGTATTGTTGATTTTTATTTTTATTCTTGTTGAATGGAATTCAAGAACCAAAATCGAACCTATTTCAGGAAGATATAGTTTGTTAAAAGTGGCTTTGTGCATCACAGCAATAATTGCATTGGGAACTTATTCCGATTATAAAGAATTTATTTATTTTCAATTTTAATGAAAAAATTTTTAGGTTTCATCGTCTTGATTTTAGGGATAACATTATTCTCTTTACTACTCCTAGATATAGTTTATACACAAGTTTATTTGAAATCTTCCCATCGCGGAAAAATAGATTATGTTTACAATTCAAAAGCGCGACATTATGATGTGGTGGTTTTGGGTTCTTCCAGAGCCAACAATCATTTTGTTACCCAATTATTTGAAGAAAAAGAGCTAAAATCTTTTAATTACGGTATGAGCGGTGGACATTTGTTTGAAGCTTCTTTGTTATTAAAATTAATGATAGAGCGAAAATATGCTATCAAAAACCTAATTATAGAAACCGATTTAAATTTGTCTAACGAACACCGTTCGGATGCAGTTGCCGCAAAGTTTTTGCCTTACATTCATTATTCTAAAACAATAGAAAAGCATTTCTCGGAAGAAGAAGACTTCTGGGAATTGTATTATATTCCTTTCTATCGTTATGTGAAATTTGATGGCTCAATAGGTTTTCGAGAAATGTGCAATAATTTAAGGAATCAATCGACAAACACTTTAGAAAATGGAGGTTTTCATGCTTTAGGGAATAAAAAGGGTAATATGAAAAACGATATAAGTGCTTTGAAACCGATTCGTAATAAATATTATGAAGAAATTAAGCGGATTTGTGAGGCAAATAATATTAGGCTAATTGCCGTGATGACCCCCATGTGTACCAATGTAAAAGGATTGAATTATTTTCGGAAAGTAAATGCAATCTATCCCGAAATTCACAATTATGAAAATGTGGTACAAGGAGATCAGTATTTTTCCTCTTGTGGCCACATGAATGAAAAAGGAGCTCGATTGTTTACCACTAGAATTATAAAAGATTTTTTTTAAAAGTACGTTTATATATAGTCTGGATCATTATAAAAGGTTGCGTGCAAAATAGTGGTTGAATAAAAACAAATAAAAATGAGGACTACATTATTTTTTTAGTAAAATGGAATAAACCATTATTATAAAAGATGTGGCCCTTTAACAAAATTTAAATTTTTATAATGATTACTTTTTCAAAACTCGAAAAAAAAGGGCACTTGGGCAATCAATTATTTCAAATAGCTTCTACTATAGGTATTGCTGTTGAAAATAATCATGATTTCTGTTTTCCTAAATGGAGTTATAATTATTTTTTTAAAAATGAATTAGTAGTTGTATCAAAACAAGAATTTATTGCTTACAAAGAAGAACAGTTTCATTATGAATCTATAGCATTTGATTCTGTAAATTATGATTTAGATGGTTGGTTCCAGTCCGAAAAATATTTTGATAATGAGTTAACTAAACATTATTTTGAATTTAAAGTAGATTTTATTCAGAAATTAAAAAACGTCTATAAAGAGGCTTTTTCTAAAAAAACGATACTGTTGTCTATTCGGAGAGGTGATTTTGTTGATCACCCGGATTATTTTCAATTGCCAGTTAATTATTATATTCTAGCATTAATACATAATTTTCCAGATTGGAAAGAAAGGAATCTTATCGTACTAAGCGATGACATTGATTACTGTAAATTTCATTTTTCATTTCTAGACAATGCTTTTTTTGGTTCTCAACTTTCAGGGATAGAGCAGTTAGCATTGGGTAGTTTGTGTGATGATTTTATTATTAGCAATTCAACTTTTTCTTGGTGGTGCGCTTGGTTAGGAGAAAAACAGCACAGTACGGTTGTTCGACCACTACATTATTTCACTAAAGCAAAAAATAAAATAGACAATGATAGAGACTATTTTCCGGAAAGATGGAAAATATTCAATCATTTGAATCTAAAAATTGATTTAGGGAATACGGTGATAGCCTTAAAAAATAAAAATTTAATACTGCAAGAATATTTGTCTCATTATTTTCATTTTGCAAACGACACTCAAATGTGTGATTGGTCTGATTTTAAAGAAAATATTACCCGTAACGAGGAATCGCTTTTGCTGGTAAATGATTGTGTCATTCCTCCATTTTGTATTTATAATGCAATTCAAAAAGAAGAAAATTCAATAGGGTTTTTAAAAGGAAGGTATTTGAATATTTCAAAATATTTAGATTATGATCTTTTTAAGAAACAGTTTGATTATGGATTGTTCACTAAAATCCTGAATCAAAAAAAGAGTAACCATAAGGCAAAAGAGTTATTGTTTGCTTTCTTTCCAACCAATCCAACCGAAAAAGAGATTTCCTTTTTGAAGAATCTTCATAAAAGAAAAGTATTCGAAACGCTAGGGTATACTCTTTACTTTTCTTTTGCAGGTAAAATTAAAGGTTTTTTCGAGTGTAAATATTATCTTGCTGTCAATAAAAGAAGTCTTATAGTTTTTATAAAAACAAAGGTCAAAAATATAATCAGACCCAAAAAGAATTAAAAAAATGCACATTGGTTTCATAACATCTCATTTTCCTTTTCATGATGCTAAAAGTGTTGGGGGTATTGGTACAAGTATTAAAAATCTGGGTGACGAGTTAGTCGTTTTAGGTCATGATGTTACAGTTTTTGTCTACGGACAAGAGAAAGATGATAAGTTTATTGAAGGTGGTATCACTTTAATCAAGATTAAAAACATCAAAATAAAAGGATTATCTTGGTTTTTGACAAGAAAAAAAATTCAAAATATAATTCTTAATGAGAATAATATATCTAAAATTGATGTTATTGAAACCCCTGATTGGGAAGGAATTTCTTCTTTCATCAATTTACATTGTCCTATTGTCATTCGATTGAATGGTTCCGATACTTATTTTTGTCATTTAGATAATCGTCCAGTAAAATGGATTAATAAATTCCACGAGAAAAGAGCATTGGTAAAAGCTAATGGATATCTTTCTGTGAGCCAATATACTGCTGATGTTACTAATCAACTTTTTAAAACTAGTAAAAATTTCACGATAATTCCTAACGGAATTAACACTAATTTATTTAGTAATGATGGCACTTATAATGAAGTTAAAACCATTTTATATTTTGGTGGAATTATAAGAAAAAAAGGAGTGTTAGAAATTCCTCATTATTTTAATCAGGTCATTGAAAAGATACCTTACGCCCAATTAATTTTAATAGGACAGGATATGCCTGATAAATTAACTGGAAACACCTCTACTTTCCAAATGATGAAAGAACTCTTTTCTGAAGAGGCTGGTTTAAATGTGAAGTTCTTAGGAAGTGTTCCTTATCAGGAAATTAAAAGACATATTGAAAATGCCACCGTTTGCATTTTTCCTTCTTATGCCGAAGCATTGCCTGTGTCGTGGATCGAGGCGATGGCTATGGGTAAATCGGTTGTTACGTCTAATATAGGCTGGTCTAAAGAAGTGATTGATGATGGAATTGATGGTTTTTTGGTTCAACCTAGTCAGCATTCGGAATATGCTAATAAAATCATTCAATTACTTCAAAATGAAGGGTTGCAAAAAGAATTAGGAATAGAAGCTAGAAAAAAAATAGAGCGAAAATTTAGTATGTCAATTGTAGCTCAACAGAGTTTATTGTTTTATAAATCTTTAATAGGCAAGTTTTGATAATAGTATACCATCATAATGCGAAGATTATAGATGTTATTGCTATAAATGGTCAAAAAATTAAGTTTGATTATAAGTTGACTATTGCGGCAGGTTTGCATGTTCTAGCGCTACAATTTCCTAATAAAAAAATACTTTGGTGCAGTTCAAGTGTCAAAAAGCAACTTAATTTAGATTTAATACCAGCTTTATTTCATCATAATAAAATGATACTTTCTTATACCCCTGAAGATAAAAATTATTTAGGTAGTAAAGTTGGTTATGTAGAAGAATCCCCATTTGTAAACATCAATAAAAGAGTATCCTATCCTACATGGCAAATGAGCAGTTTGGTTGGAATTGTTCATGCATCAGTTCTTACTGCTATAAAAGACAAGATAAAATTAGATTCGGATTTTGAATATTATCTTAATTCTATCGCGAAAATTTGTATGCCATTGGGATTACTCTGTTATTCAGAGCCCAAACTTTTGAGAGAAACGATTGTTTTTAAAGAGAATAGCGCATCGGTTGATACCCTTTTCAAATTTGTAAAACAGCATTACAGAGCTAGATGGGTGTTATTGTTGTTATTGAATATATTGATTTACGAAGGGAAGTTTCCTTTTGGAGCTTTTTTAAAGGCTGTTTTTTTTAAAAACAGAAATAAAAATGGAATTAATCTTGATGCCATAACGGTTGAATCATCATTAAGAGTAGTAGATAAAAGAACAATAGATGTTATTATTCCCACAATTGGCAGAAGCAACTACCTGTATGATGTTTTGAAAGATCTAGCGCAGCAAACACATCTACCTGTAACGGTTATTATTGTTGAGCAAAATCCACTACCAGATAGTAAATCGGAATTGGATTATTTACATAATGAAGAGTGGCCTTTTGTTATAAATCATACTTTTACGCATCAACCGGGAGCGTGCAATGCAAGAAATATTGCATTAAGTAAGGTAGAAAGTGAATGGGTTTTTCTTAATGATGATGATAATAGGTTTACACCAGATTTAATAGAAAAGACTTTTGATAATATAATTAAATATGGTAGTACCGTTGTTTCTAATTCTTATTTGAAGAAAAATGAGTATAATATCAATAATTTTGTAAATCAAGCTTCCATATTTGGTTCAGGAAATAGTTTCCTTAAAAGTGAATTATTAGAAAAAGTATCTTTTAATATGGGGCTAGAATTTGGTTATGGAGAGGATAGTGATTTTGGTCTGCAATTGCGTAACATAGGGTACGATGTACTCTATTTCCCAGAACCGAGTATTCTTCATTTAAGTGCACCTATGGGCGGTTTTAGAATTAAACCAAAACTGGCTTGGGATAATGAAACAATAATGCCAAAACCTTCTCCTACAATAATGCTGTTTAGATTGATACATAATACCAAAGAACAGTTGTCCGGCTATAAAACCATTTTGTTTTTCAAGTATTATAAACATCAAGGAAATAAGAACCCTATACGGTATTATACTGTTTTTCAAAAACAATGGAATCAAAGCATATTTTGGGCTAATAAATTAAAAAATAAATAATGAAGTTTTCCCTAATTGTTTGCACTTATATGCGTCCTCAAGCTCTGATGCAATTATTGCAATCTGTTCAGTTGCAAACGGTATATCCTGATCAAATTTTAATAATTGATGGGTCGTCAAACCAAGATACTACAAATGCACTTGCCAAAAATCAATTTGTAAATATTCATTACTTTTTGGTGCCTGAAAATTGCAGGGGTTTGACCAAGCAAAGAAATTTTGGATTGGATAAAGTAGCTGATACGAGTAGTGTTATTGCGTTTTTGGATGATGATACTGAATTGACGCCAAATTATTTTGAGGAATTAATCAAAACATTTGCAGATAATCAAGAAATCTCGGGTGTTGGAGGCGTTGCGATTAACGAAAATGGTTGGAGCTTGGCAGAAACCAATAAAAAATATGATTCCACTCGTTATTTTCAATTTGAAGGATTTGTGTACAAGGAAGGGCAGCGCAATGTAATGCGTAATGTTCTGGGATTGCAATCCAATCTTGGTCCCGGGAGAATGCCCGATTATTCACATGGTAAAACCTGTGGGTTTCCTTTGAATGGAAAAACCTATGAAGTTGATTTACTAATAGGTATGTCATTTGCATTTCGTAAAAAAGTGTTTGATTCAATACGATTCTCCACTTATTTTGAGGGATATGGTTTGTATGAAGATGCTGATTTCAGTATCAGGGCTCTGCAATTTGGAAAAAACGCAATCAACACCAAAGTGCAGTTAAGGCATTATCACCATCCATCGGGAAGGCCAAACCAATATAAATACGGAAAAATGGTGGTGCGTAATGGCTGGTATGTGTGGCGAACAAAGAATCCGAAACCGACTCTAAATGCAAAATGGAAGTGGCATTCTATAACCTTAGTCCTCATAGTGATTCGATATATTAATAGCTTGAGTACAAAAAATAAAAAGGAAGCTTTCACAGAAGCAGTGGGCAGAACAGTAGGTTGGTGGAGTTTGTGGTTGGCTAAGCCAAAATAAATAAAATAGGGATAGCGTAATAGTCTAAACATAGTGCACTCAATTAAGTTTTTAGTATTTAAATTTTTAATAGAAATGTTAACTATGGCGAGGGTAAATGGATTATTATTGATACTTTTAGTGCTTTTAGTGACTGTTAAATAGTAATAATAATGAATGAGACAAATCCTGTTATTTCATTTGTAAGCCCAGTTTATAAGGCAGAAATGATTCTTGAGAAATTGGTTGAAGAAATCCAAAAAGTGATGACGGATATTAACACATCCTTTGAAATTATTTTAGTGGACGACAGAAGCCCAGATAAAAGCTGGGATGTAATGAAAGCGATATCCCATAAATTCCCGGAGGTGAAGAGTGTCAGATTAAGCCGGAATTTTGGGCAACATCCTGCAATTATGGCTGGTTTAACAATGGCAAAAGGAGAATGGATTGTAGTACTAGATTGTGATTTACAGGATCAACCTAAAGAAGTGCTAAAACTATATAAAAAAGCTCAAGAAGGGTTTGATGTTGTTTTGGCAAAAAGAAAAAATAGACAGGATAGTTTTTTTAAAAAAATGACTTCGTTACTCTTTTCAAAAATTTATAGTTTTTTTACGGATACAAAATATGATAATGAAGTGGCTAATTTTGGAATTTATCATTCTAAAGTAATTGCTTCTATTTTACAAATTGCGGATTCCATTAAATTTTTCCCCTTATTTGTTAAATTTGTGGGGTATAACTCCACTTCTATTATTGTTGAACATGCATTAAGAGAAGAAGGAAATTCGAGTTATAATTTTTCAAAATTAATAAGTTTGGCTTTTAATTCAATTATTTCATTTTCTAATAAACCTTTAAAATTGTTTGTTAGGTTTGGATTGATTATTTCTTTGATTTCATTTCTATTTGGGCTGTACAATATTTACTTAACGGTAACAAATCAAATAGAAGTTTTGGGGTATAGCTCAATTATTGTTTCCATTTGGTTTTTATCAGGGATTATAATTACTACTATTGGTGTAACTGGGATTTATGTTGGTAAAATTTTTGATCAAACAAAGAATAGGCCAACATTTATCATTGATGAAAAATTATAATGATTAAGAATTTAGAATGGGACTCTTCTTTTTTTAATAGAAGTATCGGTTTATTGGACTTAAATAGTGGCTCTCCTAATTTTGAAGATTTGAATGATTGGGATTTGATTTATATAATCAGTGATGAAGACTTCAATTTGGAGATCAATAAATTTATTAATACTTATTCAGAGACTAAAGTTGTTTTTTCAAAAATGATAATGGATAGTAAGAATATAATTGATGAAAATATTAGTGTCGCTAAAAAAAACGACAATAAAGAGCAAATTTATAGACTAGCATTAGAAAGTGGCAAATTTAGCCGCTTTAATTTAGATACAAATTTCAAGAAGGCAGAATTCAAAAAGCTATACCACAAATGGGTCGATAATTCTTTTAATGAAGGGTTTGCGGATGCGGTTTTAGTTTACAAATTTGAAAATGAGATTGTAGGTTTTGTCACTTATAAGCTTTTAGATGATATAGCAACCATTGGCTTAATTGCGATTAGTCCTCTATATCAAGGTAAGGGAATAGGAAGAAAACTGATAAATGCTGTCGAGATAGAATTGGTTAATCGTCGGATTAGAGAATTAAGAATTCCAACTCAATTTCAAAATAAAATAGCCTGTGAATTCTATACGAAATTAGGTTGTAAAATAATAGAAAAAAAGATAATTAGTCATTATTGGAGAATATGATACGTTTGAAGAACTCTTAAATTTTAAAAAATAGAATTTTAAAAAGAATGATATTTATTCTGATATCAAATTTCAAGTAGGTTTATATAATGTTATGATAGAAATAAAGAAATTTTTTTTTTTTAATGGTTTAAATGAGTTGAGGGCAATTGCTGCATTGTCAGTTGTTTTTCATCATGTTGAGCTTCATAATAGCTTACTTTCAATTTATAGAAAGTATGATTTTATGTCTTATTTTATTGGTAATTTAGGTAAAAATGGAGTCTTTTTGTTTTTTGTTTTAAGCGGTTTTTTGATTACTTATTTATTATTGAAAGAAAAAGAAATAAATGGGACTGTTGTGTTAAAAAAATTCTTCTTACGAAGGATATATAGAATTTGGCCCTTGTATTATCTAATTTTTACAATATCGGTTATTGCAATACCTTTATTGGCTCTAAATTTTGAAATATTCAAAGAAGATACTTTGTCTTATATTGAAATTATAAAAGCTCATAATTATGGATTTAAAGGAATAGTTTTTTATTTGTTTCTAATGCCAAATGTGGCTTTATACTCTGGATACTTCATTACAGGATGTACACAAGCTTGGTCAGTGGGTGTTGAAGAACAATTTTATATAATTTGGCCATTATTTATTTTATTCTTTAACAATAAAAGAATCATAGGTTTCTTTTTTAGTGTTTTATTTTTAGTTCCTTTTTTTATTTTTTTATCCAAAAATGATTACATTCTTTATCCATTTTCGGTAATGATAAAATCCATTCCGTTTCATTTTATGGCGATAGGTGCTATTGGAGGCTACTTTTTCTTTTATAAAAAAAATATAATCGAAAGATATACAAAATCAAAAACTGCCTATTTTTTTGTAGTTTGTCTTGTCTTAACACTTCTTTTTCAGCAATTTTTCATTGATGTCATTCAAGAAATCAGTATAAGTTTTCTATTTTTAATCTTAATTTTATTTTCCATTAACGATAAAAATCCGTGGATATTTAGAAATCGATATTTTTCTTATTTAGGTAAGATTTCATTTGGAATATATATGTACCACACTTTTGTAATGTTTCTCGTTTTTCCATTTGTAAATAAATATTATCTCAACTATGAGAAAGGTTTTCTTTATTGCTTATTGTTGTATCCATTAATTTTTATAATAACAATATTATTTAGTTCTTTGTCTTACAAATATTTTGAATCAAAATTTATTAAGATTAAAGATTCTAAATTTAAGACACTTTGATATGATTCCATTCAATAAGCCTTATCTTACTGGAAAAGAGTTGATTTACATTGAAGACGCTGTCAAAAAAGGGAAGATTTCAGGAAACGGTTATTATACTCAATTGTGTCATGATTTTTTTGAACGCAACTATGGGTTTCACAAATGTTTGTTGACCACTTCCTGCACGGATGCGCTAGAGATGGCAGCACTGTTGATTGATATAAAAGAAGGGGATGAGGTTATTATGCCTTCTTATACTTTTGTATCTACTGCCAATGCATTTGTACTGCGTGGTGCTACCATAATTTTTGCAGACAGTAGAAAAGATCATCCTGGGATAGACGAAGACCGCATTGAAGCATTGATCACCAGCAAAACCAAAGCCATTGTTCCAGTGCATTATGCTGGGGTTGCCTGTGATATGGATAAGATTATGGCTTTGGCTACTAAATATAATCTCTATGTGATTGAAGATGCCGCTCAAGCTATTGATAGTTTTTACACTGGGAAAGATGGTGTAAAGAGAGCCTTAGGTTCTATTGGTCATTTGGCAGCTTTTTCATTCCATGAGACTAAAAATATTATATCTGGAGAAGGAGGAATGCTTGCCATTAACGATACGCGATTTTCAGAGCGAGCTGAAGTTATTTGGGAAAAAGGGACAAATCGTTCTGCTTTTTTTAGAGGGGAAGTCAATAAATATGGATGGGTAGATGTGGGATCCAGTTTTTTGCCTTCCGAAATTATTGCCGCTTTCCTTTGGGCTCAATTAGAAAACATAAAAGATATTCAACAAGTTCGGAAATCACATTGGGATCATTACAACAGTAAATTGCAAAATTGGGCGTTTGAAAATGATATCCAATTACCAATACTACCGTCATTCGCCACTAATAACGGTCATATGTATTATATCGTATGTAAGACAATGGAACAGCGACAAAGCATTATCGAAAAGTTGAAAAGTAAAGAAATACTTTCAGTATTCCATTATATAAGCCTTCATGGGAGTTCTTTCTACAAAAAGAGTTCCTTTGGTCTAGATTTGTCAGAATCTGACAGGTACTCAGATTGTTTGTTGCGATTACCGATGTTTTATGAATTGAATGTTCAAGAAATAATAAATGCATTATGAAGTATTTGTATTCTAAATACAATTTAAAGATTGATTTGATTTTTAAGGTGTTGGTCTCGATTTATTTCGTGTTGTCATTTTATTATTTTTTTATTGTGGCTGAAGGGGGGGGAGATGAGACTCTGTTTTTAAATGATTTGATTTTTATTAAAAAGTATGGTTGGATTGCAGCAATTGAAAAAAGTATTTCGATTCCTTATATGATGATGGTATATCCATTTTCGTTTTTTTTGAAAGAATACGTGGCTTTAAAAACAGCTAATATTTTTTTGCTACTCTTGTTACTGTTATATTTTTTTAAAATTGCCGAAATAAAAGCTTCACAATTTTATTTTTATTTATTTTTTTTTCTGGCCACATCCAAATATTTTTTTGCAGGTACTAATGACGCTCTTTTCTTTACGGGGTTGGTTGTTTTCATGACAGAGGTCTTTTATTTCTGTGAGAATAAGAAAATGAACAGTCAAGTACTTGCTTTGTCAGGATTGATCGTTTCCTTTTTTACCAGAGAAATGTTTGTGGTTTATTTGCCTGTTGTGATGATAGGTCTTTATTTTCTTTATACGAATGGGTTTCCCTTTTTTAATAAAAAAATGATATTTCCTATGCTATTATTTTTATTTTTTATAGGAGTAAATGTTCCCAGTCTGAAATTGAATGACAAATTATCATATGATGCTAAAACGCCTCCTTCTGGGATTAAAGTAAGTTGGACGCAACGTCAATATTTAGCCCAATTACTTGTGAATAATGGCGATATTCAAAATTTTAGTCATCCAAGTTGGGAGCAAACTCAAAAATATTTAATTATAAATGGACCAAAGTCACTGCCTGATGGAATAGTTGAAGGGTTAACTTTTGATTATTCCTTGACCATCAAAGAATTTTTTAAAGATTTCTATTATTCTATGTTTTTTGGATTAAGACAGTTAGGATTAATATTGGTATTTCCATTTTATTTTATTCTAACAAATTTAAAAAAGAAGAATATTTTGAATCCAGAAATGTTTATCCCATATTCGTTAATAGTAATGCTTTGTATTTTTTCACTTATTATAATTTCTTTTATTGAGCCTAGATGGTATATTGCAGTTTTTATAAGTGCAATTGTATTTTACAATCAATATCAAGTCGAGAAAAAGATTAATCACAATTTTATTATAGCTAATTATCTTGTTCTTATTTGTTTTTCTTGTTTAGGTATTTATAGTATCCTTCATAAGTTTATGAGAGTTATCTAGAGTTTACAAGTGATTAATTAATTTGATAGCTAAAGAATACTAACTGGACAGACTAATTAAACATGAATTTAAGAAGGTGTTAAGAATAAATTTGAAAGATTGTATTATTACCAAAAAACAAAATGAATTAATTATGATTTATCACAAAGAATGTAAAGTTTGTAAAAGTGAAGTTACATTAATTAATAAAACCTATAATTTAGGACAATGCAAAAATTGCAAACTGATTTTTTGTTTAACGATTTATTCTCAAGATCAATTTATAAGAGTTTATGATGAATTATATAATGAAGAGAATGCAATTTATAGGAATCATGCTGTAGTAGAATACGATATGCTTTTGGAAAACAAAAAAATTAAAGTTGGATACCATCGGTCAAGGCTTCTAAAAAAGCATATTCTTAATGGAAAATGTGAATCTGTTCTTGAAGTAGGAAGCGGTATCGGTTTAATTGGTTCTTATATTCGTAATGAAAATAAGCAGATTAAATATTTAGGTATTGAAATTGATAAAGAATCGTATCAAAAATCTCAATTTTTAAAATTGAATACCATTAATGATGATTTTACTGCTATTGATACTTTAGAAGAATCGTTTGATGTAATTATGCTATGGGAAGTAATAGAACACTTGCAGGATTTAAAATTATTTCTGGAGTTGGCTTATAAAAAATTGAATAAAAATGGAAAAATTATTCTTTCTACCCCTAATTACAATAAAATTTATAATTACCCAAAAAGGGAGGAAGATGCGATATTTCAGGATAAACCGCCAGTCCATTTGAACTTTTTTACCAAAGAAAATATCACCGCTATATTCGAAATTAATCACTTTTTTAAATGTAAGGCTACAGTAAAAAAATTTCCCTATCTGGAAATAAAAAGCAAAAAATTTTATATTGATTTTTTAAAATCTATGTTTAATAATTATAATGGTTCTACTATTTATTTAGAAGCAACAAAAGCGTAAAAAATAAGTTTAAATTAATGAAAACAATTCTTATAGCACATAATTACAGTGAAGTCTCGTTTTCAGCAATGAGTTATCATTTAGCCCATCATTTGGCTAACTTAGGTCATCAAGTTGTTTTTGTTTCTCATCATCCTTATTTTCTAAAAAAGGAATTTATAGTTATGGATAAAGGTAGTATTGTTGTGTGTTCTTGGCCCTCCAATAATAGGCCTACAACTATTGAAGCTTTTTGGTGGTATATAAAAATACATTTAAAATATAAACCAAATGTTGTAATTGGACATTTTGTTGGAAGTAATATCAGTATATTGGTTTCTAAATTATTGTCTTTTGGTAGCGTTAAAACATTTGAATATTATCATACATTGAGAGAGCAGCTACTTGCAGATATAAAAAAGGTTTCGATAAAGCAAAAAATATTGTTTTTTCGAAAAAAAATATTTTATAAGTTTTTATGTGATGTAATTGTTTGCCCTTCGGAATTAGCTAAAGCTAATTTATTGATGCATAATAATCTCAAAACTGGAATAGTACTTTTAAACCCTATGCTTGATCGATTTAAAAATATAAATTTAATAAAAAATAATACTATTGTTATTTCGTATTTAGGAAGGATAGATCCTTCAAAAGGGGTTGTTGATTTAATTCATGCTTTTTATGCTTATAAAGAAAAGGTTCCTAATTCAAGTATTGTATTAAAAATTGCTGGAATTGGAAGCGAAGTTGGGATTATAATTGAATTAATTAAAAACAAACCTGAAATTCATTATTTAGGAGGTTTGGATTATAGTGATATTGACGATTATTTAAAAGGAAGTCATTTTACCATAATACCTTCTAAATTTGATAATTTACCTACAGTTGGACTAGAATCATTGATGAATAAAACACCATTATTAATTTCGAATACTACAGGATTGTCTAGTTATTTGACTGAAGGTAGCGATTGCTTTAAATTTAATCCAACTCATATCGATATGATCGCTTTATTTGAGAAGGTAGAGAATAATTTTAGTCAACATGAACAAATGTCTTTATGTGCCAGAAAAACTTTTGAAGAACTGTTTAATATGGATGCATACTGTAGAAATTTCAATACTTTGATATGCAATTTGTAATAATTACTCATGTTCCGCACTCAAAACAAGATGGTCTATATTATGCATATGCTCCCTATGTTCGAGAAATGAATGTTTGGGGAGAGAATGTGGATGAATTGGTTGTTGTTGCCCCAGTAACAGATTGTAAAAAGTCGGACATTGATAGTTCTTATATACATCAAAATATACAATTGATAGCTATTTCAAAATTCGATGTTTTATCTTTAAGATCAGTGTTAGCTACTCTTTTTAAATTACCCAAGATTATTTGGACCATTTTTAAAGCTATGAAAAATGCTGATCACATTCACCTTCGCTGCCCCGGTAATGTTGGTTTAGTAGCTTGTTTTGTTCAAATTTTATTTCCAAACAAAATTAAAACAGCCAAATATGCTGGTAATTGGGATCCGCAATCCAAGCAACCTTGGACCTATCAATTACAACAATGGGTTTTAAGTAATACTTTTTTGACTCGAAATATGCAGGTTTTGGTCTATGGCGAGTGGGAAGGCATGACGGAAAATATAAAACCTTTTTTTACGGCTACTTACAAAGAAGAGGACAAACAGCCAATTGTCACAAAAGATTTAAAAAGTACAATTAAATTTGTTTTCGTTGGTACACTAGTAAAGGGAAAGAACCCTTTGTATGCGATTCAATTGGTAGAAAACTTATATAAAAAAGGGATTGCTGTTTCTTTACGGATGTATGGAGAAGGAATTGAACGAAAGAAATTGGAACATTATGTGCTAGATAAGAATTTAGATTCTCTAATTCATTTTGAAGGAAATCAATCAAAAGAAAGGATTCAAAAAGCCTATCAAGAAAGTCATTTTGTACTTTTGGCATCTGAAAGTGAGGGTTGGCCCAAAGCGATTGCAGAAGGCATGTTTTGGGGATGTGTTCCCATTGCAACAGCAATATCATGTATTCCTTATATGTTAGATTACGGAAATAGAGGTGTTTTATTAGAAATGGATTTAGAAGAGGACTGCAAACAAGTAATTGACCTAATAAATAATCAAAAGGTTTGTGATGCTATGCAAACGAAGGCAGTGGATTGGTCTAGACATTATACTCTAGATATATTTGAAAGCGAAATTAAAAAGTTACTCAACACTTCTAATTTACATTAAGTTGCTAAAAGCCGAAAATACGACAAATTATTTATAAGATTTTTTCTAAATTAATATAGTTTGCCAGTTTCGAATTGTTAAATTCGATATTAATTATCGAACTAAATTTAAAAGAGATATATTTGAAAATAGAAATAGTAAATACATGCGCATACTTCAAATCATAGATTCTTTAGCCGCAGGAGGCGCTGAACGTATGGCCGTTAATTATGCAAATGCTTTAACTAAAAAAGTGGAGTTCTCAGGATTAATAGCTACGAGACTTGAGGGACCGCTTTTACAGCAACTTAATGCGAATGTGACTTATCATTTTTTAAATAAAAAAGGAAGTTTCGATTTGAAAGCGGTGTTTCGATTGAAAGCCTTTGTAAAACTGCATAAAATTACCATTATACAGGCACATAGTACCTCTTTTTTTACTGGTTTCCTTTTAAAGTTGATTTGTCCTTCAATTCAATTAATATGGCATGATCACTATGGGGACAGTGAGTTTTTACACAAAAGGCCTATTAAGATATTAAAAGCGGTACTTCCTTTTTTTTCTGGAATTATAGCAGTAAACCACAAATTAAAGGATTGGGCAAAAGTGCAAATGCGTTTTAATAACACGGTGTATTTGCCTAATTTTACATCTGATGAAAATACAACTCAAGGGAATACTATTTTGAAAGGAATAGAAGGGAAGCGGATTGTATGTTTGGCTAATTTGAGGGAACAAAAAAATCATTTTTTATTAGTAGAGGTGGCAAGAAAGTTGAAAATTTATCATCCTGATTGGACTTTTCATTTAGTAGGAAAAGACAGTAAGGACGGGTATGCAAATGAATTAAAAAGCAGTATTGTTGAATTAGAATTAAAAGAGACCGTTTTTATATATGGGACAAAATCGGATATAAGTGCTATTTTGGGACAAAGTACAATTGGAATATTAACCTCTAAATCGGAAGGGTTACCAGTAGCTCTATTGGAATATGGGTTGTGTAAAATAGCGGTTGTAGTTACCGATGTAGGTGAAATCAATTCAGTCATTCAAAATGGAGTGAATGGATGTATGGTACCAAGCCAGGAATCAGAATTATTTTATAACGACCTATTGCAACTCATTGAAAATGAAAATTTAAGAATACAATTAGGTGACTCTCTTTTTCAAACTGTACTAGAAACTTATTCTGAACAAGCTGTTATTATACCTTATTTAAATTGGTTGCAAACCACTATTTTGAAATGAAAAAAGAAGAATCCTCTTATCTCTACTTAATCTTATTCCATGTGTTTATTGGGTTCGTTATTTATTTGGTGCCTTTTACAGCTAAACTATACGGTTACTCTATTTTTATATTAGGTCTTTATTATATGATTAAAACCCAAAATAAAAATCATGAAGCTTTAATGATAGCTGCCTATGTGGTAGGAGCTGAGGTGCTGCTGCGGATGACAGGGGGCAATATTACATATGAATTTTCTAAGTATGGGGTAATGATTTTTATATTCTTAGGGATGTATTATACTGGTTTTTCAAGAGGAGCGACCCCTTATTGGTTGTTTTTATTACTATTGATTCCCAGTGTGGTGCTGTCGACCTTTGTTATTAACTTTGACACCAATCTTAGGAATAGTATTGCATTTAATATTTCTGGTCCCGTTTGTTTGGCCATTGCTTCTTTATATACGTATAGACGCCGAATATCATTAGAACAAGTAAATAATATCCTTCTTTGTATAGGCTTGCCAATTATTTCCTGTACCATATACCTTATTTTTTATACTCCTAATATTCAAGATGTAGTGACAGGAACCCAATCCAATTTTGAAACTTCCGGAGGTTTTGGGCCCAATCAAGTGGCTACTTTTTTAGGTTTGGGGATGTTTGTTTTCTTTTCTAGGATTATTTTGGAATCGCGGACCAAATTTATGGTGATTCTAAATTTAATTATTGTTTTTAACATAAGTTATCGTGGTATGGTTACTTTTTCAAGAGGTGGTATGGTAACTGGTTTTTTAATGATCGTTTTATTGTTGTTGTTTCTATATTATAAATCCAATTACAGAGGAAAGGTAAAACTTAATTATATTGTAGTCATTATTGGAATTGCCATGATGGGGATTTGGGGCTATACTTCTTTTCAGACAGGAGGATTAATCAATAAAAGATATGCCAATCAAGATGCAGCGGGAAGAGTAAAAGCAAGTCAGTTTACAGGAAGGGAAGATGTTGCTCAAACTGAAATTAGTATGTTTTTTAATAATCCCATTTTTGGAGTAGGAGTAGGAAAAGGGGTAGAAGTACGGCAAGCGGAAACGGGTATTTTTGTACTGTCTCATGATGAAATTACTCGAATGCTTGCCGAACATGGTTCTTTAGGGATTTTGGGATTATTAATTCTAATTTTCACCCCATTGGTATTATATCTGGAAAATAAATTCAATATGTTTTTATTGTGCTTTGTCGCTTTTTGGTTTTTCACTATTAATCATGCCGCTATGCGAACCGCTGTTCCTGCCTTTGTCTACTCCTTGTCTTTGTTGAATGTTCAAATTGGAAGTTCAAAACGAGAGGGGTAGAATTATTATTATTATTATTATTATTATTATTATTGATTTTTTATTGGTCAGACTAGTGCGCTTTATTTTATTTTGCTTTCCTTTTTTTTCTACTGATTAAATCCGCTTTCACTCCTTACTCTTGGTGCTTCTACTACATTGCGTCTATCGATTTCGTACTGATCATTATTTAATAGAAGATGAAAAAATATTTGTAAAGCATTTTTGAACATGTTGTTGTTGATAGATTTAATTGTATTTGTAACTATTTTTGAACAAAATCACTAAATTGCAACAATAACCACAAACGACTGTATGTCCAAAAACAAAATTCATTTTGAAATCTCAGAAAGAAAAACAATTCTTTATCTGTTTGATATTGTTTTTGTAGTAGCTGCTTTGTATTTAGTAGGCAATTTATTTGATTTAGAATATTTAAAATATTCGGTTGGGAATTTTTACTGGGCTTTATTCCTAATCATTTATCTCAATGTTTTCGGGACTATTTTTGAGATGTATAACCTACAAGTTTCCAGTAATGAATACCAAATATTAAAAAGTACCTTACTTACCGTTTCTACCACCGTTCTAGTTTACCTGCTTACTCCTTTTTTTTCACCAGTATTGCCATCCAATCGATTGCAGATTTTAGTTTTTTATATTGTTTTTTTTCTTACTTTAATTCTTTGGCGGTTGTTTTACGTTAAGTTTTTGGCGTCCAATCGATTTCTTCAAAATGCGGTACTTATTTGCGATAAAGATCAAGTAGAAGAGTTAATACTAGGATTGGAAAACATTGATCCCCATTATAAAATAGTAGCGTATGTTAGTGCCGATACCTTAGTGAATGACGACTTTGAACAGCATCATTACGTACAACATATAAAAAGGGATGATTTGACTGCATTTGTTAGAGAGAAAGGTATTTCGGAAATTGTCATCGCCTCAAAAAACACCCAAGGAATAACATCCGAGTTGTATCTTCAATTATTAGCACTTTTGGAGTCGGGTAAAATTATTAGAGAGTATACACAAGTATATGAAAGCAAAACGCATCGCATTCCAGTACAATATATGGCAAGAGATTTTTATCGTTTTTTTCCTTTTAGTAGGAGCAATCATAATAAATTATATCTGTCTGTTGTAAGAGCGTTTGAGATTGGAATTTCTTTAATTGGATTAGCAATTGGTGTTGTTTTTATTCCATTTATACTCGTGGGAAATGCTTTAGCCAATCAAGGAAAATTATTTTATACTCAAGAAAGAATAGGTAAAGATGGTCAAGTATTTGCCATATTGAAATTTCGAACGATGGTGAAAAATGCGGAATCGAACGGAGCCGTTTTTGCGACTACTAATGATGTTCGAATTACTCGTTTTGGAAAATTTTTAAGGAAAACAAGAATAGATGAACTGCCCCAGTTTGTCAATATCTTAAAAGGGGAGATGGCAGTTATTGGTCCCCGTCCTGAGCGTCCTCATTTTGTAAAGGAAATCGCTGCAATCATGCCTTTTTATGAAACTAGACATATCATAAAGCCTGGTCTTACAGGTTGGGCTCAGGTGAATTATGCTTATGGTGAAACGATTGACGATAGTTTGATTAAACTACAGTATGACCTTTACTATATAAAACACAGAAGTTTTTATTTGGATCTAAATATTACGCTCAAAACAATAACTACTGTTTTATTTTATAGAGGACAATAATGTTATTCGTTGACCAAAACTCGTTGTTCCATGCTCGATTTACGTTGTTCGTAAACCAATTTTCGCTTCACGATGGACGTAAAATGGTTAACAATAATTGATGTTCGTTGACCGATGTTCGATATTCGTTGACCGATATAGGAAGAACGAAAAACGGTTAAAGGTTAACCGACAATCAACATGCGTTTGTTTTGGATCACCAATCGCACTACTATTATTCCAGAAGTTACTATCAAAGGCATAACAATCATCAGGTGTGCTTTGTTTATTAGTATAAGGAGGTAAATCGCTAAAGAAAATAGGTTGAAAAAAGCCAAGTTTAAAATCCCTTTTCGGTTATTTTTAAAATAAAAATAGGCAAGAACTAATAAGGTGGGGTTGAATAAGAGTACATTATAGTTGTATCCTAATTCATGATGAGAGGAGTAAAACCCGATAAAAATAAAGAATAATCCCAATATTCCCATGGTTAAAAAATAGAATTGATTTATTCCTTTTTTATTGATTAAAATAATAAATCCAAGAAGTAGTAAGTACGTATATGTATTATTCCACCATGAGTTTTCCTCTATTTCATTTGATTCCAAAAGAATTTTGCTTTCATTAGCGAGAAGGTGATTTTGAAAACGAATTGTTTTTAAGCTTTTGAGTAGTTCAAAAGGTAAAAAGATACGTGTACCCAACTCATCCACTTTTTTTCCAAAAATGATGCTCGTTCCTAGTTTCTCATAAAAGTGATATTCAAAATAGGGGTAAAGAATTGTTCTGTATGTAATATCAGTATCTGTGTTTTTTACAACTGCAGTAGTGTCTAGTGTTTTATTAATCACGTCCACCACCATCGAGGTACAGTTTTTGTCGATAAATTTATAAGTATAATGACTTTCGCCAGATGCTAATGAAGTATTCAAATTATCAAACAATTTTTGCTTTAATGGTAAAGGAATATCTAATTCCTGCTCATAAACAGATCTTTTTTCATACCTGTATTCATTCATGAAATCATTGAAAGAATGGGTGACTGCAAAATACTGTAAGTCTCCTTTGATAAATTTGGGTACGAAATTAGGGGTGTTAAAATCAAAAGCGCCATAATTATATACCAGATCAATAAAATTGGGAGCATCTGTAATTCGGATAGCAGTATGTCCAAAAAGGGAGTAGGATTCATTACCCGTCCCACAGGTCAAAACACTGACTTTTGCATTTTCGGATAAAATAGCAGTTTGACTAAAAGTAGCGTTTATTGTGCTTAGAAAAGTGAAGGTTAAAATTATTTTTTTTAAAAGAGAGGTCTTCATTTTTGAAAATTGTAAAGAGTTGAAAATTAGTTTCTAAAAAGAGATAAGTCCACTTTTAGTGAAAAAATATTGGAATATAAAGCGGCACTTTGATTTCCTAAATCGGTTAAGGCATAATCTACTTGAATTCCCTTATACTTAAATCCGAGTCCTATATTGGGTTGAAATCCTACTTTTTTAGTATTATCCAATTGTTGGATGTTTTGAAAATTACCTACGCCAGCACGCAAAAAAACCAAGTCTAAGTAGCCAAATTCGAAACCTAAGGCAGGATCAATACTAACAAAATCATTCGAAAATATATCGTTTGTCTTTGAAAAGCGCATATTTAAATTGGCTGCAGCCAAAAGACTATAGTCATACCGAATGATAAATTTTTTTGAAAGTCCTAATTGTGCTTTTGGTGCCGTAATCTCTGTACTTTCAGGAAGGTCTTGATTTTGACCAGGAACGGCATCTGCAATTTTTTGGTATTCCTTCTCGTCAATATTCCATACGTTATAGGTTGTTGTAATGTCACGTACCATTAATCCCAATTTCCAGTCGTTTTTTTCATATTGTAACCCAATATCAAAACCAAATCCCCAAGAGTCAGCAAATTTGCCAATGATGCGTCGAATAATTTTAGCATTTACTCCATATTGAAATCCTTGAACGGGCAATTTTCGAGCATAAGAAAAAGTAAATCCATAGTCGGCTGTCGAAAAAAGACTAATTCTATTGTAGTCAATATTACCCTGGCTATCTATTAATTCAGTTGTATTTAAAATATCATCCACCCCAAAACGGATTAAGGAAACCCCCCAAGCGCTGCGGTCATCTATTGGACTCGCATATGCTATATAATCATATTGTGCAATATTGGCAAAATAATTGGCATGCATTAATCCAATTTGATTGTCTCTTAAACTGATTAGTCCAGCAGGATTCCAATAGGTTGCGTTAACGTCATCGGTTGATGCTACAGCCGTGTTCGCCATGCCTAAGGCAGCAGCATCAACGCCGATATTCATAAACTCATTGGAATATTTTCTAACAGTTTGTCCGTAATTTAGGGAACAAGCTAAAAGAAGAATAATAAATTGATATTTTTTGAATCTTTTTATTTTTAACAAAACGGATGCTTGTTTAAATTTCATCAAAAATATAATTTTTTAGCGAGCTTATTTCTCTCATTGCTTAAATAAATGATAAAGTCGAAAAGGCTGTTAACAATCTCTTTTAAAAACTAACGCTGCATTCACTTATTATAGTAAATTTGTCCCCTTAGATTATAAAATACAATTACAATGAATATTAAGAAACACATTCCAAACAGTATTACTTTGCTAAACCTATTCTGTGGCTGTATTGCTATTGTCTTTGTGTCTGAAAAGGATTTTGAAATGGCTTTTTATATGGTTTGCCTTGGGATCTTTTTTGATTTTTTTGATGGTTTTTTTGCTCGATTATTTAAAGTGTCCGGCCCTTTGGGTTTGCAATTGGATTCATTAGCGGATATGGTAACTAGTGGTGTTGTGCCAGGGTATATTATGTATTTTTTACTGACTAATAGCCAGCACGAAATTTCATCAAATCCTTGGATGCCTTTCTTGGGATTTATTATCACCTTGGGATCCTGTTATCGATTGGCGGTATTTAATTTAGATACCCGTCAGACGAATTCTTTTATTGGTCTACCAACTCCTGCAAATGCCTTATTTATTTTGAGTTTGCCTCTAGTATTAAAATATTCAGATTCTCTACTTGTACTTGAGTTTTTGACTAATCAATGGGTTTTATTGGCCATTACACTTTTTAGTGCTTCTATTTTGAATGCTGAGATTCCTTTATTTTCTTTAAAAATTAAAAAATTCAATCTTAAAGATAATGCACTTCAAATTGTCTTTTTGTTTCTTTCTTTTTTGTTGTTGATCTTCTTTCAATTTTCAGGAATTCCTTTGATTATCATAGGGTATGTTCTATTATCTGTAGTGAGTAACATCTTTAAATTAGATGAGAAAAAAAATCGTTAGACAAAGAAAAACAACTGTAATTCGTAAGTCCAAGAAGCGTTCCTCCGTTTTTTCTGGACGCCTTTTACGATTTTCTATAGGGCTATTTGTTATTCTTTTTGTTTTTACAATTGCCTATCATTATCGAGATGGTTTGGCCTATTATTTTAGCTTTAAATCGAATCATGCGTCACAATTGGAAGCAGAGGAGAAGCGAATTTCTGATGTTCGAAATTTTCAAGTTTTAGAGAAAAGTGAGGGTAAGGTTGTAGGGTTGGATGTTTCTGAATATCAGGGTAATATCAATTGGAAAAAGATGGATTCTTTAGAAAATAAATATCCAATTCATTTTGTTTTTATTAGAGCAACTGTCGGTAGCGATAGACTGGATAAAGGTTTTGAAGACAATTGGCTTGGAGCCAAAAAAAATAAGTTCATCCGTGGTGCTTACCATTATTATCGTCCAAACGAAAATTCTCTGGAACAGGCCGCTTTATTTATAAAAACGGTTTCCTTGAAAAAAGGTGATTTGCCTCCTGTTTTGGATATTGAGAAATTACCAAAAAATCAATCCTTGGAACGTTTGAAAATTGGATTAAGACGCTGGTTGATAGCAGTTGAGCAACATTATAAGGTAAAGCCAATTATTTATACTGGCGAAAAATACTATGAAGATTTTTTAAAAGAAGAGTTTGGGGATTACCTTTTTTGGATTGCCAATTATAACTTTTATAGAGAGGAAATTGATGCTAACTGGTTGTTTTGGCAATTTACGGAGAAAGCTTCAATAGCTGGCATAAAAGGAAATATTGATGTCAATATATATAATGGTGATTTACAGCAGCTGCGGTTTATTACTGTTGAGTAGTGTTCAGTGTTCAGTGTTCAGTGATCAGTGATCAGTGTTCAGTGATCAGTGATCAGTGTTTAAGTTTAAAGTATTTAGCGTTTATTGCTAAATAGTTATTAGAAAATTATCAATAGTAAGTACTGTCTTAGGATTGTACACCAAATTTTTCGGGATTTAAAATCATGTAATTAATTAGTTTCCCAACTTCATTACTTTCATTTGATAATTCAGTATAAACACTTTTATATATATATATAGTTACATTTAAGTGAAAACTCTAACCAGACTTGTGTTTCTGAGTTTTCAGCATCAGAATCCGTTAATTTACTATGAAAATGTCTAGGATATACTCTTTTTCTATACGCTTCTACAATATTAGCTGGTACGCTTCTCGAAGAACGTCTCATTTGGTCCGTCAATGAATGCATTTCTTCTTTGGGAAATAGTTTTGTGATTTCAAAAATTTTCATGGCTAATGAAAATGATTTCTGATACGCTAATAGGTCTTGGAATTTCATGTCAACTGTTTTTTTTACTGAACACTGAACACTTTTTTAAAACTCAATTTTCTTTTTACGTAATTCAAAATTCTGCCCTAGATATACTCTACGTACCATTTCGTCTTCCACTAATTCTTCTGGAATACCCGCTTTTAAGATGCCACCTTCAAACATCAAATAGGTTTTATCAGTAATAGCTAATGTTTCTTGAACATTGTGATCGGTAATTAAAATTCCGATATTTTTATTTTTTAACTGGGCTACAATTCTCTGAATATCTTCTACGGCAACGGGGTCAACTCCAGCAAAAGGTTCGTCAAGTAAAATAAACTTAGGGTCGGTTGCTAAACAACGCGCAATTTCAGTACGGCGACGTTCTCCTCCCGACAGTAAATCTCCCCGATTGGTGCGAATGTGCTCTAAGCTAAATTCAGAAATTAAGCTTTCCATTTTGGCTTCCTGTTCTTCTTTTGAAAGCGTAGTCAGTTGTAAAACACTTAAGATATTGTCTTCGATACTTAGTTTTCTAAAAACAGATGCTTCTTGAGCCAAATACCCAATTCCTTGTTGTGCTCTCTTGTACATGGGATAATCCGTGATGTTCAAGTCATCCAAATAAATATTACCTGAATTGGGTTTAACCAAGCCAACAATCATGTAAAAAGAGGTCGTTTTTCCAGCTCCATTGGGACCTAGTAAACCTACGATTTCTCCTTGATTTACTTCAACCGAAATGCCTTTTACAACACTTCTTCCTTTGTACGTTTTTATTAAATTTTCGGCTCTTAAAATCATATTGATTTGTTTATTTGTTTAATCGGTGATTTGTTTATTCGCTACAAAATAACGAATAAACAAATCAGTAATTAAATACGTTAACAATTATTTAGATTCTTCTTCCAATGCCTCCCAAAATTCATACGCTCTACGTAGATGAGGGACAACGATAGTTCCACCAACTAATGTCGCAATTCCCATTGCTTCCATCATTTCTTCTTTGGTCACACCTTCTTTATAACTGGTTTCTAAATGGTATTTTACACAATCGTCACAACGTAAAACAGCCGAAGCAACAAGACCTAAGAGCTCTTTGGTTTTTACATCAAGAGCACCCGCCGCGTAAGCATTGGTATCTAAGTTGAATATTCGCTTTACAATTTTATTATTGTCAGCTAGTAATTTTTCGTTCATTCTAGAACGGTATTCATTGAATTCTTCTATTATAGCAGCCATTTTAGTCTTTTTTATTTTTAACAACAAATACTGAAATCCAGATACTTGCTTCGTAGATTAATAACATCGGGATAGCAACAATAGTTTGACTCACCACATCAGGAGGAGTAACAATGGCCGCAATGATTAGTACCAATACAATTGCATATTTTCTATATGTTCTTAAAAAAGTAGGAGTTACAAGTCCTAATTTAGTCAAGAAATAGATGATTATAGGTAATTCAAAAAACAATCCACTTGCTAAAACGGATGTTTTAACCATTCCAATATAAGAATCTAGTGTAAATTGATTTTTTACCACATCACTCACGGTAAAGGTTGCAACGAAATTCACGGACATAGGGATCACAACAAAATATCCAAATAGCACTCCTAAAAAGAAAAGTAAAGAAGAGAAGAAGATGAATATTTTAGCATTTTTCTTTTCATTTGTATAAAGTGCTGGACTGATAAATTTCCATATTTCCCATAGTATATAGGGGAAACTTAAAATAAATCCCGCAAGTATACAAATCCATATGAACACATTAACTTGCCCTTCCATTTCTGTGTTCTGAATGATAAATGGCATTTCGGTGATGCAAATACTATCTGCAAAACCTATAGAATGCGATAATTCACAGAAAAAAGTATAGGTAAAAAAAGAAGGTCTTGTTGGTCCAAATATTACTACATCAAACAAATAATCACTTATGAAATAGGTGAAAAATGCCATGATGATAATTGCGACTGTACTTCTTACTAATAACCATCTTAAATCTTCAAGATGATCTAAAAACGACATTTCGTTTTGGTTTTTCTTTGCCATTATATTATTCCTTCTTTTAAAATGTCGTGTAAATGTAAAACGCCCTTGTATTCTTGTTGATCAACAACAACCAATTGTGTTATTGAGAAGTCTTCTAAAATATTGAATGCGTCTACCACCATATCATTGGATTGTATTAATTTTGGGTTTTTTGTCATAATATCTTTTGCAGTCAAATCAGCAAATGTATCTCTTTCATTCAACATTCTGCGTATGTCACCGTCAGTGATTATTCCAATTACTTTGTCATTCTCTACTACGGCAGTTACTCCAAGTCGCTTCTCTGAAATTTCAAAAATAACTTTTTTTATTGGAGTATCAGGACTAACCATCGGTTTTAGTGTATGTTCCAGCATGTCTTTTACTTTAAGTAATAATTTTTTACCTAATGCACCGCCAGGATGGTATTTAGCAAAATCTTCTGCTTTAAAGTCACGTATTTCCATGAGGCATACTGCCATAGCATCTCCCATCACTAATTGTGCAGTTGTACTACTAGTAGGAGCCAAGTTGATAGGACAAGCTTCAGATTCTACTGTTGTATTTAGAATAAAGTCAGATCCTTTGGCAAGAAATGAGGTTGTATTACCAGTAATAGCGATTAAGGTATTGCCAAAACGTTTTAATAAAGGAACAAGTACTTTTATTTCGGGACTATTTCCACTTTTGGAGATACAAATAATGATATCATCATTTTGTACCATTCCTAAGTCGCCATGTATTGCTTCTGCAGCATGAAGGAACATAGATGGGGTACCAGTTGAATTGAAAGTAGCTACCATTTTTTGAGCTATGATGGCACTTTTTCCTATTCCTGTTACGATCAATCGCCCTTTAGAATTGTAGATTGCTTGTGTAGCGTCTGAAAAATTTTCATCTAAATAATCAGTTAATTTTGTAATTGCTTTACTCTCAGCTAATATGGTTTTTTTGGCGGTAGCCAATATATTTTCTTTAGATATCAAAACAGAATGTTTAAAATTTGTAAGTGTAAAAGAAATTAGTATCTTTATGTAATGCAAATTTATACAAAATACCACATAATACCATACAATAAAGAATGAATTCAAACGAAATTGACATCCATAAAGAATTAAAGAAATATTTTGGCTTCAGCCAATTTAAGGGACTACAAGAACAGGTGATAAAAAGTTTGCTTAGCAAACAAAATACATTTGTTATAATGCCAACAGGTGGCGGAAAATCACTCTGTTATCAACTGCCCGCTTTAACACAAGAAGGAACAGCAATTGTTGTTTCGCCTTTGATCGCTTTAATGAAAAACCAAGTGGATGCCATTAGAAGTTTGTCTTCGGAAGCTGGTATTGCCCATGTTTTAAATTCTTCCCTTACGAAAACAGAGATAGCACAAGTTAAAAAAGATATTACATCTGGACTGACTAAATTATTATATGTAGCTCCAGAATCCTTGACCAAAGAAGAAAATGTGAATTTTCTTAAAAGTGTAACTGTTTCATTCGTTGCTATTGATGAAGCCCATTGTATCTCAGAGTGGGGACATGACTTTAGACCAGAATATAGAAATCTAAAAAATATTATAAAGCAGTTGGGTGATATTCCTGTGATAGGACTTACCGCTACTGCTACTCCAAAAGTCCAAGAAGACATTCTTAAAAACTTGGACATGTGCGATGCTAAAACTTTTAAAGCATCGTTTAATAGACCTAACTTATATTACGAAGTACGTACAAAAACGAAGAATATAGAATCCGATATTATTCGGTTTATAAAACAACATAAAGGTAAATCAGGAATTATTTATTGTTTAAGCCGCAAAAAAGTGGAGGCTATTGCCGAAGTTTTACAAGTAAACGGTATAAGTGCGGTTCCGTATCATGCGGGATTGGATGCAAAAACACGGGCTAAACATCAAGATATGTTTCTTATGGAAGATGTTGATGTCGTCGTGGCAACCATCGCTTTTGGAATGGGAATTGATAAACCCGATGTACGATTTGTGATTCATCATGATATTCCTAAATCACTAGAAAGTTATTATCAAGAAACGGGACGTGCCGGTCGAGATGGTGGTGAAGGACATTGTCTAGCCTATTATTCTTATAAGGATGTCGAAAAACTCGAGAAATTCATGTCGGGTAAGCCGGTTGCTGAACAAGAAATTGGCTTCGCTTTACTGCAAGAAGTTGTTGCTTATGCAGAAACTTCTATGTCTAGGAGGAAATTTTTACTCCACTATTTTGGTGAAGAGTTCGACAGTGAAACAGGAGAAGGAGCCGATATGGATGACAATGTTAGAAATCCGAAAGTAAAAATTGAAGCCCAAGATCAAGTAGTGAAACTACTGGAAGTAGTACGAGATACAAAACATTTATACAAATCAAAAGAGATTGTTTTCACCTTAATAGGGAGAGTTAATGCAGTGATTAAAGCGCATAGAACGGATGTTCAGCCTTTTTTTGGATGTGGAATTGCTTTTGATGAAAAATATTGGATGGCTTTATTAAGGCAAGTTCTTGTTGCGGGATATTTGACTAAAGATATTGAGACGTATGGTATTGTAAAAATAACCGACAAAGGTTTGGGTTTTATAAAAAAACCAAGCTCTTTTATGATGTCTGAAGATCATGAATATAATGAAACCTCTGATGAAGCCATTGTGACAGCTTCAAAATCAACTGGTGCTGTTGACGAGGTTTTAATGGGAATGTTGAAAGACTTAAGAAAAAAAGTAGCTAAGAAAATTGGGGTTCCTCCATTTGTAGTTTTTCAAGATCCCTCGCTAGAAGATATGGCTTTGAAATATCCAATTTCTCTAAATGAATTGATTAATATTCATGGAGTTGGTGAAGGTAAAGCTAAGAAATACGGTGCTGATTTTGTCGAACTAATCAATCGATATGTGGCTGATAATGAAATTATTCGCCCTGATGATTTAGTTGTTAAATCTACAGGAGTAAATTCAGCTAATAAATTGTATATCATTCAAAATATTGATAGAAAATTATCGCTAGATGATATTGCTAAGGCTAAAGGATTAACAATGGACCTGCTTATAAAGGAGATGGAACAAATTGTCTATTCAGGAACGAAGCTAAATATTAAATATTGGGTTGATGATATGCTTGATGAAGAGCAGCAAGAAGAAATTCATGATTATTTTATGGAATCAGAATCTGACAATATAGAAGGTGCCTTGAAAGAATTTGAAGGGGACTATGATATTGATGAATTGCGCTTGATGCGCATCAAATTTATTAGCGAAGTAGCTAATTAGTAGTAATGTTTCAAAGTTATAAGGTCTTAAAGTTTGAATTTTATCTTTAGGACCTAAGACCTAATACTTTAACTTTCGACGTAAATCTCAGCGCGATGCGGTTTTAAACCATCACGAACTTGTGTCATATGTTCATCCGTTACTACCATAAAAGCAATGGCGTGCATTTCATTACGGATTTCGAAGCCAGTTATATTCAAAGGTAATTTTTCAATTGCAATATATTCTTTAAGATGTATTTCATGATGTTCCGCCGTTTTTGAAGCGGCAGGCCCACGAAAATCCCATATCATTTTTATTTTTCTAGACATTATTTTAAGGTTCAAAGTTTCAAAGTAGCAAAGGTACAGCTCTATTTTGAAAATGGACTTTATAATAATCAACTAATTCCACTTCAAAATACTATTTTTGCAAATGTTTTTGTTTTTCGAAAAAATGAAACAGTAATGCAATGATTAAAAAAGATAAAATGCCTCAAGAACTCCTTTTACAAGTAACTCCAGAAATTGCTGCGAATGAATCGTTGCTAAAAGACCATTTATCGAAACAAATTAAAGTTTCTGTTAATGAAATTCAGCATGTTGTTATTTTAAAACGTTCTATTGATGCACGTCAAAAAGCAATAAAGATTAACTTGAAAGTGGCTGTTTATTTGAAAGGGGAACCTTTTCAGGAATTAAAATTGGAACTTCCTTATTATCCAAATGTTGCCAGCGCACAAGAAGTATTAGTGGTGGGAGCAGGTCCTGCAGGTCTTTTTGCGGCTTTGCAATTAATAGAATTGGGCTTGAAGCCAATCGTAATCGAACGTGGAAAAGAGGTTCGTGGTCGTCGTCGTGATTTGAAAGCGATTAATGTAGACCACATTGTAAATGAAGATTCTAATTATTGTTTTGGAGAAGGCGGAGCTGGGACTTATTCAGATGGGAAATTATATACCCGTTCTAAAAAACGTGGTGATGTAACCCGAATTTTAGAATTGTTAGTCGCTTATGGTGCTACACCAGATATTTTAGTAGAGGCACATCCACATATTGGAACAAATAAATTGCCACAAATTATTCAAGATATTCGAGAGAAAATTATTGAATGTGGTGGTCAGGTTTTATTTGAAACCAGAGTTACTGATATTTTGGTTAAGAATAATGAAGTGGAGGGAATAGTAACTCAAAATGGAGATACAATTTTGGCTAATAAATTAATTTTGGCCACGGGGCATTCCGCTCGTGATATTTATGAACTATTAGATAGAAAAAAAATATTTATTGAGGCAAAACCTTTTGCCTTGGGCGTAAGAGCGGAACATCCACAATCTTTAATTGATAGCATTCAATACAGTTGTGATTATCGTGGGGTACTTTTACCGCCTGCACCGTATAGTATTGTAAAGCAGGTAGGAGGTAGAGGAATGTATTCTTTTTGTATGTGTCCGGGAGGTGTAATTGCACCTTGTGCTACTAGTCCTGGTGAGGTGGTGACCAATGGTTGGTCTCCATCAAAAAGAGATCAAGCAACTGCCAATTCAGGGATTGTCATCGAATTGAAATTAGAAGATTTCAAACCTTTTGCTCAATTTGGCGCTTTGGCTGGAATGGAATTTCAAAAAAGTATCGAACAAAAGGCTTGGCATCTTGCAGGTGAAACCCAAAAAGTACCGGCACAACGCATGATTGATTTTACACAAAATAAAGTATCATCTGATATTCCAAAAACATCTTACGTACCAGGAACGACATCGGTAGAAATGGGGCAGGTTTTCCCAGGCTTCTTAACTCAAATATTAAGAGAAGGTTTTTCTGAATTTGGGAAATCCATGCGTGGGTATTTAACAAATGAAGCTATTTTACATGCTCCTGAATCAAGAACATCATCTCCAGTTCGTATTCCTAGAGATCCTATTTCCTATGAACACCTTCAAATAAAAGGATTGTATCCTTGCGGAGAAGGAGCAGGTTATGCGGGCGGAATAATATCAGCTGCCATTGACGGGGAGAAATGTGCTTTGATGATTGGGGAAAGTCTGCATAAAAAAACCTCGAATTAGTAATAAGTCGAGGTTTGTTCCAAAATTAGTAGTATTCTGTTTTTAAGGAACAAGAATTATTTTTCCAGTACTTTTTCTGCTTTCTAAATAATCGTGTGCTTTTTTTCCTTCAGAAAGTTTAAAAACGGTTGGTTTGGCAATTGTAATTTGGTTCATACTAATCCAGTTAAACAATTGATGCGCTCTCTTAATTCGTTCTTCTTTTGAGGTTAAATAACTCCATAAGTCACCACCTGTAAGTGTTTTGGAGGTATCCATTAGCATTCTTGGATTGATAAAATCAGGATCTCCACCCGCCATTCCAAAGAAAACAACTTGTCCACAATTTTTAGTTACTTCAAAACTATCGCTTAACGTACTGCCTACACTGTCATAAACCACATCGACTCCGTTTGGATAAAAGGACAGCACCTGCTCTTTCCAGTCTTCGGAATACAAGAATGCTTTGTCTGCTCCATTTTTTAAGGAAACAGTCGCTTTTTCACTTGATGAGGTTAACCCAATAACTGTTGCACCCAAAAGTTTGCTTATTTGAGTTAAAAATTGTCCCACTCCTCCCGCAGAAGCATGAATTAATACTGTTTCGTCTTTTTGAGTTTTATGACTGTCTGTTGCTAAGTAATGCGCTGTTAGGCCTTGTAAAAGTACAGTTGCAGCGGTTTCAAAAGAAATAGATTCTGGTAAAGGAATGACGTGGTCAAGAGGTACGGCTACTAATTCGGCATTCGCATACGGTACGTCAGCAAATGCGATTCGGTCTCCAATTTTGAAATGAGCACTTCCGTTTGCGTCTACTACAACTCCTGCTCCTTCATATCCTGCTATAAACGGAGGGTTTCCTACAAGATGATAATTGCCTTTTCGTCGGTAAACATCTGCGAAGTTTACTCCTATAGCACGCATTTCCACAAGAATCTCCTCTTCTTTTAATGTAGGGCTAGGGATATCTATATATTCAAGAACATCTGAAGTGCCAAATGTTGAAAAAGTTAATGCTTTCATTTTTTATTTTTTTGTACTGCAAAGAACGGAAATAGAATTCTAGAATTCTATTTCCGTTCTTAAAAGGTTTTTATAAAAATAAAAGGATACTATTTTTTGTAATTAGCTTTGATTGAAGATGTGTTTGTTGATTTTATTGAATAATACTATTTCGTCAATAGGTTTAGAAATATAATCATTCATGCCCACTGCTTTGCATTTTTCGACATCAGCAGTAGTGACATCAGCAGTTAAGGCAATAATTGGTATTTTAGATTTTAGTATTTCTCTAATATGAGTTGTAGCTTCAAATCCGTTCATTTCTGGCATTTGTAAATCCATCAAAACAATATCGTACGTATTGTTTTGAAGTTTTTCAACTGCGATTTTGCCATTATCTGCGACTTCAATTTCATATCCGAAATCCAATAGTATTATTTTTAGTAAAAGTTGATTCAAGATCATGTCTTCTACCACTAAGACTTTTATTTTATTAGTTATCGCCTCTTCAAATTTAATAACTGGGATTGGAATAATTTCTTCTATTAGTTCTTCTTTGATTTCAATAGATTTTTCAAAGTTCATAATAAACCCAAAAGTTGAACCTTTACCTTCTTCACTATGGGCGATAATTGATCCTCCTTGTAACTCTACCAGTTGTTTCACAATAGCAAGACCTAAACCTGTTCCTCCATAGGAAGTACTAGTACCTTTAGTTGCTTGTTCAAAATTATTAAAAATATGTGCTAGTCTATCTTGTGGTACTCCAATTCCAGTATCTGTTATTAAGAATTCAAGAGTAACTTTTTCGGTACCTTCATCTACTAGTTTGATACTTACAGTTATTTTTCCTTTTGAAGTAAATTTTATCGCATTACTCATTAGATTTAAAATAACCTGACGTAAACGCATGGGATCACCAATCAAAACTTTAGGAATTGCAGAGTCGCATTTATAGATCAATTCTAAATTTTTTTCCTTCATTTTTTGTTCAAAAAGAAGAAGAATAGTTGAAGTAGACTTGGATAATTTAAAAGGAATATGGTCAAAGATCATCTTGCCTGCATCTACTTTAGCAATGTCTAGGATGTCATTAATTAAAACAAGTAGAGCATCACCAGATTCTTTAATGGCATTGATGTATTCTTTTTGGGATTTATCTAAAGGGGTCTTTAGTACTACATTAGTAAACCCGATAATAGCATTCATTGGGGTCCTTATCTCATGACTCATATTTGACAAAAATTGCTGTTTTGATTTTACCGCTTCTTCTGCAATTTTTGTTTTTAAATCTGCATTAATTTTTGATTCAATTAGTTCGTTTTTTGCTAAAACTTGAGTAGTCACATCATAGGCAATTATAGTAACTCCTGATATTGTTTCGTCGGCTTCATAATAAGGTTGGTAAACAAAATTAAAATAGGCGTCTTTTATAATTCCATTATGCGTTATAGGAGCAAGAAGTTCGTTTCCGTAAAAAGGATTACCTGTTTTAAAAACGTTTTCGAGCAATAGAGGAAAGGCCTTGTCTATAAGTTCAGGTAAAATATCATTGAATCTTTTGCCTTCTACATTTTGTCCTTTTCCCCACATTTCTTTGATACTGTCGTTGGCCAAGGTGACTACCATATCTTTCCCTTTTAATATTGCTATTGCAAATGGGGATTGGAGCACCATCATATTAAATCGTTTATTACTGTCTTCAATCTCCTTAGATGCCTGCTTTTGTACCTCAAGTAATTTTTCGAATTCTTTTTTTTCTTTAGCTTGAAGTTTAATGGAGAGTCGTCTTACTTCAGAAACATCTTGTATGGCTAATAGAATTATTTTTTCATCATGAATTTTTTGAAAAATATAATTCGCACTAAGTATAATTGTTTTTTCTCCAAGAGAGGAAAAATCATGCGTTATTTCTACATTATGAAAGTCTTTACCGCTGGCAAGCATAGTAGTTAGAAGATTCCGAAATTCTGGAAAATCCCATTGTTTGTTATTTACTTCAAACAATGAAACTCCTTCGGTTTTTTCTTTATCGATAGTGTATTTTTGGCAAAATGATTTACTGGCAGATTTAATTTTAAAATCTTGCGTAAGAACTAGCATCGGTTCCATAATAGTCCCGATGATTTCTTCGGAAAACTCATACGATTCAGCAAGTAGATTTAAGCTTTTTTTTAATTTTTTATTGTTTGAAACGAGTTTCTTTTTTTTAGTTACATCTTCAACAATAATCATTATAAGCGTAACATTGTTGTTGGAATCAAGAATTGGGGAGTTTATTGTTTTCCAGTAGCGTTCTTCAAAATGACTGCCTTCTTCAGTAGGTATTTGGATGTCATATTTTATAAAGTCGACTGTGTCAGCTATTTTTTTCTGTAATACGCTATTTAAGGATGTTCTTAAATGGGTAATGGACTCAGGATTTTCTTCATTTGGGTTTTCAGGAAATATATCAAAAATATTTTGATCTATAATTTTCTCCCTTTCGGTCATAGTAGATTTTAGAAAACTATCCGTCACAGTTACTATATTGAAATTAAGATCCAGTACAATAGATAGAGATGGTAATTGCCTATATAGATCTATGTAATCATTGCTATTCATAAACTAAGAAATTAATTTTGTGTTTTATACTTTAAAAAAGGTATCGCTATTAAAATTTAATTATTAATTCTTTAGGTATACGAATTACAGTTCAAATATACATAAAAAAGGGATTGATAAAAATTGATTTTGACCTTGCAAATTTCATTCCAAAAAAATAATGTTTTGTGGTAATTGTTGGAATAGAATAAAAACAAATTCTTTAATTGAAGTTATAATGATGCCTTTTTTAAAGCATAAAAAAAACCGAAAATCTCTTTTCGGTTTTGATAATTAATGTTGTTTATTTTTCAGTTTATCTTTAAATAACTTCTCAAATTTTTCAATTTTGGGCTGAATCACCATTCGACAATAGGGCTGGTTTTTATTATTGGCGTAATAATCTTGATGGTAATCTTCGGCTTTATAAAAAGTGGTAAGCGGTTCTACAACAGTAACAATTGGACTGTTATAAATTTTTGCATTGCTCAGTTCGTTAATGATATTTTGAGCTGCAAGTCGTTGTTCTTCATTTTTATAGAAAATGACTGAACGGTATTGAGTACCTACATCAGCCCCTTGACGGTTCAGCGTAGTGGGGTCATGAACAGTAAAGAAAACTTGAAATATTTCATTCAAATTTGTTACTGTTTTGTCATAAGTGATTTGTACCACTTCAACATAACCAGTTCTTCCTGTTGAAACATCTTCGTAACTAGGATTGGCATTTTTCCCACCTGAAAATCCAGATACTGCCGATTTTACTCCGTTTAGATTTTCGTAAACAGCTTCCACACACCAATAACAGCCACCACCAAGTGTAATAGTTTCAAGGTTGTTTTTATTAGATGGTTTTTCCTCTATTATTTTTGTTTCTTTTTTTTGTCCACAGGCACTTAGTGTGGCCAAAATACAAATTAAAAATATTTTTTTCATGTTATTTAGTATCAGGGATAAAGTCAAGAGCGATAGAATTCATACAGTATCTTTTGTGAGTAGGAGCAGGTCCATCATCAAATAGGTGTCCAAGGTGTCCACCACATCGACCGCATAGTGCTTCAATTCGTTCCATGCCTAAAGAGTTATCTGTTTTATAGATTACACTTTTTTTATTGTCTTGTTCAAAGAAACTTGGCCATCCGCAACTACTTGCAAATTTGGCACTAGAGCGGAATAATTTATTACCGCAAGCGGCACAATAATAGGTTCCTTTTTCATCAGAGTTCCAATATTTTCCTGTAAATGGTCTTTCAGTGTCAGCATGTCTTGTTACAGCATATACATCATCCGAAAGTACTTTTTTCCATTCAGCATCCGTTAGATCTAATTTTGTTGTGTCAGTATTGGAATAATAAGGGTTTTCTGGCTTACTGATTTTATTTTCCATAGTTGTTGATTTTTCTATTTTGTTTTGTTTTTTTCCTGTTTGTCCACAAGCCGTGATTACAAACAATGGAAGAAAGAATAAAAGGCTAAAAAAAGATTTTGTTTTCATAGGTAAATAATATTAAATATTTATAGTACAAATTTAAGCAGCTGTTTTAAGAAGTAATGTCGTGTACTTTACAATTTAACAGCTAATTGTATAAGTTTTAACTAATGATAGTTACGTATTTAAAGTGTTTTTGGTTTTTAACAGGAAATATTTACAAGCCAAGTCTCATGTTTATTAAATGTTTTTTGAATCCCACTTTTTCATAGGCTTTAATGGCTGAAGGATTGTCATTGTATACATCTAAGCGAAGCTCAACAATATCCTGAGTACGACACCATACTTTTAATGATTCAATAATTTTAGCATTGACTCCTTTTCCCCTATAGTCAGCATGGGTAAACATAAATCCTAAATAGGCATAATCTATATGATTCAAATACGGTTTTGCAGTTTCTATTCGTGCGTAACCTGAACCTACAATTATGGAGTCAATCGTAGCAACTAAAACTTCAACTTCGAGAGCTGCAATCATTTTTTCTATATCGTAATAATGAATTTTTTCCTTTTTTAATGTTGGATCGTACGGACGTTCCGCTTCAATAATTCCTTGTTCGAATTCAAGAAGTGTTGTAAGGTCGCTTAAAAGGGCTTTTCGTATGTGTATAGAATTCATTGTAATGTAGCGTTAAGATTATCAAAAGTACTAAAGTTTATTGACGTGGACGGTATCAATAGAGTAGTGAAATACGCTATTTTATTTGCTCATGAACAAAATGAAAGAGAACGTTAAAGCCTGTTTTTTTCTGTATCTTTTTTGTATTTTTGTGATGCTAAAAATAAATATGATAGAAGAAAACGTAATATTAGTTAATACTGACGATGTACAAATTGGATTGATGCCAAAATTAGAGGCGCATGAAAAGGCTTTGTTGCATCGTGCCTTTTCTGTTTTTGTTTTAAACAGTAAAAATGAATTAATGCTGCAACAGCGGGCACACCATAAATACCATTCTCCTTTGTTATGGACTAATACTTGTTGTAGTCATCAAAGGGAAGGGGAGACTAATGTCCAAGCTGGAAGTCGCAGGTTATTTGAAGAAATGGGTTTTAAAACAGAGCTTAAAGAATTATTTCACTTTATCTATAAAGCTCCTTTTGATAACGGATTGACGGAACATGAATTGGATCATGTGATGATTGGCTATTATAGTGAAAGTCCAGAAATAAATACCGAAGAAGTTGAATCTTGGAAATGGATGAGTATCGATGCTGTTCAAGAGGATATGCAGTTGCATCCAGAGATCTATACCGTTTGGTTTAAAATTATTTTTGACGAGTTTTATCATTTTCTAGAAGATCATAAAGTATAGAAGGTAAGTTTTGAGCCTTTGAATTAAAAAAAAATACACGATAATAATATGAAAGTTACTATAAGTAGAAAAGCGCATTTTAATGCAGCTCATAGGTTGTATCGGAAGGATTGGACATTTGAAAAAAATGATGCGGTTTTCGGAAAATGTAATAATCCCAACTTTCATGGACATAATTATGATTTGACTGTAAGTGTTACTGGTGCAATTGATCAAGAGACCGGTTTTGTAATGGATGTGAAAATTTTGGCTGACATTATTCATGAAGAAGTCGAAAGTCAATTTGATCATAAAAACCTGAATTTAGATGTTCCTGAATTTGAAAACTTAAATCCCACTGCTGAAAATATTGTGGTTGTTATTTGGAATAAAATCCGAAAAAGAATTAAACAAGAGTTTGATTTAGAAGTAGTGCTTTATGAAACGGCTCGTAATTTTGTAACCTATAAAGGAGAATAATGGCATTGCGTGTGGGGGATAAAATCCCAAATTTTAAGGGGAAAGACGCTAATGGTAATGATTTTAACATCGAAAGCATTATAGGTAAAAAACCAATAGTTATTTATTTTTATCCTAAAGACAATACTTCTATTTGTACTGCGCAGGCTTGCAGTTTTAGAGATCAATATGAGGAATTTACTGATCTAGGTGCTGAGGTAATTGGTGTCAGCAGTGATAGTGTTGCTTCGCATAAAGATTTTGCAAAAGAACATCAGTTGCCTTTTATTTTATTATCCGACAGTGATAAAAAAATCAGAACTCTTTTTGGTGTTCCTTCTGCTTTATTTGGGTTGCTCCCTGGAAGAGTTACTTATGTAGTTGATAAAAAAGGGGTTGTTCAGCTGATTTTTAACAGTATAAAAGGGCAAAATCATATCGTAAAAGCATTAGAGTCTATAAAAAAATTAGTATCATAAAAGAACAAAATAGTATTAGATATAATTTACTTAAAGAGTGAATTTTGTCGTTTAAAAACGGAAGAAAAATGAATAAAATGGTATACCCTTTACAATTTGACCCTATATTGAAAGATAGAATATGGGGAGGTGAAAAATTAAAAACGATACTTAATAAGCCTATTGAGTCAAAAATCACGGGGGAGAGTTGGGAATTATCCACAGTGGAAGGTGATGTTAGTGTAATTGCTAATGGAGAATTTAAGGGAAAATCTTTAACAGAAGTAATTGAAGAGTTACCAAATGAAATACTAGGAACTGAAGTTCATAAACGTTTTGGAAAACAATTTCCATTACTTTTTAAATATTTAGATGCACGTGAAGATTTGTCTATTCAGGTGCACCCTAATGATGAGTTAGCAAAAAAACGTCACAATTCTTTTGGAAAAACGGAGATGTGGTACATCATGCAAGCGGATCCAGATTCAAGAATAATTGTTGGTTTTAAAGAAAAGTCAAATGCAAATGAGTATTTAGAGCATCTTAAAAATAAAACATTGTTGTCCATTCTTGATGATGTTGAAGTAAAAGAGGGAGATGTATTTTTTCTTGAGACAGGAACGGTTCACGCTATTGGAGCAGGATTAGTAGTTGCGGAGATTCAGCAAACCTCAGATATTACGTATCGTATTTACGATTTTGACCGAGTAGATGCTCAAGGGAATACTAGAGAATTGCATATTGATTTGGCTTTAGAAGCTATTAACTATGATAAAGTGGAAGCATATAGATCCTACAAAAAGGATGAGAATGTATCAAACACGATAGTTAATTGTCCTTATTTTACAACTAATTTTATTCCGTTAGAAGATACTGTAACTGTTTCTAAAACAGGAAATAGTTTTACAGTATATATGTGTGTAGATGGAGAATTTGAGTTAGAATATGATATGAATATTTACACGTATAAAAAAGGAGATACTGTTTTGATTCCAGCTGCAATGGATTATTATGTTATCACCGGAAAAGCTTCTATTTTAGAAATTTACATTTCATAGTAAGTTATAGAAAGATTATGTGTACTTTTGCAGACGCAAATTAAAATTAAAGAAAAATGGCAAACGTTAAAAATTTAAAAAAAGACATCAACTACGTTTTAGGAGATATAATTGAAGCAGTTTATTTGTTTGAGATTTCAACTACTGGAAAACCAACAACAGAAACTAATGATTTAATTGATGAAGCTATCGCTGCTTTTGACGTTTTAATCACTAAAGTGAACGCTAAAAAAGTGGAAAATAAAAAAGCACACTTCAAACAAATCAATGTTGAATTGGAACAAACTGCAAATCAATTGATTGCTAAAATCAACGAATTGTAGTCGAAAAAAACGATAAAAAAGTGCAGATTTATTTTGGAGAAATCGAATTCATCTGTATATTTGCACCCGTAATGAGACGCCAGCGTAGCTCAGTTGGCTAGAGCAGCTGATTTGTAATCAGCAGGTCGTGGGTTCGAGTCCCTCCGCCGGCTCATTGTAAAACCATCTAACTTTGTTAGGTGGTTTTTTTATGATTTCTAATTAAAACCGTCTATTTTGGTCGCTATAAAATAATTTATATTTTATTGTTATTTTGTTTGGAGATTTGGAATTCATCATTATATTTGCACCCGAGAAATGAGACGCCAGCGTAGCTCAGTTGGCTAGAGCAGCTGATTTGTAATCAGCAGGTCGTGGGTTCGAGTCCCTCCGCCGGCTCATCGTAAAACCATCTAACTTTTGTTAGGTGGTTTTTTTATTTTAAAATGAAACTCATATTATTATTTTTATCAAATAAAATTATGGTGTCTTAGTTGAAAATGCAATAAACAAAAAACGCCTCGTTTTAGCGAGGCGTTTTTTTTTGTATTCAACTGAAAATTCAATTCCTTTATTTCTGAGCTTTAATTGAAGTAACGTATTCCGTTAGTTTCTTTCCATAAAGAGATTGTGCCACTTTAGGAGTCATAGATTTCTGGATTGTATCTAGATATTTAATATTGATGTCATAGATCTCTGATAAGGCAATATAAGGAGCTACTTCATGGTCTTTGTTGTTTATGGCAAAATTAGTAGCGTACAAGTACTTTCTTTTGATGTTTGAATCTTGTTTCGCACTTAGGCTATCGATTGCAATTGCATTTTTACTTTTTATTGCATTGAATTTTTGTTCAATCAAAGTAAGGTTTTCATCTTTAAATCTAGAATTGATCTTTTTGTATTCATCCAATAATTCTTGATTTTTAGATCCAGTAATTTTGGCGTCAGAAATATAAGAGTCAAGAGTAGTTTCAATATTTATATTCCCTGGTTCAGCAAAAAATAATATATTATTGTCCAATGAATTCGTTACTCCTCTATCTAGAAATAAATAAAGCATTTCTGGTGATTTTAAATCGATATCACTTGTAAATGTAGAGCTACCATTAATTGTTATGGTGTCTATAGCAACAAGGGAAGAGTCAACGACTCTCTGAATGTATAAAGTTCCACTTTTAAGGCCTTTAATGTTTCCTGTGATGTGTACGTTTTCTTTGGATTCGTTTTTATTGCATGACACTAAAAGAACTAGTGAAAAGAATGCAAGAATTGTTTTTTTCATTGGTTATCTATTTTGGTGCAAAATAAAGAAAATTGTTGGAAAGTGGAAGAATTAACTTCTTGTAATTTTATAAAAAAAAATCCCAATCTATTTCTAAATTGGGATTTGTCAAAGTTTTATTTAATTAGCCTTTCAACCAAGCTTCTTTTAGGATACTTTTTGTTGAATCAGTCGCCTTCACAACCTCTTTTTCTTCATAAGGAAGTTTAACAATGCCTTTAATTGTTTGTTCTGAACCATTTCTTTTTATTTTCACTGTAATAGGATCATTCTCTTTCCATTTTTCACTTTCAGCTATCATTTCATAGATGTTGTCAAGTGTGTAAGACTGGTTGTTAATGGCTACTAAAACATCACCTCCTTTAAGGTCTAGAGAAGTGTAGAAAGTATTTAATTCAATTTCGGGAATAACGACAATTTCTTTGGTTTGAGGATTCACAGTAATGTAAGGTGTTTGTCCTTTTAGAAATATGTTTCCTGGTGTTTTTTCAGATATTAGTGTTAGCCCCACTTTTGCAAAATAAGTGGCGTAAGGAATTGGGGTTGTTCCTGCAACATAAGTTTTTAAAAATTCACCCACTTCTGGGTAGGTCAGTTCCGTGATTTTGGCAAAAAGCTCGTTGTCATTAAATGGTTTAGAAACGCCATACTCTTTGGACAATTTTTGCATTAAATCAAGAATTCCTCTTTGTCCGTTGCTTTTTTCTCTAATTATAATGTCCAAACACATCCCTATTAAAGATCCTTTTTGGTACACATTTATGTATTGATCTTTGTAAGGCTCTTTTAATACATTAGCACTCATTGTTGTAAATGACATCGTATCATTCATAGCATTGGCGCGCTCTATTTGGTCAGAAAGGCGACTGTAAAAGTCTTCTTCAGTAATTAAGCCTTGATTTATTTGAAATAAATTGGCAAAATATTCTGTAACTCCTTCATACATCCATAAATGCTCTGACATTTTTGGATCATTATAATCAAAAAATTGAATTTCTTTTGAATGAATACTTAAAGGAGTAACGATATGAAAGAATTCGTGAGATACCACATCCATCATCGATTTTACTAACTCTTCTTTTGGCATCACTTCAGGTAGGACAACAGTAGTTGCAGTAGGATGTTCTAATGCTCCAAATCCTTTAGCATCTGTATCGGTCATCGTCGATAAGTACAACAAAACACTGTATTTTTTAGTGGTGTTTATTTTTCCTAAAAAGTGTTTTTGCGCCGTCATCATTGTTTTCATTTCTGGAGTAATACTTTCGGCAGTTACTTTTCCAGTGGGAGAATAGACAGCAATATTAATTTCCATTCCGTCAACTGTAAAAGAAGTATGATCGGGTTTTGAATACATGATTGGGTTTTCTACTAACTCTGCGTAACGGGATGTGATAAATACATCATTAGTGTTACTATCATCAATGTCAGTCATTGAAGTAGCTCCCCATATTTCACCGGGATGTGAAATGGTAACTTTGTATGGATTAGACATATAATTTGTAAAATACCCTACAAAACAATGGGTGTTTAACAGGATGTTTTTTCCCGAATCAATGTTTGAACCTGCTGGTGAGAAAACATCATCTTTACCAAATTCAGTTCCTTTTTCAGTGTCAAAGGAATCATTAACCCAATAGGTGATTTTGCTCAAAGTCTTCGCTTTTGCAATTGACCAAGAATTAACATCTAGTTTTTTTACATCTAATGCGTTTCCTTTTTTGTCATATGCTTTTAAATCAGTAATAAAGCGGCCATAATTGTCCTCAGAATAAGTACCTGGAACTGTTTTAGGGATATGGAAAGTAATTTCATCAGTGGTGATTGCAGGTGTATTTACTGTCACCATTACCTTATCATCCTTGATGTCATTTAAATTAATTGCTACTTCAATGTTTTCTTTAATTGAAGATGAGGTTACGGAGCTTGCTGTTTTACATCCTACTAATACGGAAGCTAGGGTAAAGGCAAAAAGTATCTTTTTCATTTTAAATTTGATTTTGACTATTAGACTTATTTGTACTCATCTTGTTACAAGCTTTTTTAATATTTTTTATATGGTTTTTATTTTTGAATAAAAAAAAACACTCTAATTAAGAGTGTTTTTTTAATTGGTTAGTCCAATTTATTTTTTATGTAATATTTGCCATCCAAATCTTCATCAAAATCATCAATTTTCAGCGGTTTTGGTTTTGGTTTATTTGCGGTAGCTTTCTTTTTCCACATCTCAAATTTTTCGGCAGGCATCTTCTTCTTCATTATTTCCAGAACTTCTTTTTCGACCAGACCAAATTCTTTTTTGATAATCTCAAAAGGATTTTTTTCTTCTAAGGCCAATGTAACAAGTTTTTCTGTTTGCTCCCAGGTCAGTTCTTTTCGGTTACTCTTTTTCATCACGTGAAAATTAATTCAAATTGGTTTTAATGATTAAAATAATTGATTCTAAATTAGATACCAATATTAATAAAAAAAATAATTACTTTACGTCAAAAGAGTATTTTTTTTTTAATGTATTTAAATATTCTATTCTAGTTTTTGCTTTTGGCAAGGAATTTTTATTGAATTTTTCAATTTATTGCGTACTTCAATTTCCATAGGTCGAATAGTTAACGAATATGAAAATCATTTAATGTTTTTGAGATTCTTCAATTTTGAAGGTATCTATGTACTATAAATATAGTTTTTTAAGTGTATAAATAGGCCCAATATATCAAAACGAATTGAAATGGAATGCGTAGTAATAATACCCATTTAGGAAGCCCCATTTGTGCTTTGTGATTTTGATACATGAAAAAATGAGTTGGTAAAACGGCAATTAATAATGCAATTACGCCCCAGGCTGCATAATGTGTTAAGGCAGGAATGAGTAAGGATATACCAAGAATTATCTCAGCAATCCCGCTTAAATAATTTAAAAGACTTGGATTGGGTAAATAGGGGGGGATTATTTTTTTGTACAGTTTTGGACTTCTAAAATGATTCATACCAGCAATAGTATAGATGAATGCCATAAAGTATAAGTGCCAGTTTGAATTCATGATAAATCAGAATTAGGGTATTTGTTTTGCGAATTTAAGAATTTATTTACGATATATTAATAATCTGAAATGTTAAAAAGAAGAATTGTTTTTTATAGGTTTAAATTTTAGGTTCATTATGACAATGGCTACAATAATTAAACAGATTCCTATCCATTGCATCAGGATTACTTTTTCATTTAAAAGGAAAAAAGCCATAAGTACTGAAACAGGAAGTTCTAGAGCCGATACAATACTTCCTAATCCAATTCCTGTAAGTGGAAACCCAGCATTCATTAAAAGTGGAGGGATTATTGTCCCAAAAAGAGATAAAACGATTCCCCATTTTAGAAATATTTCGAAGTTAAATGGAGTGGTTTGTGTTGCAATTGAAAACGAAAACACAATTATAGCACCACCAAGAAGCATATATAAACTGCGCTGTGCTGATGAAATGCTTGTAGCTACTCGATTTGCTGTAAACATGGTTGTAGTGAATGAGGCTGCTGCCAAAACACCCCACATAATTCCATGCCAATCTAATTGTACCTCGTTATTGATTAAATTAGTAGCTAAAACCGTTCCTGTTAATACAATAACTACCGATATGATTTTTTGAGTTGAAGGGATTTTTTTTTCCAAAATCATTTCTAGTAAAACACCCATCCACACTGTTTGCATCAATAAAACAATACCTATGGAAACGGGAATGTATTTTACGGCCAAATAATAAAAAACACTAGTCATACCTAATGAAGTGCCTGCCAGCATTAAATGAAAAATGTTTTTTTTAGAAGCTTTACGTACTTTTTCTTTGTTTTTATTTTTTTGGAACATATTGATGAGTAGGATTCCAATAATTCCCAATATGAATTGCGAGCTCGTTACCTCGGCAGTAGTGTATCCTTCCATGTATGCCATTTTTACAAATGTGGCTAGCATGCCGTAACTCGTCGCACCGAATCCTACTAATAAAACTCCTTTTAATACTTTATTTTCAATCATTTTTTTAATTTAAAAAGCGGGCAAAGATAGTTTTTTAGTTGAGAAGACTTTACTTTTATTCTTTTTTCCCTACTTCCTTTAAGTCACTTAAATGCAAACGCAAGGCATTCACTGAAATGCTAATTTCCCAAAAAGACAATCCCAATGATATAAGTAAGCTTAATAAACTCAGCCCAAAAAGATAGAGACTGATCAATTGATTATCTAAAAACAAAAGTAGCATAGCAAAAACAGAAAGAAATAAACAACATACACCAAAAAGCTGCATGTACTTAATTAACGATAATCGCAAATTGAGGTTTTTGATTTCTAGTAATATGGTTTTATTCTCTTTTTCCTCGTAGGTCTTTTTTAAACCTCGAACAATGGTGGCTATAGTCAAGAAACGATTAGTATAGGCCAAAAGGATCAATGAAGTGGCTGAGAATAATAAAGCGGGAGTTTCTATGTGTAAGGTCATTATTGTTTTTTTATGGTTGCTTCAAAGTACGTAATTCTTTAGTTAAGTTTTTAATTTTTAATACAAAAGACTAAAAAGTGATACTTTTAGGTTTTTAAAATTACAAGTAATACAACATCTATTTCCTTTTCAATAAACTTTCTTTTATTTTGTTTGACGGTGTTTTTTAGTGTGATAGCTTTGTTCCTCGCTATGACTTTTATAGAGGAATAGTATTTTTTACTCCTTTTGTTATGCAAGGTCAAGTGGCTTTGCTTAGAGGATTGTATAGAAAATGATTGTTGGGTTTTCTATTGGTTGTTTTTGTTCTATTTTTGATCAAAATCGATCATCCATTCAATGCCATATTTATCTCTAAACATACCAAAGTAGGAACCCCAAGGGCTGTCTTCAATAGGCATTTCGATTTGTCCACCTGATGAAAGTCCGTTAAATAATTTATCGGCTTCTTCTTTGCTTTCTGTACTAATAGATATCTTGGACCTGTTTTCATTTTCATTTACGCGTCCCATACTTTCTGGAACGTCATTGGCAAATAAAAAATTCTTGCCAATAGGTAAGGAGATATGCATTATTTTATTTGCTTCTTTTTCTGAAACTGGAAATTCAGGGCTTGACATTTCTTTGAAACGGGTTATTTGTGCAAACTCTCCACCAAATACGGATTTGTAAAAATGGAATGCTTCTTCGGCATTTCCATTAAAGTTAATGTGCGGATTGATCAGTGCCATAATTCAAATTTTTAAGTTGCTTGTTTATTCTTTTAATAGATTATTGAGATTGTCAAAAAACATTTTCCAACCATCCACAATTCCCGAATGGAGAACAGTATCTTTTTGTTGCTCAGTCGCAAAACTTGAATATAGTTTCAGTACCGTTTTTTCTCCTTGTGGTTCAAAAATTAGTTCAACAACAGTGGGTTCGTTCTGCTTTCTGTCATCATCCCAAGAATCTTTATATACAATTCGATTTGGTTTGTCCAGTAAAAGGTATTCTCCTTTTGTTGGATAAATTTCTCCTCCTGGGGACTTCATGTGTATTCTGAAATAGCCGCCCACATTAGGGACCATTTCTGCTAGAGCGACTGAAAATCCCGTTGGATAAAACCACTTTTGGAATAGGTTTATATCGGTCCACGCATTGTAAACTGAATTGCAGTTTGCGTTTATTTCGTACTCGAGTAACAACATTGGCTCAAGGTAGTTGGCTGTTTTATAAAGTGCTGTCATGTTTCTTTTTTTAGAAGTACGTTTGCGTTGCTATAACCGTTTTAGCTTTTGAAAACGACTGTATTGGCTAAACGAAAATACGAATAAAAAATAGAATTCTACTAAAATTACAATGACTCGAAAAGGTGTTTTTTTTAGTAATTGCAAACGCTACGAGTTGTGTTCTAATTTAAGTAGGTACTTTTCTAAGACAAGCGCTAGAGAATGTGGACAAACGAGAGCTAGTGGAATAGTACTGTTTGTAAATTTTTTGGTATTAAATCATTCGGTCTTGTTTATCGACAGTCATTGCGAAGAATGAAGCAATCTCATCTAGTATTTCCGTTTCAATATGCTTATTTATTTTGTTTGTGGATGTATTTTAGTGTAATAGCTTCGTTCCTCGCTATGACTTTTATTGTGGAATGGTATTGTTTGTAATTTTTTTTGGTATTACATCATTAGGTCTTGTTTATCGACGGTCATTGCGAAGAATGAAGCAATCTCATCCAGTATTTCCGTTTCAATATGCTTATTTATTTTGTTTGTGGATGTGTTTTAGTGTGATAGCTTCGTTCCTCGCTATGACTTTTATTGTGTAATGGTATTGTTTGTAATTTTTTTTGGTATTAAATCATTCGGTCTTGTTTATCGACAGTCATTGCGAAGAATGAAGCAATCTCATCCAGTATTTCCGTTTCAATATGCTTATTTATTTTGTTTGTGGATGTATTTTAGTATGATAGCTTCGTTCCTCGCTATGACTTTTATTGTGGAATGGTATTGTTTGTAATTTTTTTTAGCATTACATCATTAGGTATTGTTTATCGACGGTCATTGCGAAGAATGAAGCAATCTCATCCAGTATTTCCGTTTCAATATGCTTATTTATTTTGTTTGTGGATGTGTTTTAGTGTGATTGCTTCGTTCCTCGCTATGACTTTTATTGTGGAATGGTATTGTTTGTAATTTTTTTTGGTATTACATCATTAGGTCTTGTTTATCGACGGTCATTGCGAAGAATGAAGCAATCTCATCTAGTATTTCCGTTTCAATATGCTTATTTATTTTGTTTGTGGATGTGTTTTAGTATGATAGCTTCGTTCCTCGCTTTGACTTTTATTGTGGAATAGTATGGTTTCTCAGTTTGTATTGCAAAGGCGGGAGACTTCGTAGAGGGTTAACGAAAACTTGATGCGAAACGGTAATTCCACTAAAGTCACCAACCTTGTCAAACCATCTGTCATATCACGTTTTTAGTTTTCTATGTTTCTTAATTTTAGAATTAATGTTTTTAACTCTTCTGTGTATTTGTTTAACTCTTCAAATTTTATTTCACTTGGATTGTGAACCAATTTATTTCTGAAGTTATTTATATCAATTAATTTTTTCTTTTCATCTTCTGTTAAATTGAAAAGATCAGCAAAATTTTTATATCTAAATATTTTTGGTCCTTGTTGAATTGTTAACTTGTTAAACTCAGTCCAGAATAGTAAAAAATCATCTATTCCATATTTTTTTCCATTTAATTCAATTTTTTCATCAAATAGATTTTCGAATAAAATTTTTGCAATACTAGAATATGCAATAACTTTTTCTTTTTCTACAGTTATTCCATTACCGTCATGATAAAGTTGATTTCTTAACTTGTGGAACCATTCAATTTCACCAAGTTCAATTCCAATAAGTTTGTTTTCAGCAAATTTTTCGATAGCATCAACTAAATTCGGAAAATTACTTGTTGCTTCTTCATAAACTTTTCTTGTTACACCTTCAATTTTCGTAATCCTCTTAGGTAGTCCTAAATACGTTTTCATCATTAATTCAACAGAGTTGTCAATTAAAATCATTGACATTCTGTAATCAAATTCGGTATCTAAAGATAAATGTTCAAGACCATGTTTTAATAGTTCTTTTGGTCCAGTTTTCCATAATTCTTTTCCCATTATCTTTTTTTCTAAAATGTGGTATAACTTGTATATATGTCTGACAACCGTCAGACTTTATATTCTATCAAATATATACCATTTATATTATTAATCTTGACATTGTTTTTAATAGTTGGTTTTCATATCAAAATAGTATTTTGGAAATAAAACGCTCTCCATAGCCCTGATGGCAATGAAAATCCCGCGCCTTTTTTGGTGCGGATTGTAATGAACAGCAGGACGAGGGCTTGTTATGGAAATCAGTCGTTTTGCTCCAAAAAAAAACCTGCCAGTTTTCACTAGCAGGTCTTGATTTCCCCTTATTTGGAATGGTTAGTTGAGGATTATTTGATCATCTCGAAACTACGTTTTACAAAAGCGGTTAATGCTTCTCCTTTTAGTAAGTTTTGAGACAATTTAGCTAAGTCCAGCGCTTGTTTTACAAGGTGCTCTTGGCTTGATTTGTCTTCGGTATTTAGAATGGTAGTTGCTAATGGCGAATTAGTATTTACCACTAGATTGTACATCTCTGGCATATTCCCCATCCCAAACATTCCACCACCACCTGACTGGCTCATTTCTTTCATTCTACGCATGAATTCGGGTTGCGTGATGATGAAAGGAGCTGCTTGGCTGTCCATAGATTCTAGTTGAACCGTGTACGTTTGTTTTGGAACAATCGCTTCTAAAACAGTTTTTAAACCTTCTTTTTCCTCATCGGATAATTTAGAAATGGTGTTTTCCTCCTTCTTGATTAAATTATCAATATGATCTGAATCCACACGTACAAAAGTGATTTCTCTATTGTCTCCTTCAATTTTTTGGATCAAGTGAGAAATAATTGGAGAATCTAAAAGTAATACTTCGTATCCTTTTTCTTGTGCAATTTCGATATACGAGTGTTGCGCTTCTTTATTTCCTGCATAAAGAACAACCAGTTTCCCGTCTTTGTCCGTTTGTTTGTCTTTTAGGTTTTCTTTTAATTCCTCCAGTGTATAGAACTTGTTGTCTACTGTAGGGTATAAAACGAATGCACCTGCTTTTTCGTAGAATTTATCTTCAGATAACATTCCGTATTCTAGAACGATTTTGATATCATTCCATTTGGCTTCAAAATCTTCACGGTTTTCTGTGAATAATGATTTCAATTTATCCGCTACTTTACGAGTGATGTAGTTTGAGATTTTTTTCACAGCACCATCAGCCTGTAATCCGGAACGAGAAACGTTCAAAGGAATATCTGGCGAATCGACTACTCCGCGAAGCATCATCAAGAATTCAGGTACAATTCCTTCTACGTTATCTGTAACGTACACTTGGTTTTGGTACAACTGAATTTTATCTTTTTGGATTTGTAAGTCACCACCTAATTTAGGGAAATACAAAATACCTGTTAAGTTAAACGGGTAATCTACATTTAAATGAATGTGGAATAAAGGTTCTTCAAATTGCATAGGATACAATTCATGGTAGAACGTTTTATAGTCTTCATCTGCTAATTCAGTAGGTTGTTTTGTCCAAGCTGGATTAGGGTTATTGATAAAATTATCTACTTCTACCGTTTCAGCTTTATAATCTTCAGGAGCATCTTCTGGTTTAGGAAGTGTTTCTGTTTTTGTTCCAAATTTAATTGGAATAGGCATGAACTTATTGTACTTGTTAAGAAGTTCTTTGATTTTAGACTCTTCTAAGAAATCCAATGAATCTTCGGCAATATGTAAGATAATCTCAGTACCTCTTTCTGTTTTGTCAGCTGGTTCCAAAGTGAATTCAGGACTTCCGTCGCAGGTCCAGTGTGCTGCTGGTTCATCCTTGTATGATTTAGTAATCAATTCCACCTTAGAAGCCACCATAAAAGCAGAGTAGAAACCAAGACCAAAATGACCAATAATTCCTGAATCCTTAGCGGTGTCTTTGTATTTTTCTAGAAATTCTTCGGCTCCAGAAAAAGCGAGTTGGTTGATGTATTTCTCTACTTCCTCTGCAGTCATACCAATACCTTGGTCAATGATATGCAGTTTTTTACCTTCCTTATCTACTTTTACTTCGATAATTGGGTTGCCATATTCTACTTTGGCTTCGCCAATATTCGTAAGGTGTTTTAATTTTAACGTTGCATCTGTCCCATTGGATATCAATTCACGTAAAAAAATCTCGTGATCACTGTATAGGAACTTCTTGATTAAAGGGAAGATGTTTTCTACCGAAACATTAATTTTTCCAGTTGTCATATATAATTTTTTTATAGGGTTTTACAATCTGTGGATATTCTTTCAAATAGAATACCAATTGCTTTTAAAGTGACAAATTGTCGTAACTGTTAATTTTGAAACAAAATAATTTAATTTTGAAACACAAATCAAGGGTTAAGCAATTATCTTTGTATCAGTTTAATTATAAAACGAAATAACAATGAAAAAAATATTTTTTTTAACAGCTTTAGCATTAGTGCTATTCTCATGTAAGACGAGTTCAGTAACAGGTAAAAAATTGGATAAAACTACTCAGGTAGCCATTAAAGGCGAATGGGTATTGACCTCAGTAACGTATCCAGGATCACAATATATCAGAGTGAATTCTTTTGATATTGCCGATTCTAAATGTTTTGTAGGAAGTACATGGAAATTTGTTTCGAATAATAATAAAGGAAATATGGCTTTAACAAGTGCTGATTGTACTGGTTTTAGTTCTCCAATCACTTGGTTTGTTAACACGGATCAAGAATTAATATTGAAAGTTTTGGATGCTGGTGAAAAAGCAAAAAGAGTAAGAGCAGGTTACAAACTGTTTGTTGAAAACCTAGGAGATAATTCGTTCCAATTGGTTGATAAAGGAAATGTTGTTGGTGGAAAAGCTATTGATGTAGTGTACCAATTTCAAAGAGCAAACTAAAAATTAATTAAAAAAATAAAACAGATCATTATGAAAAACTTTTCTATACTAACATTGGCATTAGTAATGTCAATAGGAACACTTTTTACAAGTTGCGAGGCTATTAAAAACACAAATAATACACAAAGAGGTGCTGGTATTGGTGCAGCAAGTGGTGCCGTTATAGGTGCAATTCTTGGTAACAATCTTGGTAAAGGTGGTAAAGGAGCAATGGGTGCTGTTCTTGGTGGTGTTGTAGGTGGAGTTGCCGGTGGAGTCATTGGTAATAAAATGGATAAACAAGCAAGACAAATTGATGAGGTGCTTCCAGGTGCTGAAGTGAAACGTGTGGGTGAAGGAATCCAATTGGTTTTAAATGAAAATGCAGTTCGTTTTGATACTAATAAATCAACTTTAACAGCTACTGCAAAAGCTAATTTAGATAAATTAATTCCTGTATTTACAGAGTATCCTGATACTGATATCACTATTTTTGGATATACTGATAACACTGGTCCAGCAGACTATAATTTAAAATTATCTGGTGAAAGAGCAGCTTCAGTTAGAAACTATTTAGTTAGTAAAGGTGTTGCTTCCTCTCGATTTAATGTTACTGGTTTAGGAATTGCTGATCCAATTGCTACAAATGATACTCCAGAAGGTAGAAGTCAAAACCGTCGTGTTGAGTTTGCTATTACTGCAAATGATAAAATGCAACAAGACGCTAAGATTGAAGCTGGGAACTAAAAGAAAATATTTTTTAATTCTAAAAAAGGTCGTTTCGTAATTATTACGAGACGACTTTTTTTTATTTATATTATCGTTTCCATAAAATAATTTTGACAAAGAAATCTATCTTTGTACTCTTAAATTTCATTATCATAAAAATGCTTCAAGTTCAAAACATCACATTCGGATATACCGAAAAACAAGTGCTAACCAATGCTAGTTTTACAATTACAAAAGGACAAAATATTGCTATAATCGGCGAAAGTGGTTGTGGTAAAAGCACGCTTTTAAAATTAATTTATGGATTGTATGATTTAGATGAAGGACACATTTTATGGAATGAGGAAGAAGTGTTAGGTCCAAAATACAACTTGGTTCCAGGAATGCCATTCATGAAGTATTTGTCACAAGATTTTGATTTGATGCCTTATATTACTGTTGCTGAGAATGTAGGTAAGTTTTTGTCCAATGTTTTCCCTGAAAAGAAGCAAGAGCGAATCCATGAATTACTGGAGATTGTTGAAATGACAGAATTCGCCCATGTGAAAGCAAAATATTTAAGTGGAGGACAACAGCAACGCGTGGCGCTGGCTAGAGTTCTGGCCTTGGAACCTGAAATATTATTATTAGACGAGCCTTTTAGTCATATTGATAATTTTAGAAAAAATGCATTGCGTCGCAATTTGTTTGCGTATTTAAAAGGGCAAGGAGTTACTTGTCTTGTAGCAACTCACGATAGTACCGATGCGCTTTCATTTGCGGATGAAACGATTGTTTTGCAAAACGGAAGAATTGTTGATAAGGCAGCTTCTTTTGATTTGTATATGAATCCTATCAACAAATATGTAGCATCCTTATTTGGCGAAGTAAATGAGCTGAAATTATCTCAATTAGTTCCTGTCGATGGGGAAGATGAGATCGTGTTACTTTATCCGCATCAATTGAAAGTAGTAGATAATGGCTTAATGCATGTAGTGGTAAAACAATCGTATTTTAAAGGAGGCCATTATTTAATAAAAGCAGTATTTGATAGAAAAGTAATCTTTTTTGAGCATGACAGTCCGTTAGAACTCAATCAAGAAGTGACGTTGATGATTTCATAATTTTTATTTGTCACGCGATTCGTTTTAGCCCTGATAGCAGCGGCATCTCCCGATTTAGAAAAACAAGGCTTTTTTTGCCGTAGTTTTTAGTATCGGGAATATAGCGGATAGCAGGAAATAGCTCCAGAAAAATATAAGTTGCTATTTGATAAAAAATCAGTAATTTGTGAGCCAATATTTTAACGTATTTATAAATTTGCAACCTTATTTTAATAAAACAATAATATGTACCATTCAAAAATAGCAGGATTAGGATATTATGTTCCTTCCAATGTTGTCACTAATGATGATTTGGCAAAAATCATAGACACAAACGACGAATGGATTCAAGAAAGAACTGGAATTCAAGAAAGAAGACACATTATAAGAGGGGAAGATACGACAACTTCAATGGGTGTGAAAGCAGCTGAAATTGCTATTGAACGAGCAGGAGTTGCTAAAGAGGATATCGATTTTGTGGTTTTTGCCACTTTAAGTCCAGATTATTATTTTCCTGGTCCAGGAGTTTTAGTTCAGCGTGATTTAGGTTTACGAACTGTGGGAGCACTTGATGTAAGAAATCAATGTTCAGGATTTTTGTATGCTTTATCAGTTGCGGATCAATACATCAAAACAGGAATGTATAAGAATGTTTTGGTTATAGGATCTGAGGTGCATTCTACAGGTTTAGATATGACATCGCGTGGACGTGGTGTTTCGGTTATTTTTGGGGATGGAGCAGGAGCCGCAGTTTTAAGCAGAGAAGAAGATTTAACCAAAGGGATTCTTTCTACCCATCTACATTCAGAAGGGCAACATGCTGAAGAACTTATTGTAAAAGCACCCGGAATGGGTGGGCGTTGGGTTACAGACATCTTAGCAGATAATGATCCAGACGATGAAAGTTATTTCCCTTATATGAATGGACAATTTGTATTTAAAAATGCAGTAGTTCGTTTTAGTGAAGTAATCAATGAAGGGCTGGAAGCGAATAACCTTCAAGTATCAGATATTGATATGCTAATACCACATCAAGCTAATTTGAGAATTTCTCAGTTTATCCAAAAGAAATTTGGATTGAAAGATGATCAAGTTTTTAATAATATTCAAAAATATGGTAATACAACCGCTGCTTCTATTCCAATTGCGCTCACAGAAGCTTGGGAATTAGGGAAAATTAAATCTGGTGACACGGTAGTTTTGGCTGCTTTTGGTAGTGGATTTACTTGGGCTAGTGCTATTATAAAATGGTAAGAAATTTATAGTTGCTATTGTTTTTAAATCAAAAAACCCAGAGTTGGCAAACTCTGGGTTTTTCTTTTGGAACCTAACTATTAAAACTAATCTTATAAAAGGCCACCACCACCTTGGGTTTCATTGTTGTCCCTTTGTTTTCTTTGAATGGCTTTGTTTTTACCGCTTCCAAATCTATAATTGAATCCTAAATAAACCGATTGGCTTTCCCAGTTGAATTGCCCGTTAGATTTATAAGGGCGGTCACCTGCAAAAGCAAAATGCATGGAGTTAAAAACATCGCTGAATCGTGCACTGATTGTTCCACTTCCTTTTAAGATATTGTAACTACTTCCAACATCCATTTTCCACATGGCTTCTCTATTAAACTGTAAGCTCAAATCGCGTCCTCTGTACATTCCAAATAATTGGAAACGCAGGTCTTTAGTAGCTTTAAAAGTATTGTTGATGCGCGCATTAAATGTACTTGCATTGACTTCAACAAATTCATAAACACCAGGAGTACTCTCAATAGTCCCTTTTACTTTTTTCTGATACGCATCAACACTTACATTAGCGCTCCACCATTTTTTAAAATCTAAATTACCCGAAACTTCAACTCCATACGCATTGTTGTTGTTGAAATTATCATAAGATAAGATTTGCTTGTTTGGGTTATCCGGATTAGTATAGATAACTCTTGTGATTTCATCTTCAATTCTTCTATAGAAAACACCTGAAGTAATAGATCCTATTTTAGTTTTTCTAGTATAATTTATTTCATACGAGTTCGTAAACTGCGGAATAAGATTTGGATTTCCTTGAGAATCTAATGTTGCAGTACTCCATTCTCTAATAGGGTTGACTTGTCCGATGCTTGGACGATCCACTCTTCTTGAAAAACTAAGGTTAAATGAGTTGTTATCACTTGGCGTATAAGTCAAGAATGTAGAAGGATAAACGTTTAATAAGTCATCTTTAAAGGCACCATCTGCTTTAGATACTTCTTTAAATAGGGCATCAACATTGTATTTTTCTACACGCGCTCCAGCTTGAAAACTCCATTTTTTCCATTGTTTACCTAAAGTGGCATAGGCCGAAGATATTTTTCTGTCGTAACTAAAATTTGAATTTGGATTACTGTCTCTAAGCAAACTATTATCGGTTGTTTCGTTTCTATGCTCTAAACCCAATTCTAATTTTATAGTCTCCGTAAGAGGGTTTACATAATCAAGATTGATAATAGTATTTTTGCCAATAGTTTCTACATCATTTGTGTAAGAACTAGTCAACGCTCGCGTGTCTCTGTTGTAATTAGAATAAACGGCATTTTCTGGCTCATTATTTTTATTGTAATTCATCTCTAATTCTAAACTGTGTCCTTCCTTTTTAAATTTTACTTTATAATCGAAATTGTAAGTTTGAGAACGTTCCTTATTTTTATTATCGAAAAGTTGAATTACATCTACATTTGTCGCATTGTTTGTATAATCTACATCTGTGCTTGCGTTACCACTTCCTTTAAAGAAACTTTGATTGGTGTAGAATGACAACGTGTTTTTATCATTAATATTGAAATCAAAACCCACTTTTGCTAAATGAGAAGTGTTATTGTTTATGAATGTAAAAAGCTGATCGTTTTCTTTATTAACTTCTTTGCTTTTTATAAATCCATGATTGGATCGTTTTCCTGTGTTTAAACCATAATTTCCATAAAAATTAAATTTTCCACTTCTATAATTTAAATCGATTGATGAATTTAGTTTGGGCGTTTTTCCAAAAGTAACTCCATTATTAATGCTACCATTAAAACCAATTTTACTGTTTTTATTTAAAACAATATTAATAATTCCGCTCATTCCTTCTGGATTGTATTTTGCAGATGGATTGGTGATTAATTCAATTTGTTTAATTGAAGAAGAAGGGATTTGTTGTAATAATTGTGAAGCCTCTATATTAGAAGGTTTTCCGTCAATTAAAACGCGAACATTAGAATTTCCTCTTAAACTAATCGCATTGGTTTGTGGGTCAACACTAACCGATGGAATATTATTCATTATTTCCCCCGCTGTTGCTCCAGCAGAGATTAAATCTTTCCCAACATTAATGATTTTTCGATCTATTTTTTGTTCAATAGTAGATTTCTCACTAACAATATCAACTCCTTTTAATTCTATTGCATCTTCTTCTATTGCAATTGTATTTAGATTTATGTTTTTATTTTCGGAAGATAATTCAATTGATTTTACAACCGTTTTATATCCAATAAACTGAAATTCGACAGTGTATTTTTTTAAATCTAGATTTTTGATAATGAAAATACCTTTGTCTGAAGTGATTCCTCCAGTTACGAATTTGTCAGCTTCTTTAACAATAACATTTACATAGGGTAATGGTTCATTGGTTTTCTTGTCAATAACTTTTCCGGTTACACTTCCTGCGTTTTCGAGAAGATTGGGTTTGACTGAGTTTTGTGCTTGCATCGAAACGATAGTTCCGAATAGGCAGACTAAAATTAATTGTACTGTTTTCATGATTGATTATTTTGATTGATGATGCAAAGGTAATTATTTTTTATATAATATGTATTACATAGTACTATTTTATGCAAAATATATTTATTAAAAATTGATGATTTACATAGTAGACTATGAAGCATTCACTTTGTTACAAAAAATCAATATTTTGTTTAAAAAAAAATGACTTTCAAAATTAGAAAGTCATTTTTATACTATGAAGTGTATTTACCTTTTTAAAGAAAAATGGGATTTGTATTCTTTTGCGGTATTGTTTTCTGTGTAGAATATAGTAAACCAGTAATCATCTGCAGGAAGTGAATACCCATTATAGTTTCCGTCCCAACCCGTTCCATTAGGAGAAAGTTCTTTGAGTAGTTTGCCGTACCTATCGAAAATATATAGTTTGATATTTTCTTGATTTGGCATTTCGGTTACATTCCAAGTGTCATTATATCCATCTCCATTTGGTGTGAAAAACTTAGGAGCATTTATCATTTTTAGACTAATCGGATTAGTAGATCCACAACCATTCGCATCGCTGACACTAATTTCATGAATTCCAGAACTAACATTTGTAAAAGTATTGCTACTTTGTGGAGTATTTCCATCTAAAGAATAAAGAAAATTAGCTCCATTTCCTATACTTGTCACTGCATTTACTGTAATGGTCTGGTTATCTGTAAACCAGCCATCAGTAGTAAACGTGATGGAACTTGGTGGAGCTGATTCGATAACAGCAAATGGAATTATATCTGAGGTGCAACCAAATATGGACAAATCAGTTACAGTTAGTGTGTAGTTTCCAGGCTGACTTGTTGAAAAATCAGAGGCGGTACCTACTAAAATGCCATTTTCTTCTTTCCATTCAAATGAATATCGAGGGGCAGTATATCCACTAGTGATATAAGCATTGGTTAACGTTCCTGTGGCAAAGTCATGGCAAATTGCTGGAACGCTAAGTATTGGGTTTGGTTTATCAGTGATTGTGATCTCCATTGGTTTTTCATCAGAGCAAATTACAGTTGACGAATTTCCTACTTCAGCATAGGCATATATTGTAGATGAAGTTGTTATTACATCACCAGGGTATTTTTCTGTATTAGTAGTATTAGCAGGGCCACCAGATTGTGTGAAGTATTTACTAATGGGAGCAATAAAGTTGGGTAATGTATACGATTCACATCTTGTTACCGCTGCAATAGGTGCAATTATGGGGCTGTTGTAAATGGTTATTGTAAAATCATCTTGATCAGAACAGGCAACTCGAGTATTGTCTTCTGCATAGACATATAGTTTTGTAGTTGTAGTAATAGGTGAATAGGGAGGACTTAGTTTTGTTCCAGCTCCTTGTGGACCATTTGCATCGGTATAATAATCGCCAAGACCTACAATTGCTGGTAAAATATAATTATTACAGGCATATTGATCTGAAATTTTATTTACTAAGGTGATTAATGCTGAAATACTATATTCAGCAGTACAAGTGTTAGGTGCAGTAGCAGCTGCATAAACATATATAGTTTTGGATGAGCTAAGTATATATCCAGGAGGTAATATTGGATTTGTAAGAGAAGGACCTCCAGGGAATTCATAATATTCTCCATTAGCTAAATCATCAAGGACATAGTTTTGCCCACATTTTATAACCTCAATTGGTCTAGCATCTATTAAGGGAGATGGGTTCACAGTAATTAAGAATTTTTCTTCAACATAGCACGAGCCAGATGCAGCTTTATCATAAAAATACATAGTTTGTGTTTTGGTTACCGGAAATCCAACGGGGCGCATATTTCCAGTACCTAGAGGTTTAGTAAAATAATTTCCCGAATGTGCCACTGGAGGTAAATAATACACATCACATTGTGGGGTAGTGTCACTAAATATTGGCAGCGGTGCTATGCTTACATTTACCGTGAACTGTAAATTGTCAGTGCAGCTTTCTCCAGTTACATAATACCAAAGTGTAGTTGTTGTATTTATTGAAGTACCGGCCGGAACAACTGATCCTCCGCCTCCAGCCGCAGTTCTATATTCACCAACAATTAATGGAGGCAAAATATAAGCCGAACAAGAATTTACATCAGATGGAGGATTAATATCTGAAATACCGATATATACAGTAAATGTTTTTTCGGAAGTACAGTTAGTTGGTGCCGTTCCTGTTTCTTTGTAAACATAAATAGGAGTAGTTGCAATTATAATTGTTCCAGCTGGAATAATAGGCAGTCCTTTATTAGGTCCTGAATAATAAATACCACCATTAACATCAGCAGGCATGATGTAGGAACTACAGCCAAATTGATTTTCATAATCTGGTAAAGCAGTAAACGGAATTATTGTTATTGAGAAAGGTTTTTCTTGATTGCAGGCGGGTGACACGGTAGTATCTTGAAACCAAACATAAATGGTATTTAAGCCTGCTGCATTTATTATTGTTCCCGATGCTAACTCAGTGTTCCCTGGAGTTGTAGTACCTCCACTTTGAGTATAGTATTTTCCGTAAGCTAAATTGGGAAGTTTGTATGCTGTGCAATAGGTAGATGAAGTGGGAGTTATTGTTCCTAAATTTGATATAGTAACTTTAAAAGAATCTTGATTTGTACAGATTCCAGATTGATTGAACACATATAAAGTAGTTGTGGTAGAAATTTGGTCTCCTGCAAAAAGCTGCGTTCCTGTCCCATTTAATCCTGTCCAATATTGTGCTCCTGTTTCTGTTAACGTAGGTAAAGTATAGGAAGTACATACAAATACATCTTTTAAGACGTCTACTTGAGGTAGGGGAGTAACAGTAAGTTGAAAGCTTGTTACAACAAAGCAATTGTTACTAGAAATATTTTGTAATCGGACCCACAATGTAGTACTAGAAGACAATAATATGTTGCTTGAATTTGGAATTATAGTATTAGAATTATTGGTAGCTCCTGCTAAAGAAGAGTGAAATGTTAGGATGGTATATAAAGGGTTTTGAGCACCCATTATTGCTGCTTTTGCTGCTGATAAGTTAAAGCTTGCTTTTGGCGTAGCATCCGTACTATTTCTTGCGCATAGAGCTATATCACTGGGTGTAGATGAAATGATTGGACTTGCCACAATCATTAATTGAAAAGATCGTATTTCGTAACATAAAGTAGATGGATTTTGAATTCGAACATAAATTGTTTTTCCGTTTTCAGAATTTAAAATGGTATAAGGGCTTGAAATTGGAGAATTATTTGAAATGGCATCGGCATTAGTTAGGTGATATGAAATAACAGTTCCTGCAGGTAAATCATCTACAATTCCTGCTGCATTAGTGGCTTGATCATTACCGGCTAATATAATTGTAGTATTTTTTGTTAAATCAAAGTCATAAGAAGACGCTCCAGTATTGCAATTGTAAATATTAGGAACTGTATTTATTACTCCAATTGCAGGGTAAATTTCGACACTTATTTCATCAGTGACTTCAGTACATCCAGGTTCCGTATAGGAGACGCTATAATTATGAATTCCAGAACTTATTAATGGGAGAATAGTATTCAGGTCTAAAGTCGTACCCGTTTGTGGAGGAGAAAAGTCAACTCCTTCTTTTTTCCATACAATTGTAGTTCCGGGACTTAAACCTGATGCGGATAAGGTGGGTAATGTATTTCCAGGACAAATTGCTCTATTGTTTGCTGCCGTATAATCAAGCCCCAAAACATTTTGTCCAATATTAAAACTATTGGCTTTTAAAAATATTGCCGAATCATAACCTGTATTATTCCCTCCATCAGCAATAACTAGTTTGATATGATAAACATGATTGGTGTTTAGCCCTGTTGCTGATGCAACCATGGGTATTGTTTGTCCGTTGAAATTAATTGCAGGACCAAAACCACTACCGTTAAAAGTGCCAAAATAACTAGGATTAGCTGATGGGCAATTAGAATTGTAAGTAGCATCTCGAATTGTAGCAACTGAAACTGGAATACTAGTACCAGGAATTACGGCTAAATTCACATTGGGTCCACCAGCAGTAACATCTTTTAATAAAAAAGCAAAGGCGTCCGAAAAGCTACATTGTGAAGTTCCATATTCTTCAGAAGCAAATAGAAAGGAGAAATCAAAATTTGGTGTTTTGGGTTGGAAATCAAATTCAATATAACTAGCATTAATCGAGTTAATTGTTATTCCTGATTGTGATAGTAAATTCGCTTCTAAATCACTATCGCCAGCCCATGCCATAGTACCATCGCTTAAAATAGTAGTATTGGGACTCGGAGTTTGTGTTACATCGCCAGTCGTTAAAACCACACCGTTGGTAAAAGGGAAATTTGGATTGCTATTTTCAAAGTAGCCAATACTATTTGTAGCACCGTAAAAGGAGCCCGACTTATAATTTATATTTGTTGCAGACACACAAGGGGAATTAATTAATACTTGGTTGATCAATTGATCCGTGGTGTACGTGGTTGTATTAATTGTAACTGATTGTGAAAAACAAACTGCCTGAAATAATAATAAAAATAGCAGTTGAGTTTTTTTCATAATACTAATTATTAATTGAATTTTTTAAATCTACAATAAACCGTTACAATACAAATAAATGCGACGTAATGATATTGTTAAATATTTATATAGTAGTATTCTTACTATTATTACTATTTTTTAATAAATAAGTCCTTGTTTAGAATATAAAGTTAAGGAATTCTATAATGGGTTTCAATATTAATTTTCTAAATGATTTTTCTAATTAAATACTATCTTTGCAAGTTCATAACAAACATATAAAATGACATTATCACAAATTCTTACGCCTTCTATAGAAAAAGCAATTCTCGCTTTATTTGACATTACAATTGACAAAGTTGAATTTCAAACTACTCGGAAGGAATTTGAAGGAGATATTACCATGGTTATTTTTCCATTATTAAAAGTGGTAAAAAGCAATCCTGTAGAATTAGGAAATAAAATTGGTAACTATTTAGTTGAAAACGTAAGTGATGTAAGTCGTTTTAATGTAGTCTCAGGATTTTTAAATATTGTTATTTCGGATGAATATTACCTGAATTTCTTTAATGAAATTAAAGACAATGAAAAATTTGGTTTCGTCACTCCAAATCCAGATGAAAAAGCGGTAATGGTAGAATATTCTTCTCCAAACACTAATAAGCCTTTGCATTTAGGTCATGTTCGTAATAATTTATTAGGATATTCTGTTGCTGAAATTATTAAAGCCTCAGGTAAAAAAGTTTATAAAACTCAAATTATCAACGATAGAGGAATTCATATTTGTAAATCGATGCTGGCTTGGCAGAAATTTGGAAATGGAGAAACTCCTGAATCTACAGGCCAAAAAGGAGATAAACTAGTTGGTAATTATTATGTAGCTTTTGATAAAGCATACAAAGTAGAAATAGCTCAATTAATGAGCGAGGGAAAAACAGAAGACGAAGCCAAGAAGCAGTCGCCAATTATTCTAGAAGCACAAGAAATGCTTTTAAAATGGGAAGCGGGTGACGAAGCAGTGATTTCACTTTGGAAAAAAATGAATCAATGGGTTTATGATGGTTTTGCTATTACTTATAAAAATCTAGGAGTCGATTTTGATTGTTTTTATTATGAAAGCAATACCTATTTATTAGGGAAAGATGTCGTACAAATTGGATTAGAGAAAGGCGTATTCGAAAAAGATCCCGATGGTTCTGTTTGGATTGATTTGACTGATGAAGGTTTAGACCGTAAAATTGTTCTTCGTTCAGATGGAACAGCAGTATATATGACGCAAGATATTGGTACTGCGATTCAACGTGTAAAGGACTACCCAGATGTAGGTGGGATGGTCTATACTGTAGGGAATGAACAAGATTATCATTTCAAAGTGTTGTTTCTTATCTTGAAAAAACTAGGTTTTGACTGGTCAAAAAATCTTTTCCACTTGTCTTACGGAATGGTTGATTTGCCTTCTGGTAAAATGAAAAGCCGCGAAGGAACTGTAGTTGATGCTGATGATTTGATGAATGAAATGACCACTACAGCTCAAAAAATCGCCGAAGACCTTGGGAAATTAGACAGCTATTCACCTGAAGAAAAAACCAATTTATACAATACAATTGGTCTTGGTGCATTGAAATATTATATTTTAAAAGTAGATCCTAAAAAACGAATCCTTTTTAATCCTGAAGAATCAGTTGATTTTGCAGGTAATACAGGTCCGTTTATTCAATATACGTATGCCAGAATTCAATCAATAATTCGCAAAGCAAATTTTGATTTTTCTAATAAATCCGAAGCAGTTTCCCTTCACGAAAAAGAAAAAGAATTATTGAAACAACTGGAATTGTTTCCAGAGGTAATTCAAAACGCGGCTCATAATCACAGTCCAGCTTTATTGGCAAATTATACTTATGATTTGGTGCGTGAATACAATTCATTCTATCAAGCAGTTCCTATTTTAGGTGAAGAAGAATTGAGTAAAAAAACATTCCGAGTACAATTGTCTAAAAAAGTAGCCGATACCATTGCTGCTTCTTTTAGATTGTTAGGAATTAATGTTCCTGAGAGAATGTAACTAAATTGGGGCGTTACCCTGAAGAAGAAAAATCTTCAGGGTCGGGCTATCCGTTATAATCTCCCGCAAAAAATCGGGAGGATTTTCACTTCTATCCCTAACGCAAAACCAAAAACTGCAAAGAAAAAATCAGTATTTCAAAAGAACTATTTTCCTTTGTTCCTTTGTGTCTCAGAACCTTTGTACCTTTCTAACTTTATATTATATTTGCAATTCCTAAAACAACAATGACATGTTCGATAATTTAAGCGATAAACTAGATAAAGCCTTTCATATATTAAAAGGGCACGGAAAAATCACCGAAGTAAACGTAGCCGAAACTTTAAAAGAAGTGCGTCGTGCTTTACTTGATGCCGATGTGAATTTTAAAATTGCCAAAGATTTTACTACAAGAGTAAAAGAAAAAGCACTTGGACAAGACGTTTTAACGACTTTACAGCCAGGACAGTTATTGGTAAAATTAGTTAAGGACGAATTAACTGAATTAATGGGTGGAGATGTTGCTGGAATTAATCTTTCAGGAACACCTACAGTAATTTTAATGTCAGGTTTGCAAGGTTCTGGTAAAACTACTTTTTCTGGAAAACTAGCAAATTATTTATTGACAAAAAAGAATAAAAAACCACTTTTGGTTGCTTGTGATATTTACCGTCCTGCGGCGATCCAGCAATTATATGTAGTGGGAGATTCTATAGGTGTTGAGGTATACTCAGAGCCAGAAAATAAAAACCCAGTTGAAATTGCTCAAAATGCAATCAAGCATGCAAAAGCAAATGGTTTCAATGTAGTAATTGTCGATACCGCAGGTCGTCTTGCTGTTGACAAAGAGATGATGGACGAGATTGCTCGTGTTCATAAAGCAATACAACCACAAGAAACTTTATTTGTTGTTGATGCTATGACAGGTCAAGATGCTGTAAATACAGCTAAAGCATTTAATGATATTTTGAATTTTGATGGTGTTATCCTGACTAAATTAGATGGTGATACACGTGGTGGTGCTGCACTATCAATTAAAACGGTTGTCAATAAACCAATCAAGTTTGTAGGAACAGGAGAAAAAATGGATGCTATTGATGTATTCTATCCAGTTCGTATGGCAGAGCGTATCTTAGGGATGGGAGATGTTGTGTCTTTAGTTGAAAGAGCGCAAGAACAATTTGACGAAGAAGAAGCAAGAAAAATCCAAAAGAAAATTGCGAAAAATGAATTTGGTTTTGATGATTTCTTATCTCAAATTCAGCAAGTAAAGAAAATGGGTAATATGAAGGATTTGGTTGGAATGATACCAGGTGCCTCAAAAGCAATGAAAGATGTAGAAATTGAAGATGATGCTTTTAAACATATTGAAGCAATTATTCATTCGATGACTCCTGCTGAAAGAAGCAAACCAGCTCTTATAGACGTGAAAAGGAAAGCTAGAATATCCAAAGGTTCAGGAACAAAAATTGAGCAAGTAAATCAATTGATGAAACAGTTTGAGCAAATGAGCAAGATGATGAAAATGATGCAAGGTCCAGGAGGAAAAAACCTTATGAAAATGATGGGTGGTATGAAAGGCGGAATGCCTGGAGGAATGCAAAGATAAATTAAGACTTAGGTTTAAAATTTCAAGGTATTGAAGTTTTAAACCTTTTTTAATAGTGTAAACAAGCAGTAAAACAAAACTATTTTTTAAGGCTTTAAATTAAAGGCGATCCGAGAAACTTTAAATTGTAAACTTTAAACTTTTTAAACTAAATTAAAATGCAACTACTAGACGGAAAGAAAACAGCAGAAGATATTAAAAGCGAAATCGCTGCCGAAGTACAAAAGATAAAAAACAATGGAGGCAAAGTACCGCATCTAGCAGCAGTTATAGTTGGTAATGATGGGGCTAGTTTAACTTATGTTGGTAGTAAAGTGCGTTCATGTCAGCAAATTGGTTTTGACTCTACTTTAGTAAGTTTGCCAGAAACTACTACAGAGGCTGAATTGTTAGAAAAAATAAAAGAATTGAATGCCGATGACGATTTAGATGGATACATCGTTCAATTGCCTTTGCCTAAACATATTGATGAGCAAAAGATTCTGATGGCAATAGATCCAAATAAAGATGTGGATGGTTTTCATCCTGCTAATTTTGGAAAAATGGCTTTGGAAATGGAAACGTTTTTACCGGCTACTCCATTCGGAATCATGCAATTATTAGAGCGTTATAAAGTAGAAACATCGGGGAAACATACTGTAGTTATTGGGCGTAGCCATATTGTGGGACGACCAATGAGTATTTTGATGAGTCGTAAAGGATATCCTGGTGATTCAACAGTAACATTGACTCACAGTAGAACTAAAAATATTGAAGAATTTACAAAAAACGCTGATATTATCATTACGGCATTAGGAGTTCCTAATTACTTAAAAGCGGATATGGTAAAAGAAGGTGTTGTAGTTATTGATGTTGGAATTACTAGAGTTGCAGATGCTTCACACCCTAAAGGATATGTAATCACGGGTGATGTCGATTTTGATGAGGTAAGTAAAAAATCTTCTTTCATCACTCCGGTTCCGGGAGGAGTAGGACCAATGACTATTGCCATGTTATTGAAAAATACGCTATTGGCAAGGGAAATGAAAATAGCTAGAAACAGTTAAAAAAACATACAGTCTATTCGCCGCGACGGATAGGCTTTTTTATTATGGGAAACCCACAAGGAATACAGTTTGGTTCTATTGATGAATTTCTAGATCAGCTACCAGAAGAGGAAATAGAAATTGTCCTTTTTCTACGTAAAATTATTTTAGAATGTATGCCAGATTTAAAAGAGAAATTGGCTTACAATGTCCCTTTTTATTATCGTCATTCTAGAATTTGTTATATATGGCCCGCTTCCGTTCCATGGGGAAAAGTAACTACTGGTGTAGCAATAGGTTTTTGTAAAGGTGATAATTTCTTAGATGAGACTTTTGCTACAGCAAAATTTGCTTCAAAATTGATTTTTACTTCTACTAAAGAAATTGATGTTGAATCATTGAAACAACAAATCTATGAGGCCGTTTTAATTGATGATAAAATCGTTAAAGCAAGAAGGAGGAGAATTCAGTAAAACAATTTCGAAAATAAATTAAACACAAATTTCACTAATTTGCACAAAACAATTCGTGTAAATTAGTGAAATTTGTGTTTTTTCTTTAAGTGTATATTTTTTTTAAAACTAATAATCCCCTCTTTTCTTAAATCTAGGATCGTCTCTTTTGATAAATTCTGTTCGTCTTTTAGCAGGTTCTGCTTTTGGTAAACTTGCTTCTTCTGTTTTACTAGAAGGCTCAATAAGCTCATTTAATTCTTTTATTTCGGCATCGGTTAAATCGCGGTATCTTCCTACTTGTACATCTAGGGAAATATTAATAATTCGGATGCGTTTTAATGCTGTTACATCATACCCTAAATATTCGGTCATTCTACGGATTTGACGATTTAATCCTTGGGTAAGTATAATTTTAAAAATGTATTTACTGATTTGCTCTACTTTACATTTTCGGGTAACTGTGTCCAAAATGGGTACTCCATTTCCCATTCTTTCAATAAATCGATCGGTGATAGGTTTGTTTACGGTTACCGTATATTCTTTTTCGTGATTGTTTCTAGCGCGAAGTATTTTGTTTACAATATCACCATCATTAGTCATGAAAATCAATCCTTCACTGGCTTTATCTAGTCGGCCAATAGGGAAAATACGTTTAGGATAATTGATGTAATCCACAATATTATTGCGAACGTCTAGGTTTGTAGTACATTCAATTCCTACAGGTTTATAGAAAGCAAGATAAACTGGTTTTTCATTTCTTTCACGGATGAGTTTGCCGTCTATACGCACTTCGTCATCGGGGGAAACTTTTGTTCCTAGCTCAGGGACAACTCCATTGATGGTTACACGACCTTCTTCAATTATTTTGTCTGCCTCACGACGGGAGCAATAACCGGTTTCACCGATGAATTTGTTGAGGCGTTTTAGATTTTCTTCCATAGTGCAAAAGTAACACTAAATTGTGTAATCGTTTATCTGGTGGTTTGTTTATTTGCTTAAGTTGATAAAAAGAGTCGGAAAGGGATCGTGTGGGACTATTTAGATTCGAATAAAAATTCCGAAACTTTTTTATATAATTCATCACCATGTAAGCTATGCCCCAAACCATTTGTTTCAATAAAAATGGAATCTTTCCAAGTACTGGCAATTTTTTTTCCTTCTTCAAATAAAACAACCGTATCCTCAGTATCGTGAGCAATGAGTCCTTTGGTCTTTATTTTAGATGCAAATATTTTTCCAGAGAAATGTTCTAGCTGAAGTTTGAAATGGTCTAAATAATGTGTTTCTAGACCTTTAGAAATGGTAGAGTTCAAGCTAAGCATCTTGATATAGTTATTGAGAATAATTTTAAAATCGCTAGGCGCTCCTAAAATCACCATTTTTTCAATACTATCATTTTGATATTTAGACTGGTAGTATAAGCAGGTTTTTCCTCCTAGTGAATGCCCAATAAGGTATTGAGGTTTGAATTCTTTGACTACTATATCAATAAATGTAGCGTATTGAGGAATGTTGAATTCTTTTCCACTAGACAATCCGTGTGCTGGACCATCTATTGCAATTATAGTACTTCCTGATTCTTTTAAATAAGGGAGCATTTTTTTCCAGCGAGAAGCATTACTTTCCCATCCATGTACTAGTAATATAACAGTGTCATTTCCTTTCCAAGTATAAGTTTGGAAATATTCATCGTTATGTTTAAACGTTCTGCTTTCGGTTTCGCGAAGGATTTTGGGAAGTTTTGATTTGGTTAACCTGCCTTCTCTGGGTTCACTAAAAAGAGAGTAGGCTAATTGTGTGGCTTTATCAGGAGATACAAAACTTAAAAAATTAATGTATAATCCGATAGACTTTGTAAAAAGGAAGTAGAGTGTTTTTTTCATAATAAAAAAGTCCCGATGTGAATCGGGACTTAAATATAATTAAAATTTAGAAAATAACTTTTCCATTTTCTCTTTTTCTTCGTCGGCTAATAAACTGTCGACTAATATTCTTCCTGAATGCTCATCAGTGATGATTTTTTTTCTTGAAGCTATCTCCACTTGAGTTTGTGGTGGGATAGTAAAGAATGAACCTGCCGAAGCTCCTCTTTCGATAGATACAACTGCTAAACCATTACGAACGCTAGTTCTAATTCTAGTGTAAGCTGCTAATAATCTTTCTTCGATAAGGTTTTGGTATTCACCAGATTTCTCTGTTAAAAATGCTTCTTCCTTAGCAGTTTCTGCCATGATAGCATCTAACTCAGATTTTTTATGTTTCAAATGATTAGATTTTACTTCTAATCTTTCTTTTGACTGAGAGATTACTTCTTTCTTATGTTCGATCGAAGCTTTCATTTCTTTAATATGCTTTTCAGCTAATTGAATTTCAAGTTCTTGAAACTCAACTTCTTTTGTTAAAGAGTTAAATTCTCTGTTGTTACGAACAGTTTCTTGTTGTTTTGTGTACTTTTTAATGCTCTCTTTGTGCTCGTCAATTGCATTCTTTTTTGATTTGATAAGGTCCTCGATTACTTCAAGTTCGCTTTTCAATTTTTCAGAACGGGTGCTTAAACCAGCAACTTCATCTTCTAGATCTTCCACTTCAAGAGGAAGTTCACCTCTTACATTTCTAATTTCGTCAATTCTAGAGTCAATCAATTGTAAATCGTAAATTGCTCTTAACTTGTCCTCAACACTTAATTCTTTCGTATTCGCCATATTCTTATAAGTACTTAACTGGATTTGTATTTTCTTCAGATAAAATGATTGCAAAATTAAGGATTTTTTTCCGAAGAAAATCAACAATATAATTTTTTGTATAGCGTTCGCTCTCAAAATGTCCAATATCTGCCAAAAGTAGTCGATTTTCGGCTTCATAAAACTGATGATACTTCAAATCGGCCGTCAAAAATGCATCAGCTCCAGCTGAAATTGCATTTTTTATGGCATAACTGCCAGATCCTCCCAGTACAGCCACTTTTTTTATTGGCTTTCCTGTAAATGTAGAATGTCGAATTCCATCGGATAGCATTTTTTCTTTTACTAAATTTAAAAAATCTTTTTCATCCATGGGAACTTCAAATTCGGCAATCATTCCTAATCCGATGTTTTGATGTTTATTTTGAAGTTCATACACTTCATAAGCCACTTCTTCATAAGCATGACTTTTAAAAAGGGCTTTTAAGATTTTTGATTCTAAATATTTTTCAAAAGTAACTTCAATTTTGATTTCCTCTCCTTCTACAAATTCAAAGCGTTCTCCTAATTGTGGATTGCTATGTTCATTGCCCATATAAGTACCAATCCCCTTAGAGTTGAAACTGCAATCTTCATAATTCCCTATTTGTCCTGCACCAGCATCAAAAAGTGCATTTCTCACTTTTTCGGCATTTTCTGGAATAGTGTAGGTGACTAGTTTACGAATGAAATTTTGTTTTGGAATTAAGATTTTGGAATTTTTCAACCCAAGGGCATCACAAAATATTTTATTTACGCCATCGGGATGGTTGTCTAAAGCAGTATGCACAGCATAAATGGCAATATCATTTTTTATCGCTTTGATCACAGTTCGTTCTACGTAATTTTTTCCAGTGATTTTTTTTAAACCGGAGAAAAGTATGGGATGAAAACAAACAACCAAATTGCATTTTTCAGCAATGGCTTCCTCAATTACATTTTCTAATGCGTCATGACAAACTAGAATTCCAGTAGCTTCGGTTTCTTGATTACCAACTAACAAACCCACATTGTCAAAATCTTCAGCATAGGCGAGTGGAGCCATTTCTTCCAGTACTAAAAGGATTTCTTTTATTTTCATGGTATTTGAGTTTAGCGTTTTCAGTTTGAATTTTGATGATTGACTCTCTTTAAACTTTAAACAAAAGAGACAAAATATTTATTTCAAAGATAATTTATTATACTTTCGTAAAATGAATTTACTGAGAAAAATACTCTTTCCTTTTGCCATTATATATGGTTTGATCACGAGTATTCGGAATTTTCTGTATGATAAAGGAGTTTTGAAATCCTTCTCTTTTGATTTGCCCACTATTGTTGTAGGGAATCTAAGTGTTGGGGGAACCGGGAAAACGCCACAGATAGAATATTTAATTCGGTTGCTTTCAGACTCTTATAAAGTAGCTACATTGAGTAGAGGCTATAAAAGAAAATCAGAAGGCTTTATTTTGGCCGACGCTTCTTCTAATGCGGAGATTTTAGGCGACGAACCTTTTCAATATTATCAAAAATTTAAAAATATTTTTGTTGCTGTTGATGCCAATCGTAAAAACGGAATAGAGCAATTACTTTTGCAAAAGCAAAAACCAGAAGTGATTTTATTAGATGATGCGTACCAACATCGTAAAGTAAAAGCAGGTTTTTATATTTTGCTAACCACTTATGGAGAATTATATTCGGATGATTTTATGCTTCCTACAGGAAATTTAAGAGAGAGTAGGAGTGGAGCTAAAAGGGCTAATATTGTTATTGTAACTAAGTGTTCAGTAGATCTTTCGCTTGACGAAAAACAAAGCATAAGAACTAATTTAAAACTGGAACCCAATCAAGAACTGTATTTTACAGGAGTTGAATATGATACTTTTGTGTATTCTAAAAATAAAAAAATAGTAGTAAGCGAAATTAAAGGTATTGACACTGTGCTATTGGCAGGAATTGCTAAGCCAAAACCATTTTTTAATTATTTGAAAGAGGAAAATACAGTATGTTTAACTTTTCCAGATCATCATCATTTTGCACCAAAAGATATTTTAGAAATTAAAAACTTATCTTTAAATAAAATCATTATTACTACCGAAAAGGATTATGTTAGATTAAAAGAAAGTATTCCTGAAGATAAGCTTTTCTATTTACCAATTAAAAGTAAGTTTCTAGGGGAAAGTGAAGCGTTTAAAAAAACAATACTAAATTATGTGGGAACAAGTTCAAGAAACAGTTAGTTATATAAATAATATTAATCATTTCAATCCAGAGTATGGAGTGATTTTGGGTTCAGGATTAGGGAGTTTTACAGACGATATTGTGGTTGAATTTACGCTACCTTATAATGAGATTCCAAATTTCCCTGTGTCCACAGTTCAAGGTCATAAAGGAGCATTGGTTTTTGGAACTATTGGAGACAAAAAAGTGGTCGCTATGCAAGGGCGTTTTCATTTTTATGAAGGCTACTCTATGAAAGAAGTCACTTTTCCAATTCGTGTTTTGAAGTTTTTGGGAATAAAAAAATTGATTGTTTCCAATGCTTCTGGTGGAGTAAATCCTAATTATAGAATTGGAGAAATTGTAATTATAAAAGACCATATAAATTTCACACCCGAACATCCTTTGCGCGGAGCAAATGACGAACGTTTTGGACCTCGATTTGTGAACATGAGTGAACCTTATTCTAGGAAAATGGTTGCTAAAGCCAAAGAGTTGGCTTTAAATTTAAATATTGAAGTGAAAGACGGAATTTATTTAGGACTACAAGGTCCTAGTTTTGAGACTTTGGCTGAATATAGAATGGTGAAAATTTTAGGTGCTGATTGTGTCGGAATGTCTACTGTTCCTGAAGTTATTGTAGCGCGTCACATGGATTTAGAAACCTTTGGGATATCAGTAATAACTGACATTGGTGATGAAGATAACATCGATAGTATATCACATGATGAAGTTTTAGAAGCGGCGCAAAATGCAGAACCTAATGTAAGAAAGTTAATTAGAGAATTGATTATGAAATACTAGACTTTGAAAGGTTGTTTGCTATTGAAGCATAGAACTCTTCAGGTACAAAAGGTTTTGTGATTACATCATTCATTCCATAAGATAAAAGCATTTCTCTGTTTTCATCTAGTGAAATTGCAGTTAAAGCTATTATAGGAAGTCTTTTGTTGAATTCTCTGATTTTTTGGGTTGCAATAGTTCCATTTATCCCAGGCAAATGGACATCCATTAAAACTAAATCATATTGATTGTTTTTTACGGATTCAATTGCATCCTCTCCATTGTCAATAATTTTACAAATAACGCCTTTGTATTCTAACATTTTTTGAGTGATCATTTGGTTTATTTTATTGTCTTCGACTAATAGTATTTTTTTGTTTTTAAATATTATGTCTTCGTACATTTTTGGTTTTTCAACAATAGGTAATAGTTGGTCATCCACTCTAAAGTCTAAGTTAAATGAAAATGTAGAACCTTTACCAAGTTCGCTTTCTAACTTTATTTGACCACCTAAAATTTTTATTAATTTTTTTACAATGGTTAACCCTAAACCAGTACCACCATATTTACGATTTATCTCTACAGACCCTTGAGAGAAGCTTTCAAATACTGTTTTTTGCTTGTCTTTTGGTATTCCTATGCCCGTGTCAGTTATTTCAAATAATAAAGCAGCATTTTTGTTTTTCAATGCTGTCATTTTTGCATTTACATTTACCTTTCCATCTTTTGTGAATTTAAGTGCGTTATTGATTAAATTCATAAATATCTGTGATAATTTTGTTGGATCTCCAATCAAATTATCGGGAATGTTTGAATCAATTTCTAAGGTAAAGTCAATATTGTTGCTTTTAGCTAATCCTTTCAAAGAGTTTTTTATGTCTTCTAGTAAATTTTTAATATTGAAGTTGATATATTCAATTTCAACTTTGTTCGAATCAATTTTATTAATCTCTAATATTTCATTAATGAAGGTGGCTAGGTAATTCCCTGAAAATTTTAAAGAAGATAAATAATGCAATTGCGATTTTTTTGGGTTCTCTTCTAATAGTAAATGGGTAATTCCATTTATGGCATTCAAAGGAGTACGCAGTTCATGACTCACAGTAGATAAAAATTCAGATCTTGCTTTAGATGCTTTTTCTGTTTTCTCTTTTTCTATTAATAACTCATTATTTTTTTCCTTTAGTAATAAATTGGATTTATTACGGATAATATTGTTCTTATAAAGAGACAGGCTCAACAGGGATAAAATTGAGATTAATGAAATGGATAAAATATTTATCAGTTTAGAGAATTTATTGGTTTTAGCTTTCTCTAAATTTTGTTTGTTTATTTTTTCAATTTTCTTTAGTCGCTGCGTTTCTTTGAAATTTTCGTAATCGTCTATTCCAAGTTTTTCATTATTTAAAATTGCAATACTTTCTTTTAAATTTAAATGCTGTTTTAAATAGGCATAGGCATCACTCTTGTCCAACATTTTTTCGTAGACAGAACTTAAAGCTAGAAGTATATTCGATTTTTGTTCAAGATTATCTTGTTTTGAATTTAATTCTAATGCCTTATTGTAGTAAGTTAAGGCTAAATTGTTGCGATTATTTTCCTCTTCAATGAGTCCTATTTGATAAGAGGCTTCGGCTTTTATATTTAAAAATGCAGGGTTGTCTGGTTTTGCAATTATGGTATTAAAAATTGAAGAGGCCATTTTTTTATTGCCTTTATTTTTAAAAATAATTCCTTTTTGAAGGTTTATAAGGTCGTCATAGTCGTTAATTTTTAATGCTTTATAAATAGATTGGGCTTTATTAAAACAAATTTCGGCTGCGCTATAATTTGATTTTCCAATATGAGAAAGTCCAAGATAATAATAAGTATTGGCGTAACTCGGGGTTGGTTTTGTAGTTTCAAATAAAGCGATACTCTCAGAAAAAATCTCGATCGCATCATTGTACTTTTTTAAAGTATAGTAAATCTCCCCTAATTTAAATGTTTGATTTGCTTGGTCGATTATGCTACCACTCGTTTCGCTGAAATTTATTGCTTTTTGAGTATAAAAAAGGGCGTTTTTATATTTGTTGTTTTTTATATTTTCATGCGCTAAGTTTGTGTAAAACTCAATACTATCCTTACTCTCATTAGTTTGAGAGTATAGAAATGAATTAAAAAAAACGAGATAAACCAAAAAGTATTTCATTTAAAGCTTTTTTTCGAATTAGTTTTTAGTGTATAATATTAAATCAATTATTCGAGATGAATATCCAATTTCATTATCATACCAACCTACTACTTTTACCATTTTATCAATTACAGAGGTTAACTGCGCATCAAAAAGGCATGAGTTTTTATTTCCAATTATATCAACTGAAACAATTGGGTCTTCAGTATAATCCATGATCCCTTTAAAGTCACCTTGAGCGGCCAATTTAAAAGCTTCATTGATTTCGCTTATTGTTACGGCACGTTTTACATTAAATGTGATGTCGGTCAATGAGCCATCCGGTACAGGGACACGAATACCACACCCTCCAATTTTACCTTCTAATAAAGGAAAAATTTTCGTTAATGCCTTTGCCGCTCCAGTTGTTGTAGGTACAATGGATTGACTTGCGCCACGAGCTCTGCGTAGATCTTTATGGGGCTGATCGTGCAAACTCTGGTCTGTTGTATAGGAATGAATTGTGGTGATGTAAGCTTGTTCAATACCACAAAGTTCATTTATTATTTTAATCATTGGTGCTGCATTATTTGTTGTGCAACTTGCATTCGAAATAATGGTTTCAGTTCCATCAAGAATATTTTCATTTACTCCTAGAACTACTGTTTTGATAGTATCTACTTCTGACGGAGCGGATAGAATTACTTTTTTTGCACCAGCAATAATATGTCTGCTCAGCTCTTCGTGCGTTTTATATTTACCCGTAGATTCTATAACATAATCAATGCCTATATTTTTCCAGTCTAAATCGGAAATGTTTTTCTCATGAAAAAATAAAAAATGGTTGTCATCAACTATAATTCCCTTTTCATCAGAACGTACTAAGTTAGGTAAAACTCCGTGAATACTGTCGTATTTTAATAAATGTGCCATTGTTTTTGTATCTGCTATATCATTTATAGCAACAACAACAATGTCAGGATGGTTTAAAAGTAATCGAAATAAATTTCGACCTATTCTTCCAAAACCATTTATTGCAATTCTTGTTTTCAAATGTATTCGTTTAATCGTTTATTTGGTTAACCGATTAACCGATTAAACAAATGAACTACTTATAAAATATGTTTTTGTGCTTTATATGATGAACGTACAAGTGGTCCACTTTCAACATGTCGGAAACCTAATTCCAAACCAAATTTTTCATAAATAGCAAATTGATCCGGAGTTATGAATTCTTTAACTGGCAAGTGTTTTTTACTCGGTTGTAAGTATTGACCTATTGTTACTACATCAACATTTGCAGCGCGAAGGTCTCTCATGGTTTGAAAAACTTCCTCTTCTTGCTCTCCAAGTCCTAACATAATTCCCGACTTCGTTCTATTTATCCCTTTTTCTTTTAAGTATCTCAATACTTCTAAGCTTCTGTCGTATTTTGCTTGAATACGCACTTCACGAGTCAATCTGCGTACCGTTTCTACGTTGTGAGAAACCACTTCAGGATTGGCTTCTACAATACGGTCAATATTTCTTTCGATACCTTGAAAATCAGGAATCAAAGTTTCTAAAGTCGTGTTAGGATTCATTCTACGAATGGCTTTTACTGTTTCTATCCAAATGATAGATCCACCATCTTTTAAATCGTCTCTATCCACACTTGTAATTACAGCATGCTTGATGTTCATAATTTTTATAGAACGAGCTACTTTCTCTGGTTCATCCCAGTCCACCGTTTCAGGTCTTCCAGTTTTTACACCGCAAAATCCGCAAGAACGCGTACAGGTATTTCCTAAAATCATAAATGTAGCAGTCCCTTCACCCCAACATTCACCCATATTTGGGCAGCTTCCTGATGTGCAAATGGTGTTTAAACTATATTTATCAACTAAGCCTCGAAGCTCAGTATATTTTTTTCCTATTGGTAACTTTACCTTCAGCCATTTTGGTTTAGCAGTCGGTAAAGAATTATCTAAAACAGTTTCCATAAATCAATTTTCAAAGTACAAAGATATGGAATGTTGTTTTAAAATAGACTGTTTAAACTGTGAAGCTTACCGAAAGTTTTTTTTAAAAGGTTTTGTTTTTTAGGAGCTATTTCCAGCTATCCGCTAAATCTTTTATAAAGGGCACTATTAAAAAACAGTAACCTTTATAAAAGGATAACGCTTCTATCTGGGCTAGGGATGTAGTTGCTTGACTATTATTTATATAATAAAAAAAGCAGAACGTACTAGTTCTGCTTTCTAAATGTATTTAATGCATTTGCACGGTAATGGGTAGATTGTAAGAGGTTCTAACGGCTTTTGAATTGATCATGCCTGGAGACCATTTGGTTCTCATTGATTTTAAAACGCGTATTGCTTCTCTACCTAATCCATAACCTGGCTCGTTTTTTACTTGAATATTAGACATACTACCATCTTTTTCAACTACGAATGAAACATAAATCCGAATGCTACTTTCTCCATTTACCTCTGGACTTTCAAAATTCTTACCAATATAATTGTAGAATTTATTTATTCCGCCTGGAAATTCAGGCATTTTATCTAGAATTGCAGTTGTTACTACAGTGTCACCATAATCTACCGGTGCACTGATTACGGTGACATTTCCTTGAGAAGGAGTTGTGCTAGTACCAATAGTTCCAGTTCCATCAGTTGTGTTTTTAATTATTGTAGTGCTTTCAACAGTTGTAGCAAGATCTGGAGTAGCCAGTGGCCCTTTTACTATAACAGGATTTGTGAGTTGTTTTTTGTCAATGGATTCTAATGGCTTTTGGGTAAGAGTTTTAGGTAGAATCTTTTCTTCCTGTTTTTTTACTTGTGGCTGCACCGTTGTTAGTTGAATGATCTCGTCGATGGGTTCAATAATTGTTGCTGTCGCAGTAGTAATTAGATTAAAAAAACTTAAAACTCGGGGTATGCTGATAAGTGAAGCGCAAAGTAGTACTCCCATAAAAAGCGCCAATATAGAAGTTTTGGCATTTTCCTTACGCAGTTGATACGCACCATATTCTTTGTTTCTGTTTTCGAAAACTAGATTAATCCAGTTGGCTTCGTAAAGGCTTTGTTTTGACATAATTTATGGATTTAATGGTTAGGTAGCATTTAAATCATAAGCATATGGTGTTTATTAACAGAACGAAAACGGTAGGAAATTTATTGTTTAAAAAAGTTAATATTTTAAAAAATAAACAATGATAATCTTAAGTAATTTTTATTTGTTTATTTTTTTAACTAAAAATAGAAAATTAATTATCTTTTGTCCCTGATAATCTCGGCCAATAATTTTTTGGCGCGAAGCAATTTTACTTTTACATTACTTAATGGCTCGTCAATTGCATTGGCAATTTCTTGATAACTCATTTCTTGAAAATAACGCAACTGAATTACCTCTTGATAGTGAGGTTTTAATTCTTTGATGAATTGCAATAAGCGAGAAAGATTTTGCTCTGTAATCAATTCATCTTCAGCAGATGGGGTCGTATCTGCTATATTGTATGCCTTTTGATCTTCTTTGTCAGTGATCTCTACAAAAAGACTAGATTTTTTTTTGCGTAATAAATCAATATGTACATTTTTAGCAATGCTAATTAACCAGGTGTTAAACTGAAATTCTGGATTGTAAGACGCTATTTTGTCAAATGCTTTAGAGAAGGTTTCAATAGTAATATCCTCAGCATTGGTTTCATTTTCGGTGCGCTTAAGCATGAAACCATATACTTCATTCCAATAGTGATTCAAAAGAAAGGTAAAGGCAGCTTGATCTCCTTTTTTGGCTTTCTCTATTTGATTTGTTATTTCCAATTTACTGGTTTTGATACAATATTAGATATAAAAATATTAATCTGCGTGAATATAAGTAGTATTTCAACGACTGGGAACCAATATTTTAAATCTTTTTCTTTTAATTTTCCTGCTGAAAATCCCACAACGATCCAAGCACATAAATATCTTATGAATAATAATGCTAATACTAATATCCACTGGAACTGGAAACTCAACAATATAATTGGTAAAATGATAAATAATAATTGGGAACAATAAAATGCACCTAGCTGCAACTGGTCTATCTTTTTATAATGACTGGCTGTGGCGATGTGTCTTCTTTTTTGGATTAACCAATCTTTATAGGACGTTTTTGGTTTAGAATAAGTGAAGCTTTCTGGTGTGTAAGCAATTGTTGTGTTTTTAGAGGTGGCCGCTTCATTAATAAATAAATCGTCATCTCCAGAACGAACTTGAATGTGATTAATAAAGCCATTTACATTAAAAAACTCCTCCTTTTTATACGCAAGGTTTCTACCAACGCCCATATAGGGATGTCCGATTTTTGCCCAGGAAAAGTATTGAATAGCAGTAAGTAGCGTTTCAAAACGGATTATTTTATTAAGTAATGAATTAGTGATTTTTTCATATCCGCCATACCCTAAAACAATTGTTTTTTGCATAGTGAATTGGGAACTCATTGCAGTGATCCATTCTTTCGATGTTGGATAACAATCGGCATCCGTAAAAAGCAAATAGTCTTTTTTGGCCGCTTTTATACCCAGTGTTAGGGCGTATTTTTTATTACCCCAGAAAGCTTCGTTGTTTTCTACTTTTACCAAGCGAATATTAGAATATTCTTTCTCAAAAGCTTCAAAGAGCTCCAAAGTACCATCACTAGAGGCATCATCTATTAAGACGATCTCAAAATCAGGATAGTTTTGTTCTGCTAGTAACGGAATAAATTTCGCTACATGTTCTTCTTCATTTTTGGCACAAACAATTACCGAAATCGGAATTCTTTTAGGTGTTATTTTTTGCGATTTTGCAAAAGCAAATTTCCCAAAAACACCCAAATAATACGAAAGTTGAATAGCGACAATAACAATAAAAAAGTAAAGAATCAGTATAAGCATCAGAGTTTAATGAGTTATTTAAATCGTGTGCAAAGGTATGAATAGAATTATGAATTCTTAATTTTAAATTATTGAATTTTAAAAGAATTTATCTAGGGCATTTCTTCATTTCATTTGCTATTGAAATAGAATCTCTATTTTGTGTTTTTTCTAACTCTGTAATGATGTTTTCGTAGTTTTTTTCATCACGGTTTTGAGATAGTTTTTTGGTAGCTTCAATTGCTGTAACTTCTATCTCAAAAGCTACAATCCCGCGGACTTGCCTCATTGTTTTTGAAGATAAGTCCTCTACTCTAATGGGGTTTTCTGAGTTTTTCTCGTATTTGTCAACTAGTTTTTTTAAAGAGTTTATAGCTTCTTCTTCTTCTACTATCTTAATTTTCCCATATACATGTACGGCTAGATAGTTCCAAGTAGGAACGTTTTCATGGTCATACCACGATGAGGAAATGTAACTATGTGGTCCCGAAAAAACAGCTAAAACACTATCGTTTTCTTCAAATCCTTTCCATTGCGGGTTCTCTTTGGCAATGTGCCCGTGCAAAATTTGTTTTCCGTCTTTATTGATATCGAGCTCTAGAGGAATATGAGTAGCACATAGTTTCCCGTTTGTTTGATTGATTAGAATACCAAAACTATTTTCTTGAAGAAATTGCTTGATTTCTTCGTGATTCTCGTTTTTATAAATATTAGGAGTGTACATTTTGTAACTAGTATTAATGCTTAATAAAAACTAAATAACGTTTACTTCGGCTTCAATATGAATACCAAAAGTCTTAAAAATAGTATCTTGAATGGTCTTTGATACTGCTAGAATTTCTTGTCCAGTGGCATTGCCATAATTGACTAATACCAGTGCTTGGTTCTTATGAATTCCGGCATCACCAAAACGTTTCCCTTTAAAGCCAGCTTGTTCAATAAGCCATCCTGCAGGTACTTTAACTTCCGTTTCAGAGACTTCGTAATATTTCATTTCGGGAAATTGTTGATGTATTTTCTCGAAATCTGTTTTTAAAAGAATTGGATTTTTAAAAAAACTTCCGCTATTTCCTAGTTCTTTTGGATCCGGTAATTTACTTTGTCGAATTGCAATTACCGCATTACTAACGTCTTTTAATGAGGGGTTAGTGATGTTGTTTTTTTCTAATTCTCCCAAAATGTCACCATAAGAAGTGTTGATTTTATGATTGCGTTTGGTCAGTTTAAATACTACAGATGTAATGATGTATTGATCTTTGGCGACATTTTTAAAAATGCTTTCACGGTATCCAAAATGACATTCCTCTTTTATAAAATTTTTTATTTCTTGATTTTCAATCGTAATCGCTTTACAAGAAACAAAGGTGTCCTTGATTTCGGTTCCATAGGCACCAATGTTTTGGATAGGTGTTGTTCCTACATTACCGGGAATTAAGGACATGTTTTCAAGTCCGCCAAAATTTTGTGCAATAGTCCATAATACAAATTCATGCCAGTTCTCTCCAGCTTGACTTTCCACCCAAACAAAATCATCGTTTTCCTGGATTATTCTTTTTCCTTTTAAATCAATGTGAAGTACTAGTGCATTGATGTTTTGTGTTAACAACATGTTGCTTCCGCCACCAAGTATGAATTTTTTTGCGGTTTTATTTTGTTTTAAAATAGATGTAAGGTCAGTAACATTTTGTACGTTGACAAATTGTTTTGCACTGGCTTCTATACCAAATGTATTGTAGTTTTTTAGGGAGAAATTATGTAGTATTTCCATAAAAGAAATTTCTTTTTTAATGTTGTAATTTGAGACCAAAAGTAAGGATTAAAATTTAGTTGTATAACTTTTCATCCACATGTGCATCATAAATAAGGGCATTATGTAGGAAACCATTCTTGTGTCTCCTTGCTGTAAATTCTTAATAAGTTTGGCACTATTTATATTTTCTAAATAAGGCATTTTAAAAATTTCACTTTTAGAAAACGATTCTAATTCATCTTTAAAAGCGGGACTTTTTACTAAATAATCTCCCCAAGGTGCGCTAAGGCCTACTTTTTTAAATTTTAAAATAGCTTCAGGTAATCGATTTTCCATGGCCGTTTTTAAAATGAATTTTCCTTTTTTACCTGTAAATAGCCATTTATCATCCAATGAGCCTAAACCTGCAATCAATCTTTGATCTAGAAAAGGTTCTCTACATTCAATGGAAGCGCCCATAGTGGCGCGATCGTTTCTATATAATAAAGAACGCAAATAGGTTTGTTGGTCAAAATAAAGCGCTTGTCGTCTTAAATTGTCGGGATATAATTCTTTTGCTTCTTTGTACGTTTTACGTCTGAATTCGTTTTTGGGCTCGTTGTGAATACCATACACCTTCGAAATATCTTCAGGATAGATATTGCAACTATTATACATAATCAGATCTTGTTTTTTGCTGATTTTAGCATATCGAATTAGTTTTTCGTACCGTGGTTTTTTTTCAAACCCGCCTAGACTTCCTATACTTGAAATTGAACTTAGTATGCTTGGAAATTGTAATGCTTTGTAACGTACATAACCTCCCATTAATTCGTCGGCTCCTTCACCAGAGAGCAATACTTTTACCTTTGGTTTTGCTAATTCAGAAATAGCCAAAAGATGCGGTTCGTTTAGGTGCATTATGGGTTCGTCTTGAAAATAAGTAGCTTTAACTAGGTTTTCATATAAGTCTTGATCTTCCAGTTTTAAGGTGTTAAAACGGTAATCGAACTTTTCAGTTAACATTTTGGCTAAATGAGATTCGTTGTGCTCTTCCTCTTTAAATCCGATGTTAAAAGTTTGTATGTTTTTATATTTTTGTTCGTGTAAAGAAGCTAAAATAGAAGAGGAGTCGAGTCCTCCACTAAGTAAAATTCCAACAGGAACATCACTTACCATCCTTAATTTTACAGAATCATCAAAAGTTTCTCTAAACCATTCAATAGGATTTTCAATTCTAGGATGGTTTTGAATCTCAGTTTTTAAATCCCACCATTTTTCGTTGACTACTTTTCCACCTTCGTGGATAGTCATTATATGCCCTGGTAAAACCTTTTTTATATTTTCATATAAGGTATTGTCACCAGCTACAAAGCGGTTAAAAATATATTCTTCAAGTCCATCTTGCGCTACTTTTAGAGGCAGTCCAGCAGTGAAAAGTGCTTTTTGTTCGGATGCAAAATAAAAACTCTCATTGTAAAAAGAACAGTATAATGGCTTAACACCCATTCGATCTCGTACAACTGTTAATTGCTTTTTTAATTTATCCCAAATAGCAAATGCAAACATCCCGTTTAAGCGATGAAGCATTTTTGAACCATGCAATTGGAATAGTTTTAACAGAACTTCTGTGTCTGATCCTGTTTTTATATCAAAACCGTTGCTCTTTAACTCAGGATAAAATTCTTTAAAATTGTAAATTTCACCATTGTACACCATGACAAACCGTTCGTCATCGGATAAAAAGGGTTGATGTCCTGCAGCAGAAACATCTAATATTGATAAGCGTCGATGTCCTAGTCCGATATTATTTTCCACGAAAATACCTTTATCATCTGGACCACGATGTTCTAATGCGTCGCGCATTTTTGTAAGAATGCGACTGTCTATTTTTCTTTGGGATTGTAAATGAAAGATCCCGTTTATTCCACACATAGCTAATTATTTTTTGCGGTATTTATTAATTCATGGTATTTGCTAGCTATGATAGCCATATTGGTATTGTAATCAGCATGTTCTTCGACAAATTCTCGATTGCTTACTATGGCTTTATTTCGATGTTCCTCGTTTTTAAAAGACCATATTAATTCTTCGGCAAGCATTTTGTAATCATCAACAGTTATAAGTTGGCCATTTTTACGATGTTGTATCCAACTTTGGTTACCCGCAATATCTGTTACAATAGGGTAGCAAAGTGTCGCCATTGCTTCAAATAATGAGGCCGATACTCCTTCGGTTGTAGGCATGCTTATGTAAACATTAGAATCTTGTAATAATTTTGGTAATTCAGTATTTGGAATTCTTCCCATAAATCGAACTTTGTTTTCAATATTTAATTTTTTTGCTAATTTTTTCAATCCATGAAGTTCAGTTCCATCTCCTACTATAGTAAGTACGAAGTTGATTCCTTTTTGGTTTAAAATAGCAAAAGCTTTTAAAACAATATCATGACGGTATTCAGGTAGCAGTGAACGCGTAACGATAGCGCATATTGTGTTGCTTTTCGCAGTATTTTTATTTCCAAATTTCTTTAAATCAATTCCTTTTGGTAGTATCATTACTTTATCCATGTCTACATTGGCTTCGATCATGGAAACCGTCATTGCAGGTCCCCAAGCATGGATAAGAGTAGCTTTTTTAAAGGCATAGTTTTGTATTGCTTTTTTGAAAGGATATAAAGGGGAGTTTTCAGGCCATAAATCAGTGCGTCCTTGTTGTGCGATGACTACTGGTTGTACTCCGCATAAGGCTGCTAGAAAGCCATAGCTTGTGGTTCTTTCGGCAATAACCATGTCCGGTTGTTCGGCCTTAATAATTTTTTTTATTTTAAATATAGAAAATTGAAATTCGAAAATACGCAGGATTCGGTTCATGAAAGTCCCACAAGGTGTTTTTAGTTCCCAGCTGACAATTTCAAAATCTCCAAAATCTTTTAGGCCATTTGTCCAAGTAATGGCATCGGCTCTATAGGTTTCTCCAAGAAAAAGTATTTTCCTTTTTTTCATCTAGATACTTAAAATTCATCTGTAGATAAAGCTCTACCTATGAATTCGTTTAATGGTTTTAGTAGGATCAATTTTTTACTCGCTTTAGAAATAAAATCTTTTTTTGTAATATCCTCGTAGTTAATTTTATGAGAAGCTTCAAAACTTTTTAGTTTTAATAATTCAATTGCAGGATGTTCTTTTTCATAGCCTCGAGGAGGGTTTTTTAAAGTGCTTCTTTCGTTTCTGTCAAAATCTACAAAGGTTTTTTTGAATTCACTTTCATTAAGAACTTCTTCTAAATCCTCATAAAAGAATGCAATTTCTTTGCGTATTTTTTTTAGTTCCTCTGCTTCAGGTGAATACAGTCCGCCAGCAATAAATGCTACTTCTTTTTCTAAGTGTACGTAGTAGCCGGGTCTATTTTGTCCTTTTATTCTGCCACAAGGTAACCAAATACCAAGGTGTGTTTTATAAGGCGTTTTGTCTTTAGAAAATCGAATGTCTCTATTGATTCTAAAGGTACAATTTTTTACTTCAAGCATCTCTAGTGCTGGATCTAAAGGTTTCATAACGTCAAGAAAATCAGAAACGAATTGCTGATAGTCTTTTTTGACTGCTTCGTATCTTTTTTTGTTTTCCAAGAACCAATCTCTATTGTTATTGGCTTTCAAGTCTTCTAGGAATTGTAAGGTATCTTTTGATAGCATTTTGGGGCTATTATAATTGTTTTTTTAAATCATCTTCGCTTATGAAACCGGCATGTTTCCATTTTAGTTCTTTATTTTCATAAAGCAGTAAGGTAGGAAGTTCCTCAATTTTCATTTCATGCATTAGCGTTTTGTTTTCGTCCGCATTCAATCGAATAATAACTACTTTATCACTCATTTCGGTTTGCATTTTAGAAAGGTAAGGAGCCATCTTTTTGCAAGGAGCACACCATTCTGCATAGAAATCGATCAAGACTTTTTTATCCGTATTTAATAATTTATTGTATTCTTGACTGCTCATTCCTACGATTTTATCTGTTGGTTTCGATAGCCCTGCAGCATCCCATTTTAAAAAACCTCCTTCGAGTTCGTATATATTGGTAAAGCCTAATTCTTGAAGTTTTTCAGTTGCTTTTGCACTTCTTCCACCACTTTTACAATACACAAAAACGGGTTTTGTTTTGTCAAGATTTTCTGCATCTTTGACGAAACTATTTCCAAGCCAATTGATGTTTTTAGCATTTTCTATATGTTCTGATGCAAATTCCTCTGAGGTACGTACATCCAAAATTTGGGGGTTTTCTGTTGTTTTTATTTTTTCTGCAAAAGCTGGAGCATCAATTGTTTTGGTATTTTTAGATGTTTGTCCATTACATGATAAAATGATAGAAGAGACGAGTACAGTAAAAATTTGAAAAAATTTCATTACAAATAGTATTTAAAAAATTGAAATGCTAAATTAAGTAAATTATAAGTATTCGAAGGTCATAAAATGCAAATCATAAGTTAAATATTTTATAGGACTGATGCGTTGATTTTACAATAGCTTCGGTGCGTTCAGGATGGGTGTCGGAAATAAATAATTGTCCGAAAGTTTCGCTGTTGACCATTTCAATAATTTTGGCAACCCGACTTTCGTCTAATTTATCAAAGATATCATCGAATAATAAAATAGGTTTAACACCACTTTGTTTTTTTAAAAATTCAAATTGAGCTAATTTTAAAGCAATAAGAAAAGACTTCTGCTGGCCTTGAGATCCAAATTTCTTGATGGGATGACCATCTATTTCAAAGGATAAATCATCTTTATGTGTCCCAACACTTGTGTAATGTAAAGCTCTGTCTTTATTAATGTTTTCTTGTAAAAGAGTCAATAAGTTTTTTTCGAATAAATGACTTTCATATACAAGTTGTACTGTTTCTTGAGAACCTGTTATCGCATGATGGTGTGCATTGAAAATAGGGATGAATTCAGCTATAAACTCTTTTCTCTTTTTAAAAATATAATCACCATATCCATTGAGTTGTTCATTATATATAGAGAGAGTGTCATTTTCAAAAACATGATTCAGTGCAAAATATTTTAATAGTGCATTGCGTTGACTCATTACTTTTTGATACTGGATCAGCTGTTGTAGGTAATTTGGGTTCAATTGAGAGATGACACTGTCCATAAATTTCCTTCTGGTTTCACTGCCTTCCACAATTAAATCCCTATCAGCGGGTGATATTATAACAAGAGGAATGAATCCTATATGATCTGAAAATTTATCGTAAGCCTTGCCATTGCGTTTTAATACTTTTTTCTGTCCTTTCTTTAAACTACATACTACCTGCTCTGACCGTTCATTTTTTATAAACTCAGCATCAATCACGAAAAATTCTTCGCCATGTTTGATGTTTTGGACAGCCAATGGATTGAAATAACTCTTTCCGTACGATAAATGATAGATAGCATCCAATACATTGGTTTTACCAATACCGTTTTTACCTACAAAACAAATTATTTTACCGTCAAACTCGAAGTTGGCTTCTGAAAAATTTTTGTAATTGAATAAGGATATTTTTTTTAAATACATCTTTTAAAGCTTGCTGGTATGGAAGAGTTTGTTGTTTTTTAAAATGACTTTTAAAGTGGGCGCAAATTATTGAAAAATATCGATATAAAGGGTATTTAGCGCTTTTCTGTTTTAAATGTTTTTGCTTTTTACCGAAGCAGTACTTGTATAAAAGCTTATTTTTTTTATTATAAATATAAAATTCCTTTTTTTTTGCGTCGGTTTGAATAAAAATTTTATTTTTGCGGTTCACTAAATTAAATTTAAATGGCTACTTACAGTAAAAGAGGATATAAAGCACCAAAAGAGAAAGAAGTAAAAGATGGAGTTGAAGAAGTAATTGTTGATGAAAAAGACAGTGTTACAGCAGGTGTATTTTCTACATTAGATGAAACTGCTTCAAAAACAGAAGATTTTGTTGCCAAAAACCAAAAATTCATCATTGGAATTGTTGGAGCTGTCGCTTTGGTAACCATTGGTTATTTAGTTTATCAAAAATTTATTGCTGAACCAAAACAAACGGAAGCTGCTGAGGAAATGTTTGTTGCACAACAAAATTTCCAACAAGCTACAGATGGTGTTGCAAGTGATTCACTTTATAAGTTGTCATTGAATGGATCTGAAGGTAAATTTGGATTTTTAAAAATTGCTGATGAATATTCAGGAACTGATGCGGGAAATTTAGCTAATTACTATGCGGGTATGGCGTACTTAAATACAGGTAAATATACAGAAGCGATTGATTATTTGAGTAAATTCAAATCAGAAGATATTGTATTGGGAGCTTTGGCAAAAGGAGCAATTGGTGATGCTTATTCTCAAAAGAACCAGCCAAAAGAAGCTTTGGAAAACTATATTAAAGCAATAGAAGCAAATAAAAATGATTTTACTACTCCACGTTTCTTATTGAAAGCTGGAAAAACAGCTTTGGCTCTAGGTAAAAAAGAAGATGCATTGAAATATTTTACTGATATTAAAGATAATTTTGATTCATCTCCAGAAGCGGCTTCTGTTGATGGTTTAATTGGATTGGCTCAATAGTAAAAAGTTTTAAGATTACTTGTTGTAGATTTTAGATTGTTGATTCAACAAGCTATCTTTAACATCTGAAATCAAAAAAATAATATTAAAATTGACAATCAAATGGCAACAGTAAATAAAAATTTATCCGTTTATGACAAAAATGCAGTTCCTAATGCGAAAGATTTTCGTTTTGGAGTTGTTGTTGCTGAATGGAATGAAGTAATAACTGAAGGGCTTTATAATGGAGCTCATGAAGCTTTTTTAGACAATGAAGTTCCTGCGAATCATATCATCAGATGGAATGTTCCAGGCAGCTTTGAACTTATTTATGGATGCAAGAAGATGTTGCAAACCCAAAATGTAGATGCTGTAATCGCTATTGGATGTGTAATTCAGGGACAAACCAAACATTTTGATTTTGTTTGTGAGGGCGTAACTCAAGGAATTAAAGATTTGAATGTTCAAACGGATATTCCAGTTATTTTTTGTGTCCTTACTGATAATACGATGCAACAGTCAATAGATAGAAGTGGTGGTATTCACGGAAACAAAGGTACTGAAGCGGCAATTGCGGCTATTAAAATGGCCTACATTCGTCAACAAGCCTCTTTGGCGCATGAGTATAAAAAACAAACATTACTGTCTTCTGGTCAATTACAAATCGAAGATTTGCCGTTGAAACTAGAAGAATAAAAAAGTAAATAATTAATTATGAAACCTATACTGTTCTAAAAATAGTATAGGTTTTTTTTGTTTTATTTATGATGGAACGGACTATTAAACCGAGTAGAAATTCATTAAATTTGTGCTTACGGTTTTAAAAAATGGAAACCTTAAACTTTAAAACTTATATTTATTAATGTCGAGTATAATCCAATTACTTCCTGATCACGTTGCGAACCAAATTGCTGCTGGAGAAGTGGTGCAAAGACCGGCTTCAGTAGTCAAAGAATTACTCGAAAACGCGGTTGATGCTAGAGCTACAGATATTAAGTTAATCATAAAAGATGCTGGTAAAGCTTTGGTTCAAGTTATTGACAACGGTTTAGGGATGAATGTAACTGATGCTCGATTGTGTTTTGAGCGTCATGCTACATCAAAAATCCGTCAAGCCGAAGATTTATTTTCATTACACACAAAGGGTTTTCGCGGTGAAGCATTAGCTTCTATTGCTGCTATTGCGCATGTTGAAATGAAAACCAAGCAAGATCAACAGGAATTAGGAACTCAAATTGTGGTGGAAGGCAGTAAATTTATGTCACAAGAAGTGGCTGTTCTACCTAAAGGAACTTCATTTGCGGTTAAAAATTTATTTTTTAATATTCCGGCTCGTCGTAATTTTTTAAAATCAGATACCGTAGAATACCGTCACATTATTGATGAGTTTCAACGTGTCGCATTGGCACATCCCAATATTTATTTTACTTTTTATCATAATGGGAGTGAGATGTTCAATTTACCTTCCGCTAGTTTAAGACAAAGAATTGTCACTATTTTTTCGGGTAAAACCAATGAAAAATTAGTTCCTGTTCAAGAAGAAACTGAAATCGTAACTATTCAAGGGTTTGTAAGTAAACCTGAATTTGCTAAAAAGAATAGGGGAGAACAGTTTTTCTTTGTTAATGACCGATTTATAAAAAGTGGCTATCTGCATCATGCCGTTATGGCTGCCTACGATGGTATTTTAAAAGATGGAGCACAACCGAGTTATTTTTTATACTTAACGGTTCCGCCTAATACGATAGATATCAATATTCATCCTACTAAAACCGAGATTAAGTTTGACGATGAACATGCTTTATATGCCATTTTACGAGCATCCATTAAACACAGTTTAGGGCAGTTTAATGTGTCGCCAGTTTTGGATTTTGATCGTGATGCAAACTTGGATACGCCTTACAGTTATAAAGATGCCAAAGGAGAAACTCCTACAATTCAGGTTGATAGTACTTTTAATCCATTTTCGGATGACAAAGTAAATAAACATTATTCTAGTTATAAAAAACCAGAATCTACGGCCAATTGGGAAAGTTTGTATGTGGGTTTAAAACAAGATTCTGATGTTTTTACAAGTAATACTGATTTTTCATTTGAAACGGATGAGGTAACTGGATCTTTGTTTAATGACGAAGAGGTAGAGCAAGCAGTTCATAATTCGTACCAAATTCATAAAAAATATATTGTTTCGCCTATAAAATCAGGAATGGTTATTGTAGATCAACAGCGTGCACATCAACGTGTTTTGTATGAGCAGTTTTTGACAAATATGACAGTTCATCAAGCATCAAGCCAGCAATTATTATTTCCATTGGATTTGTTTTTTTCATCCACTGAGATGGATCTAATTGAAGAATTAAAACTTTCTCTGGTTAATACCGGTTTTGTTTTTGAAGAAACAAATTCAGATCATGTGGTTATTTCTGGAATTCCAGTCAATGTGACTGAAAGTGAGGTTTCGATGGTGTTAGAACAATTATTGAGTGATTTACAGGATGGAATTCCTGAAAGTAGTTTTAGCCAAAATGATACAATAGCAAAATCAATGGCCAAAAGTTTGGCTGTAAAAACAGGAACGACTTTAACAATAAAAGAACAAGAAAACTTGGTTAACGGTCTTTTTGCCTGTAAAGATCCCAATGTTTCCCCTTTTCAAAAACCGACTTTCATCACGATGCGTGTGGAAGATTTAGATAAAAAATTTGCACTATGAGAAATGTAACCGAAACGGTAAAACAATTAATTATAATTAATATCCTATTTTTTATAGGAACACAAATTGTTGGAGACGCTGCTTACCAAATGTTGGCGATGTATTTCCCGGAAAACACTAATTTTCAATTTTGGCAACCTATCACGCATATGTTTATGCATGGAGGATTTATGCATATTTTCTTCAACATGTTTGCATTATATTCTTTTGGTTCGGCTTTAGAGCATTATTGGGGAGGTAAGAAGTTTCTATTCTTTTATTTCTCTTGCGGCTTAGGAGCGGCACTATTGCATACGGGAATAAACTATTATTATTTTCAAGAGGGAATGAATACATTAATGGCTAATGGTTTTTCTAAAGTGGAAGTATTACAACTTTTAAATGAAGGGAAAATTAATACACAATGGCAACAATTGTTGTCTCCATCGGAATTTCAAAATTTCACTAGTGCCTATATGGGGACTGTAGTTGGGGCTTCTGGAGCTATTTACGGTGTTATTGTCGCTTTTGCATTTATGTTTCCTAATGCAGAGTTGGCTTTGATGTTTATTCCTATACCAATTAAAGCAAAGTATTTTGTTCCAGGATTAGTTTTAGTAGATTTGTATTTAGGGGTTTCTGGACAATCTATTTTTGGAAGTGGTGGGCCAGGAATCGCCCATTTTGCGCATGTTGGTGGTGCTTTATTTGGGTTTTTGATTTCATGGTATTGGAAAAAAAATCAGTTTGATGGCAATCGTTGGAATTAATAGGGGTTATTTGTAAATTCTAAATATAAAAAATGAATATTCTAGACGACTTAAAAATTCAATACAAATTAGGAGGTATAGCTAATAGATTAATCTATTGGAATGTAGGTTGTTTTTTAGTTTCATTACTTTTTTTTTATGAATTTAAAGGAGGGGTATTTAATTTTCCAACTTGGATCGCTTTGTCTACAGACTCTTCTAACTTTTTATTCAAACCGTGGACATTCCTAACCTATGCTTTTTTTCATGATGGTTTCTGGCATTTGGTTTTTAATATGATGGTGTTGAATTTTTCAAGTACTTTATTTTTAACTTTTTTTACCCAAAAACAATATTTAGGAGTTTATATTTTAAGCGCCATATTTGCAGGGTTTTCCTTTGTCTTAGGCTATTATTTACTTGGAATTAGTGCCTCAATTGTAGGTGCATCAGCTGCTATTATGAGTATTTTGGTTGCTGTGACAACCTATCAGCCTTTAATGAATGTGCGTTTGCTTTTGATTGGAAATGTAAAATTGTGGCACATTACTGCTGTTATTCTTATACTTGATCTCATGCAATTTCGTTTAGATAATACCGGTGGTCATATCTCGCATTTAGCTGGAGCACTGTTCGGTTTTGTCTTTATAAAACTACTTCAAAACGGAACTGATTTGAGTACGATTGTAAGTAGAATCATTGATTTTTTTACTAATTTATTTAAGGTGTCACCCAAAACACCTTTCAAAAAAGTACATAAAAACTATACTAAGCCTGTAGGTACGACTGCTTCTAGAATTATGACAAAAGATAAAGCGCAACAACAAATTGATGAAATTTTGGATAAAATCAGTCAGTCTGGATATGATAGTTTGACAAAAGAAGAAAAAGAATTTCTGTTCAAAGCAGGGAAGTAGTACTTTTATAGTATTTTTCGTAAATAAAAGAAGCAATTTTGCGTTATTAATTTAGCAAAGTAATTAACTGAATAAATACCAATATGAAAAACCTTTCATGGTTCAATAAAGGAATGTTTTTTTTAAATATTGTTCTGACAATAGTCACCTTTGTGGCCTATGTTTTGCCTTTTTTAGCGCCAAAGCTGTTTCCGATTTTGTCTGTTTTGACACTTTTCATGCCAATGTTTTTTATATTGAATGGATTATTTTTTATGTATTGGGGGCTCCAATTCAAAAAAAGAATGATTTTGTCTGGATTAGTACTTTTGATGGGGATCACGTTTATTAATAAATTTTATAAATTTTCTTCTAAAGCGTATCCTGAAGATGACAAAGACTTTAAAGTAATGAGCTATAATGTTCGTTTATTTAATTTATTCAAGTGGATAGATAAAGAAGATGTTCCTGGTGATATTTTGACTTTTATCAATGAAAAAAACCCAGATATTCTGTGTATTCAAGAATTTTCTTCTTCGGCAAATATTGACTTGAAAGTGTACCGCTATAAATATATTTTTATGGAGGGCAATAAAATTAAAACGGGGCAGGCGATTTTTTCTAAATTTCCCATTATTAATCAAGGCGATATTGTATTTCCTAATTCGAATAATAATGTAATTTATGCTGACATAAAAAAGGGTAAGGATATTATTCGAGTCTATAACATGCATCTTCAATCTATAAAAATCACACCAGATGTTAACGAAATTTCTGAAAATATAAATGTGATAAATCAGGATAAGTCACAAATGTTATTGATAAGAATCAGTAAGGCGTTTAAACAGCAACAACAACAAGCAGAGATTTTAAAAGAGCATAAGAAACAATGTGAGTATCCTATAATTATCTGTGGAGATATGAATAACAGTGCTTTTTCTTATGTGTATAGAAACATTAAAGGAACGCTTAAAGATAGTTTTGAGGAAGCAGGTACTGGTTTTGGGCAAACGTATAAATTCAGGTATTATCCTGCGAGAATTGATTATATTTTTGCCGATGAAAAAATGATAGTTAAGAAATTTGAAAGCTTCTCTGATTTTGATAATTCAGATCATTATCCTATTATGGTCAAACTATCTTTGTAATAGTTCTTTTATTGGAGTATAATAGTTTGGGCTTTTAAATAGTCAGTAGTGAATTTACCCTCATTGAATAACAAGTCAAGAATACTTAGGTTATTGATAAAGTCATATTTGTCATCAAAAACCTGCGGATACTTTTCAAAAGAAGAAACGTCTTTTTTCCCTTCTACCAAAAATCTAAAGTCTTTTATAATGCTGGTATCTACTTCATGAAAGTATTCAGTAGTAGTATCAAATTCTAATTTCATTCGCAAACATTTCGAAACAACAGCTATGGTTTCAAAATTTAAATCCATTAAGTATTTGTATTTTTTTTCGAAAATAACACGAATATCATCTTCAAAAAATTCAAAGAAAGGGGAACTTCTATAAGCTGCTTCTAGTGATTTGAAGTGTTGTTTTTGCCAATCAAACTCAGGTTCAATTTGAATGTCTTTCGTTTTCTGGCGGATTAATTTGGAGTGCTTAACGGGAATGTTTAAGAGTTGAATTCCGTTTGGGCTGTAGATATAAGTTCGGTTGCGATTGGTTTGCTTTTGGAAATTATCTTCAATTTCAAACGTGATTTTCTCTGCCTGAAGCATCGCTGCAAAATGGCTAATTGAAGGAAAATAAGTTGGGTACAGTAAAGTGTTCATATTTGTCTAAAGTTATAAAGTAATAAAGTCGGAATTCATAAAGTTGCTCTTAAAAGAGTATTTTATAACTTCCGACTTTGAAACTTTTGACTAATTTTTATTCTCTTTTCTTTTTTTCCAAAAATATTCACCAGCGAAGAAAGCAGCTAGTGCAATTAAGAAATATTTAAAATACGACTGTGGTTGTCCTTCCCCGTTTACGGTTGTAAAGACTCTATCCCAACGAACTTTATTCAATCCTTTTCCATTGGTATCCCAACTCATCCAGATGAATATAGGTTTACCTACAATGTGATTTTCTGGAACAAATCCCCAATAACGGCTATCTTCAGAGTTGTGGCGGTTGTCTCCCATCATCCAGTAATAGTTTTGTTTGAAAGTATAGTCTTTTACAACTTCGCCATTCAATCGAATTTCATTTCCTGTTACCTTAAGGTCATTTTTTTCACCATTATCATTCTTCAATTCATAGTCCGTAATGATTCTTTTGTAAAAAGGCAATGACTCCACTGTAAGTGCAACTGTTTTTCCTTTTTGTGGAATATAAATTGGACCAAAATTATCTTGATTCCATTTGGTGTTTTGAGGGAATATAGCAGCTTCTGGAGTTCTAGAAATTTCCCTGATTACTGAAGTTATTCCAGGAACATTTTTTAATCTTTCCGCTCCTGCAGCAGTAAGTGCTCTGAAAAGTAGTGTATCTTTTGTTTCGTTATTTTTAAAATAAACAGCATCCGTAATATCAAGATCCTTAAGTAAATATTCAAAATCAATGGGTGTTTTTCCATCTAATGCTACAGTATATGAAAATTGAGGTTTAGCACGTTCAGGTAATTGCAAGATTTTACCATCGATGTAGACAATTCCATCTTTGATAGATAAACTATCGCCAGGTACTCCCACACATCGTTTTACATAATTTGATTTTTTATCAATTGGTTTGATAACTCCAGGTTTTCCTTTAGCTTCAAAGAAATAATGAACCGTATCTACTGGCCAGTTAAAAACCACGATATCCGTACGATTGATCTTCTCTATACCGGGTAATCTTAAATAAGGCAATTGTGGCCAATTAAGGTATGATTTGGTTTTAATAAAAGGTATGGAATCATGAACCATTGGTAATGCTACGGTAGTCATAGGGATCCGTGCCCCGTAATTTACTTTACTTACAAATAGAAAATCACCTACTAATAACGATTTTTCTAAGGAAGAAGTTGGGATCGTATAAGGTTGAACAAAATAAGTATGTACTAAAGTCGCTACTATAATGGCAAAAAGTAAAGAACTTAATGTATCAGTTGTTTTGTTTTCAGAAGTTGTGCTTTTGTCAGATACATAATTTAATTTTTGGGTGTAATTAATATAGTAAATGTATAATCCAAAAGTTATTATTCCTAAAAAAGAATCTAGAGTAGAGCATTTTCCAAAACTTCTTAATGTTTCAACCCAAATAATTGGAAACATGATTAAGTTAATAATGGGTATGAAAAGTAATATAGTCCACCAAGTTGGGCGGCCAATGATTTTCATCAAAACGATAGCATTGTAAACTGGTATTCCAGCTTCCCAACGTTTTCTTCCTGCCGCTTCATATAACTTCCATGTACCTAAAAAGTGAACAATTTGGATGAATAAGAAAAACACAAACCAATGATATAGTGTCATAATTTTTTATTTAAAGTTTAATTTTTAAGGTAGTTTTTCTCGAAATAGCTAACCTCTAAAAATAGATATAATACGTTTATTTTAAATCCAAAACATCTTTCATCGAGAAGATTCCTTTTTTACCAAAAATCCATTCAGCAGCGATAACAGCTCCAAGAGCAAAGCCTTCACGGCTATGTGCGGTATGTTTTATTTCTACGCTGTCAACAACGGAATTGTAAGTCACGGTATGTGTGCCCGGAACAGTTCCAATTCGTTTCGCTTCAATATGAATTTCGTTAGCTTCAGGAGTTTCTAATGTCCAGTTGGTGTAATTACTGTTTTCAATAACGCCTTTGGCTAAAGAGATTGCAGTTCCACTTGGGGCATCTAGTTTTTGAGTATGGTGAATTTCCTCCATCTCAATGCTGTAGCTGTCTAATTTCGCCATCATTTTGGCCAGATATTCATTGAGTTCAAAGAAAATATTTACACCCAGACTAAAGTTTGAACTAGATAGAAAGGCTCCGTTTTTTTTATTACATAAGGCAACCATTTCTTCATAATGCTCTAACCATCCAGTTGTTCCTGAGATTACTGGTACATTGTTTTCAAAACAATTTGAAATATTGCTTACAGCTGCAGTTGGGATGCTGAAATCAATGGCAACATCAGCATTTGATAGCCCTTCATAAGTATTATGCTCGTCTTTTTTCAAAACGATTTCATGCCCTCTTATCAGCGCGATTCTTTCAATTACTTGACCCATTTTACCATATCCTAAAAGCGCAATTTTCATTTGTTTTGTATTTTATAAATTAAAAAAATTATAGAGAAACCAATAGTTTTAGTTGTGCTCTAAAAATTATAATTAAGAGTTAGACCCACATTTGTTTTGAATGTTACATCATTGGGGTAAATAATTGGACGTATTGATAAGTTTTCATCAACATTAAACTGTATTAGGGCTGCATCAACATTAGCATCTATTATGTTTAAAGCATAAAATGCTACAACGAATAAAGCGGATAAATCGCGGTTGCGTTGATAGAATTTTTGACCAGAAATTAATCTAGCGTTATCTAAATAAGTGAAATTATCGTCACTATATCCTTCTAATCTTCGTTTGTATGCATCTCTATATTGATGGTATTTTTTATTACTATCTAGATAAAAATAAAGACTAGTACCAATAGCACCATATACCAGTGGGATTTTCCAATATTTTTTATTGTATGCTTGACCTAAACCAGGTAAAATAGCGGAGTAAAAAGCCGCCTTTGCTGGGGTTAAAGGATCGATATCATTTGATTTTAAAGTGTCTTTTGCGACTAGAACAGCCTCTTTTTTTGCTTGAGCAAAAACAGTAGCATTTCCTAAAATAAAGAAAAGTATTCCTATGGAAATAAGTTTGTTCACTATCCCTTTATTAATTCGATGATTCTTTTTAAATCTTCTTCGGATTGAAAAGGAATTGTAATTTTTCCTTTACCATTTCCTGCTACTTTTACATCTACTTTGTTTCCAAAATAAGTAGAGAACACTTTCTTTTGTGACTCTTCAATTTCAAAAGAAGCTGCTTTTGCTTTTGTAGCTGGTTTTGGTTTCAAGCTGTCTTGATAGTTTTTTACCAATGCTTCTGTATCACGAACGGAAAGATTCTGACTTACAATTTTTTGATAGATATCAGTTTGAATGTCAAGGTCTTCAATATTTATTATAGCACGACCATGCCCCATACTGATAAAGCCATCACGAATACCTGTTTGAATAATTGGATCTAATTTTAAAAGGCGCAAGTAATTAGCGATAGTAGACCGTTTTTTCCCAACACGTTCACTCATTTGCTCTTGAGTCAATTGAATTTCATCAATCAATCGTTGGTATGAAAGTGCGATTTCAATAGGATCTAAATCATGACGTTGAATATTTTCAACTAAAGCCATCACCAATGATTCATTGTCGTTTGCAATACGAATATATGCTGGAACTGTTGTAAATCCAACTAAAGTAGAAGCACGTAAACGACGCTCCCCTGAAATTAATTGGTATTTATTAAAGTCTAATTTTCGTACGGTAATAGGTTGAATAACGCCTAATTCCTTGATGGAAGTAGCGAGTTCTCGCAATGATTCTTCATTGAAATTACTTCTTGGTTGAAATGGATTTATTTCAATCGCATCAATTTCAAGCTCAATAATATTTCCTACAACTTTATCAGCATTTTTATCATCTACGGATTTTATATCATTTTCCGGATTTTTTAATAATGCAGATAATCCTCTTCCTAAGGCTTGTTTTTTTATTGCTTTTGCCATAAAACTATTTACTGTTTTTCTTTATAACTTCTTGAGCTAAGTGTAAGTAGTTAGTCGCTCCCTTACTTGTTGCATCATAGTTTATAATGCTTTCACCAAAACTTGGTGCTTCACTCAGTTTTACATTTCGTTGGATAATGGTATCAAAAACCATATCGTTGAAATGTTTTTGAACTTCTTCTACAACTTGGTTCGATAAACGCAAACGAGAGTCAAACATTGTTAATAACAAACCTTCAATGTCTAAATCTGGATTGTGAATTTTTTGAATGCTTTTTATAGTATTTAATAATTTACCTAAACCTTCGAGTGCAAAATATTCACATTGTATTGGAATAATAACAGAGTCTGCCGCTGTTAATGCATTTAAAGTAAGCAATCCTAATGATGGTGCACAATCTATAATGATGTAGTCGTATTCGTCTTTTATATCTTCCAATGCTTTTTTAAGCATGTATTCTCTATTTTCTTTGTCTACCAATTCAATTTCGATGGCAACAAGGTCAATATGAGATGGAATTACATCCACATTTGGCGCAGAACATTTTACTATAGCTTCTCTGGGAGTGTTGCTGTGTTCCAGAATTTGATAGGTTCCAATTTCTACACTTTCCACATCAATACCTAACCCTGAACTAGCATTAGCTTGAGGGTCAGCGTCAATAAGTAGTACTTTTTTTTCTAAAACCCCTAAGGATGCAGCAAGATTTACTGATGTCGTTGTCTTTCCAACTCCTCCTTTTTGATTAGCAATCGCAATGATTTTGCCCATTTATTTTTCTAAATTTTGAACCGTAAAAATACAATTAATTATGGTTTCTAAAAATCTATTTTGTTAACATTTGTTAAAGCTTGATTAGTTGTCAATTGAACTATTTCATTTTAAAAAAAAAGGAGCGTTAATTTTAAGGAGCTATTCCAGCTGTTTGTTTCAAGTTCTTGTACTTCAGTGTTTTTTCTAATGCTATAAAAGGAGCTTCTTTTAGTTGCTCTTTTATAGCAAGAAAAAATAACAGGAAGTACTGCGAGTCTTTTCACTACCATCTGGGCTAGGCGTTTATTATATATAATTTAGAGCGATTTTTAAAGTATTATTTTTATTCTAAATTAATTATTTCTTATTTCTGAAATAGTTTTGCAAAAGCAAAAAATAGTTCTATATTTGCACCCGCTTTCGGGGTGTAGCGTAGCTCGGTTATCGCGCCTGCTTTGGGAGCAGGAGGCCGCAGGTTCGAATCCTGCCACCCCGACAAGAAAACCTTTCTGTTCCTACAGAAGGGTTTTTTTTTATTGTAGAATAACAAAAACTAATTGCGTAAGTTCAATTTTCCAGCAATTAAAACTTATTTTTGTGCTTTTAAAATTATAATATATCCTTATTATGTCAGATACAATCGAAAAAATTAAATGTCTTATTATAGGTTCTGGACCGGCAGGTTATACTGCGGCAATATATGCAGCCAGAGCAAACATGAATCCTGTTTTATACCAAGGAATACAACCAGGTGGTCAATTAACTACAACTAATGAAGTAGAGAATTTCCCAGGTTATGTAGATGGAGTTACTGGACCAGAGATGATGGTTCAACTGCAAGCGCAAGCACAACGTTTTGGTACTGATGTACGTGATGGATGGGCTACTAAAGTAGACTTTTCTGGAGATGTACATAAAGTATGGATTAATGATACTAAAGAATTGCACTGTGAAACGGTGATTATTTCTACTGGTGCTTCGGCTAAATATTTAGGACTGCCATCTGAACAACACTATTTAAAAATGGGTGGAGGAGTTTCTGCCTGTGCTGTTTGTGACGGATTTTTCTATAGAAATCAAGAAGTAGTAATTGTAGGAGCTGGAGATTCGGCTTGTGAGGAAGCACATTATTTATCTAAACTTTGTAAAAAAGTAACAATGTTAGTGAGAAGCGAAAAATTCCGTGCTTCAAAAATCATGGAAGAACGTGTTCGCAAAACAGAGAATATTACTATTTTAATGAACCATGATACTGTTGAAGTTTTAGGTGATGAACAAGTGGTAACTGCTGTAAAAGCGTTGAATAAATCTACAAATGAGACTTTTGACATTGAAGCAACAGGTTTCTTCGTGGCAATTGGTCATAAGCCCAATACAGATATTTTTAAAGACTTTCTTATATTAGATGAAACTGGATATATTATAAATACTCCTGGTACTTCTAAAACGAATGTAGCTGGTGTTTTTGTAGCTGGTGATGCTGCAGATCATGTGTATCGTCAAGCAATTACTGCTGCTGGCACAGGATGTATGGCCGCTCTAGATGCAGAGCGATATTTAGCTTCCAAAGAATAATACAATGCTATAATGGCAATAAAAAAAAGTCCCAATTTGTATAAATTGGGACTTTTTTTATAAAAATACAAGAAGATATTATTTCACCTTTTTAAGTAGCTTAGCCTCATTAGTGAATTTTTTCATTTCAATTTTTGGCTCCCCAAAAAGTTGTATCTCTGATTTATCAGAAGCAGCTATGCTGATACTAGTTTCGGCATAAACAGAGCCAGTTGAATATCCTTCAGCTGTTAAATCAATATTTTTTATAGTTAATTTATTGGCAGTTAGATTGGAGTTGCTATCAATTCTGATAACGCCATTGGTTGCGCTACCTTCTATTTTAGCTTCTGATTTTTGATATAAATCACAAATGAAATCTTGAGTTGTGGTTAAAGATTTTAAAGAGGCATTTTGACTTAATACGATTTTAGATTTTTCTGATTTTAGATTTAACTCTACCTTCGATTTATCATTTGACTCTAAAAGAAAATCTTTTGAATTTACATTTAAAAATAGTTGAGCATTATCAAATGTCTTAAAGGCAATAGTATCAATCTGTACTTCTTGAATAGCATTTATTGCTACATCATTTTTTGCAGATATTGAATTAAGGTCTTTGGTATAAGTTATTTTTACTATTAACTTCTTGTATCGAATTGCTTCTTTACTAGTGTAAACACGCAATACATTATCTCTTAAGTCAATTGAAATGATATCATGTAAATTGTCATCTGCTTCAATTTTTAATTCTGTTTTCTCTCCTCTTTCTAAGTATACTTCAATATTATCTTCAACTTCAATACTTTTAAAAGAACCTATTTCTCTTTGTTCAGTCGTTACCTTTTTAGATCCTTTTATTTTTTCTTTACTTTGCGCCAATGTTATAGTTGTAGATATAAGAAGTAGAAGTACATTGATGTAATTTTTCATTATGACATTAAATTATGGTTTTTACAAATATAAAAAAATCATCCATTTTTAATGAATGATTTTGGTAATAATTCTATATTAGGTAAGCTAATCTCTATCAATACTTGCTCCAGAGCTTGAATTTTTTTCAAGTGAATGTGGCGTATTATTATAAGTAATAGAGCTACCACTAGAAGCTTTTGCTTTCAAACTTACTATGGGATGAACATGTATTGATGATCCGCTAGATGATTTTGCGCTCACTTCATTGGCTAATAATTCTTTGGCATTGATTGTGCTTCCGCTAGAAGCTATTGCTTCTAAGTTAAGAGCCATACCATTCATTGAAATAGTGCTACCACTACTTGATTTGCTAGCTATATTATCGGATTCAATTTTCACATCAATAGTTGCGGCACTAGAAGCTCTAAGACTAATTTTTTCCCCTTTCAACGTATTGATGCTTCGTATTGAGGAGGCGCTTGACGCTTGTAATTCTTCAATAATTGGCATTTTAACAGTGACTTTTTTCGACTCAATATTAATAAATGAATTGTAATCACATGCAACAATAAGTACTCCATTTTCAACTTTTGTAGTAATGCTATTTTGCAAGTTATCATCCGCCTCAACACTAATTTCCTTATTATCACCTTGCTCAATAACAAGATCAATAGCATTGCTTACTTCTATACTTTTAAAGTCTCCTTCTACAGTCCTTTTTTCAGTGGTAACGTTTCCACTACCTCTTATCGATTTTGAATTTACAGAATAGTTGCAGGATGCAAACAATAATGCAGTTAGCGCAACCAGTATAAATTTTGTGATGATTGTGATGATTTTTAGCATGATTATTTAGTTTTAATGATGATACCGTCTTTGTTTATTTTCAACTCTTTGATATCATTGTTCCCTTTAATTATAGTATCATTCGTAATTGAAACCCCGTTTTTATTAATTGTTACTGTAGCGTGGTCGTCTTCATTATTATCAACATCCACATCATTATCCTCATCTTCATCAGCTGGACAATCCAAACATTTTACTTTTGTGTCCATTACTTGGTAAAGATATTTATCTGAACTGTAGTGTAAGTTAAAAAACTCATCATTAGATCTATCATAGTTTTGCACACTTGAATCTGCTTTAAATAAAGTTCCTTCGGGTAAGTATAATGTGACTTCAATTTCTTGATCTCTGTATTTATTTTTTAAATCACTCAATAGATAGTTATCAAGTATTAATTGATTTCCAATTATTTTGTAGTTGTATTTAATTTCTTTTGCTCTTTTTTTAGCTTCAGATAAAGATTTTCCTTTTGCCTCTTTTTCTATTTGAATATAGGGTGTTTTCTCGTCTGTTTTTTCAATTTTAAAACTAACTTCATTAGAATAAATAACATCATTGTCAGTGGAGTCTTGGGTAATTTTGAAATCATTTCTATCATTCACATTTTTTGCATAATAGTCATTGTGTTTGAATTTAATAAACAAAGTGTCACTAGGTTGTAATATTATATTTTCTTTGTGTACCACTCTACCATCAATTGCAAATGCAGTTGCTTGTCTTATTCCAATAGAGATTGCTAATGCTACCGCAATTATCCAAAGTGCTAATAATGTATATTTAGCAATGTTTCCGATCGATTTCATGTTCGGAGCCAATAATTTAAAGCCCAATAGCGTTAGAAAAAAGAAAGGAATTCCTACAGCAAAGAACATTAAAAGGCCAAATGACCAAATAGGGTAGTCCGTAAAGTTCCCTGCTTCAACAAAGCTTTGCCAAGGGAAATCAATAAAAGTGGAAGAGCCTAATGTGAATACGCCTATCAGTAAAAAGATTAATGTTGTTAATCCTGTGATGATTAATAGGATACCGAGAAATTTAGCAAATACTTTGAAAACAGATAGGATAAAATCTCCAAATGAACTTCCTATTTTATTTGCTCCCGACTTTATTTGATTACCGTATTTGTCATAATCAACATTTTTAATTTTGTCAGAAACGTTTTCAAATTCTTCACGAACTTTTTTTTCGATATTCGAAATGTTAACTGGTTCTCCAGTCATTTCCAATTTTTCGGATGTGGTTACTGCTTCTGGCGTTACAATCCAAAGAATGATATAGGCTAAGACACCTGTTCCAAATCCCCAAACTGATATTATTAATAAAAGTCGGATCCATACCGTATCAATTCCAAAATAATGACTAAGTCCAGCAGCTACACCGCCTATCATTCCTTTTTCTTTATCTCTATATAGTTTTTTTACTCTTCTATTAGAAGTTTCTGTAAAGGTTTGATTTGTTTTATTGTCTTCTTCAATGATATAGTCTTCAGGTTGTCCCATGACCGTAATCACTTCGTCAACATCTTTTAAACCCACAACATGTTTGTCGCTTTTTTGTTTCTCGTTCAGTAATTCCGAAACGCGCATTTCAATGTCTTTGATGATTTCTTCTTGACCAGATGAATTGGATAGAGAACGCTTTATAGCATCAAAATAACGAGTTAGTTTTTGGTATGCATCTTCATCTATATGAAAGAACATTCCGCCTAAGTTTATATTTACAGTTTTGTTCATGACTCTTATTTTTGGTTTGTGATTAGATTTACGGCATCAGACAATTCTGTCCAAGTACCATTTAATTCGTTTAAAAAGGTTTGTCCTATTTCAGTAAGACCATAATATTTTCTTGGTGGTCCTGATGTTGATTCTTCCCAACGGTAGCTTAATAATCCGTCGTTTTTTAGTCGTGTCAGTAGTGGGTAAATAGTACCCTCCACTACGAGTAATTTTGCGTTTTTTAAAGTGTCTAGTATTTCCGATGTGTATGCATCTTTTTCTTTCAATACGGATAGGATGCAAAATTCGAGAACACCTTTACGCATCTGTGCTTTTGTGTTTTCAATGTTCATAATTTCATTTTTGTTTTTGGATTAAACTGTTCATTTTTTGATTGATGATTGATGATTATTTTTAGAAGCTATTTCCTGCTGTCCGTTGTATTCCCGATAAATAAAATCGGGAGATGTCACTTCCATCAGGGATAGGCTCGTTATTTTATAAATGGAATTGTGATTGGATATTTAAAACGTTCTCCGTTTGATGTTTTTATTGCTGCATAGATAATTAAAAAGAACTCTGCTATTTTCAAACAGCCAAAAATAATAACAGCCATAATTCCAATTGTTAATAGACCAATACTGTTGTCAAAATTAAAATTATTGATAACAAAATTATCATCATGAATGATAGCATCAAAAGGAACATTGTTAAAAATAGTGATTAAGAAAACAGGTACTGCAATAGCAATAAGGACTAACGAATACAATAGTAAACTCAATTGAAAATTAAGTACTTGTTTTCCATTATAATCTACAAATTCGGACTGATCTTTTTTTGTCGACCAAATTAATATTGGAAAAATATAATTCCCAAAAGGAATAAAGTATTGTGTTAACGTACTTATGTGTGTAAAAGTAGCGGCATTTTTTTCGGTAATTGTTTCCATTTTTTTTGATTTTTGATTGATGATTGAAAGTACAGAACTAATTTCGATTAGCTTACCTAGTAATTTCTTATGCAAATATATGTCCAAAAGACAGTATCTTGTATCGCATAGTAGTAAATATTAACATATTTTTAACAAATTATTTTTATATGTACGCATAGTATTTTTTTGTATATTAGCAAAAAAACAAGCAATAATGAACCTTACAGCCTCTAAACTTAATAAATTTCTATTTTTCAAATTGCCTTCTGCTTTTCTTTGCGGAGTAAGGGTAAAAGAAATAGATGAGAATAAATGTGTGGTGTCTGTAAAACACCGCTGGATCAATCAAAATCCATTCAATTCGATGTATTTTGCAGTTCAGGCTATGGCTGCTGAGCTTTCAACAGGAGCATTAGTAATCTATCAAATTAAAAAAAGCAGAAAAAAAATATCCATGTTAGTGGCTAATAATAAAGGAAATTTTACAAAAAAAGCAACTGGAAGAATAACATTTGTATGTAAGGATGGGCACTTGATAGCGCAAGCAATCAAAGAAACAATTGCTACAGGAGAGGGACAAACTTTCTGGATGAAATCCATAGGGACGAATGAAGAGGGAGTTCAAGTGTCAGAAATGGATTTTGAATGGAGTGTTAGAATAAAATAAAAATAAGTTGTTTACTAGTTTGTAAAAAAAGAAGGCTCTAAATTAGTTAGAGCCTTCTTTTGTAAAAATTATTTTATACTTTTTTAAATTAGCATTTTTTACCTTCTTTTTTACTTGTTTTGGCACTGCATTTTTTTCCGTCGGCCTTGCATTTTACTTGACATTTTGCAACATCTTCTGCACTCATAGTCTTTGCGTCAGATTCTTTTGCCATGCAACAAGATTCTTTTTTTGTTTTTTCTTTTTTAGCCGGTTTTGCATCTTGAGCACTTGCGTTTATAGTAAATAAAGCTATTGCTAAAAGGGTGATTATTTTTTTCATACTCTATATTGTTTTTATATTCGAATTTTCGATTCAAATATAAAAACAATTCTCAGTTCAACTTTACAAAATTTAGTTAATATTTCGTCGATTAATGGACAATAATATTCTTACTAAAATTGCCTTTCGAAGTTTGAATTTTCACAATATACACTCCGGTTCTAACATTTTTAATTGGTAGTTTAATAGAAGCTTGCACACCATCATCAATAGTCCAATTTTCTATTTTTTGACCTAAAATATTGAAAAGGTATACTTTTTCTATTATATTATCTACAAAATTATTTTTAATGTTTAGTATTTTATTGTCATTGGTAAAATATACTAGTATTCCATCATTCAATTTAGCTTTGTCAACACTAAGGGTTTTATTTGCAAAATGCAAAGAAAAGCGATTTGTATACGCTCCTGGTGTAAGTGATAGAGTTAGATCATTGTTTTTTATATCGTTATAAATCCCAGTTACATTGTCAAATAAATAAATTTCCAGTGAATTAGGAATATTTTCCATTGCATCTATCTTAATTGTTATTGCACCTTCATTTGCCACATTAATACCCACTGGTATAATTTGATCGTCATTAAAATTAGGAACTCCCTGTATTATAAATTGAGTATTATTCATTTCCCAATACATATCATCATCGCTTAAATCATACATGGGAGCATCATAACCAATATCAAATTGATTTGTAGTATTGGGATCAATACCTACAAGTAATTGTCGGTGTGCACCGATTGCAGAGTCAAAACCTAATCGTATTTTTGACCTATCATCTATTTCGGGACTGTTTATTTTAGTAGTGCTATTTGTTTTCATAAATAGGGAGCTTCCGGAACTCTCTCTAACAAATTGTCGCTGACTGTTTTTGAAAAGTAATGTACCTCCTTCAACAGATATTGGGATTTCTGAACCAGAAATGTCAGTATCTAAAAAGGCATCTACAAAAAATCCTTGTGCTACGGGTATGTATTGTTTTGGAATTTTTGATCCAGTTGAACCATCATTGACCGTTAACGAACTATCATTGATTCCAGCTACACCTCCCATTAGGGTATAGGTAGCATAACCTCCTTCATATTCAGCTAAATAATGGTTATTTGATAATCCAAAATGATCCCAATAATAGAGAGCTCCATTAAATACGTTTTTACTATTTGTACAACCAGTGCAATCTCTTAAATTATCTCTTATAAATTGTTTAGCGTCAAGGGCAGATGGATAGGGGTTACCTACCAAATAGGATTGCTCTGGATCTATTTTTAATTGAATTGTTCCAGTATTTGGAATACCAACAAATATATAGTTTTGTAAAGAAGAAATAGGAGCAACTCCTCCATTTCCTTTCATCGTAAATCCTTCTCCAATGTTTATTGTCCCTGTACTACCAACATATTTCCATTGATAATAATTTAATAAAGGATCTGATAATGCAGGTGAATTAAAAGCCCATAACCAACGGTTGCTTACAGTTATTGGATTCGTTTGTGGCAAGTCGGCACTAAAGGCACCATCAAGGAACGTTATTACAGTTGGGTTAAATGGATTAGTGGTGACATCAGTCCCGTCTCTTAATACACTTGATATAGAATAATTTATGTTATTAAGGCTTACTGGTGAAGACCAATAATTGTAATTGAAACTATTTTTTTGACCTTGTTGATCTATTAACAGTACACCTTGTCCACCGGTTGGATTTGATGTAGCAATAGTTTGTACCAGTTGCGCTTCACCTGTTAAACGGACATCTCCTTTTAATAAGTTGAGTTGATTTTGTACAGTTAATTCAAATTGATTTACAACACTTAAGCCTTTAGCTGTTCCTGTTGTATTGGTTTTTAGGTTATAAAAAGTTTCGTTTGTTTTTATTCCTAGATTTATAGTTTGAATTTGATTAGCAGTTCCACCATTAAAAGTAACTGTTCCTGTCCCGGGGATAAAAGCACCACTATTTCTCCAATTACGGCTTATTTGTAATTCAGAATTATTAGTGTTAACCATAGTGACAGAAGCTCCAGGATTAACAATTAAATCTCTAGCAGTTGCAATACCACTATATAAAGGGGCAAATGGAGAAGTGTTGTCAATAACTGGCATGCCAAATCCACCAGATGGAGTAGTAGGTATTTGAGCATCAATTGTATAAGAAGGAAGGCCTTGTTCCCAGTTTTTACAATCAAACCAGTCTGTACTTACTAAACCAGTCCAGATACCCGCTGTTCCCGTTAGAACTGTTACTGCTGCTGATCCAGTTAAATCGGATGGTTTTGCAGGGTTACAATTTGCATCGCTTAACGCCGTAACGATATAGGTTGTATTCACAATAATATTTGGGACGGTAAATACATAGGGGTTGGCGCTTGTAGTTACTGTAGTAGGCGTTGTGCCATTTGTATACGTAAAAGTCCAAGGCGCTTTACCTGTTAAGGCAATACTAAAAGTACCAGTACCCCCATAACAAATCGTTTGGTTTGGTCCTATGTTTGCGGTTGGTCGTGGATTTACAGTTACGGTAATATTCTTTGCCGTACCTAAACATCCTTTGGATGTTGGGGTAATCGTATAGACGGCTGTTCCTGATGTAGCACCAGTTGTTGTCAATTTTTGTGCAATTGTATTCCCACTTCCCACAGTTGCTCCTGTCACTCCAGTTTGTACTACAGTCCAAGTAAATGTTGTTGATGTTTCGGTACCTACAACAGCACTTGACAACGGAATGTTTGATATGTCGTCAGAACAGATTGTTGCTGGAGAAGCAGTAACAAGTGGTCTTTTATTTACGGTAACCGTTACATATGTTGTCCCATCAATTCCATAGCTGGTACATCCATTAAGGAACGAGGTTACTGCATAAGTTGTAGTTATTGCAGGAGTTACAGTTACATTTGTAGCATTACTCACACTAATGATTGCCCCTGTACCTAAATTTTGCCACTGGGATGTTAAGGTAGGAACTGGTGCTTGGGGAATTTTGACATTATCAATTGCCCATGAACTACCTCCAAAAGCATTAACACTATTTACTGTCCCGTGAAAATTAAATTTTATTCTCAAATTAGAATATCCTAAATAAGCATCCAAATTAATACTCATTGCACTAGTAAATTTATTATAAGGCGTTTTATTTCCAGTATACGTAATCAAGGTTACAGGATATGTAGCACCTCCATCAAAAGAAAGTTCTACTTTTCCAGTTGCTCCCGATGCTAATTGATAGGCATAGTCAAAAGTCAAATTAGCAGTTGTTAGTCCGACCAAATCAAAAATTGGCGTTTCTAACCTTGAGTCGATTGCACCTCTTACAATAGCAAACTTATCATTAGATGCTGTGTCGTACTCAGTCCCCGCATTTCCATTAGTTTCCAGCCAGGTATGGTTGTTTCCGTTGTCGCCGGAAGCATTGAAATTCCCTCCATCTACATACCAACCAACAGGTTGAGCAGTATTGAAAAGTCCACCATTTTGTAAATTTTGACTGGTAGAGTAACTAGCACTTGAGGTTAATGTTGTTGAATCACCTTCGCATATTGTGGAAGGTAATGCACTCACAGGGGATGGTTTGATATTTGGAATAATAAATAAAATCGCAACATCTGATTTAACTATTGTACAAGAGGCGTTTTGTATGGCCACTCTAAACATAGTATTTGTTGTTATAGTAGAATAGTTATAGGTTGTATTACCACCATTAGCAATATTGGTCCATGTGTTTCCGGCGTCTATTGAAGTTTCCCAATATAGAATTGTACCAGTATGTCCAGATAAAGTAAGTTGTCCAGATGCGGAGTGACAGTCGGTTTTCGTTTTTGTCCCATCCGAATAGCTAACAATACCACCCGTTGAGGAGGCATCAATTTTGATAGTGTATGTTTTTGGGGTTCCTGTACATCCATTTACCGTTGGAGTAACAGTTATTGTTGCGTTTATAGCTGATGTTCCTGAGTTTGTAGCATTAAATGAAGGTATGTTTCCAGCTCCAGAAGCTGCTAATCCTATGCTTGGATTACTATTAGTCCAAGTGAAAGTACCTCCAGCTGGCGATGAAGTGAAATTGGTTGCAGGAACCACCCCATTATTACAAACGGTTAGGTTTGAAGGTACAGTTACAGTAGGGGTAGGGTTGACTGTTATAGTAAATGTTTTAGATGGCCCCGTACAATTTATGCTACTGTTATTAAATGATGGAGTAACAGTAATAGTTGCGATTACGGGAGTCGTGCCATTATTTATTGCACTAAAAGAGAGGATGCTACCACTTCCAGATGTTATACCTATTGAAGGGGTGTTGTTTGTCCAATTATAGGTTGTGGTTCCACCAGTATTTGTAGTTCCAAAAGTAATAGCAGAAGTTGCATTTCCATTACAAAAAGTCAAATTACTTGGTTGATTAACCTCTGCTGTAGGGTTAATAGTAATTACAAATGTTTCAGCTTGACCATTACATTTAATTCCTCCGTTGTCAAATGTAGGAGTTACATTTATGGTAGCTGTAATTGGAGAACTACCATTGTTTATTGCTGTAAATGAAGGGATATCCCCAGTTCCAGAAGCTCCTAAACCAATTGAAGGATTATTATTTGTCCAAGCATACGTTTTAGTTCCTCCTGAATTTGAAGATCCAAATGTAATTGCTGCGACCGTATTCCCATTACAAACATCAATTGGTGATGGCTTGTTTACATTTGCTTTAGGATTGACAGTAATGGTAAAAGTTTTTGTAGCACCAATACAGCTGGCTCCACCATTTGTAAATGTTGGTGTAACTATTATTGTCGCAATCACAGGAGAATTTCCATTATTTATGGCAGAAAATGAAGTTATGTTTCCAGATCCGGATGCTGCTAAACCTATTGAAGTGGTATTGTTTGTCCAGCTGTAGGTAGTTGTTCCTCCGGTATTTGTAGTTCCAAAATTAACTGCAGTAATGAAACTGCTGTTACATAGTATTTGATCTAGTGGTTGATTAACTTGAGCAGTTGGATTTACCACTACGGTTGAAGTTATGGCAATACCAATGCAAGTTGCAGTTGATGGAATAATAGTAAAGGTTACTGTAACTGGGGCTGAAGTTGTATTAACTAAATTCCCACTGATATTCCCACTACCACTAGCCGCGATTCCTGTCACGGTTCCTGTATTATCTCTTGTCCAATTAAAAATAGTTGATGGAACATTTCCAGAAACGACCATAGGTGTAATTAATGTGCTGGAACAAATAGTTTGCGAGCCATTGGTTACGACTGCATTTGGAGTTGGATTAACAGTTACCGTTGCTGTAATTTTACATCCATTTGAATTAGTGTACGTAATGGTAGTTGAACCTGCGAGAATACCTGTTACTAATCCAGTGTTACTTACGGTCGCGACAGCAGTATTTGATGACAACCAAGGAGAACTCACATTTGGGGATGCAGAACCGCTCAATTGGGTATTAGCGCCTTCACAAACTGAAAGTGTGCCACTGATTGTAGGTATTGGATAAATAGTTACTGTGGCAGTAGTTGATTGAACAGAGGAGCAGGTATAACCCGATGGCCCTGAAATCAAAACATCATAGGTAGCTGTTATAGTATTATTATTTAAAATTAATGAAGAGTTCGTTGTTGATGTCGTTGGCGCTCCAATGTTTGTACCGTTTTTTCTCCATTGAAAGGAGAGCATATCACCATTTGCATCAGCACTAACTGTTAAAGTAATATTAGATCCACTACATATCGACTGTGTAATAGGTTGGTTAGATACAATTATCGCTTGGTCTACATTTAGTGTTCTTTGCGCTGAGATTACCGGAGAACAAGCTGAAGCACCGCTAACAATTACGTAGTAAATACCATCATCTGATAAACTAGCTTGGTTAAAGTGAAGGTTTGATGATTGTGCCCCAGAAATATTTCCCGAATTGGAAACTGCTACTCCTGGAAAAGCTCCTTTATACCATTGATAGGTTAATTCATCTCCAATTGCGACAACGTTTAAATCTGCAGGGAAACTGGCACAAATACTCGTGTTGGACGGCTGAGTGGTAATTATTACTTCTTTTTTTACTGTGAAAGTTTTTGTTGCACTTGCGGTAGTACATGAGGTTGCTGAATTTGTGGTTAGTTTAAGGATAACGGTTCCACTAAAATTTGAGGCAGGTGTATAAGTTACTGTTTGTGGTGATGCATTTTGAGCTGTATTGCTTAACGTTCCACCTCCAGACGTGATTGACCAAGCACCTGTTGTTGCTCCACCACCAATAAAAGCACCAGTTAAAATAATTGCTGAGGGAGTTGCAGATTGACAAATGGTTTGATCTAATCCTGCATCAACAGTTGATGCCGTATTTACCGTAATTGTTCTTGTGTCAGAAATAGGAGAACAGGAAGTTAAGGCATTTGTAGTTAATGTCAAAATTACATTTCCGCTATAGTTTATAGCCGGAGTATAAGTAACGGTCGCTGGAGTTGCGGTCTGCGCAGTACTACTTAATGTTCCTCCTCCAGACGTAATTGACCAAGCTCCAGTTGTTGCTCCGCCACCTATTGAAGCTCCGGCTAAGGTTATTGATGATGGTGATAAAGATTGGCATGCAATGTTGGGGCCACCAGCATTTACTGTAGGTGCAGTATTAACTGTGATTGTTCTTGTCGCATTGGTAGCAGTACATGAGGTCAAGGCACTTGTAGTTAAAGTCAAAATTACATTTCCGCTATAATTTGTTGCTGGAGTATAAGTAACAAGATCAGGAGTTGTAGTTTGTGCAGTATTACTTAATGATCCTCCTCCTGAAGTAATGGACCAAGCCGCAGTTGTAGCGCCTCCACCAAATGATGCTCCAGTTAATTGAATAGGGGATGGGGATGGGGATTGACAAATCGTTTGATTCAAACCAGGATTTACAGTAGAAGCAACATTAATAGTTATTGTTCTTGTGGCAGTTGTTGGATTACATGATGTAGCTGAATTTGTAGTTAAAGTCAAAATTACGTTTCCGCTATAGTTTATTGCTGGAGTATAGGTAACGCTAGACGGAGTTGCAGTTTGTGCGGTGCTACTTAATGTTCCTCCTCCAGAGGTGATTGACCAAGCTCCAGTTGTGGCTCCACCACCTATTGAAGCTCCTGTTAAGGTAATTGCTGAAGGGGATGAAGATTGACAAATGGTTTGATCCAAACCAGGATTCACAGTTGATAGCGCGTTAACCGTAATTGTTTTTGTAGCACTTACGGTTGAACAAGTGCTTAAAGCATTTGTAGTTAAGGTTAAAATTACAGCTCCACTATAATTTGCCGCTGGAGTGTATGTCACGGTTGCTGGTGATGCGGTTTGTGCAGTATTGCTTAATGTTCCTCCTCCAGAAGTAATTGACCAAGCTCCTGTAGTCGCTCCGCCACCAACTGATGCTCCAGCTAATGTAATGGGCGATGGAGTCGCAGATTGACAAATGGTTTGATTAGTTCCAGAATTTACAGAAGATGCGGCATTTATGGTAATAGTTCTTGTAGCACTTATTGGTGAACAAGAACTTAAAGCATTTGTAGTTAAAGTCAAAGTAATTACCCCACTAGAGTTTGCCGCTGGAGTATAGGTCACAGTTGCTGGTGATGCGGTTTGTGCAGTGCTACTTAATGTTCCTCCACCTGAAGTAATTGACCAAGCAGCAGTAGTTGCTCCACCACCAATAGTCGCCCCTGATAAAGTTAGGGCAGATGGTGTTGCAGATTGGCATACAATATCTGGTCCTCCAGCATTTACAGTAGGTGACGCATTAATAGTAATCGTTCTTGTTGCACTAGTTGGAGAGCAGGCTGTTGGTGCATCTGAAGTCAAAGTTAAAATTACATTTCCGCTATAATTTGCTGCTGGGGTGTAAGTCACAGATGCTGGATTTGACGTAGGTGCGGTTGATGATAAAGATCCTCCTCCAGAAGTGATGGACCAAGCTGCTGCTGTTGCTCCCCCAGAACGAGTTGCTCCTGATAATGTAATGGCTGATGGGGTACTAGATTGACAAACGGTATCTGGACCACCTGCATTAACAGTTGGCGCTGCATTAATGGTTATAGATTGAAAGGCTGTTTTAGTTCCGCCACAGCCTCCAGTAATAGTATAAATAATATTACAATTACCTGATGCGATTCCTGTTACTATTCCTGTGTTGTTAACAGTAGCTACAGCAGTATTACTACTACTCCAAGCGCCAATACCACCGCTAAGAACTACAGAGTTGGCTATGTAGGTTGTTGTTCCGGAGGTGCACAAAGTACTTGTACCTGTAACAGAAGCTATGCTAGCAACAGGTGTTATTGTTATTATCATTTGGTCATTTACTGCATCACATGATGGACCAGCAGGATCATCGGTTGTAATAGTTAATGTCACTGTACCCGCTGCTATTGCCGCTGCACTAGGCGTATAAGTTCCTGTGGCTTTTCTTCCTCCATTTGTAAAACTTCCTCCGTTGGATGATGTCCATTGTACATCATTGTTACCGCTTATAGCACCGCCAACAGCTGCGCTATATGATACATTCGGTGATGTTGCACAAACGGTCTGGTCTACACCAGCATCTACATAAGCAAAATTACCAACTGTTACTGCTAAATTAGGACTTGACGCACTTGATCCACAAGTATTACTTGCTTTTACGGATATATTGCCTGTAATTGCGGAAGATGTCGCAGTGACCGTAATAGAATTTGTACCTGAGCCCGCTGTTATTGTAAATCCGGTTGGTAAAGTCCAAATATAATTTGAAGTACCAACAACGGCCGCCACATTATATATCAACCCTGCAGCAACAGGACAAATAGATGATTGGCCAGTTGGGGTCGCTGGTGTTCCTGGAATACCTGAAAATACATTTACGGCTTGAGAGGCAGATACATTGCCACCGCAACCTCCTGTTATGGTATACGTTATGTTGCAAGTTCCAGCTCCTGTAGCGGTAACAAGACCTGTAGCATTAACAGTTGCAACCGAGTTGTTGCTACTGCTCCAAGTTCCAGTACCACCACCTAAAATTACGGAATTGGCAGTAAAGGTTGTTGAGGTTGAAATACATAAATTACTGATTCCAGTAACAGAAGCAATACTTGCATTTGGATTTATAGTTATCGATTGTTGAGCTGTTTTAGTTCCTGAACATCCTCCTGAAATGGTGTAAATTATGTTTGAAGTTCCTGCGGAAACTCCAGTAACAACTCCAGTTGATGAATTAACTGTCGCTACAGCTGTATTGCTACTTGTCCAAGTTCCAGAACCACCACCTAGGACAACTGAGTTTGCCGCATAAGTTGTTGTTCCAGAAATACATATCGGACTGGCGCCACTAACGGAACTAATACTTGCATTTGGGGTTATGGTTATTGATTGTTGTGCAGTTTTAATTCCTGAACAACCTCCTGAAATAGTGTAAATTATGTTTGAAGTTCCTGCTGAAACTCCTGTGACAACTCCAGTTGATGAATTAATTGTCGCTACAGCTGTATTTGAACTGCTCCAAGCGCCAGTTTCACCACCTAAAACAACTGAGTTTGCGGCGTAGGTTGTTGTACCAGAAATGCAAATTGGACTTGTACCAGTAACGGAGCCAATACTTGTATTTGGTGTAATTGTTAGTGTTTGCTGGGCAGATTTAGTTCCTGAACAACCTCCAGTTATGCTATAAATGATGTTGGTTGTCCCAGCAGCAATTCCAGTAACTATACCTGTTGAAGAATCAACAGTAGCTACAGCGGTGTTACTACTACTCCAAGCCCCCGTTCCTCCACCGAGTACAATGGAATTTGCAGAATAAGTGGTTGTTCCTGCAATACATATCGGACTTGTACCAGTTACGGAACTAATAGTAGCATTTGGTGTTATCGTTATTGATTGTTGGGCAGTTTTAGTTCCTGAACAACCGCCACTGATAGTATAAACGATATTGCAATTCCCTGCTCCAATTCCAGTTACAAGACCTGATGAATTTACGGTAGCAATTGCTGCATTACTGCTACTCCAAGTTCCTGTTCCACCCCCGAGTGTAACTGAATTTGCAGTAAAAGTTGTTGTTCCGGAAATACATATTGGACTTGTCCCAGTAACTGAGGCAATATTGGCATCGGGATTTATCGTTATTGATTGTTGGGCCGTTTTAGTACCTGAGCAACCACCAGTTATCGTGTAGATTATGTTTGAATTTCCTGCTGCTATTCCAGTTACTAGGCCTGTAGTTGAATCTACTGTTGCTACAGCGGTATTAGAACTACTCCAAGCGCCAGTTCCACCGCCTAATATAACAGAGTTTGCTGAGTATGTTGTAGTACTACCAATGCATATTGCATTTGTTCCAGAAACTGAAGCAATACTTGCATTAGGTATAATAGTTACAGCCAGATTGCTTGCCGAACTTGTTCCACAGCTATTGCCCGCTGTAACACTTATATTACCATTTTGACCACTATTTCCAGTTGTTACGTTTATTGAAGTAGTTCCTTGTCCTCCAGTTATTGTCCATCCAGAAGGCACAGTCCAATTGTAAATAGTAGCATTTGTTACCGCTGCAATTGTATACGCCTGATTATTTAGTGTTGGACATTGCGTACTAATTCCCGATACAGCTAAAGGGGTAGTTGGTATTGCGGGATTAACTGTTATTGGGATGCTATTACTTGTAATTTTTGTTGGAGAAACGCAAATTGCGTTTGAAGTTAATTCTACAGTAACAACATCTCCATCAATTAAGGTGGTAGAGGAAAAATTAGGACTATTAATTCCAACGTTACTGTTGTTTATTTTCCATTGATAGAAAGGTGTACTTCCTCCGTTTATTGCTACTGCAGAAAAGTTGATATTGTTTCCTGGGCAGATTGTTGTTGATGAAGAAGAAATACTTATAGAAGGAGTTAATAGATCATTAACAGTCATTGTAATTTGATTGCTAGTAGCGTTTACCGGAGCAGCACAGGTAGCATTAGAGGTTAAGACAACTGTTACTTTATCTGTATTAACTAATGACGATGAGGTGAAAGTTGCTGTCGAACTATTGGAACCGATGTTAGTTCCATTAATTTTCCATTGATATAAAGGAGATGTTCCTCCATTTGTAGGATTAGCTGTAAAAGTCACAGATGTTCCAGCACATATATTACTACCTGGACTTACACCAATTGATACAGTTGGAACTGGAACTGAATTAACGATTACCGCTGTAGAAGCGCAGCTAGTAACGTTGCAAGACCCATTATAACGGACGTAATAAGTGGTATTACTTATAGGAGAAACTGTAATACTATTTCCAGTTCCTACGGCAATGCCATTACAAGAACCCGAAAACCATTCAGCCATAGCTCCCGTACCTAGCGTACCTCCATTAACTGTTAGTGTAGTAGATTGCCCGTTGCAAATAGTAGTTATTCCAGAGATAGTTGTAGGAGCAACTGAAAGATTATTTACAGTTACGGTAGAAACATCTGCATATGTTATGTCGCAAACTGAAGCAGTATTTGAAGTAGCAAAAACGGAATAAATTGTAGTTATTGATGGCGATACTGTAAATGTGATATCTGAACCAGTTCCGGTTATAGGGCTTCCAATGTCAGAAGCTCCTATTCTTAATTGATAAGTCATAGTGATTTCACTATTTGACAAAATAATCGAAGCATTTTGACCAATACATATTACGTCATCTGAGAGGCTTCTTTCTAAACAATCTTGTCCGAAACTGTGAAATGAAATGAAATAGAATATTATTATAAATAAGTATTTTTTTTTCATGATATCAACATTTTGAATTAAACAATTTAGCAGTTTAATAAAATGTACATATAGTAGAGATATGGCTATTTTAGTAATTAAATAATTATAATGTAGTGGTGTTTTCCTTAAGAAATAAATCAATTATTTGCTATTTTTAACATTGATTTGTGTTTGTTTTGCTCTACTAGAATTGTGTTTTAAAATGCTAAAAAAAATGTATTTTAGGTGTTATATCTCTTAAAATTAAGCAATTATAAACTTGTATTTGCCATAAAAAGCATATTTTCGATTAAAGTATTTTATCTCCCGATGAACTACTTATTTTATACTATTTATATTGCTTTTTCCTGCAGATTAAGATTTTATGAAGCAAAAAAAAACTGTCATAATAGACAGTTTTTTAATTTATTTTCAGGAATTATGGCACTATAATTTTTTTATTTATTTCTCCATCTGAAGTTTTAATTTTTACAATGTAAATACCGGAGCTTATTTTTTTAACTGGAAGTTGAATGTTTTGCCTATTTTGATTTTCTATATCCCAATTAATAATTGATTGACCAGATAAATTGTATAAAGTTACTTTTTTAATAATTGTATGATCCGAATTGTTATAAATTTCGATACTATTCCTTTTTGGAAAATGAATGATATTAATACTATCTACTTCTAGGTCTATATTGTTGTTACTATTATTAGTACTCAAAGTTTTATCAGTGAATCTTAATGAAAATCTATCGTTATACTCTCCGATTGGGATCATCACTTCAAAGTTTTTATTTTTTATATCATGGTAGGTGTTATTAGAATTGTCATAGATAAATATATTTTGATTTTTGTCAAAATTCTCTAAGCTATCAATCATGAATACCACTTTTCCTTCAGTATCTGCTTTAACACCAATGGGGTAGGAACTATTTTTATCAAATGAACTTACACCTTGAATCACTAATTGATTTTCACCACACATAAAATACATATCATTTGGATACTCGTCAAAATTAAGTCCATCATAACCATAGTCCATTTCAATCGTTGCTTTTTCATCCATAAAGCCCAATAGTGTTTGGCGATGTGCAGTATTATTAGAATCAAATCCTAAACGAATTTTTTTATAATTCTTTTTTTCTGCTTTATCACTCTCATTATTGTTCCAATATTTGTCTTTGACAGGTTTTGTTTTGAACATTAAATTGGAAGTGCTTTCGTTTTCTTTAATAAAACCTCTTTGGCTGTTCTTGTAGGTTACAGTTGTTGCCGTTGATCCAATTTTTCCATTTACAAAAAAACTTTGTCCAACAGGGATATAACGATTTGGGATACTTCTAGTTGTAGTACCTAATCCACTTATGTAGTCCACACCAACAGACGTAGGAGGAACACCCCCCGTTAAATTCCTTTCTGCGTATCCTCCTTCATAGTCTCTAAGAATATGAGTATTGTTTGTTGTGTAGTGTTCCCAAAAATATAATGTTCCATCAATAGAAGCTGAATTATCATTTATAAAAGCATCTGCATCTAAGGCTGAAGGATAGGGATTTCCAGTTAGTAATAGTTGATCTGAACTAACAGTATTTGTCGCAATAGTTCCATTATTTGGTTTTCCTATAAAAGTATAGTTTTGAGTTGTTCCAGCAGCCCCACTTCCTTTGAGAGTAAAACCTTGTCCTACACGTAACGAACCTGTTTCGCCTATTTGAACCCAATTTGCGTAAGCATTTGCATAGTTATCAAATTTATATACCCAATAACGAGCTAAACTGATTGGAGAAGTTGGGGATCCATCATATCCACCTACCCAATTAATTGCTGTTGGTGTAGCTGCATTTGTCCCATCTTTTAAAACACCTCCAACAGTATAATCGGTATTGTTAGCGGTTGTATTTATAGGGCTCACAGGCGAACTCCAGTAATTATAATTGTATTTATTTGATTGTCCTTGTTGGTCTCTTTCAAGTGATCCGCTACTGGTAACATCTAAAATACTTCCTTCGGTTTGTATTAATTGTGATTTTCCAACTAGGTCTATTTTTCCATTTAATTTCAAATATTTCGAAACCTGTATTTTTGAATCATTTTCTGCACTTATGGTATTGCTATTCACTAGTAATCCTAAAACAGTTTTGTTACCTTTAGAAGTAATATAATGTGATGTTTTAACAATATTCCAGTCTATTCTTGTAGTTCCATCTATTGCTAAACTATTTGGGACATCCCAAACATCATAATAAGTCCAAGTATCATCTTGTGACCAATCTTGATTGCTTATTCTTGAGGTATAAGGTAACGGAGCAGTATCTGGTTGTTGCGTACCAATATTTCTTAATTTCCCATTAATAGCTGATGTAGATTTACCTACTACAAATCCGTTAACTACATCATTTACAGGATTCATTGGATAATAGCCATCTAAATTAGTCCAAGTTAAACCAGGAATATCTAGTGGTACAATTGCGCCTTTTACATTTCCTCCATTATTTTGGATCTCTTGATTCATCATTTGCCGAATTTGATCAACGGTCAATTCCACTTTCCAAATACGAAGTTCATCCATCCATCCATTAAAATAGTTAAATGGAATACCACTACTTTGATCCATGGCTCCTAGAATACAATTAGCACTATTGTTTATTATAGGGTTAACACCTGCAACGGCTGTTTGCACAGGTATTCCGTCTATATATAATTTGTAATTTGAACCATTAAAAGTGACAGCAACATGATACCACCTATCTGTATTAATAGTAAAGTTTGAAGCTATTGTATTTCCATTATTCCAGTTAAAAGAGATAATGTTATTTACTAATTTTAAATCATAACCATCAGCTGTACTTGTACCAAGTCGTTTAGAAAAAATGGTTTGTTTATTTCCATTTGTTGCATTTGATTTGACCCAAGTCTCAATACTAAATGAACCTGTATTTAAGCCATAATTATTTTTAAAAGTTACATTATCGTCAATTCCATCGAAATTCAAAATGTCGCAAGCAACAAATGTTACTAAAACGTCGTCTTTTGTATTAGCACAACCAGTGGTCCATCTTAGCAAATAAGCTCCTACATTAGGACTATAAAAGGTTGAGCTGGTGCTAGTATTATTAGAAAAGATCTCACCGCCACCAGCAGGACCACTAACGATGGACCAAGAACCAGTTGTTCCTGAAGTAGCGTTCAAGTTTACTTGTTCTCCACCACAAGAAACAATTTGGTCAGGACCTGCTAATGCTGTAAAACAAGGGCTTCCTGAATTATCCAAAGTTACAGTGGTAGGAGCCGTAATAGGAACCTGACATCCTGAGGTATTGTCAAATCCTTTAAAAATGGCTTTATTAACGGCTACACCGGATACTGCTCCGGTGCCATTTATTGTACCACTAACTGAAATTACTGAGTTACAACTATTATTAACTATTATGGCACAATCTTCTGTGGCTTTTACTTTAAAAGTGATTGTTGCCAATAAAGTATTTTGGTCTGCTGGAAGTGGTAACGTACCCATGTCCCAAATTATAGAATGGCTAGTAGTATCATAATAAGGAAGATTTGGAGTTGTTACACTCGCGTCTTTTGTACTAATAATACTTCCTACAATGAAATTGATTGTGTTTGAAATTGGAATTGTAACTAAATTATTGTTTATAGCTTCAGTACCCTTGTTTTTAATATTCAAAGTATAAGATATTTCTTGTCCTGGTAAAACAGAATAGGGTTGTGGCGGAGTGGTAACAGCGTTAATTGAATTGATTGCCATAAATCCTTCTGGTTCTGGAATGTAGGTGTCTACGGACATGGCGAATCCAAATATGGTATACACTTCATACGTGGAACCAAATCTAAAGGTGGTAGAAGTTTGATTGTTTCCAATAACTGTGTTTCCAGCATTAGGAACGGTAAACATACTGAAATCTACTCCCGTATTATTTTGTAAAATGGGGTTGCTTTTGCCTGCAGCAGGGACTGGAAAAATCGACGAATTAAAAAAGTTATTAGTGGTATTACCGGCATGATTTAAGGTCAAATAATTTGTCGCGTTGTAAACATTAGGGTCCGCATTAAGTTTTAGTACAGCTAAATAATCACTTCCAGAATTTGTAGCAACATCACCTTCAGCTGCCATTACACCAAGTTTCATATTAACTGGACCAGCACCTACAGTTGTAAATCCTGAAATAGGAATTGTTCCATATTCACCACCTCCAGAGCGTTGACCATTAACATATGCATAACCATCAAAAAGTGTGACTGCTCTACTTTTCATTGCCGAATTCTCGTAAATAACAATCATTACCCAACCACCTGAGTAACCAGGATTGTTGTTTGTCCCTTCTATTAAAGCAATATCGGCTACAGTATATGCACCTGGTCCGTATGTTTTTACATAGTCTGTTATTTCTTGATAACCTATAAAAATACCACTCTGTGCCGATCCTGGGAAACGAATATCATAATCTGGAGCTTTAGGTTTTGCTGTAATAGCGGTATATGCAGCTGCACCTGGTCCTTTTATAGAAATAACTTTTTTATCATAGTTTTTTGTTACTGAGCCTTTTGTTACTGAAAATGTTTCATTATTATCGTTAGATTTTCCTGTCCAGTAGAGTCCCGCGTAAACGATTTTTGAGCAATTTTGGCTAGAGCTATTTTCTCCTGAATTCGAGAGTTCGAGGGTAGCCATAGAAGAATTTAAAGTATTGGAATCACCATCAATATCGACGTATTTCATCGAATTCCCTTCATTATTTGTTGTATTGTTATAATTTGTAAGGGTCAAATTTGTGTTGCCCAACATGGTGAAATCACCTTTTAGATTATATACAGTAGTACCAGGCGTTGCGGATGAAGTTCTTTGTGTAAAATTGACTTGAGGTGATGTCAATGATTGTGCCTTCATATCAATAGATACCGTCAATAGTAATGAAATTATTACTATTGGTAAATTTAAAATTATGTTTTTAAAGTAAAGTTTTCTCATAGTAGTTTGGGTCTTAAACACAATGAATATTTATCTTAACTTCCTAAAAAAAAAACTGAAAAAAGTAGGTAGTATTAAATAGTTTTATAGCAAGGTTAATTTAAAAAAATCTAAATCAAATATAATTTATTTGTTTTTGTTTTTACGTTTTTACGCATATTTTACCGACTAAATACATGAAAATTAATAATTAGTAAGTATTTTCTTTAAAATAAATATATACTATACCTGTGGTTTTACATAAAAAATAATTCTAAATGAATAGAATAAAGTATGTTTTAAGGAATCTATTTAGGGAATTATGATTTTTACTTTAAGTCTACTGAATTATGAATTTTCGAAATATATAATCTGTTACTTATTTTTTTTATTGGTACCTGTATTATTTTTCGCATTGATTTTTAATATTTCAATTAGTGATTAATTGACCTGTTGCGCGAAAAAAAATTACTTTTTTAAAACTAGAATCTGCTTTTACTCTAATTGGGTAAATTAAATTTGGATTATAAAAGAGTTCGAATTGAATTATTAATTAATTTTCTCCATTCATAAAGCCTAGTAAGCCTTTAAGGTGGATCGTATTATTAGAGTCAAATCCTAAACGTATTTACTAATACTTAAGTTTTTTAATTTTGTCATCTGTATTATTGTACCAAAAAAAAGTCATTTGCTGTCTTATTTTTGTACATAATATTGGAGGCAACATTACCTTCTTTAATAAAATAGCTTTGAGAGTTCTTAGATGTTATTGTTTCACCAGAAGCACTGTCATTTACAAAAAAAAACCGTGGCCAACTGGAATAAATTAATTTAGAATGTTTCTTGTAGTTGTACCTAAGCCAGTAAAATAATCAATACCAATTGAGGTAAGAGGGACTCCTCCTTTTAAATTTATTTCAGCGTATCCACCTTCATAATCTCTTAAAAGAGGAGTGCCGTTTGATGGGGAATATTACCAAAACATATAATGTTACGTCTATTGAAGTTGAGTTAACGTTTATAAATGCTTTAGTTTTCTATTTAATATTATTAAATATTTAATTATTCTTTTTTTTTAATGTTATTTTTTTAAGGAGTGTTGTTTTTATGTGTTATTTTTATATATTTAACAATATTTGTAAATTATATATTATGAAAATTTCAAGAGTAGTTTTATTTATGATGTTTTTTTTTATTGGGATTGGGTATTCCCAAAATAAACTTTCGGGCAGTGTAGTAAACAGTAATAATAAACCTGTTGCTAATGCTAAAATTTATTTAGATTCTATTTATTCGAACGTTGAAACGGATCGAAAAGGAAATTTTGAATTATCCTTTCCCCAGAATGTAGCTACAATAAATGTTTATTCTAATGAGTATGGTTTATTGTCTAATAAATTCAGTAATGAAAAAGTTATGAATTTCATGTTTCTTAATTCCCCACTACCTTCAGGAGAAAGAATTCAAAAAGGAGGAGTATTGAAAATGGTGTATTCTAAGCAAACTAATGAATATAAAGTGAATAATAATAAAGGATCTGGTCTTGAAACAGATAGGAATTCAGGTGTATATAATACGATTTATGATCTTATAAGGGGGCGTTTGCCAGGAGTATCAGTTTCGAGAGATAATAAAATAACTATTAGGGGGGTCAGTTCTCTTAGAAATATTTCGGATCCATTATTTGTTGTCGATGGTGTAATCGTATCTAGTATTGATTTTATTTCGCCAAACAATGTAAAAAAAGTTAGTGTTTTAAAAGGAGCCGAAGCTTCTATTTATGGTTCTCAAGGCTCAAGTGGCGTTATAGTAATTAAAACAAAATAAGGAAAGTTATTTCTTTTTTTAATATATAATTCCTTCTAAACTAATTGATTTAGAAGGAATTATTGTAATTACTTAAGACTGCCAGAAACGCTTATACTTTCACCAGTAATCCAAGAAGAATCATCTGAAGCTAAGAATATAGCCACTTTAGCAATTTCAGTTGGTTGACCAACACGACCAATAGGGGTGTTTGCAACTGCTTGTTTTTCAAAGTCTGATCCAATGAATCCCATGGTATGAGTTTATTCGGTTTCTATGATTTCTGGACAAATTGAATTAACACGAATCTTTTTTGGTCCTAGTTCTTTTTGGAGCGATTGAGTCTAATGTGCTTTTAGTAGTTAAATATATGAAACCCATTAGAAAAGGATTTTTACTCGCTACTGTACTCATAGTTTATAATACTTCCTCCATATCTCCAAATAATTTAACGGCTTCTTGAGTAGCTAAAAAAGGACGTAGTAAATTGATGGTGAAATTCCTCTTCGTTAATACTTTCAATTGGAGTAAATTGATAGACACCCAGATTATTTATAAAAAAAACCATGAACCGTATACTTTTTTAGTTGCTTCAAATAGATTCTTTACAACTGCTGAATTAGACAAATTAGCTTGAATGGCTACCGCTGTTCTGCCATTTTTTGCAATTTCAGCAGCAACTGCATTAGCTCCTTCTTTGCTCTTTCGGCTCCCGTTTATTTTGCAATTTCAGTTCCAATTCCTTTGGAAGCTCCTGTTATTATAATTACTTTATTAATTAGTTAAATCATTTTAAAGTATTTTAAATTATTAATTTTACTTTTGTACCGAAAATATACTATCAATAGTATATTTAAGATACTATCTAGTTAAATTGTATTTACCCTAAGGGGAGCTGCATAAAAAAAAAAAGTGAGAGATGAAAGATTTTGTAGTTCTCATTGTCCTCTAACTAGGGCAATTAGTAAGATTGGGAACAAATGGAAACCAATTATTATAAATGTTATTCAAGAAAGAACGGTTCGTTTTGGGCAGTTGGATACTATTATTCCTTTAATAACTAGGAAGGTACTAACGGAGCAATTAAAAGAATTAGAAGAAGATGGTATTTTGATACGAACTGCCTATAAAGAAATCCCACCAAGGGTAGAATACTCTTTAACAAAGCAAGGGTTAGAATTAGTGCCAATTTTAAAGACAATCACTGATTGGAATATAAAATATGAAAGTAATGGAACTGGTGAGTTAATAATACCCAATGAAAAATAATTTAGCGAAGTGAATCAGTTTATTAACATGATTATATGAAATTATTAAATAAATACGTACTAATTTTGCTTTTCCTTTTTTAGATTATATACAATGAAAATATTATATACTTATATTAAAGCGCATAAACAATTATTGTTTTTGGCTTTATTTTTAGCAGCTATCAATCAATGTTTTTCACTTTATGACTCCATAATAATTGGTAAACTGCTTAATGAATGTGGAGTAGGGGTTACTAATTTTAATCATAATTATTCTGCTTTTGTCAAAGTAGTTTTGGGTTGGTTAGGACTTTCGTTAGGTGCTGCAATGCTCTCGCGAATAGCCAAAAATTTTCAAGATTATTTCACCAACATCATTATTCAACGTACAGGTGCGCATATGTATACCGACGGTATCCAAAAGGCTCTACAGCTTCCTTTTCAAGAATTTGAAGATCAAAGTAGTGGAGAAACTTTAGGCAAACTCCAAAAAGTAAAAATAGACTGTGAAAAGTTTATTACTTTATCTATTTCGATGGTTTTTCAAAGTCTTATCGGAATTACATTTGTTGTAATATATGCAATAAATATTCATTGGCTTTTAGGACCAATTTTTCTTGCCACTGTACCAGTTATTGCAGTAGTAAGTTCTTTTTTAGGTAAAAGAATAAAAAAAATTTCTAAGGAAATACTGGGAGAAACTACTGCATTAGCAGGAGCAACAACAGAGTCTTTAAGAAATATAGAATTGGTTAAAAGTTTAGGACTGACAGAACAGGAAGTTGATCGATTAAACAGTACAACTAATAAGATTTTAGGTTTAGAATTAAAGAAAGTACGCTTTATTCGTTCACTGAGTTTTATTCAAGGTACAACCGTTCATTTTATGCGAACAGGTTTAGTTTTTGCGCTATATATCTTCATTTTTCAAGGAATTATCAAGCCAGGTGATTTAATTACGTTAATGTTTTTTTCTTTCTTTTTATTTAATCCTTTGCAAGAGTTAGGTAATGTGATTGCTACTTATAATGAAACTAAAGCTTCTATGGATAATTTTGGAGATTTGATGCGTTCAAAAAGTGAAAAGACACCACAGCATCCCCAAACTATTGGCGCTATCAATAACTTAAAGTTTTCGAATATTTCATTCAAACATATTTCAACAAGTACTTATGCTGTAAAAGATATTTCTTTTGAAGCTAAGGCAGGAGAAACGATTGCTTTTGTTGGACCATCAGGGAGTGGTAAAACTACTTTAGTAAAAATGTTGGTTGGATTGTATTCTCCCGCTGAAGGATCTATTTTTTATAATGAAAGAAATGCTAAAGATATTGATTTGACTGAATTAAGACAGCAATTAGGTTTCGTTACTCAGGATGCACAATTATTCTCAGGAACAATTAAAGATAATTTACTATTTGTTAAGCCAACTGCTACAGATGAAGAGATCTATGATGTTTTACAAAAAGCAGCTTGTCAAAACTTATTGGAGAGAGCCGAGAACGGTTTGTATACGACAATTGGTGAAGGTGGGATTAAAGTTTCAGGAGGAGAAAAACAACGATTGTCAATTGCTAGAGCATTATTGAGAAATCCAAGATTATTAATATTTGATGAAGCAACATCTGCACTAGATTCAATTACTGAAGAGGAAATTACTAAAACAATAAGAAGCATATCATCCAAACAAGATCAAATTACCGTTTTGATAGCACACCGTTTATCAACTATAATGCATGCCGATAAAATATTTGTATTAGAACAAGGGCAAATTATAGAACAAGGAAAGCATCAAGATTTATTAGATGAAAAGGGATTGTATTACGCTATGTGGAGACAACAAATTGGTGAAAGAAAGTAAGATTTTTCTATAATTAATAATTTATCACGAAATAATTTTAATTTTAACTTACTGAAATAGTGGTAGTTATTTATATTTTAATAATAATTTAAAAATATATAAATATTCTGAAACGTGTGTTCCAGAATATTTATATATTTGCATCATATTTAATGTCTTATGGCTCGCAATGTTGAATTTAACGAAATGGAAAGCATAGAGAAAGCTATGAATGTCTTTTGGGAAAAAGGATATCATGGTACTACTATGCAGGATTTAGTTGATGCAATGCAAATCAATAGGAGTAGTTTATATAATACCATTGGAGATAAACATTGTTTATTTATAAAGTGTGTTACTAGCTATACCGAAAATGCGATTCAAGAATCGAAAATTAAAGTTGCTCAGGAAAAATCTCCATTGCAAGCGCTTAAAAATATTATTTATGATAAAGCTGCTTGGGTTGTAGATTGTGAAAAAGGGTGTTTAGGAGTAAAGACTATTTTTGAAATTGCTCCTGAAGATGCAGAAGTAAGAAAAATATTGAGTAGGAATAATGATATTTATATTGACTTTTTAACAGAAGTTATCCAAAAAGCAATAGATGAGGGAGAATTAGAAACCACTGAAGATGCTTCATTAATTGCAGAATATATTTTGACCACTTTTACAGGCTGGAAACAAGCATACATTTTACATCGAGATCCTATAAAGATCAAAAAGATGTCAGAATACCTTATTAAACACATTACAAATTAGCATTTTTTTTGCTTATATTCTGGAACGTTTGTTCCAATAAGTACTATCTGAAATAATTACTATTTCATTTAAAATCAGAATAATATCTGGAACGATTGTTCCAGAATTGTATAATTAATTACTAACCTTAAATCCTCTAAAAACACGTCTAATTCTGGAACGAACGTTTCAGAATAAGTAATGAAAATCAATTATAATTTAATGAAAATCAAATCCAATCCAAACATGAAAACAATTATTACTCTAAGCATAGTGGCTTTAATATTAACAGGTTGTGGTAATAAAAATGAAAGTGCACCAGTAAATGTACTAGCAACATTGCCCGTTTTAAACATTGCCTATGAATCGGCAACAACTGACACAGAATTCCCAGTAGCCATTCAAGGGAAAACTGATGTTGAAATCAGATCTCAAGTTAACGGAACTTTAGATAAAATCTATGTTGATGAAGGGGCCTATGTTTCTCAAGGACAGCCTTTGTTTAAAATCAATGACAACTCATACCGTCAGCAATTTAATAGTGCATCGGCAAGTTTAAATGCTGCTAAAGCTACTGTTATCAATGCACAAATTGAAGTAGAAAAATTGAAACCGCTTGTGTTAAATAAGGTGGTTTCGGACTATCAATTAAAAATTGCGAAAGCAAATTTAGAAATTGCTAAAGCGACTGTTGCTCAAACACAAGCTGTTGTGGCCAATGCACAAATTAATCTAGGGTACACTATAATTAAAGCGCCTGTGAGCGGCTACATTGCTAGGATACCAAGAAAACAAGGAAGTCTAATTAGTACGGCTGATCCTGAAGCTTTGACGAAATTATCGGATACTAGAGATATTTACGCATACTTTTCTCTAGGTGAAAATGATTTTATCAATTTTAAAACTCAATATGAAGGTAAAACCATAAATGACAAATTAAAGAATTTGCCACCGGTATCTTTAATTTTATCAGATAATTCCATTTATTCTCAAACTGGAAAAATCGATATGGTCGATGGTCAATTTGACAAAACTACAGGTGCAATTACACTAAGAGCAAAGTTTTCTAATCCAAACGGATTGTTGCGTTCTGGAAATACTGGGAAAATAAAAATTAGTATGCAGCACGAGAACTCGATCGTAATTCCGCAAGCAGCTACAATAGAAATTCAAGATAAATTATTTGTTTTTCTTGTTGATAAAAAGAATAGTGTTGCGAGACAGCCTATACTTATTTCAGGAAAAAGCGGTACTAATTATTTAATAAAAGAAGGGCTTAAAACGGGTGATCGAATTGTATTAAAAGGCTTTGAAAGTTTGCCTGATGGTGCTACAATTATCCCTGAAAATTCCCAAAAAGTAGTAGCTAAAAATTAATTCAACTATTTAATAAATATAAAATATGTTACAAAAATTTATTGACAGGCCAGTACTGTCAACGGTAATAGCTATTCTTATAGTTATCCTAGGAGTTATAGGATTAAGGGCGCTCCCTTTACAACAATTTCCAGATATTGCTCCTCCAGCTGTACAAGTTGTGGCACTTTATCCTGGGGCCAATGCGGAAACAGTTTTACGTTCCGTTGCGCCATCTCTTGAAGAAGCTATCAATGGTGTAGAAAACATGAGTTACATGAGTTCTACTGCGAGTAATGACGGTTCATTAGTAATTACTGTTAATTTTGAGTTAGGAACTAATCCTGATCAAGCAGCGGTAAATGTTCAAAATCGAGTTTCTCAAGCTACGAGTCAATTGCCTCCAGAAGTAGTTCAAGCTGGAATATCAACAACCAAAAAGCAAAATAGTCTTTTGATGGTGGTTGATTTATACACCGAAAATGAAGCGCAATACGACCAAACTTTTTTAGCTAATTATTCTCAAATAAATATAATTCCTGATTTAAAAAGGATTCCTGGAGTAGGGCAGGCAGTGATTTTTGGAGGAAGTAAAGATTACTCTATGCGCGTATGGTTAAGCCCATCAAAAATGGCTAGTTATAATCTAACTCCACAAGAAGTTATGGGAGCTATTCAAGACAAAAACCTTGAGGCTGCACCAGGTAGATTTGGGGAAAGTAGCAAGGAATCATTTGAATATGTAATTAAATACAAAGGAAAATTAAATAAACCGGAACAATATGAAAATATTGTAATTCATTCGAATGCAGATGGCTCTGTATTGCGTTTAAAAGATGTTGCCCGAATTGAGTTTGGTTCCTACACTTATGGAAGTAGTACGCGTATTGATGGAAAATCAGGACTTAATATTGCAATTTATCAATTGCCAGGTTCGAACTCCAGTGATGTTCAAATTGCGATTAAAGCAATGATGGAAAAAGCATCCAAAGATTTTCCAAAAGATGTAAAACACTTAATTCTGTATAATACTAAAGACTCATTAGATTTATCAATAGAACAAGTAAAACACACTTTAATAGAAGCTTTTATTTTGGTTTTCATAGTAGTGTTTTTATTCCTTCAGGATTTTAGAGCTACTTTAATTCCAGCAATTGCGGTTCCAGTTTCTATCTTGGGTACCTTCTTTTTTATGCAGGTATTTGGATTCTCGGTCAATTTGTTAACGCTATTTGCGCTAGTTCTTGCTATTGGTATTGTTGTAGATGATGCCATTGTAGTTGTTGAGGCGGTTCATGAGAAAATGCACAGTAAAAAATTATCTGCAAAAGCTGCTACAACTTCTGCAATGAGTGAAATTACGGGAGCGATTATTTCGATAACCTTAGTAATGTCGGCGGTATTTCTTCCTGTAGGTTTTATGGAAGGTTCAACAGGTGTTTTTTACAGACAATTTGCTTTTACATTAGCTATTGCCATTGTGATTTCGGCAGTGAATGCTTTAACACTTAGCCCAGCTTTGGCAGCTTTATTTTTGAAAGACATTCAACACGATGTAGATGGAGAAGAGGTGAAACCTAAAAATTTCAAGGAAAAATTCTTCATTGGGTTTAACCAAGGATTTGATAAACTGACAAATAAATATGTAAAGAGTCTTCGCTTTTTAATTAAGTTTAAATGGGTGAGCCTTGGTGGATTGGCAGTTGTAATTTTGGCGACTGTTTACATGGTGAAAACAACATCGACAGGTTTCATTCCATCAGAAGATCAGGGTTTTATAGCTATATCAATGTCGATGCCAGCGGGAACATCTTTAGAGAGAACCAAAACGGTTATGCTAGATGTAGAAAAAACACTGGGAGATATGCAGTCTAAAAAGACATTAAACATTCTTTCAGGGTTTAACTTACTTACACAATCAAGCAGTCCATCAGCAGGAGTAATATTCATTTTATTGAAACCAGCAGCAGAGCGTGGTGATATTACGGATATTAATGCTATCATGGGCGATGTTAGACAAAAGCTAGCTGGAATAAAGGGAGCAGGTTTCTTTGTGTTTACTTTCCCGACAGTTCCAGGCTTTAGTAATGTTGATGCTTTAGATATTGTTTTAAAAGACAAAACAGGACAAAGCATAAGTAAATTTAGTGGTGTCAGTACTACTTTTATTGGTGAATTAATGCAACGTCCAGAAATTGCATTTGCTTTTACAAGTTTTAAAGCAGATTATCCTCAACTTGAAATGGAAGTAGATGATGTAAAAGCAGAACAACTAGGGGTGAATGTTAGAGATATTCTGCAAACCATGCAAGCCTACTTTGGTAGTGCACAAGCTTCTGATTTTAATAGATTTGGGAAATATTATAGAGTTGTAGTTCAAGCTGATGTGGATTCAAGAAACAATGTAGAATCTATGAATGGAATATTTGTAAAAAATAGACAAGGCGAGATGGTTCCAGTTTCTACTTTGGTAAAATTGAAACCCGTTAATGGACCAGAAACAGCTTCTCGTTATAACCTTTTTAATTCCATAAGTGTTAATGCCATTGCTGCTCCAGGATTTAGTACAGGTGCAGCCATAAAAGCTGTACAAGAAGTAGCCGAAACAAAATTACCTAAAGGATACAGCATTGAATTTTCAGGGCTTACCAAAGAGGAAATTACATCTTCAGGACAATCGGCTGTTATATTTGGATTAAGTCTATTATTTGTGTTCTTTTTACTAGCAGCACAGTACGAAAGTTATATTCTTCCTGCAGCCGTTATTTTATCAATACCAACAGGAATTTTTGGAGTATTCCTTGCCATTGGTTTAACTGGAATTGAAAACAACATTTATGTTCAAGTTGCCTTAATCATGCTTATCGGATTATTGGCTAAAAATGCCATTCTTATTGTTGAATATGCGATTCAAAGGAGACGGGCTGGGAAATCGCTTTTGGCCTCTGCATTAGAAGCAGCCAAATTGCGTTTACGCCCAATTATCATGACTTCATTTGCTTTTGTAGTTGGACTTATTCCAATGATGCGCGCAACAGGACCATCAGCATTAGGAAACCATTCGATTAGTATTGGTGCAGCTGGAGGAATGATATCTGGAGTTCTTTTGGGAATATTTATTATTCCGGTATTGTTTATTGTTTTCCAGCATTTGCAAGAGAAAGTTACTGGTAAACCCTTGGCAGTTATAAACAACGAAAGCCATTCAAAAAAATAATCTGTATCAATAGCAATCTTTAAAAATCATCTTATGATAAAAAATATAAAAAGGAGTGTTGTAATAGGATCTCTTTTTACAGCCTTCACATCATTTTCTCAGGAAACTCCAAAAATTGGAGTTCCTGAAAATTTCAGAAATTCCACTTCGATAGATACCACAAATACGGCTGATATTAAATGGAAAGATTTTTTTGCAGAATCCGATTTAGTAAAGTTAATTGATGATGCATTATTGAAAAACAATGACTTGCAAATTGCAGATAAAAATATGGCTATTGCCAATTTACAATTCAAGCAAACTAAATGGGGAAATATTCCTGAGCTCAATGCTTTTGCAACAGCTTCTTCGAACAGATTATCAGATAATAGCTTAAATGGAATAAGTACAAATCAATTTCTGGGTAAAAAACATTTAGAAGACTATTCGGCAGGACTAAGTTTGTCATGGGAAGCAGATATTTGGGGTAAAATAAAAAACCAGAAAAAAAGTGCATTAGCTGCTTATATGCAAACAACAGAAGCCAAAAAAGCATTGCAAACAGCAATAGTTGCAAGTGTGTCAAAAGGGTTTTATGATTTGTTGATGCTAGATGCACAATTAGAAATTGCTAAGAAAACACTTGTATTGAATGACAGTACTCTTTTTATTGTAAATCTTCAATATGAAGCCGGACAGGTAAATTTATTTGCAAAACAACAAACAGAAGCACAACAACTTGTTGCAGCCCAATTGATTCCACAATTAGAGCAAAATATTCAAATTCAAGAGAATGCATTAAGTGTATTATCAGGGACTTTTCCAGAGGCTAAAGATAGACAGAGCAAGCTGGAAACTATAGTGATAAAAGACAATCTTTCTGCTGGAATTCCATCTCAGTTATTGAGTAAACGACCAGATGTAAAAAGTGCTGAAATGGGGGTAAAAATGGCCAATGCAAGAGTTGGTGTAACGAAGGCCAGTTTGTATCCTTCTTTGAATATTACGGCTAGAACTGGTGTAAATTCATTCGAAATAAACAATTGGTTTAATATTCCAGCTTCATTATTTGGTTCTATTGCGGGCGGATTGACAGCACCACTACTAAACAGCAAAAAATTAAGAACACAATATGAAATAGCTAAAGTAGAAAGAGAGCAATCAATATTACAGTTCAAACAAACTGTTTTAGTAGCTGTAGGTGAAGTTTCAAATGCATTGACTAAAATTGAAAAACAAGCAGCGCAATTTGAGATTGCAAAACTAAGAACAACAACACTTCAAAAAGCAATTATAAATGCAAACATGCTTTTTAAAAATGGTATGGTAACTTACCTGGAAGTAGTTATTGCGCAAGGCAATCTTTTGCAAGCAGAGCTAGAATTGGCTTCGATAAAAAAAGAGCAATTATCATCTAATGTTGAGTTATACCGTGCTTTAGGTGGCGGTTGGCGATAACAGTTAATTTGTATTTATACAGAAAAACTCGGAAGTGATTCCGAGTTTTTTTTATATAAATAATTAAGACATTATATTTTCTTGCAGTGTAAATCCGATTAGTTTTAAAAAATAAGGGACAACGTTACGTTCATAAACATCCAACCTATAATACACTCTGTTTTAAAATAGTAGTATTAAACAGACTTAACATCTCTCTTTTCGCTTTGGGCGTTCCATTCTGAATCTGATAAATTTAGGTATAAAACATACTAGAAGATGCTCACGTTTCCAACGGTAACATTTTAAGAAAAAGAACATGGCTACAAACAGAAATATACCTGACCCAACGGCAACCTGAAAGGGATAAGACAGTACATTTTTTTGTGGAATAATCATTGGAACAAGAGCAATGGCACAAGCTGGCGCAAATGGTTTACCCACAATTTCAAAAAGAAGAAACAGGCATAAAAATAGCAATAAAACCGTATATATTTGTGGGAATCCCAATATTGTATGCAAATAGTGCTGAAAGAGTGTTCCTAGTATAGCAGAAATTATGATTACTAAATAAACCTGTAGCGGGCGATTGCGAAAGCCTGATGATGATGAACTGAATTCTATAAACATGACCATCAATGGTGGAACTATAAAATATATTTTCCCAAAATATACCGGAATTACAGCTATGAGTACTACCCAAAACAGTAATCTCATCCAATGCTTCGGACTGTGTTTGTAATGATCTTTTTTTCTATCGAAAGTAATAACCTCGCGCAATACATTTTTCTCCATAAGACATTGTCCGGAAACGACCAAAAGACTCATGATGAAAACAGAAACAGGATAAACTAACGAGTTAGTTCCTAATAAAACTGGCAACATTGCAGATGACGTTATTGGAATTAAGGTGGTGCGCGTCAAAATAAGGCAAAGGGATGTAAATGTAAATGAAATTGCAATATTTATTAAAAGAGGGAATGGGGAATAAAGGACAAGCAGAATTCCGAAAAAGGCGCAGACTGTCATCAATGCTACCAGTATCGGTCTACTAACCGTCCATATTTTTTTATCAATAACCCATAAACCAAGCACCAATGCGGCCATTTCAGGAAACAGAATTTCTTTTTGGTCGAGCCATTCTGAAGCGCCAACCATAACAGCAATCATGATAAGGGCAAAAAAATATCGGATTAATTTGAGTTTATTCACTTTTTCAACCATTATATTTTTAAACTTTACAAGAATGACTTTCTTTGATATTTATTTTTAAGAATACTTTAATTAATCCTTCAAAAGTTTTTTAGCACAATCAGAAGCTACAATTAAACCTCCTGCCATCATAATAATGTCTTTTATAACCAATCGGCCCGCAGCTGAAAGATAAGGAAAGCCATATTGAGGTGTTGGCATATCGCCACCTAAGTTAGGCACCCAGGTTTCTGGAGTAGTAATTAAGAAAGAAAGCGTAACTAATGCCATACCGGCAGTGAGTAATCCACCAATAAGCCCTAAGTGATTATTGAAAATACCAAATAAAGTTAGCGAACCAATAATAACAATTATGCCGCCCAACATATATGAAAAGCTATAGGTTCCATTTTGAGTGTTCCATTTAATATTCTTTTCAACAATTTCTCCCTCTTTATTTTTGTGGTCTTTATATTCATTTGGATTACTGTAAAAGAAACTCATCAAAGGGCTATTGGCAACAAAAGGCACAATTCCATCTGCTTCATATTGAAAAGCTTTAAGTCCTCCAATCCATACCATTACTATAAAAATAGCTATTCTCATTAAATTAAAAAATTGACTTTGTAATTTTGCTAAGGTTATTAACATGTTCATATATTTACTATTTATTAGGCAAAGTTAATAAGATTTTGTTGTGGTCACAATGGACAGATGTGGATATTACCTAGACAAATCTGCCACGATGGATATCCCAACATTCTCTCGAAATGCAGTAGGGGTAATTCCAGTATGTTTTTTAAAATAACGACTAAAGTAATTTTCATCGTCAAAGTTTAATTCAGCAGCAATTTCTTTCATGCTTTTGTAACTAAGGTGAATCCATTTTTTAGATTCAAGTATAACCCTTTGGTGAATTAATGTAGAGGGTGTTTTCAAGAAATGCTGTTTACAGATTTTTGAAAATGTATTAGGCGAAATGCCCATTTGATCAGCATAAAAAGAAGGTTGCCTTTCTTTATGAAAATTATTTTCAAGTAGCACTTTAAAATTCATTAAAGGATGAAAAGTGTTTTTTTCTTCAGAAATGACTACTTTTTTCGATTTAATTTTACTAGATAAAGCTAGAATCAATTGTAAATAAGCTCGTACTACCGCAATAGAATAACTGTTAATGATTTCTAGTTCAATAATTAGTTTTTCTAGAATATAATCCATCTCAATATAATCTTCTAATTCAAGATTTATATAGGCTTGTTGATATATGTTGTTAAATAAAAGACCGTTACAAGCCACTTCTTTTTTGTGATATTCTATGCAATAAAAATCACCATAAAATTGGAGTCTTCTGGTTTTAATTGGATGTTCCGTATTAAAAAGAATAATTTGATATGGAGTTGTAAACAATACAATTTTACCTTCAAAAGAATATTCTACTAAATCGACACTTATTTTGCCTGTACCTTCAAAAAGATAAATAGAATACAAAGGAGAACCCCCACACTGATTGATATAATCTGTATTGCATTCTTGGACTGTACAGCCTTTTTGATTGATTTGTGTATCTTTTAACTCCATCTTTTATTTTGAGAACAATGCTCAAAGTTAAAATATTATTATTTGTTTATGGCTCATGCAGTAAGGTTGTTTTTCTGAATAAGTACGTAACAAAGCACTGGATATGTAAATATACACATTCAGTTAAGCTGCATTCTCATAATTAATTTGGATTGTTAAATTCTTTAATGTTTTTTTTTGCAATTCAAAGCAGAATGTCTTCTTTTCTGTTTTAACAAATTTCAAAAATATAAGCCAAATAAAAGTGGCACAGGATGAAATACTAAAATCAAAGCAATCAATTGAAGAGCTGGATTTGCCATTAGTAAATTGGTATAATTTGTTTTGATATAAACGAATTCTAGCATTATAATCTAAAAACGACAAGTTATTTCAGGGCAAGACAGAATAAAAAACATACTATTCTTTTGTGATTTGGAAAGTTTACACCTTGTCTTTATATCGATATTTCTAGCTTATGTATTTGGTAATGATTAGATTGATTTTATAGGTAAATCGTGCACGTTCTGTAAAAGTACTAAAAGTTTAGGCATAAAAAAACGGATTAGTTGGCACTAATCCGTGATTTACATGACTTTAAGTTTGTAGCGAGGACGAGATTTGAACTCGTGACCTCAGGGTTATGAATTCGGTCAAAAATTCCAAAAATCCCCTGAAATATATACTCTTATTGTGCTTAAAATTATAGAAATCGTGTACGGATTCGTGCACGTTAATAATTAATATTTTAAGCTAAATTAATGAAAATTAATTAATATTAAAACCCTATTTTCATTTTACTAATTTTATTGCTCCATTTTTCATTTTCGCAAAAAAAAAGGACTTTTTCGAAGTTGGGTTTTGTACCAAAAACAATTTCTTCCATAATAGATTTTCGGGCAATATTTTCCATTGCCCCGCCAGAACAGGAAAATTGAGAAGCTAGTTTTAAAGCTTCCTCTTCAGAAAGAAAAGGTAATTTGTTTTTCCATATTTTGGTAGCGTTTTCTATGGTTGGGTTTTCATATTTTACTTTGAATAGAAAACGACGTTCGAATGCTGGATCTAAATTGGCTACCAAGTTGGATGTAGCAAATAGAATTCCGTCGAAATTTTCTAGTTCTTCCAGTAATACATTTTGTATGGCGTTTTCTGTGTCGGCAACTGAAGATGAACCAGCACTTTTTCTCTTACCTATAATCGCATCGGCTTCGTTAAATAAAAGAATAGGGCATACTTTTAATGTCTTTTTGAAATTATAGTAATCGGTGAAAATTTTTTTAACTAACTTCTGACTTTCGCCAAACCACATGGATTTTGTTTCTGAAATTTCTACTTTGAAAACAGGACGATTGTGCTTCTTTGCTAATTGATAAACAGTTTCGGTCTTTCCAGTTCCTGGAGCTCCGTACAGAAGCGCAGTGATACCCGTACTCATGTTTTTTGATTTTAATCTACTTTGTAATTTCACATATGAAGTGTTTGAAAGACTTTTTGTAATAGGGTCTAATTGGAGTTTTTCTCCGCTATTATAAAACAAGTTTTTCTTCTGGATTTGCTTAGCATAAATTAATCGTTCGTCTTTCTTTTCTGCAGCCGTTAATGAAATCCCTTCTAATTCTTTCAACATAGAAATGGCTTTTTGAGTCAATTGAATGCGGTGTCTGTTGGAAAATGTAGTAGTGTCTTTTTCTATTAATTCGTGTAGATTTAATGCTGTCTTGTCATCTAGGAAATCATTAATGTATTTGAATGAATCTCTTTTTCGGTCATAAAAATCTTCAACTGTGGTCTGTAATACCGTGTTGAAATTATTCTCTCCTAAGTTCATAGCGTCTAGAATTGTATCAAAAAAAACAAACGAATCTACTAATTCAAGATTTTTGATTGCGAAAGCGATCAATTTGAATTGCTTATTGGCTTGTAATAGATCACCGAACTTTTGGACGAAATAAAAGTAATTGATTTTGTCGTCATCTTTCAGGTTACTTAAAATATCCAAATCTGATAAAAATTCACAAAAAGTATTTTCTTTTACTTTAATTGCTAATAGTCCTTTTGGAATTGATTTTTGGGTTGATATATAATCATAAATATGTTGGGACAGTTTATAATTATTTTCTGAGCGGCGATTTTCTGTTTTAACTACTATAGATTTGGCAATTAGTAAATTGAAATTTTCTATATATTTTAGAAAGCTATGTTTTTCTAAACCAAAGTGTTTAATGATTTCTGGCAGTTCTACCGTATCAAAACAGGATTGTATAAAACAACTTGCTAGCAGTACAGCTTCTATGCTATTGATTTCAAAATAATTACTAATTAGCTTTATTTCAACTGAAATACTGTCGAATGCTGACAGTTTTAGTTGTGAGTTTTTAGAGGTTTTGTGAATAGTTTCTAATGATAAAATAAGGTGGTTTTCTTCCATGATTTCTTAGTGTTTTGATTATTACAGACCAAAAATAAACCGCCACAATGCCATATGGTGACGGTTTAAGTTTTGCCAACTATTTTAAAATTTTGTTTTAACCTCTTTTAATCCAGCTTCTACCTTCATTGGTCGAATAATAGAGGCCTTTAGAAGTCATTCCTAAGATTTCCCTGCCGCTATCGGTTAAATCGGTAAAATCGCCGCAGCTGCTAGAATTATACCGTGAAATCCAACTTCTTCCTTGGTTGGTTGAATATTCAATTTTTGTTTTGATTGTTGGATTAATTCTAATCATTTCTTTTCCTTTTAAAATCATTTGAGACATAATATTTTATTTTTTGTTTTGCTTACTCTAATTGGTTTTCTGCTTCCCCTACATGCGAAATTAGGTACGGAGAAGGTCAAAGGGCGACAGAGTAATTTATTTATAACTAAAAAACGACACTCTAGTGGGAATGTCGTTTTAATAATAAGTTGCAGGTATTATATATTAAGCCATAAAGTAGTTATTCAATCTCTTGATTTAACTTTGAGATCAGAAATTGAAATCCCTCTTCAACCTCCTTTAAAAAGCTATTAATGTCATATTCGTTTTTGACGATTTTCAGATAATCATATTTTTTTTGACACAACCAACCTTCTTCATTTTCATCAAAACCAAATTTTGCTGGTTCAGAAAACTGATGAAGTGAAAACGAAAGTTGCAATTCAGTAGTTTCTTTAATTCCAATACTTAGATATTGTCTATCAAAAAGATATTCAATTTCTACATCTTGATTTTGAAGACGTGTTTTGCGTATAAGTTTTATATTCCAACCTCTAAAGTACTTGTTATCGATATTAGACCAATCAGGACTATTATAAATCATTTCTTTGTCTTTAAGTAACTCTTGAATAATCTCGTTACGATAATTTGATAATAGTATATTTCCTTCTGTCCAATTAGTTTTATTATATAAATAAATACTTCCTTGATTGTAATAATTTACAATTCGTTTAGTATCAGAATAGTTATCAAGCAACGTTTCTCCTTTTTCACCTACCCAATGAACTAATGGATAAACCCAAAGCAGTTCTTCCTTACGTTTATAATTTGCACAAATATTTTTCATAATGGTCTGTGCAGACTGTGCTTGATAATCAATATTTTTGAAATTTGAAATTAGATTACGAAATGCTTCCATAAGAGATGAATTAATTAAGTACCTCCAATTATCATTTATATTCGATAAAGTTATGGTAGTAGGAAGTCTGCCAGCGTTGGCTAGTATTGATCTAATCCATAAATAATCTCCCGTATTTTGAGTAATAAGAAACGCAATATCTCTTTCAGTATTAAAATCTTCGATAGTAGTGTTTATACCTTTACTAAGTAAAAATTGAATATTTCCTTTGAATAATTTATGAGATTCTGCTTTTATGATTGCTTTTTCATAACTATCATCTTTGACAGATTTAATTAGCTTTGCCTTTATTGATTCTTCTTCAAATTGGGTTTTAGATATCTTAACTTCTTCGTTATTGTCGCATAAAAAAGTAATTATGTCACCAGAATGTTTTGCTATTTCTTTTATAAATCTCATTGCACCAATCATTGCAAGATTTGGGTCGATTACTATATTCCACACGAAACGCATCCAATCTTTTAATGCTTTCTCTTCATATTCATTATTTTCAAAATAACAACATATCGCGTAAAAAACTACTCTTTGTCGATCTGTTGGTGTAGAAGTTATGTATTCCTCTCCCTCTGTTTTATAAACAGGTATAAATCTAAAATCAGAGTGATCGTCCCAAGATGGGAAAAATAGTTTGTCTATATCTTCTTTTGTAAAAGATTTGAAAGTTAAATGAAACTTATCAAGAATCATAGTCAGACGTTCAAAACACAGTTTATCAAATACGTTTTCTTCAGATTTGTAAATTTCAAATCCATTGTATTTAAGCGATGAGTTATCTGATAAATATTTATATAATTTGTTATTTAGAATTGCTTCTTGGGTATATAAATCTATTTCTTTATCATTTTTTGCTGTTATTAAACTATTTAGAAAGTAACTATTAATAAATGAAAAATAAATATTATCAATTTTATGTTCCTCAGATTTATTCTTCCAAAATATATCGGTCCACGAAGTATCTAATTTGTGAGAAATTTTATTTGCCTCAGTTTTGTCTTTATCCCATTCCTTTTTATCAATATATCCTACTAAGTCTGCTTTAAAATTTTCAAAAGAAGTTAGCGCCTTCCCTCTGGCATTCATTTTGATGTACAAATCATCAGACAACGACAATTCAGCAAGAGGAAGATAATAAAATTTGATAGGGCAATTTTCCGAAGTCAGCTTTATCCAATACTCTTCAAATTTTGTTTTATCGAAAAAGACCTCTTCTATACCATCAAATATTTCTTCTCCTTTTTCATCTTTTTCGGATGTTCCTCCAAGCATATTAAGCATTGCGCTTACTGTTGGATCTTGCTTCCAGAGAGACTGAAACCAAGTTTGATTTTGAATCAACTGCAAAATTCCATTTTCGGCAGTTATTTCTAAACTAGATAGTTGCTTGCAAAATTCACGGGATGAAACTCTTGTTTCGTACGAAAATCTTTCAAAAACATGTTTGTTTTTAGATAATTCTCCTGCTCTGAATGCAATATACCAATGCAGTAGCCAGAGTGTAGTTAATCTTTGCTGTCCGTCAAGAGGATTGAGACTACCGTTTTCAAGGCTTCCATAAACAAAATCAAGTTTTAAAACCGTATTTTTATCTAATGATTCTTTTAAATCTTTAAGGAATTTTTCGCGTAATTTTTCATTTCCAGATCGCCCCTGTGCATAATCTCGCTGAATAATTGGAATTTCAATTTTCTGAGATTTAAGAAATGTCCAAAATGTTGTTTGTTGTGTAATATTGTCTTTACTCATCTTTTAAAAATTTTTCTAAGACTGTTTCTATGTTCTTTAAATATGTATTGGCGTCAGATTTGTCCCATTCTCTTAAATTATCAGTATTTGGACTGTAGTATTTTAGAAAAACATTTTTCGTGCAAGGGGGAATAAATGCAATTTCACCTGGTATTTGATGTATTTCAAAATCAGCAACGTCATCATTGATAGTGATCTTTTTACCTTGATCCTTGCCAATAATAACAATGCGTTTCATAGGAAAAATATCATTGCCATAGCTCCTATTAGTTGATGCATCGAGCAAAGTGAAGTTCCATAATTTATTTTTTTCTTCATTATTTAATTTAACTGAAGCGGAAGTTGTGTTTGCGATAACTTTTGCCCGTAAATAATCAAAATCTTTTTTATCCTCTGCATCGATTAAAAACTTTTCTATTTCCAATTTTAAATCATTATCGGATATATGTGAGTAACTACATTTTAACCATTTTTTTTGGTCTTTTTCGTCTTCTAATTGATTTTCTGTATTAGAATCAATGTGCTCTACATCCCAAGCCTCTTTTTTGTATAAATGAAATGGGAACTTATAAAAGACAGGTAGCTTGTATTTAGCGTTATCTTTAATACTTTCATTCTGATTAATTAGGGTTTGTATATTATATAATAAAAGAAGTGGGCGAGATTGGGTTTTTTTAGGAGAATTCTCAATCTCATATTGTTTGTTCAGATCAGAACATTTCGCAATTTTAAACTTTAATGACGGAATAATATATTGCTTAGTAAAGTCATTTTTGGTTCGTCCCTCTTTTTTCCATTCTTTAATAATTGTAGAAATATCGATCTTGTTTTCAATCATAAAACCGATATAATGGTACAATTCTAAATCATTAAACCATTCTTGAAAAATTTGGTGGTAGGATTTTACTTCTTTCCAGCATTCGGTTATATCAGTTTTCCTTTTAAACCAAGCATAAAAGTATCTGAAAGTTTTATACTCATCTTTACCAATGTCTTTCATTTCTTCCTCTTTAAGCTTTAAGGAATTGTGGTTACAGATTAAATCAAAAATAAAATCGATTCGAGTTGGTTTGTCATAGTTTTGCTCATGCAAAAACATCCAGAACTCATCACTTTGTAAATTATATTCTATGTGATCCCATTCACTTGCTATTTCTTGTTGTTGAAGTCTTATTTTTTTAAAATCGTTACTTTCAAAATTTGACTTGTTAAGAAATAATGCTTTTATAAGTTCTGCGTTGGTAAGGGGGATTTTTCCAATATTCAAGCGGGTAAAAACAGCTATTGGATTTTCATCTACAGATTCATACCAAATGAAATTCACTTTATTTAAAAGCGTATTTTTGAATATTTCCAGATCATTACCATTTTCAGTAAACCATTTGGTTATTTGCTCCTTTGCCTCAATGATATGATAATAATCTATATTGTCCTCTTTTTTGCCATGATCAATAGATAGTAAAAAAGACTCGCTGTCTTCACGAGTTGCATATTTGAGGTTGTATTTATTCTCACAGTCTAAATATGTTAACAGTATGAAAATTGTGGTTAATCGTTGTTGACCATCAATGACCTCCCAACTACCTTTCAATAATTTTTCAATTTCTTCAATATTTTTTGCTTCATTCTTTATTAAATCAAAAGTTTCCTGTTTTTGTTCTTTAATTACTAAAGGTTGAATGCAATAAATACCTTTGTCTTTTTTTTCGATAAATTCATTAATATCATCGAGTAAGTCCTTTACTTGCTGTTTTGTCCACCTATATCCACGTTGATAATTAGGAATAAAGAAATTCATACCTAAGATTTCCTTAATAGGTTTTAATCCTATGTAATTTTCTGTCATGATATTGTTGTTTTAATTATTTTCTGATTTAAACTAATTAACCTAATAAACAAAAAAAAACATCATCACAAAAGCGCTAGCATCGCTATGCTGACATTAATAGTTTAGTGATTTGTTTTGTTCTTTGTACAAGGTAATATATTGTGTCATATAAATCTTATAAGATAAAATTTTATTGTAGTTTTTAATCAGCAATTTGGTTGCTATGGTATTTTGCAGTTTTAAAGTTTCTACCTCTAAGGTTTGACATTATTGGTATAGACTTGACATGTCCGAAATCCTTTTTTTGATTTCATTTTGGAGGGTAATTGGGGAGATTACTTTTACGTTTGATCCGTATTTCAAAAGCTCCATTATAATATCATTTGTTGTATGTATATAAATTTCCACTATGACAGTGTCCTCTGTTTCCTCAACTACAATTTGAGATTCATGCAAAGGAAATGTTTTGATGTAATTTCCTTGTTTGTTAGAAAACTCTAAAATTATTTTTTCGGCAGCAGAATAGGTCTCTATTCCAAATGCATGTTTGAATTCTTTCTCCACATTATATTTAATTGGCTTGAACTTGGTATCAGTGATTTTTAGTTTGGAAATACGATCTAAACCAAAGGTTTTCACTGTGTCGTCCTTTTTATCCAGAGCAACTAAATACCATCTTTGTTGTGATTCTTTAATTGCAATAGGTTTCACTTCTCGTAAGGTGCTAAAATCGTCCCAATGTTTTTGATGCGTAAATAGTAAAATATTAAGATTTTGAATGGCGTGAATGATGCCGTAGATATGTTCAGTTCCTAATGATTTTCGTTTTTCGAGAAACACAGAAGGAGACAATTTATTTCCTTCTTGAAGTGCATGATGAATTGAAAAGGCGTCGATCATTCGAGTTACTGATTGATCTTCTATTTCTTCTTCATCAATAGCGTACGTTTTTTCTTTTCGGTTGTAGTGTATTTCGATGCCAAAAAGAGTGGTAATGTCTTTCTTGTCGCGTTCAAAAGTGCGTATGGCATATTCAAAAGTGGTGTCGATATCGTCCTTTTCAAGTTTTCGCATCACGTGTTCCTGCAATTCATTAAAACTACAAGGTCTGCTTCGCAAGCGGTCTATAACGTACAAATACCTTTTAAAATAGATTAATTTTGACATAATTGATTTTTATTTATTAATCAAAGATAAAAGATTTGTCTGCCGTTTTGCGACAGAGTAATTGGAATCCAATATAAATTTAAATGTGTTCTTTTATAACGTTAGAACCTAGACAACAAACTCAATCTCATTATGCTCATTATCCAGCAACTCAAAAGTCCTGATAAGATTAATAATTTCAGGATTTATTTTAGCTAATCGGTTTACTTCGATTTCTGTAGTAGTGTGTTTTACTTCAGGTTTTGGAAAGGTTTTAATCTTTGATTCAATATAAATATCGGCAAGATCTGTTCCTTCTAGCACGTCTTTTTTTTCAACAAAATCACTACATCTTATGTGATAACCTTCTTGATTTAATTGTATGGTTTTTTTATTCCAATCATTATATTCCGATTTGTCGGGGTAGGCTATGATTTTAAAATTCTTAATAGGCTCTAATAATTCTTTTTTAAAATTTCCTTTACTTCCTGTAGCAATCCAAATATAATTAGGCAAAAATAAGCTCATTATGATTACTGTTTTTTCTGATTCAACTAAGGCAATAGTTTTTTCGGGATATTCATTAATAAGATGTAAACCAAAAAGACATTGTTTCAATTCATAATTCGGGATTTTTAGCGCTTTGTGCATCCAACTAATGTGATTATAGGGCTTTTTGACTCTTTTGCCTGTATTGATGTCAAACAGCATTATTTTACCTGTTACAACCGCTTCTTTATGGTCGATTTGCCAAAAAACAGTTGCACCTCTCCAATGATTCGAAGTTCCAATTAAATAGTTTAGAATAGTTGCTTTTATTTCGTCCTCATGGAAGTGATTTTTAAGATATTGAATGAAATAATTGTTTTTAAAATTCTGTCCATGCTTTGTTACTTCTATTTTCTGAATAGTAGACTTTTCTCTTTTAAGTAGTGGTTTAGAATGAATGTATAGGATATTATTGTTTTTTGGAGAGGTATGATATTTACAACTACTTTCTTTGTCACATCTGCCAAATTGAGTATCCAAATAGCATGTTGTTTCATTGTCAACATACCTAACAAATGATTTTTTCAGGCATCTAGGGCAAATAAATTTTTTGCTGGATTTGTCGAGTGAATATTTATACATGGTTTAATTGATTATTCGTAACACTCGTAATATTCGTAACCCCTACGAATATTACGAGTGTTACGACTTCTTGAATTTGCTAAATTGAGTTTCGATTAAATAGGCAATCATTTCTCTTTTTTCGATTAGTTTTTGATGATCAGCAGATAAGAATTTGTTTAAATCAAGCTTATTAGTTTTTACTCCTAACATCTCCAATAGTAATTCACGCTCCTGTTCAGGTAGCGCCATTATTAGAGGATATATTAGTTTTGCAGACATTATAAATTTTCAGATTTTTTTATTTTGTTTCGAACAGTACCTTCGCTTATTCCTAATTTTTCAGCAATTTGAGTGTTGGGTAAACCTTGTTTTTTCAAAGCTATAATTTCATTAAACTGTTCTTTGTTGTTTCTTGGTTTCAAATGATCCAATTCATTCTCATAACCCATAAAAACAAAGGCTAAGAAGTTCGTATCCTTCTCAATGTTGCACACAATTATATTTTGGGTGTCATATATCAATTCTGTATTTCGTTGCTTAATTTGTTTGATATACCTCAATCCTGTTTGCTGTGCGCTTTCGCCAATAGCAAAACAACTGTCACAAAAATTCATTAACATTTTGCTCCCAGAGAGGTCATTTTTAGTCAAAGGTTTGGAAGCATCTCGTTTCGGGGTATGAGCTAATACTAAGATTGAAAGGTTGTACTTCTTCTTAATACTGTTCAAAAATTTCATCAGTGGTAAAGCATCTTTTGCTTTTTCGGTATCCGTTTTTAAATAAGTTAAATTGTCTATGACGATAATTTTGGCATCATGTTCAATAGTTGCGAGTTCTAACGAATGACATAAGTAATCATCAAAATCTTTAAATTCTGCAGGAATATCTTGTTCAGGATTTATTTCTACCCGAAGTAAATTTGGACTGAAAACATAGTGTTCAGAATATTGATTGGAGTATCTATTTTCTACTTGTTTATCTGATAGTTCAAAATCAAAATACAATACCTTTTGAGCTAGTATCTCCATTTTGAAGCCTAAAATGCTGATGCCTTTGCTTAATGCATTAGACATTTGTAACGCCAAAATGGATTTACCAAGATTAGTGTCAGCAAATAATATGCAGGTTTCATTTTCATACCATAGCTCACTAAATAGCATATTTGGGATTGGACGGTTTTTTGCATCCTCTATCCATTCATTGATAGGTTTTATGTTGAAACAATTGGAAGGATTTGTCATTTTTATTTCAGAATTGTTTAAATCGGCTTCAAGTTCTTTTTTAAACGCCTCCGTATGCTCGGATAAGGGGATGATTTTTGGAGTCATGTTTTCTGTTTTTGGTGTGTTACAGTTTGTGTTACAGTTTGTGTTACAGTTTGTCATACAAATTGTAACACAAACTGTAATACAAAGTGTAATACAAAGTGTATTACAAATAGATTCTGTTTTCAAATGCCTTATTTCTAATGAATTCTGCTAAGATGATGTAGTCAAAAACTTCATCAGTACAGAGCGCACAAAAGTTGAATTTGTTATTAGGGAGGTCAAATTCATTAAGGTATCTTTGAATGTCAATAAGTACTTTTTCAAATTCCTGTTTTAAGTCTGGAGGGGAAAACTTATTGGTTACTACTTGTAATACAATTTTTTTCAGATCTTCCAATTCATTTTTAGGCCCAAAATGTTTTGGGGATCTAATTTTTTCGAACATCCAAAAGATTAAGTAAATGAATTCGTTACTATTATAAAAATTGATATCACGTAGAGTTTGATTGTCAATTTTATCACTATTTTTTGCTTTGCAATAAGCGGTAAGTATCTCCCTTGAATTATCAGATAGTGTAATGCCTTTTTCATGGGAATCATCGATTAACCTATCTCTCAATTTTTGAGAAATACGCACATTAAGAATAACTGATTTCATAATTATCCCTTTTGGTTTAGATAATTTAGAATGTCACTTTTCTTGAATCGAATAGTTCTTTTGTGTTGGGTGTAGGGGAGGATTCCGCCCTTTCGAAGTTTCCAGAGGGTGACTTCAGAACATTTTAAAATTTGGCACGATTCCTTAACTGTAATTCGTTCCTCCATAATAGTAGAATCTTCAGTTAACCTGCCATTGTTGTTTTCTAGATAAAGAAGAACTCTTTGTTGGAGTGTTTTGATTTCTTGAACCTCTGATTGTAGATTCTTAAATGCGGATAAAAATTGTTGCTGATTCATATTAAAATTAATTAAGATTATTTGATTGCAATAACCTCAATGTTTTAAAAATCAGCAAATTAAATATATGTCTGAAAATTGAAAATGTATGTCTGAAAATGGGTTTTGAATGTCTAGAAATGGATTTTGTAAAAATTAGCCTTCTGGAAAGTATTTTTCATTGAAGATTCCCCATTCTTTTTCTAGTTGTTTTACTCTTGTTGCATGTGCTGTATGTTGTTCATCTTCTTCATGACTTTTTAAATCTTTTACTTGTTCATAAAATGTTGTGTTTACAAGGTCTAAGAATTTACTGTTGGTTTTTCCAATGTATAAATTATTATTTTTTAAAAAAGAAAAAAGGCTTTCTATATTTGACCTATTGATTTCATCAAAATTTTTGATCGTAACCATTGTAAATACATAAGCATTTGTATTTAGAAAAATATCTAGGTGATTTAGTGCTTCAAGACCATAATAAAACATGTTATTAAAATAGATGTCTATTTCGAACTTAAATCTGTTATTAAGTTCTAGTAAAATATCAATTTTTATTTGAAAGGATATAATTTCGTTAATTAATTCTTCATTATAATAAGGATACTCATTTTGTAAATCTATGTCACCATACAAGTATGGTAATATGCTATATGTGTTTATGTTGTGGATTATATATTGTTTCTCTCGGGATAATTCATGAAGATACGTTGGTGTATAAATAAATTTTTCATTTTTTGCTGTTCTACCAATAAAGGATTTAACAGGGTTTGACAGATCAACTGACTGATATATTTTTTTAAATTCTATTAGTGCAATTTCTTTTATTTCTTTAAAATCCCTTCCATAAATCTTATCTTGGAAATTATCAAAAAAATCTAATTTTATATACTCTAATTTAGAAAGATATAAATTGCAAATGTGGTCATATATTTCGTCTAAAAGTATAGGCGGTATCTCTAAGTGAGTATCAAAAACTTCGTAGTCAATCTCAGTATCTGGAATATTTTGTTCTTTTATACGCTCTCGTATTTTTTCATCACTGATAATTTTTTTAAAAATGCCTTTTTCTTCTAATAAGTATTCAATATCATATTCGGTTCCCATAATTATTTCATGCTCTGAAAAATCTTCTTTAATAGATTCCAAGTAATCTTTTGGTTGATCGTTCTCTATTGCTAAAAGTTCTTGTTCTATTTCGCTACGATCTAGGATGCCAAAAAAATATTCCATATGCTTTATTTTTTGTTATTAGTATTTTTGTTTAGTACAAAATATACTTGATTATTTTTAATCAAAATTAATGAAATTTACTTAACTTTGTTTGAAATTTTAATAAAAGTATATCATGTACTAAATTATTTTATGAGAGAGATACTAAAAGAAATAGTGTATATCAAGTCTGGCGTATTTGCAAAAGGAGATGTTAATCCTGATGTGTACTATGTTCAGGCTACGGATTTTAATGAAGATAAGGAGTGGGCTGGTACTTCGAGTCCAGTGCTGAGTAAATCTCCAAAACTGATAAAACATTTTTTGCAAAAAGACGACATACTTTTTGCGGCTAAAGGGAAAGATTTTTTTGCAGTTGTTTATGATGGAAGTTACCAACCAGCGGTAGCCTCTACTACTTTTTTGGTCCTGCAATTGAAGAATACCAATGTTAAGCCGGAGTATGTCGCTTGGTTTTTAAATCATGGCAAAACACAGGCTTTGCTTCAAGGGGTTGCAAAAGGAACTGCAATCAAATCTGTTACTATTTCTATCTTAGAAAAGATTGAAATTTTCATTCCAAATTTTGCTAAGCAATTTACTATCTTAGAACTCTTTAACTTACAAAAAAAAGAAAAGTTCTTACAGAATGAAATTTCACAATTGAGGCAAAATTATTATAACGAACTAATATTTAAAGCAATACAATAAGATGAGCCATAAGATAAATCAAAAAGAAATCAATCAAACTGTATGGAAAGCCTGTGATACCTTTAGGGGTATTATAGATCCTTCTCAATACAAAGATTATATTTTGACCATGTTGTTCTTAAAATACATCAGTGATGTTAATAAGGAAAAAAGAGAAGAGTATTTAGAAAAATACAATGGAGATCAAGCTCGAACCGATAGAGCTTTGAAAATGGAGCGTTTTCAAGTGCCAGAGCATTGTAGTTTTGATGACTTGTATGAGAATAGAAATGAAGCAAATATTGGTGAGCGAATCAATATTGCCTTGGCTGATTTAGAAGAGGCTAATCGTGAAAAATTAAGTAGTGAAGATGGTAGTGGGATTTTTAGAAATATCGATTTCAATAGTAGTAACCTAGGGGATGTAAAGGATAAAAACACGAGGTTAAAAAACCTGTTGGCAGATTTTGTTGCACTGGATTTATCACCTTCGCATTTAGAACGTGAAGATGTTATTGGTAATGCTTATGAATACCTGATTGCCAACTTTGCAGGTGATGCAGGGAAAAAAGCAGGTGAATTTTTTACACCAAGTGAAGTGTCAACACTATTAGCAAAACTAACCAAGTCAAAGTCGGGTGCAAGGATATGTGATCCTACTTGTGGATCAGGGTCTTTGTTGATAAAAGCAGGTCGTGAAGTGGGTAATAATAATTTCTCTCTTTACGGTCAAGAAGCTAACGGAAGTACATGGGCATTAGCAGTGATGAATATGTTTTTGCATGGTTTTGATAATGCTACGATTCGTTGGGGAGATACAATAAGAAATCCAAAATTGAAAGAAGGCGATCAATTGATGAAGTTTGATACCGTTGTTGCTAATCCACCTTTTTCATTAGACAAATGGGGAGCTGATATAGCTGTTGGAGATCCTTACAATCGTTTTTGGAGAGGGGTTCCATCCAAAAGCAAAGGAGACTGGGCCTTTATCAGTCACATGATAGAAACCTTGAATGAAACTGGAAAAGCAGGTGTTGTAGTGCCGCATGGTGTTTTGTTTAGAGGAAGTAGCGAGGGTAAAATTCGCCAACAAACTATTGATGAAAATATATTAGAAGCGGTTATAGGATTGCCATCCAACTTGTTTTTTGGAACTGGAATTCCTGCTGCTATTTTAGTTTTTAATAAAGGGAAAGCCAAAAATACCGATGTGTTGTTTATTGATGCCAGCAAGCATTTTGAAAGTGGTAAAAACCAAAATAAATTACGTGATTTAGACATTAATAAAATAGTAGCTACCTACGAAGATTTTAATGCAGGGAAATTAAAAAACGGAGTTGCCGAAGACAAATACAGCTATGTGGCTAGTTTAGCCCAAATCATTGAGAATGATTACAACTTGAACATTCCTCGTTATGTAGATACTTTTGAAGAAGAAGCTGCTATAGATATCAAGGCGGTGCAAGTAGAAATCAAAAGATTAGAAACAGAGTTGCTAGAAGTACAACAACAAATGAATAAATACTTGCAAGAGTTAATAGATTAGAGCAAAACATGTACATAAAAACGGTATTTTATGTACATATCAAAAAAACGTGTATATAAAAGCACCTTTTTGTATACATATTAAAAAAACGGATATAGAAAATAATGCCTTTATGCGGTTGAAATAATAAACGATACTTTTATAAATTATGCAGAAATACACTAAACATAGCATTCAATGGTTTTATAACCTTCTTGCTCAGGGAGAATGTGATATTCTTGATTTTAAAGAACAACTCGATGATAAAGTTGTTTTTGGTAAATCAATAAAGAATTTTGCTCCAAAATACGAAGAGCTTGCTAAGGATGTTGTTGCTTTTGCTAATAAAAAGGGAGGTTTTTTGTTTGTAGGTATCGTTGATGACACTAAAGAATTAAATCCTGATTTTATTGCTACAGATTCTAAAATATTTGAATTAATCAGACAGATTCAAGACAGGACTTCTCCTTCAATTACATTACATTCACACAAATTAAAAATAAGTGGTAGTGATGTTTTGGTACTTGAAATTCCTTTCTCACCTCAGATGCACAGAACTTCAAAAGGGGAGTATCTAATTAGGAGTAATGATGGGAATAGAGCTATTGAACCCTACGAAATTGCCACTATACAATCCGAGAAAGGATTGATTGTATACGATCAAAAAACTTGGGACTTACCTTTGAATTCGATAGAACAAGATAAACAAGGAAATCCAATACCTGGTTGGCAGGATATTAAAAGAACTCGTTTATTATATAATAAGATTAAAAGGGAGAAACCTAAAAGCCCCTATTTAAAAAACACTTCTAATGAGTTTACGGAAACTTTAGGTCTTGTTAAAGAAGAAAATGGGATTCAATTGCCTACTACTACAGGTATTTTATTTATTGGTAATAATAAAGCATTAAGGGAAATACCTTTTAGTCAAATTAAGTACATCCGATATTATGAAGATGGAAGTTATAAGCCTTTTGAGTATACGGGTAATTTAATTGAAATTGCTGATGCCTGTTTCAACCAATTGAAATCAGAGATGAAAGTAAAAGAGTTTCATTTTGGTTTGTTTAGAGACTATATTGACGATTATCCAGAAATTGTATTACGTGAAATGCTAATCAATGCCATTGTTCATCGGGACTACAGTAGACAACAAGTCATTGAAATTAGAAAGTATCCAAATTATATTGAATTTGAAAGTCCAGGACATTTTCCGCAGGGAATTGATGAAACTAACCTTCTGAGAAAAACAAATCCACGCAATCCTAACATTATAGACATAATGCGAGAAGTTAGTTATGCGGAAAAAGCAGGAACAGGGTTTGATAAAATATTTACTGCATTACTTTCTAAAGGAAAAAAATTGCCGAAATCAATTCAGAATGAACACTCTATAATTTTTAGAATTGATGCCGATGTTTATTCTGAAAAATTAGCAGAATTGAGTTATGAATATAAACAAATTACAGGATTAGATATGGATCTTGAAAAATTGTTGGTGCTCAATGCTATTTATACCGAAAAAAAGCAAACATTTCAGCAGTTAGAAGCTAACCCATTTGTAAATCCATACCAGTTACGTAAAATTTTAACAGAGCTTCAAGATATAGAATTTATTGAAACAACTGGTAAAACTTCTGGAGTGAAATATATTATTCATAAAAATAAATTAGCATCTACAGAAGACAAAATCAGTTATTCTAAATTAAAAAAGCAAGAAAAAGCAAGGCAGATTGAAGCTATAATTAGATACCTTGATACAGCTGATGAGATTGACAATGAAGCTGCCAGAAAATTACTAAACCTACCCGATTCAGACGTATCGTATATATCAAGGCTTTTTGCTGAGATGATAGAAAAAGGTCATTTAGAAATTGCAAGGGAAATAAAACACAACCAACGAACTTATAAAATTAAAGAATGATTGCAAAGAGAAATATCCCTAAAAACAAGGGTTTAACGTGTTTTTTCTTTGCAGGTTTCTTTGCAAGAATCGCAACTTTGATCCCTAGGAAAAGAATTGTAAATAGCGTTTTAATTTACGTTAAATATAGTTTTGCGAAACAATTACAGCTTTTTTGCAAACAAAAAAGTATTGTTTTACAGCGTTTTAATTATTTTTTCTTTGCAGCTTTCTTTGCAAAACAACAAACTTTAATAAAGTAAATTATTAAACAATAAATGAACCAAAAACTAAACGACATCTATTCCTTTTTAAACGAAAACAGAGCTTACAATTTGCCTGTTCAAATTGGTGCTTACAAAATGGCACTAATACCGTATAAAACTACTTATGACAAAGTATATGCTTTGTTGTACAGTATTCTCAATTCGCAGTCACAGTTAAAAATGGATAAGTCGGCAGTTTTTTTTCAAACTATTGCTAATTCTGATAACAGTCTTAATTCTTTTATTGATTTCTTAAATACTTTAGGTGCTTCAAGTGATACGCCTATTACATATAAATCAATGTTCCAGTTATTGACCAAGCAGCCGAGTTGGGGAGACAAAACGGCGGCTTTATTCTTAAAAGCCATTTATCACACCCATATTGGATATGCCAAGGAATTATATTTTTGGGATGATGCTCCCGAAATACTCGCAGAGGATGATGAACTTTTTTTGCCTGTGGATGCAGTAATTAAACACATAATTCAAGAAATAGGAAGCCCTTGTGCTAATTCATTTCCAGGGATTAACAACTATTTAAAAACCAATATGCCCAACTCTAATTTTGAAGTTTGGGACGACCTTTGGTTTTGGGGATTTATTACTCAAAAAGGCAATGACGATAAGCGCACAATGGAGTTTAACGAAGCGAAATATTGGAATATGCTTGATGCGCCAAAAGACAAAGTAACCATTGCAATCACACAACGATTAGCAAACCAATTTATTGACTTGCTGAAAAAATAATACAAATTATGAATACAATTTTAAAGCACACCACAATATACAAAAACTCCCCTTTAGGTTTAATTCCTGAGGAATGAGTGTTTAAAAGAACTTTATTTAATGAAATTATGATAACAACACAACAAAAAACAGAATTAGAAGAAATATTGGATGTTCTTGGAGAAAATTTAAGTATAACAGAAGCTCAACATGATGCAGCCGTAAGAAGTTATAAAGCCGTTGGGAATTGGTTAACAAACCAAGAGTCTGAATTAGCAGACTATAATCCAGTTGTTAGTCCACAGGGTTCATTTATCATTGGAACTTTAATTCAAACTGTAGATCCTGACGGAGATATTGATTTGGATATTGTATGCGAATTAAATGGTAAAAAACAAAGTTGGACTCAAAAGGATGTAAAGGAACTTGTCGGTGATCAACTTCGTAAGCATAAAAAGTATGACTCTATTCTTGATGATGAAGGAAGAAGATGTTGGACTTTGAAATATAGAGAAAATGGTAATGCAAATGAAAGATACCACATGGATATTCTTCCAGCTGTTAATACATCGGGTTATTCAATAATAATGGAAAGAGCTTATTCAAATTTATCCGACCAGAAAATTGAGAGCTTGGTTTTGAGTATTACTGATAAAGAAAAAGTACCAGAATATTACACATCAACAGAACCATCAAATTGGTATTTGAGCAATCCATTTGGCTATGCGATTTGGTTTATGAAAAGTGCAGAAGCAGTTAAGGGAGTAAAAACAAAAATGTTCTCGCTTAATGAATCTGTCAAACCAACACCAAAATTCCAAAAACAAAGATTACCATTACAAAGAGTTGTGCAGTTGTTGAAGAGACATAGAGATATAATGTTCAAAGATTATACTGATGAAGATAAAAAAGAAAAACCAATTTCTTGTATTATAACAACATTAGCAACGCATGCTTATAATGGAGAAGATAATATAATGGAGGCATTAATAAATGTTATCAATAATATGGAAGAATTCATAGAAGTTAGGTTAGACGAAAAAAATGGTAAATACGTCAAATGGATTTCTAATCCTGTTAAAACATCAGAAAACTTTGCCGATAGATGGGCTTTGCCAAATTCAAAAAGAGAAAGGTTTTTTAAAGATTGGATTGAAAAATTAAAACTTGATTTTGGAATATTTAATTCTCCTTTCAATAGAATTAATTTATCAGATTCATTAAAAAAATCTTTTGGTGATGCTCCCGTGACTAAAACATTCTCTGCGATAGGTAATAAAATGCGAATATTAACTGAAAACGGAAATAATAATGTAGATAGAAACCTTGGGCTAGTTGGAACGGCAGTAACAGGTTTAAACGAAGTTTCTAAAGTACATCCTCATAAATTTTTTGGTAATGAATAAACCACCAAAACTCACTATTGCGCAACAGTATGCAGCGTTAAAAAGAAATTATGGATTTGGGGAAACTAAAATGAGTACATACAGTCAAATATTTTGGGAAGGTAAATTAAAATCTTCTCCATTGGGTGATGAATACTTGGTTAGAGTTACTTACAAAAAAGACGACAGTCCTAAAATTTATGTTTTAGAACCAAAGGAACTTAAACTGCCAGAGGGGAAAAACAAATTAGAGCATGTATATGACCATAAAAAACAAAAGCTTTGTTTGTATTATCCAAAAGCAAAGGAATGGAATGATACTAAAACAATAGCAAGTACAATTATGCCTTGGACTATGGAGTGGTTATACCATTATGAAATGTGGTTAATTACTGATGAGTGGTTAGGTGGTGGAATTCATCCAGGAGGAAATAATTTAAAATAAATCAATTTTATGTTAAAAGTGTTAAGTAATAATTATAAAGAAACTTCATTTGGTGATATTCCAATTGAATGGGACGTTAAAAAATTAGGTGATTTAGGAAAAGTTATTTCAGGCTTAACATATAGTCCAGATGACATTTGCGAAGAAACTGGCACATTAGTTTTGCGTTCATCGAACGTTCAAGATGGTCAAATAAAATTTGATGATAATGTTTTTGTGAAAGTGAATTCTGGAGGGTATAATCAAGTTCAATATAATGATATTTTAATTTGTGTTAGAAATGGAAGTAAATCTTTAATCGGAAAAAATGCATTAATTACTAAAGAAGCGACTGGGATGGCATTTGGTGCTTTTATGACAATATTCAGAGGTGAATATAATAATTATTTATATCAAGTTTTCAATACAGATATATATTATAGAGAAATTCACAAAAATCTTGGAGCAACTATTAATTCTATCAACGGCAGTGATTTAAAAGAGTTTAAAATCCCAATTCCGCCACTTCCTGAGCAACAAAAAATTGCTTCGATATTATCAACTTGGGATAAAGCCATAGAAATAAATAAGAAAATTTTAAGTGATCTTGAAATTATCAAAAAAAGTATGACAATAAATGTTTTATCTGGTAAAAATAGATTTAGGGAGTTTTTGAAAAATAATGAAATTAGTGATAAAAAAGGTTATAAAATACCCAATGATTGGGAAGTGATTAGTTTGTCTGCTGTTTTAGAACAGATTAAAAATTCAGTTAAACCAGAAAAAGATAAACTATATAAACAAATAGGTATACGCTCACATGCTAAAGGTATTTTTTACAAGGAAGCTGTAACTGGCGAAAGTCTTGGAAACAAATCGGTTTTTGCGGTTGAACCTGATTGTTTTATGGTAAATATTGTCTTTGCTTGGGAACATGCAATTGCAAAAACAACCACTGCTGAATTAGATATGATTGTATCACATAGATTTCCTATGTACAAACCCTTAGCTTCAAAACTTGATTTAGATTATCTTTTGTTTTTCTTTAAATCTAAAAAAGGAAAAGATTTATTAGGTTTAGCTTCTCCAGGTGGTGCAGGTAGAAATAAAACATTAGGTCAAAAAGAATTTTTAAAATTGAAAATTCCATTACCATCAATTAATGAACAAAAAGCAATTGCAATTTTTTTAGAAACTTATGATTTAGAAATAAAATTATGCAAACAAAAGCTTGAGAAATTACAACTACAAAAAAAGGGTTTGATGCAACAATTATTAACTGGTAAAATAAGAACTACATGAGTGATAAAAAATTCAGAGTACTAAGTTTAGATGGTGGTGGTATTCGAGGTATTTTTCCAGCAGTAATTTTAAGCGAAATCGAAAAGGAGCTTAAATCTAAAGAATTTAAGAATTGGCAAATATATCAGAATGTAGATTTAATTTTTGGCACTTCTACAGGTGGTATTCTTGCATTAGCTTTATCAATAGGTATACCAGCTGAAGAAATTAAAAACCTTTACATTAATAACGCCAAAAAAATATTTGGTAATAGAAAAGGATTCGTAAAATGCATTAACCATTCTTCACACGATAGAGCAAGTCTTAAAGAATTATTAGAAGATGTGTTTAAAAAATATCATCATAGCGCTACTCCTAAACTTAAAGACTGTAAGGTTCCTGTTGGGGTATCAATTTACGATTTAAGTATTGGAAAACCATCTGTTCTAAAAAGCCTTTACCATCATAGGTTCACTCGAGACCCTAATCTTCCATTATTAGATGCTTCTTTATCAACTTCATCCGCACCAACATATTTTGATCCATATTCGGGAGATATGTATAAAGATATGAAAGGAGATATTTTACAATTTAAAAATAAAGTAGATGGTGGAGTTTGGGCTAATAATCCGAGTTTAATAGCTCTGATTGAAGCTCAGAAAGCTTTTAATAAAGAATTAATTGATGTTAATTTACTATCCATTGGTACAGGTGAAAGAATATTTCTTGAGCCTAATAGAGAAAATAAGTTTGGAATTTGGTATTGGATAAATAATAAGCGCAAAAGAATTATAGAGTTGTTTATGCAAGGCCAATCTCAACAAGTGGAAAATATTTTAAGCTTGTTGAAAAATGGTATTGATAGACAAGAAGCGGATAATTTCGCATACTTAAGACTTAATACATTATTTAAAACTGAGACAGAAAATATTGAAATGGATGAAACTGACAAAGATAGACTTAAAGATCTTGAGATTCGTGCATTAGAGGTTTACAAAGAGAATAAAGTAGAAATTTATAAACTACTAAACATAGAGTTATGAAACATATTAAAAAATCATTTGAAAAATTTAAATCTGAATTAGTGTCAAAAGGATTTTATGACATTTTCAAGGCAATTTTAATTTTTACTGCAGCTTCGCTATCTACATATTTTGTTAGCTTAATTCCTTTGGTAAAGACTTTTATTATTTCTGAGGTTAAAACACCAATATATCTTATAATCATTTTATCAATATTCATTTTTTGTTTGTTTTTTTTAATTTTTAGATATAAATCAAAGCTTGATAATTTAATAATAGATAATAATATTGATGAATTAACAGGTTTAAAAAATCATAAAGGATTAAAAACTTCATTAGAATCCTTCATTGAAGATTTTAAAGAAAATACCAGTATTATTTTAATTGATATTGATAATTTCAAATCTTTTAACACGAAGTATGGTTATGGAGAGGCAGATTTATTATTAAAAAAGGTAGGTGAATTACTTGGCAGTGATAAAAGAGCAACAGATGAAACTTTTCGTTTCTTTCAAAGAGGAGATGAATTTGCTGTTATTGCCAATGAAACAAATCTTGGTCAAGCTTTACAAGCGGCTGAGCGAAAGAGAAAAATGATCAGTAATAATATTTTTTCAATTGGAGATAATAAACATCGTTTGACCATTTGCTGTGGTGTAACTAGTTTGAAAAAGGAAGATTCAATTGACATTTTAACTGATAGACTATCTAAAGCTTTAAAAGAAGCTAAGAATATAAAAGGTAAAAACAACACTAAATCAATTAGTTAAAATGATACCATCCTTCAAAGAAGACCAAATATCTCAAATTCCTGCCTTGCAAATTTTGCAAAAGTTGGGCTATACCTATCTTTCTCCGCAAGAGGCTGAGGAATTGAGAGGCAATAAAACAGGTCAGGTTATTCTGGAGCCTATTTTGAGAAAACAACTTCACGAAATCAATAGTATTCAGTTGAGTTCGTCTAAACTAGCTTTGTTTAGTGATGCTAATATCGAAAACGGGATTCAGGCGCTCAAAGATATTCCAATGAACGAAGGCTATATCGCGGCCAGTAAAAAAGCTTATGAACTCATTACTTTGGGCAAAGCATTAGAGCAAAGTATTGATGGTGATAAAAAGAGTTTTACCCTGCAATACATAGATTGGAAAAACTTCGAGAACAATGTTTTTCACGTTACAGAGGAGTTTAGTGTGATGCGTACAGGGAGCAAAGAACATTATAGACCTGATGTGGTTTTGTTCGTCAATGGAATTCCGCTGTGTATTATAGAGTGTAAACGTCCAGACATCAAAGAACCTATTACCGAGGCGATTTCGCAACATACAAGGAACCAACAAGAAGACGGAATCAGGCATTTGTATATTTACAGTCAGTTATTATTGAGTATTGCTACTTTGCAAGCAAAATACGCTACCACAGATACCAAAGAAGAGTTTTGGGCATCATGGAAAGAAAATACAGCGGATACAGAAGGAATTATTAATGATTTAGTGAATAAGCCTTTGTCTAAAGAGCAAAAAGCAAAGTTGTTTTTAAATAGAAAAGACTGGGAGCAACAAATAATTGAGGCAAAAGAAAAAGAAATTATTGGAGTAAGTGAACAAGATCGTTACCTGTACTGGTTGTGTCGTCCAGAGCGATTGTTGACTATTATAAAAGATTTTGTTTTGTTTGAAGGTGGTGCTTTTAAGAAAGTCGCTCGATACCAACAATTTTTTGCTATTAATAAAATCATCAAACGAATTGAAACAACTACCGATGGAAAACGAAATGGAGGAGTAGTTTGGCATACACAAGGAAGTGGTAAGTCACTAACTATGGCAATGCTTGCAAAAAAAATATACCTAACGGTCAAAAATCCTAAAATCATTCTAGTTACAGATAGAACTGATTTAGATCATCAAATTACAGATACCTTTAGAAATGTTGAAGTACCCGTTCATAATGCCAGGACAGGAAATCAATTGGTTGATTTATTACAAAATAAAAGTGATGCAGTCGTTACAACGATTATTAATAAGTTTGAAGCAGCTGTCAATCAATTAGGATCTTCGCCTTTAGAGAGTGAAAATATTTTTGTGTTAATCGATGAAGGACACCGTACTCAATACGGAACGTTTAATGTGAAAATGCAAAAGGTATTGCCTAATGCTTGTTTTTTGGCTTTCACAGGAACTCCTTTGATGAAGAAGGAGAAAAGTACGGCTCAAAAATTTGGAGGTATTATTGATGCTTATACTATAATCCAAGCTGTTGAAGATGGCGCAATTGTACCTATTATTTATGAGGGAAGGCATGCGATTCAAAATGTAAATCAAAAAGCCTTGGATCGAGGATTTGACAGTGTTTCTGAACCTTTGTCAGACTATGAGAAAGTAGATTTAAAAAAGAAATTTAGCAAAGCCAATCTTATTTCAAAAACAGAACAACGCATTGATGAGATTGCAAGAGATATTTCAGATCATTATACGCACAATTGGGGTGTAGATAGAACTGGAGAACGAAGTGGATTCAAGGGAATGGTAGTTACACCTGATAAAGCAACTGCGGTTAAATATAAAAAAGCCTTTGATTTAATAGGAAAGGTGTCTACTGAGGTGATTATGTCTTCGCCAGATACTAGAGAAGGAAATGATGATATTCATGGCGAGCCAACGAATGAAGTTGTTGCTTTCTGGAGGCAAATGGAAACCAAATATGGAAAAGGTTTTGACGAAAAGTTAATCAGTCAATTTAAAAAATCAGATTACCCAGAATTGTTAATTGTAATTGATAAACTCTTAACAGGATTTGATGTGCCTAGTGTGGTTGTGATGTATGTATGTCGCAAGCTAAGGGATCATACACTTTTGCAAGCAATTGCTAGAGTGAATAGGGTTGCAAGAGGAAAAGAGTATGGCTTTATTATAGATTATGAAGGTATCATAGGAGAATTAGATGAGGCAATGAATACCTATTCTGATTTTAACGAATTTGATGAAGAGGATTTGGTTGGGACCTTGACCGATATCAAAAAAGAAATTGCTAAACTTCCACAATTGCATACCGAATTGAATGCGATCTTTAAAACAATAAGGAATAAGCTGGACATTGTAAGTTATTCGGCTATTTTGACTGATGAGGCAATCAGAGTAGAGTTTTATCAAAAATTCACTGCGTTTGCCAAATGCTTGAAAGTTGCACTATCTTCAATTGATTTTGAAAACAACACGCCAGAAGAAACCAAAGAACTATATAAAAGGCATTTGAAGTTTTATACCGAATTACGGAATTCAGTGGTCAATACGTATTCTGATTCTATTGATTTCAAAAAATATGAAAAGCAATTACAAAAGTTGCTAGACCAACATGTAACTACCGAAGAGATTATCCGCTTGACCGAGCAGGTTTCTATTTTAGACACCAAAGCGTTTGAGGTGGAGTTGGAAAAAGTAATTGGTGCAAAAGCAAAAGCAGAAACGATTGCCAGTAGAACAGCTAAACACATTTCTGAAAGAATGGATGAAGATCCTATTTTCTATAAAAAACTATCAGAGTTAATTCAACAGACCATTTCAGATTTACGGGCTATGCGAATTTCGGATGTAGTTGCTTTAAATCGATTAAAAGAATTAAGAGAACAGGCAATTACCAAAAAATCAGATGATATTCCTGAAGCTATTCTGAAAAACGAAAAATCAGTTCCGTTTTATAGATTAGCGATTTCTAATGAAAATATTAGCGCAGAAGCAGCAGTCCCTTTTGCAATTGAAGTAGATTCGATATTGAAGAAATTCATTATTGTAGATTGGTATACAAAACCTGACATTATTAGGAAAATGACTTTTTATGTGGGGGAATATTTGATTGATGAATTGGAGGTATCTATTGATGAAGCAGATGAAATGGCAGAAAAATGTATTGAAGTTGCAAAAATGATTTATAAATAATGGAGTGTTCGATAGATTTTGGTTCCAAAAAAATAAAGTATACACTTTTGTATACAAAACGTAAGACACTTGGTATTACAGTAAACCCTGATATGGAAATTGTAGTGAAAGCGCCTGAAAATTCGGCTATGGAATTAGTTGAAACTAAAGTTAGAAAAAGAGCGCCTTGGATTATAAAACAGCAAAATTACTTTTTGACTTTTCATCCTAAACCCAATGATAAGAAATATGTTTCGGGTGAGTCTCATTATTATCTAGGTAAACAATATAGAATTGAAGTAATAGAAGATAAGCAAAATGAAGTAAGTTACAAGGGAAGGTATATTCAAGTGAAAACGAAGAATAAATCAAACGTAAAAAAGCTACTTAACGATTGGTATCGAGTTAAGTCAAAAGAAAAGTTTGAAGCTATAGCAGCGCCATTAATTGAAAAGTTTAAAAAATATAATGTAGAACCAACAGGTCTTTATATACAAGATATGAAAACCCGTTGGGGGAGCTGTACTCCACAAGGAAAAATTATCTTAAACCCCGAATTAATTAAAACACCTAAAGGATGTATAGAGTATGTTATAATCCATGAATTATGTCATTTAGTACATCTTAGTCACAATCAGAAATTTTTTGATCTTCAAGCCAAAGAATGTCCTTTATGGGAACGTTGGAAAACTAAATTGGAGCAATTTGGATAGCTGTCCTACATTGTGTAATACTTACACTTTAGCAGTTTAGCTTACCACTTTGATAATTGTTCGTATAATTTACCAATTTCAGTTGTTTTAATACTGTATTGTGTTGCTGTTTTAGGTAAATCTAATTTGTCAATACCTTCTGCGCCAATAGTACGTTCCCATCGACATTGCAATTCAGATATTTTTTTTCCACCTAAACTTTGAACAAGAACAAGAATTTTTGCACCTAAATCTTGAGTGGTTTTCCCAACAGCTTTGTTGTTTTTGCGCAACCAAAGAATTATTTCGTCTGCACCGATATTAATTTTTATCATAAGGATTGATTTACTTTGTAGCTAATATAAATATTTAAATTTATTTAGACTTTAATTACTTCAACAAATGCGAATAATCATCTGGTAATTCAGCATCAATATCACGAAGGTATTTTTCTAAGGCTTCAATAGTTTGATGTCCTGTGATTCCCATTAATATACTCTTGGCTTCGTGAGGTGTTTTTATTTTTCTAATTTCTCTGTACAGGTTCGTAATGGCAGTATGTCTAAAACTATACAAACCATAATCCTTATTTAATTTAAAATGGTCTTTAACTAATTTAAATTTTTTAGAAAAATTATCTCTTCTGTTGTTTTCTTCTGCTTCCCATTCTGCTCCAATAGCTGTCGGAGTAAACAAATAATGATTTGGATCCATACTGCATAAATCAGGAAGTAAGTCAATTATTTTTTGAGGTATAATTTTAACTTTGACTGCCTTGTTTTTGGCTCTAACAAAAAGTTTTTTTCCTTCTAAATCCAAATCACCTATTTTAAGTCGGTTTACTTCAACAGGTCTTAAGAAATTATAAGTTATAAATTGGATGTACAATAATAGGATAGTGTCATTCTGTTCTATGTATTCCAAAATGTCCTTTTCTTGCGCAACTGAATAGGTTTTGTTTCTTTCTGGTGCTGCTTTAAGTACGTTGATGCTTTTTATATAATTGTCATGCATTAGTTCGTTGTCTACTAATGTTTGTACAAGAGCACTTAAATCGGTTCTCGTGTTGTTTCTATTGCTTGCACTAGTATTTTCTAAAACAGAGTTCAAATAATTGATAAAAGTCTTTTTCTCTAAGGTGGAAATTTTATCTGAACTACTTCCATTTTCATCAAGCCAAGTCAAAAAACGATTGATTCTTCCTTGGAAACTACTATAAGAAGTAGCGCCCAAAACATTTTGTTTGATTTTTAATCCAAATTGAAAAGCTTCTCTGATGGATTTTTCGTTGTCAGCTACGACTTGTTTTTTAGGAGCTTTTACTACTGGAATCTTTTCGGACTCTTTTTCCTTAAGAACAGGAGCAGTTGTCGTACCGTTTATTTTATTATCTAATTTTTGAAGTGTTTTTTCTTCTAATATAGAATTATCTACATAAGGGTTAAAACCTTTTTTTAATAAGAATAGCAGGTTGTCTTTTATTGTTTCCAATTTTGCATAGCGCTCTTTTTTAGTTTTGAGGCTATTAACACCAGTTTTAATATTGGTTTGACGAACTAGTTTTCCTGTTTGTGGATTTCGGAATGCATAATATACATACCATTCTTTAGATAAAGCTTGTTCTTTTTCTAATTTGGATAGGGTAGACCATGTTTTTATGTCTACGTTTCCAGTGTAAATGTGAGGTCCTGAGTAGTTCGGTTTCATAGGCAAATCGTGTACGTAATCGTGCACGTTTTGTAAAAGTACTAAAAGTTTAGGCATAAAAAAACGGATTAGTTTGCACTAATCCGTGATTTTCAAAACTTTAAGTTTGTAGCGAGGACGAGATTTGAACTCGTGACCTCAGGGTTATGAATCCTGCGCTCTAACCGACTGAGCTACCTCGCCAAAGTTTCAAGAATAACAATTCCTGAACGCGGGTGCAAATATAGAAATAATATTAATGCGTGCAAGCATATTTTAAAGAAAAAAAAATATTTTTAAAAACGTTTTTTTTTCGGGCTTATATTCTATATATTCGAAAAAAATTAAAAGTAGCTCATGGATCAAAAAGTACGTTACGAAATAGAGTTCCCAATCAATTCTTCGCCGCAATTGTTATATCAATATATCTCAACTCCATCTGGATTGTCAGAATGGTTTGCAGATAATGTAAATTCTCGTGGTGAATTTTTTACTTTCATTTGGAATGATTCAGAAGAGAAAGCGAGGCTTGCCTCTAAAAAATCCGGAGAAAAAGTAAAATTTAAATGGGTTGATGGTAATAATAAAGATACCGAGTATTTTTTTGAACTGCACATCCTTGTAGATGAGTTAACTAAAGATGTTTCTTTAATGGTAGTTGATTTTGCTGATAAAGACGAGGTTGATGAAGCGTCATTATTATGGGAAAATCAAATTTCAGATCTTAAACATCTAATTGGATCGGTATAGTAAAATTGTATTTTATAACTTACATTTGCCCTGAACAAAAATCAGGGTTTTTTTATGATTAATTTTAATGGAATTATTGTGTCCCAAGACACAAATGTGTTGACACAGAATCGTGCTTTTTTATTTGGCGATGCCGTTTTTGAAACAGTTAAAATAGTAAATTCTAAAATTCTATTTCTAGAAGATCATTATTTTAGGCTTATGGCTTCTATGCGGGTGGTAAGAATGGAGATTCCTATGAATTTCACTATGGAGTATTTTGAAGAACAAATACTTTCTTTAGCAAGTACTAATTCAGTATTAAATTCATCACGTGCAAGAATTACCGTTTATAGAAATGATGGTGGTTTTTATCTGCCACAAACCAATGAAATTTCATTTTTGATTCATACTACTTCCATTGAAAGCGCTTTGTATTCATTCGAAAAGACGAATTATGAAGTTGATTTATACAAAGATTTTTATGTGACTAAGCAATTGTTATCTTCTATAAAAACCACAAATCGCATGCTAAATACAACTGCAAGTATTTATGCTCACGAAAACGGGTTGGACAATTGCTTGTTATTAAACGATACGAAGAATGTTGTTGAAGCAATTCAGGGTAATCTTTTTATGGTTGTAGGGGACAAACTAATCACACCTCCAGTGTCAGAAGGTTGTTTGAATGGTGTTATGAGAAAGCAAATCTTAGAATTAGCTAAAAAAATTACAGGTTTAGTAGTTGTTGAAGAAGTTATTTCTCCATTTGAACTGCAAAAAGCCGATGAATTGTTTATTACTAATGTTATCAAGGGAATACAACCAATAACTAAATACCGAAAGAAAGACTTTGCTGTAAACCATTCAAAGGTATTACTGCAAAAGTTAAATGAGATTGTAAGTAGTACTTAGTTTAGGTATGGATTTTCTGGTGCATTTGACCAAATAAGGTATTCGCCTCCTAATTCCATTATTTGTTCTTTCCAAAAATGAGTTGGTGATTTACCAATAATTTTATTTTTATAGCTATTAGGTGCAATAATCCAAGAGTTTGAATTCATTTCGGATTCTAATTGATTTTCATCCCAACCTGTATATCCTAAAAAGAATCGAATATTTCCTTTATTTATTCTGCCACTATTAATAAGGTCTTTTGTTGATTCAAAATCGCCTCCCCAATATATTCCGTTAGATATTTCAATACTATTTGGAATTAAGTCAGGAATGTTGTGAATGAAGTAAAGATTGTCTTGTTCAACTGGACCTCCATTGTAAATTTTGAATTTGGCACTAATTTCTGGAATTAAGTCGTTGATTGTGTATTTCAGCGGTTTATTGATGATAAATCCTACTGAACCTTCCTTATTATGATCAGCCAATAAAATCACAGATCTATTAAATGATAAATCTCCAATTATAGAAGGCTCAGCAATAAGAAGTTGCCCTTTTATTAATTTTTCTGAAATCATAATTTCTGTAATTTTTTTATTAAATTTAAGAAAAAAAACTAAAAAAAACCAAATTTAATCGTTTAAATACAAAAAAAAACCCTCCATCAGGAGGGTTTTTGATTATATTAGGGTGAAAACTTTAAATTAGTTTACTGCACCTTCTAATTCAGCACCTGCTTTGAATTTTACAACATTCTTAGCAGCAATTTGAATAGTTTTTCCTGTTTGAGGATTTCTACCGTCTCTTGCAGCTCTTGCTGAAACTGACCATGATCCAAAACCTACTAGAGATACTCTACCACCTTTTTTCAAAGTACCACCTACGTTTCCTAAAAATGACTCTAAAGCTAATTTTGCAGCTGCTTTTGTAATTCCTGCATCTGCAGCGATAGCATCGATTAATTCTGATTTGTTCATAATAATAGTTTTATTAATTGTTGGTTAAAAAAATTGTTAATACACAAATTTAGCAGGAAATACCTACCTCGCAAGCGTTTTCGTTGATTTTAGCACGATTTGTTAATAACTTATTTTTTTTGTTCATAAAACAGTACTTTTTAGTAATGATTTGTAATAAAGCCCCGATTTTAGTAGCCTTAATAGGCTTTTGCTTGTTCTGAAAATGTAATTCCATTTAGTAATTCAGATGTTTTCATTCTCTTTTTACCTGGAAACTGTAGATTCAAAACTTGAATAAACCCTTTCTGAACTGCAATTTTCATTTCTTTCTTGGTACATATTAGGCTTCCAATTTCATAAGAGTGGTCTTCATCAATTATTTTAGCTTCATAGATTTTAATATTCCATTCTTCGTTTTTATCCGAAAAGAAACTCCACGCAGCTGGATAAGGACTTAAACCTCTTATTAAATTATTGATTTCTGATGCTGATTTTGTCCAATCAATTTTGCAGTTTTCTTTGTTTAGTTTGTAAGCAGTTTTTATATCAGATGATTCTTCTTGAATAGTAGTGGTTACATTCCCAGTTTCAATTAAATCTAAAGTTTTAATGACCGTATCACTTCCTAAATGCATTAATCGATCGTGCAGTTGTCCAGCATTCTCCTCTGGATCAATAGCTGTCTCAGAACTCATAATCATTGCTCCAGTGTCTATTTTGTCATCGATGAAAAAAGTAGTAACACCCGTTTTCTCCTCTCCGTTTATAATAGCCCAATTAATTGGAGCCGCACCACGATAATTTGGCAGGAGTGAAGCGTGTAAGTTAAAAGTGCCTAGTTTAGGCATTTCCCAAACAACTTTGGGTAGCATTCTAAAGGCAACGACGATTTGTAAATTTGCATTTAGATTTTTTAACTCTTGTAAAAATCCTTCGTCTTTTAGATTTGTAGGTTGTAATAAAGGAAGGTTATGTTCTAAAGCGTATTCTTTTACAGCTGAATATTTTATTTTTTGTCCGCGACCTGCAGGTTTGTCCGCTGCGGTTATTACTCCTACAACAGTATAGCTATTTTTGATTATGGTGTCAAGTATTCCAACGGCAAATTCCGGAGTTCCCATAAATACAATTCGTAATTTTTCCATTATAGTTTTAAGATATATTTGTTATTAGGTTTTAATATTATTTTTTCGTTTTCCAATAGTTGCTGAATTGCAAAGATAACATCGTCTGATTTATTATTGATCCTATTTTGGATTTCTCTAGAATTTAATTCCTCATTAGTTATTATCAAAAGAATCTCTTTAGAAAGATGTATTGTATTCGTTTTTTTATTTTTTTTGGTAATACAGTAGGAACAGATACCGCAATCCTCTGTGGTTTTTTCTCCAAAATAATTTAAAATCAATTTGCTCTTGCAAACTTTGTCTTCTTTTATGTATTTTAAAACCGATTTAAATTGCTCTTTTTTTAAGGTATTTTGATTTTCTAAATATTTAGCAACTCTATTTATAGTTCTTTCGTCTTCCCGAATTTCATTAAAAATTAAAGTGGAATCATTGTTTCTGGAATGGTAATCAATAATTCCTTTTTCTTTTAATTTTTGTAAAACAGCATAAATTTGTGTTTCAGGATGATTCGATTTTTTTGCAATTAATGGCAAGTTAAATGCCGTTTGCATCTCATAAATACCAGGATAGGTTCTTAATATTGTTAAAAGAATTTCTTCGTCATGTGGATTTAAACTGGTATAGCGAATTACTTCTTTTGAAGGAATAATGAACTGTAATGTGATTTTTTCTGAGAATTCTTGTGATAAAGTAATAATACCTTGTCTGTCTAAAAACTGCATTGCATTATATGTTTTTAGGACAGGGAACTTATATTTTAGACAAAAAGCATTTAAATTAAAAGAGAACTGCTCGTTTATTCCTTCTCCATAAGCGATTTGAAAGTAGTTGCAAAGTTTGATGTAAATGGAATTTAAAAAAGCTTTATCAGGTAATATGTTTATAAATTGGTTTTCGGTTTGAGCTATATCAGATGGATTTGTGAGTAGTACGGCAAACGCTTTATCGCCATTTCTTCCTGAGCGACCAGCTTCCTGATAATAGTTTTCTAAATTTTCGGGTAGTTGAATGTGAATTACTGTTTTTACATTAGATTTGTCAATGCCCATCCCGAAGGCATTTGTTGCTACAATGACCTGAACTTCATCCTGCATCCACAGCTGCATGTTTTTATCTTTTTCTTTGGATGAAAGTCCACCATGGTAGAATGTGGCTTTAAATCCTAGATAACGCAATTGTGTTGAAATTTCTAAACAAGATTTTCTATTTCGAACATAAATGATAGAGGACTGTGGATTTTTTTTTAATATTTGTTCAATCCGAAAGAGCTTATCATCGGTTTCAAAAACCATATATGCGATATTTTTTCGAGCAAAAGATTTTTGAAATAATTTAGGATTATGCAGTCCTAATTCAGTTATGATATCCACTTTTGCTTTGGGAGTGGCCGTAGCGGTTAGGGCTAGAAAAGGAATATTTGGGAAATGGGCTTTTAATCCGGATATTTTTAAATATGCAGGTCGAAAGTCATGTCCCCATTGTGAAACACAATGTGCTTCGTCAATAGCTATTAAATTTATGGGAAGATTTTTTATTCTTTCTAAGATCCAATCAGACTGTAAACGTTCAGGTGACAAGTAGAGGAATTTATAATTTCCAAATTGGCAATTGTCCAATAAGTCAATCATTTCATTAGATTTTATGCCGCCAGTGAGAGCTATTGCTTTAATATCTCTTTTTTGCAAGTTGGCAACTTGATCTTTCATTAATGCAATCAATGGAGAAATAACAAGGCAAATTCCTTTATTTACCATTGCAGGAATTTGAAAACATATTGATTTACCTCCTCCAGTGGGCATTAATGCAAAGGTGTCTTGTCCACTTAAAACAGAATCTATTATTTCTTGTTGTAGTGGTCTAAAGCGATTATGCTTCCAATATTTTTGAAGAATTTGTAATGCTTCAGACATCAATTTTTGAATTTTGAATATTATGTTAACAATCCATAATTCAGAAATTAAATTACGAATTAATTAGAAATTTTGTCTAATATAAAAAGAATTCTTTTATCTACCGTTTCCTTTGGTACTTCAATAAGATTGTATCCATACCCTTGGTATGTTTCAATAAGATGATCCTGAATTAATTTTGCTTGTTCGTAGTTTTCATAACGTGCTTCGTCACTTATGTAAATCTCCTCCCAAGGCGGAAGAATGAAAATTTTCGAATAGACATGTTCTCTACAGATTGCATCAAAAGATGCGGGGTAACTGTCTCCAATATAGTGCATATAAGCCAATACATCAGGAATACCACGGTCAATGAAAACAATGTCATGTGGTTCGTTTTGTGCGTTTGTGAACTGCTTTTTTCTTCCTTCAAGAAGGAGTTCACTAAATAATAGTGGTTTTTCAAGAAATAATTGTTCAATTCCTTGCTTTTTGGCCTCCAAAGTAACTTCCCTTGAAATTTCAGGATAACAACAAAAACCTTTTGCTTTTAATCCTTCAATTAGCGTACTTTTCCCAGTTCCTGGACCACCTATAATTACTATGATTTCTTTTTGCACTTTTTAGAAATAAGGCGCAAACTTACTTAAACTTATTGGAATTTGAAAAAATCATTATCATTAAAATTATAGTTTTTAAGAAAAATTAATAATCCATAATTCATAAATTACATTTGAAACCGTATATTTGCTTTAATTTTAATTAAAAAATGGATAAGAAGACCGAAGAATTTTATGATAGATTAAAAGTAGAGTTGGACATGAGTAATACTTGGCCTGCTTTGTACTTATTTAAATTTATTGTTCCAACTGAAAATGACAATGTTGAACGTGTAGAATTTGCTTTTGATTGCATGGGAGCGGTTATTAAAACGACAAAATCAAAAACAGGTAAATTTACCAGTATATCAGTTGATGTTCAGGTTAAAGATTCTCAAGAAATTATTGATAAATACCTAGAAGTCTCTACTATTAAAGGTATCGTTTCATTATAAATATCAAATAACAATGTGTATTGTAAACAGTTTTGTTTGCACATCTATTGTTGTATTGAAAAGCCTCAAAATAATTCACATATGAATTCAAAGTATCAAAAAGAAAATGCTAATGATGTTGTGCATCATTTAGAATATAATGCCGAAAGATCGCATTTGATTATTCCTGAATACGGACGTCATTTACAGAAACTAATTGATCAAGCTACAGCAATTGTTGATGTGGAAGAGCGCAATAAAGCAGCAAAGTATATTATTCAAGTAATGGGTAGTTTAAATCCTCATTTGCGTGATGTATTGGATTTTCAGCACAAATTATGGGATCAACTTTTTATTATGTCTGATTTTAGATTAGATGTTGAATCTCCTTACCCAATACCTTCGCGTGAAGTTTTGCAATTGAAACCGGATGTTTTAAAATACCCTCAAAATTTTCCAAAATACAGGTATTACGGTAACAATATTAAATATATGATTGATGTTGCCAATAAATGGGAAGATGGGGATATGAAAAATGCATTGGTAAAAGTCATTGCCAATCACATGAAAAAATCATATTTAAGTTGGAACAAAGATACCGTGAAAGACGATGTTATTTTTGAACATTTGTATGAGTTATCCGACGGTAAATTGAATATGCTTCAAAGTACGGAGGAACTTTTAAATACGACTGATTTATTAAGGACTAATAAGCGAATATCTAATAAAATTACTCCTGCTGGTCAACCAAAAATTCAAAGCAATAAAAATGCGAAAACAGGTAAATCAAAACCGTACATAAAAAATAATAATAACAATCAGAAATAAGATATCAAGTAGCTAAATTTGGTTTGATAATATTCATCAGCTAGATGGCAGTAGTATCTTAAATTATATATAAAACTAATAATAATATCATATGGGAATTTTCAAAATAGAAGGAGGCATACGTTTAAAAGGAGAAATTACTCCACAAGGAGCAAAAAATGAAGCATTACAAATTTTGTGTGCTGTACTTTTGACGCCTGAAGAAGTAACTATAAACAACATTCCAGATATTATTGATATTAATAAACTTATTACGTTATTAGGTAATCTAGGAGTTAAAATTCAAAAAAACGGGGCAGGTTCTTATACTTTTCAAGCAGATGATGTGAATATTGGTTATCTGGAAACCGAAGCATTTAAGAAAGAGGGCGGTTCATTACGTGGTTCTATCATGATTGTAGGTCCACTTTTGGCTCGTTTTGGAAAAGGATATATCCCAAAACCAGGTGGAGATAAAATAGGACGTAGAAGATTAGATACTCATTTTGAAGGTTTTATTAATTTAGGAGCAAAATTTCGTTACAATCGTGAAGATCATTTTTATGGTGTTGAAGCTAAAAATGGTTTAATTGGTACAGATATGTTACTTGATGAAGCTTCAGTAACTGGAACTGCAAATATTGTAATGGCAGCAGTTTTAGCCAAAGGAAAAACAACGGTATATAATGCTGCTTGTGAACCTTATTTGCAACAACTTTGTAAGATGTTAAACTCCATGGGAGCAAAAATAACTGGAGTTGGATCTAATTTATTGTCTATTGAAGGTGTGGAAGCACTTGGTGGTTGTGAGCATAGAATTTTGCCTGATATGATTGAGATAGGAAGCTGGATTGGACTAGCTGCTATGACTAGAAGTGAAATTACAATTAAAAATGTGAGTTGGGACAATCTAGGTGTTATTCCAAATACTTTTAGAAAACTAGGAATTACATTGGAGCGTAAAGGGGATGATATTTATATTCCTGCTCATGAAGATGGATACGAAATTAAAACAGATATTGATGGTTCTATTCTTACCATTGCAGATGCGCCTTGGCCAGGATTTACTCCTGATTTATTGAGTATCGTTTTAGTAGTTGCTACTCAAGCCAAAGGAGATGTGTTAATTCATCAAAAAATGTTTGAAAGCCGTTTGTTCTTCGTGGATAAACTAATTGATATGGGAGCAAAAATCATGTTATGTGATCCGCACAGAGCAGTTGTTATGGGGCATGATTTTAAATCTCAATTGAAAGCTACAACAATGTCTTCACCAGATATTCGTGCTGGAATTTCTTTATTAATTGCAGCTCTTTCTGGTAAAGGAACTAGTACTATTCAAAATATTGAGCAAATCGATCGTGGATATGAAAGAATCGACGAACGATTGAGAGCAATCGGAGCTAATATAGTTCGTGTAGAATAAATATAATAATTCCTATTTTAATCGTTTAAATAAATCTTTTTGCATTCATTAAAGAGATTTTATTTAAGCGATTTTTTAATTAAAAAATTAAAATGTCACACGAAGAGAAAGCAATAAAAGCTACTTATTTTAGTATTATTGGAAATACTTGTTTAGCAATAATTAAGGGCTTAGCAGGTTTTTTTGGAAATTCATATGCTTTGATTGCAGATGCAATTGAATCGACAACGGATATATTTGCTTCATTTTTAGTGCTATTTGGAATTAAATATTCAAATAAGCCAGCAGATAAAAATCACCCTTATGGTCATGGTCGTGCTGAGCCTCTTGTCACTTTTTTAGTAGTTGGTTTCTTGATTACATCGGCTACTATTATTGCATATGAAAGTATCATAAATATTCAAATAGCACATGATTTGCCTAAGTCTTGGACTTTATTTGTTTTGGGTGCCATAATTATTTGGAAAGAGTATTCTTTTCGGTTGGTAATGAAAAGAAGTATTGAAACAAATAGCTCTTCATTGAAAGCAGATGCTTGGCATCATCGGTCAGATGCAATAACCTCTATAGCTGCTTTTATAGGTATATCAATTGCTTTAATTTTAGGAAAAGGATATGAATCTGCTGATGATTGGGCTGCACTTTTTGCCTCAGGTTTTATTTTATATAATAGCTATCTTATCTTTAGACCTGCCCTTGGTGAAATAATGGACGAGCATTTGAATGATGACTTAATTGAAGAAATAAGAAAAGTTTCTTCACAGGTAGAAGGTATTATTGATACAGAAAAGTGTTTTATTCGTAAGGCAGGAATGAAATACCATGTCGATCTTCATGCTATAGTTGATGGAACTATCTCAGTTAGAGAAGGACATGATTTGGCTCATAAATTAAAAGATACTTTACGAACAGAAATTCCTGAATTGGGGCATGTTTTAATTCATGTAGAGCCCCATTATCAGGTTTAGACTAATTATAGAAAAGATTGGATAGCTAGTTCGTAACTTTTTAAGCCAAAACCTAATATAACTCCTTTTGCATTTCCTGAAATATAAGATTGGTGTCTAAAACTCTCGCGTGAAAAAGTATTTGAAATATGTACCTCTACCACGGGTGTTGTTATTGCTTTAATAGCATCTCCAATTCCTATAGAGGTGTGAGTATAAGCACCTGCATTAAGTATTATTCCGTCGTAAGTAAAGCCAAATTCTTGGATTTTATCAATCAGTTCTCCTTCAATATTGCTTTGGAAATAACTGAACTCTATTGTTGGAAATTTAATTTGTAAACTAGTAAAGTATTCTTCAAAAGTTAGACTTCCATACACTTCTGGTTCACGTTTTCCTAATAAATTAAGATTCGGACCGTTGACAATACTAATTTTCATAATTTATGTTTTTGTAAAAATAAATAAACCGTTCCAATTATGAAACGGTTTTGATAAAATTAGTTTTGATTCACTTTCTAGAAAAGAAAACCAACTGATACTTGAACTACTGAGTTTTTTGTTTGAGCTTCTTTTGAGACTTCTGTAAGACCTAAAACATAACGTCCTTGTAAGAAGATGCTTTTTGTTAGATTAACTCCTAAACCTCCTACTGCTGCAAATTCAAATGTTTCAGCATTACTTACATCAAAATTATTCCTTTCACTTAATAAAAAAGAAGCTTGTGGTCCAAGATCAAGACTGACAAATTTATTTAAATGAATTTTAGCCAAAACGGGAATGGATAAGTAACCTAATTCATTTTTGAACTCAGTTCCAGCATTTTTATATGTTGCTCCTTGAGTAGAATAAAGTAATTCGGGTTGTATTGAGAAACTATCCACAAGTTTAATTTCTGCTACAAGACCAGCGTGGTAACTAGTTATCGCGTCAGTTTGTATGTCTGACCCTTCGAAATTTGCATAATTTACCCCTGCTTTAATTCCGAATTTTACTAATTGTGCCTCTACGTTATTAGATAAGGCGAAGAAAAATAGCCCAATCAAAATTGATTTTTTCATAAGTTATTGTTTTAATATTAATGTCTGTTTATATCGAGCAATTTAGAACTCTTTTATGTAATAGTTATTGTAATATTATTTGTTTTTATGTCAAAATTATAAGCTTATTTTTTAAATGTGTGGCTGTTTTTTCTATATGGGCTTTCGATCTAGTATGAAAATAATGTAAGTATAAAAGTATTAAAAGTCTTATTTTGTTGTTTTTAGTCGTAACTTGTTGATTATCAACGAGTTTAATTATTGTTATTAACTTTTTAGTTATTAGTTATTTAACTTTGATATTCTAATTTTAAATATTAAAATCATGAAGAAAATTATTTTTACAATTGCAGTGTTATTTATAATAACTAGCAATAATGCACAGGATAAAAAAGAAATGTCTTTTGGTATTAAGGCAGGTCTGAATATTGCAACAGTTACCCACGTTGATAATTCAAAAGCGTTAGTTGGATTTGAAGGAGGTGTTTTTGGTGAATTTATGATTGGCGATAAGTTTGCTATTCAGCCAGAAGTTTTGTATTCTGGTCAAGGAGTAAAATCGGAAGGTATGGAGTTAAAACTGGATTATATAAACATTCCAATTTTGGCAAAATACTATGTTGCCGATTCTTTTAGCATTGAATTGGGGCCACAAGTTAGTTTTTTAATTTCTGCAAAATCGGAGGGAGTGGATGTTAAAGAATTCTTTAAAACAACGGATATTAGTGTGGATTTTGGAGCTAATTATGATATTACTAAAAATTTCATATTTGGTGTTCGTTATGATTTGGGCTTATTAAGGTTGCAAGAAAATATAGGCCCTGGGGAAAAAGAGTCGAAAAACTCCGTGTTTCAAATAGCTGTAGGGTATAAATTTTAAAATTTTAAATATTATTGAAAACCTTCCAATTTTGGAAGGTTTTTGTATTAAATAAAAGGCTTACTTTGTATTTATGAGTTGGAATAATTATATAAAAAACTTTCAATCGTATTTGAAAATTGAACGAGGACTGTCAAGTAATACGATACAGAATTATTCTTTCGATATTGAAAGACTGTGTTTGTATCTTGAAACAAACGGAATTGAAGTTTCTCCTATAAAAATTAGTGAAGAAACAATTCAACACTTTATCTATACCATTTCAGGTCAAGTTAATGCGCGTTCACAAGCACGAATAATTTCAGGACTTAAAAGTTTTTTTGGGTATTTAATATTTGAAGATTACCGCGCAGACAATCCTTTAGAACTTATTGAAACTCCTAAAACAGGTAGGAAATTACCTGATACATTATCCGTTGTTGAAATAGATTCTCTTATTGCGGCCATCGACTTAACTTCTAATGAAGGAGAGCGTAATAGAGCAATGCTAGAATTGCTTTATGGTTGTGGTCTTCGGGTGTCTGAATTGGTTGCGTTGAAAATTTCTGATTTATTTTTCGAAGAAGGATTTATCAAAATAACGGGTAAAGGGAATAAACAGCGTTTTGTTCCTATTGGTGATTTATCAAAAAAATATATTGAACTTTATAAAAACACAATTCGAATTCATATCAATATAAAAAAAGGTTTTGGAGACACTTTATTTTTGAATAGGCGAGGAAGTCAGCTCACACGGGCGATGATTTTTACAATTATTAAAGATTTGGCTTTAAAGGTAAAATTAAATAAAAAGATAAGTCCACATACCTTTCGTCATTCTTTTGCAACTCATCTATTAGAAAATGGTGCTGATTTGCGTTCTATTCAATTGATGTTAGGTCATGAATCGATTACTACAACGGAAATATATTTGCATTTAGATCGTAAATTTTTGTCGGAAGTCATTAATAATTTCCATCCCAGAAAATAGGAGTCTGAATTTCACTATTTGCTGTGTATAGACAATCTAAAAAAAAATGCGGTATGATCCATATAAGTGAATCATACCGCAATTGTAATAAAGCGTATTTTATATATTATTTAGCGATATTTACCGCTCTTGTTTCTCTAATTACAGTAACTTTTACTTGACCAGGATAAGTCATCTCTGTTTGTATTTTTTGTGAAATTTCAAAAGATAAAGTAGCTGCATTGTCATCAGAAACTTTTTCACTCTCTACTATCACACGTAATTCTCTACCCGCTTGAATGGCATAAGCATTTTTAACTCCAGTAAATCCGTAAGCTACTTCTTCTAGATCTTTTAAACGTTGAATGTAAGAGTCTAAAACTTGTCTTCTTGCTCCAGGTCTTGCTCCAGATATAGCATCACAAACTTGAATGATTGGAGATAAAAGAGATTTCATTTCTATTTCATCGTGGTGTGCACCAATTGCATTACAAACTTCTTCTTTTTCGCCATATTTCTCTGCCCATTGCATTCCTAATAAGGCGTGAGGTAAGTCACTTTCTGCATCTGGTACTTTTCCAATATCATGCAATAAACCTGCTCTCTTAGCTAACTTTACGTTAAGTCCTAATTCAGCTGCCATGATTCCACAAAGCTTAGAAACTTCACGGGAGTGTTGTAGTAAGTTTTGACCATAAGAAGAACGGTATTTCATACGTCCTACTACCTTAATTAATTCAGGGTGTAAACCGTGAATTCCTAGGTCAATAACTGTACGTTTACCAACTTCAATAATTTCATCATCAATTTGTTTAGCAGTTTTAGCAACAACTTCTTCAATTCGTGCTGGGTGGATACGACCGTCTGTTACTAATTTATGCAAAGCCAAACGGGCAATTTCTCTACGTACTGGGTCAAAACAAGAAAGGATGATCGCTTCTGGTGTGTCATCTACAATGATTTCAACTCCAGTTGCAGCCTCAAGTGCTCTAATATTTCTACCTTCACGACCAATGATTCTACCTTTAACGTCATCTGACTCAATGTTAAATACAGAAACACAGTTTTCAACTGCTTCTTCAGTACCAACTCTTTGAATGGTGTTGATGATTATTTTTTTGGCTTCTTGTTGTGCAGTTAATTTTGCCTCTTCAATAGTATCTTGAATGTGTCCCATTGCTTGGCTTTTTGCTTCTGCTTTTAGACCTTCAACTAATTGACTTTTCGCTTCCTCTGCAGATAAACCAGAAATTACTTCCAGTTGTTGCAGTTGGCTTTTGTGCATTTTCTCAACTTCGGCTTGCTTTTTATCTAAAACTTCAATTTTAGATGAAAATTCAGCTGATTTTGATTCGAAATCATCATTTACTTTTTTAGCTTTTGATAGTTCGTTAGAAATTTGAGATTCTTTGTCACGAATTCTTTTTTCTACTTCTGCTACTTTTTTATCTCGAGATAAAATGACTTGTTCGTGTTCTGATTTTAATTCGATAAATTTCTCTTTGGCTTGCAGAATTTTATCTTTTTTTATGTTTTCAGCCTCTAGATTAGCGTCTTTTAAAATTGATGATGCTTCTTTTTTAGCATTTTTAATTAAATTTGAAATATTGCTCTTTTCTATGATTTTGGCTATCCCAAAACCTCCCGCAATACCTATTATTCCTGAAATGACGATCGTTAATATGTCCATGTTTGTTAAAATTTATATATAAAAAAGCCTACATTAGGCTGATTGAATAAACTCGAAAAGACAAGTTTTGAGCTAACTCGTTGTTCAAGCTTCCAAACTGAATTGGCTTGCTATAGTAACGATGATTTGCTCATTCTAAATTGTTAGTGTTGAGTTTACCAAATGTGAACTAATGTAGGCAGTATCTTAGTTTCTGTAAAGAACGTTTAATTATCGAGATATTGATCTAAAAGCGCATTGATTTTTTTAATTCTTTCAATGGTTTCTTCCCCATTAATAGCGTTGTCAATTTGTTTTTGTTCTACTTGAGAAGCAAATTGTAAAGCGCACATGGCTAATACATCTTGCTTATCTCGAACGGCATAATTTTCTTCAAACTGCTTCATCATTACATCAATTTTCTTAGAAGCACTCCTAAGTCCTTCCTCCTGAGACAGTTCCACAGTTAAGGGGTATACTCTGTCTGCGATTGATATTTTAATTTTAAGCTTTTCGTCCATATTTTTTACTAATCTGATAGTTGTGCTATACAGTAATCAATTTCACGAATTAATGAATTTATTTTAAGCTTTGTATCTCTTTTATTATCGTCACTGCCCAGTAATGAGTTGGCAATTTTAAGTGTCTCATATTGCGCTTTTAACGCTTCAATCTCAGTTAACTGAGTTTGTATGATTTGTGCAGATTTTGTTAAATCGACCTGTAATTCTTGAGTTTTTTGTTCTAAATTTTGTATTTTTAGAACTAGTTTTACAACTTTATTTTCAAGAGTATCAATTATTTCTGCAATTACACTCATTATATATCCTATTCATTACTTAATATTACAAATTTAGTATTACTTTTTATTATTACAATATTTTATTTGTTTTTTTATTAGAAAATAATCAAATTGTTGTAATGTAATTGGTTACGATTTGTGTTTTTTTATAAAGCGAAAGCAATTAGTTTTTTTACCTTAGCAAAAATGTAAGTCATGAGATTTTTTATTTATTTTCTATTATTTTCGGGTTCTGTTTTTGGACAAAATGAGTATCCAAAAGATTATTTTAGTCTGCCTATAGATATTCCAGTGCAGTTATCTGGTAATTTTGGGGAGCTGAGACCCAATCATTTTCATGCTGGTTTTGATTTTAAAACCTTGCAAAGAGAAGGTTTAGAGGTTCATGCTGTTGCAGATGGGTATGTTTCTAGAATAAAAATTTCCACTTTTGGGAATGGAAAAGCAATTTATATTACGCATCCGAATGGTTTTACTTCGGTATATTGTCACTTGCAAAAAGCAACAGATGAAATTGAGAGTTATATAAAAAAAGGACATTATAAGGAACAAGCTTTTGAGATTGAATTGTTCTTAAAGCCAAATGAACTAACGGTGAAAAAAGGGCAAACAATTGCTCTTTCTGGTAATACAGGTTCTTCGGAAGGGCCCCATTTGCATTTTGAATTTCGCGACAGCAAAACCGAAAAAATTATAAACCCTTTACTGTTTGGTTTTGATAAATACTTAAAGGATACTAAAAAACCACTATTATCAGCTGTTTACGTTTATCCAGTGGATAATAAAACGGTTGTGAATCAATCGAAGCGACCTTTGCTTCTTAATTTATCTCTACAAAAAGACGGTACCTATTTAGCAAATAAAGTGGTTGCAAATGGTAAAATTGGTTTTGGTGTCACCGCGGATGATTATGATAATGTTTCATTTAATAAAAATGGAATTTATAAAGTGCAAACCTATCTTAATGGGAAGCCTACGTTTGGTTATCAATTTGACACCTATTCTTTTGATGAAATGCGTTATGTAAATGCTTTGATTGATTATTCGAGGTATAAAAAAACATCGCAAAGGGTTCAGAAATTATTTATGGTCAATCCTTATAAATTAAGTATTATAAAGACAGATGAGAATAATGGTGTCATAAATGTTGCGCCAAACTTGGCCTCTATTTATCGCATTGAAGTTTCTGATTTTTTTGGAAATAAAAATGTAGTCAACATACCTATTAGTTATGATGTATCGGCAACTATAGTAGATAGGGAACCAGTCGTTTCTAATTATTTTGTAAAAGTGAATAAAGACAATATTTTTTCAAAAAATAATATGTCGGTTTTCTTTCCAGCTGGAACTTTTTTTGAGGATTTTAATATGAACTTTGATGTAAAGGGGGATACTCTGTATCTTCACGACGACTCTGTTCCTGTTTTTTCTAGTTTTACTATTACTATTGAAGACAGTTCTTTTTCTGAGGAGCAAAAAGGAAAAGTTTTTATTGCCGATATTGATAATGGGAGAGTAGGTTATAATGCAACTCAAAGAAAAGATAATGTATTCACTGCCAAAGTGAGATCATTAGGCAAATACGCTTTGAAAATGGATACCGTACCACCAACAATTTCTATTGCGAATCCTATTGAAGGGAAATGGATAAGTGCTCAAAATACGATTCAGCTTTCGATAAATGATTATGGTTCAGGTATAAAATCGTATAATGGATACTTAAACGGAAATTGGATTTTATTTGAATACGACAACAAAACAAAAAAAATCACTCATAATTTTAGTGATGGTGTCGTAGCTGAAGGTGCTAATGATTTAAAAGTGGTGGTGGTAGATAATGTAGGAAATTCAACTACCTTTGAGACTCATTTTTTTAGAAGTCAAAAATAATAATATATCGACAGCTTGAATATCAAAAAAATATTTTTTGTTTGGATTTTATTTTGGACAGGATGGTCTTCTTTTGCTCAAACTTCGCGAGTAAAAGGGGTTATTCTCGATAAGAATAATAAGCCCGTAGATGATGTTAATGTGTTCTGTTCAGGCCGCAGTACTCAGTCTAATGCTCAAGGTTTTTATCTAATTATTATTCCTGCCAATCAAAAAGTAACATTAGTATTTAGCCATGTTTCATTAAAAAAAGCAACACTTTTGCTAATTTTAAAAGAAAATGAAGAACAAGTGTTCAACTTGGTTATGAGTGACCAGCAAGAACAAATGGGGGAGATTATTGTGACTAATAACAATAAGAAGCAGGTTCAAGGAATAACTGTAATTGAACCGGAAATAATTAAGAACATACCAGGAGCTAATGCTGGAATTGAATCAATATTAAAAACACTGCCAGGCGTAAATTCGAATAATGAATTGAGTACTCAGTATGCCGTTCGTGGTGGAAATTATGATGAGAATTTAGTTTATGTCAATGAAATTGAAATTTATCGTCCATTTCTTATTCGTTCCGGTCAGCAAGAAGGATTGAGTTTTACTAATACTGATTTAGTTCAAAATGTAGAATTTTCAGCTGGTGGTTTTCAAGCAAAATTTGGAGATAAATTATCATCCGTTTTAGATATTACCTATCGCAAGCCTACAAAGTTTGGCGCTTCACTTGAAGCTAGTTTTCTTGGCGGAAGCTTATCTGTTGACGCAGTTTCTAAGAATAAAAAGTGGTCGGCAATTACAGGGGTTCGTTATCGAAACAATAGTCTTTTGGTTAAAAGCCAAGATACACAAACCAATTATACTCCAACATTTGCTGATATTCAAACGAATATTAATTATCAGGCTTCGGCCAAATGGCAGTGGAGTTTTCTAGGAAATATTTCACAAAATAAATATGTTTACCAGCCATTAACACGTCAAACTAAATTTGGAACAATAGACAAGCCTATGGCACTGACTGTCTATTATGAAGGGCAAGAAAAAGATCGATATGATACTTATTTTGGTGCTTTTAAATCAACATTTAAAGCTACAGATAAATTAACCCTGAAATTTATTGGGTCTATTTTTCACACTTTGGAACAAGAATATTTTGACATTTTTGCGCAATATCGATTAGGAGCTGTAGACTCGACTATTGGTTCAGATTCGTATGGAGATGTCTCTTATACGGAAGGAATCGGATCCCAACTCAATCATGCTAGAAATGATTTGGACGCTTTGATTGTTAATGCAGAAGTGAAAGGATTTTATGATTGGAAAAAAAATCAATTGGAATGGGGAGCAAAATACACTCGTGAATCAATTCGGGACCGAGTGGTAGAATGGGAAGTCATTGACTCTGCTGGTTTTTCGATTAATCAGCCAATTATTGACCTGCCTAAGAATGACCAGCCCTATTCTTCATATACTGGACCACTAGTTCCTTATCAAAATGTGAGAGCAACTAATTTTAATACAATTAATCGTTTTTCGGGCTATGGGCAATGGAGTAGAAAAGGCAATATTGGACAGACAGAGGTTTGGTTAAATGCAGGTGTTCGTATGCATAGTTGGGACGTTCAAGGTGCATTGGAAAAAGGAAATGACCAGTTTACTGTTAGCCCAAGAGCGCAAATTGCCATTAAACCCTACTGGAAAAAAGATATGGTTTTTAGGGTTTCTGGAGGTGTATATCAGCAACCTCCTTTTTATAGAGAACTTAGGGATGCTGACGGAATAGTGCATCCTAATGTTAAGGCACAACAATCGGTTCATTTTGTAGTAGGAAATGATTTTAGTTTTAAAATGTGGGAACGTCCTTTTAAATTAGTTTCTGAAATGTATTATAAATCACTGACGGATGTAAATACCTATACAATAGACAATGTAAGAATACGTTATGCTGCTTCAAATGTGGCTAAAGGATATGCGCAAGGTTTAGATCTTCGCTTGAATGGAGAATTTGTTCCTGGTACTGAGTCGTGGTTGAGTTTTGGTTATTTAAAAACCGAAGAGAATAGTGAAAATAAAGGGTATATTGCGAGACCAACTGATCAAAGGCTAAAATTTGGAATGCTATTTCAGGATTATATGCCCAATATTCCTAGTGTGAAATTGTATTTGAATTTAGTTTACAATACGGGATTACCAGGAGGTTCTCCTTCGTATGCTGATCCTTATTTGTATCAAAATAGATTGAATGATTATCGCAGAGTAGACATAGGTTTTTCTAAAGTTTTTATTGATAACAATGCTGGAAATCAGTATAAAAATTGGTTTGGGAATTTCAAGGAACTCGCAATAGGATTAGAAATATTTAATTTGTTTAATAATCAAAATGCGATAACGAATACTTGGGTTCGAGATGTGTATTCTAAAAATGAATATGCGATTCCAAATTATATGACCACTAGGGTGTTTAATGTAAAGTTAAGTGCTAAATTATAATGACGAACGGTTGATGTCTTATAGTTATTCGATCAATTTATGACATAAATTGGATTTAATTATAAAAAGCATTTTTAAAATTGATTACATTTGGTTTTATTTTAATAGTACATGATTATGAAAAGATTACATATAGCATTAATAGGCATTTCGGTTTTACTTTTAACAAGTTGTAAAGATGAGGTAGAGAAGCCGAAGGTAATTTATGATTCTGCCAATAAAGGGAAAGAAATGACTAAAGTAGATTCTACTCAAGTCGCGCTTTCTGATTTACCTATTCAAATGGAAGGAACGGATTATTTAATTCATCCTGTGGGAGACTTGCGAGTGTATGAAAGAGGAACGAAAGCACGTTATGGCTCTTCGAGTGTGATCGATTTAAGTTTTACCATTTCTAATTATGGAGAGAATGAAATTACCGGTTATTTGCAAAACTTAAAATTTCAAAAAACAGATTCTGATTCGATTCATGCTTTAACTGATAAGCCTGCTTTGATTTTAACTGCTACTTACCTAAAAGCAGTTTCTGATAGAGCTAAAAAGCAAATTATGGTGTATACCATGTATGACATAGATACCAATAGAGATGGAAAATTAGATACTAGCGATATCAAATCCTTATACCTTAGTGAGATTAGCGGCGCTCGTTTCACTAAAATATCTCCTGATTTTCAGGAATTAATAGACTGGAGTTTAATCGAATCAAAAAACCGTTTGTACTTTAGAACAGTAGAGGATACTAATAAGAATGGACAATTTGATAAAAATGATGTAGTACATTACAATTATGTAGATTTGTCAAACAACGAATGGAAAGTGTCAAGTTATCAGCCAATATAATTAAAAGCTAAATTAAAATATCACTTTCAAGATCTGATTTTTCGATTGTAAAGTTAAAATCAAGTTGCTTTACCAGTTGAATCACTAGATTTTTATACCAATTTTCCGATTTTGGATGTATATAGATTTTTTCAATCAATTGATTGATGTCAACGCTTATTTTTAGCCCATCATTTAAGATGATTTTACTGTCGGCAACATCAGTTATGATGCGCACCTCACGTTCGTACTGAAAGCTTTTTCTTTTAAATAAAAATGGGAAAAACATATCGTCAAAAGGAATGTATTCTTTTTTGTAGTCAATATAATTTACTTCACCAATATACTGTTTGTAATTATTTTCGGGCCCAAGTGCATTTTGTAGTCTCCCTATAGTAGATTGAATGGCTAGTCCTTCACTGTTTTGTGTGAAAATTTGCCACATAGCAAATGATTCATATTCGTTAATATGCCAACTACTAATAGCTACTTTTTCACGATGCGTTTTGTAATATTTTAGAAAATCAGGGTTGTCTATCGATAATCTTTTTATTTCTTCGTATGTAGGTTCACTGAAGGTACCTTCATACTGATCTTCAAATTTATCTGACCGTGACATGAATAGCTTTTTAGACATCAATAAGTCTAAAAACTTGGATAAATCTAAATATTTCCAGACAATAGTGTCAAGGTCTTCGGTAAGATTGATATTTGGGTTACTGTGGTACATTTTTTAATTTAAAGATTTTTAATTTTAATATACTGTAAATCCTTAAATCAAATTTAGTGATTTAAGTGCATCATTCAAAAGATTGCATAGTTACCAATTTGTTATACATACCATTTAAAGCAATAAGTTCTTCATGTTTACCTTGTTCAACAATTTTTCCCTTTTGCATTACCACAATTAGATCTGCTTTTTGAATGGTTGAAAGACGGTGTGCAATAACTATCGAAGTTCGGTTTTGCATCATGTTTTCTAGAGCAACTTGTACGAATTTTTCGCTTTCAGTATCCAATGCTGATGTCGCTTCATCCAAAATCATGATTGGAGGGTTTTTCAATACCGCTCTCGCAATCGATAAACGTTGTTTTTGACCACCAGAAAGTTTGTTTCCGCTGTCTCCTATATTCGTATGTATTCCTTTTGGTAAATCTTGTACAAATTCATACGCATTGGCAATTTTCAGCGCTTCAATGATTTCATCATTTGTAGCGTCTAATTTTCCTAGTGAAATGTTTGCTTTTATAGTGTCATTAAACAAAATGCTATCTTGAGTAACTAATCCCATTAAACCTCGCAAAGACTGAAGATTCATGTCTTTAATATTAATACCGTCAATGTCTATTGTACCGTCGTTTACATCATAAAAACGAGTCAGCAAATTGGCAATGGTACTTTTTCCACTTCCAGATTGTCCAACAAGCGCTACTGTTTGCCCTTTTTTTACTTGTAGTGAAAAGTCTTTTAATACAATTTCATCTTCGTATTTGAAATTGATGTTTTTGATAGAAATATTCGATTCAAATGTATTTTTTTCTACTGCGTCTTTTTTACTTTTAATAGCATTTTCTTGTTCTAAGATTTCCAAAATTCTATCGGCTGCGGCATTCCCTTTTTTGATGCTATAAGATGCTTTTGAGATTGATTTTGCTGGAGTTAAAATGTTATATGCTAATCCCATATAAGCAATAAAAGAAGCGCCGTTTAAGGTTTTTTCGATCAAAACCATATTTCCTCCATACCATAATAAAATAGCAATAACCATAATTCCCATAAATTCACTCATTGGTGAAGCTAGGTTTTGTCGGTTGCCAATGCTGTTTGATAATTTAAAAAAGCGTTGTGTAGATGCTGTGAATATTTGATTAAAGTACTTTTCAGAATTGTATCCTTTTACTACTTTCAATCCGCCCAGTGTTTCTTCGATAGTCGATAAAAATACTCCTTGTTCTTCTTGTGCTTTAGTAGATTGTTTTTTTAACTGTTTTCCAATAAGGGAAATGACATAACCAGATACGGGAATAAAAATAAATACAAACAAGGTCAATTTAGTACTTATGGTAAGCATTGCAATTATCGTAAATACAATCGTTAATGGCTCTTTTACTGCAAGTTCTAAAATAGATAAGAAAGAAGTTTGTACCTCATTGACATCAGCTGATATTCTTGAAATAACATCTCCTTTTCTTTTCTCAGAGAAAAAAGCCAAAGGCAAATCGATCGTTTTTTTGTACATCGCATTACGCATGTCTTTCAAGATTCCATTTCTTAAAAAGGTAATAAAAAACAAGGCTAGATAATCACTCAAGTTTTTTAGTAAAAAGATCGAGATAATCACGGCAACCATAATGGATAGGGTGTGACCTACACCAAGAGTATCGGTGGTATTGGTAATATAATAACTTAAATAATCCTCAGCAAATTGTTTGAATTCACCAATTCCAGTATAAGTGGGTTCGACAGTATTTCTTTTTGTTTGGTCAAATAAGACCTGCATCATGGGGATCAATGACATAAAAGAAAGCGTGCTGAAAAGTGCATATAAAACATTAAAAAAAATGTTGAGATAGGCGTACTTTTTATAAGGAATTACAAAAGAAAATATTTTTTTAAAATTATTCATTTAAGTTTTTTTTACCATTAAGACCCGACAAATTTTAAAGCCTGTCGGGTCTGTGAGAAAAATGGAGTTGTATACAATTAGTTCAATTGCATCGCTGCAATAATATTTTTTATTTTTTCATTCAATGAAGCTTCTACTTTATCGAAGTTTTCAACAGCATCTAGTTCTGTATTTACACTGATGTAGAATTTTATTTTAGGTTCGGTTCCACTTGGTCTAGCGCAAATTTTAGATCCATCTTCAGTGTAATAAATTAATACATCTGCTTTTGGCATATCCATGATATCTTCTTCGCCTGTAAGTAAGTTTTTGGCAACAGATGATTTGTAATCTTCTAACATGATTACTCTTTGTCCATTAATTTCTTTAACTGGATTCTCACGCATAGAAACCATCATTTGATTGATTTCGGCTAAACCTTCCATCCCTTTTTTAGTGATAGAAATCAAATGTTCTTTGTAAAAACCGTGTTCTACATAAAGTTGTAGTAATTCTTTATAAACAGTGCTTCCTTTTTCTTTTGCTTGCGCTGCCACTTCGCATATTAATAAAGTAGCTGCAACAGCATCTTTATCACGAACAGCATCACCAACCATGTATCCAAAACTTTCCTCTCCACCACCAATGAATTGTAGTTCAGGGAAATCTTTTATCATTTTGGCAATCCATTTAAAACCAGTCAAACCTACTTTAAATTGTACACCATAAGCCGATGCCAATTCCATAATCATAGGAGTAGAAACAATTGTAGAACCTACAAATTGTTTTCCATTGATTTTTCCTGCTTTTTTCCATTGTTCTAGTAAAAATGCAGTCATCAAAATCATTGTTTGATTTCCATTCAGCAAAGTCATTTTGCCTTCATTATCACGAACAGCAACACCCAATCTATCGCAATCTGGATCAGTTCCTATTACAATATCAGAATTTGTTTTGTCTGCTAATGCTAATGCCATTGCTAATGCTTCTGGTTCTTCTGGATTAGGAGATTTTACCGTTGGGAAATCACCATTTGGAACTCTTTGTTCCTCAACAATATGTACATTTGGATAACCAGCTTGCTCGAAAGTATCGGGAACAAGAGTGATTGATGTACCGTGTAAAGAAGTAAATACGATATTTAAATTTTCTTTGGCAACAGCCGAAGTACCAAAACTCGCATTTTCGATAGTCGATTTAATAAAAGCGGCGTCAACTTCAGTATCTATATATTCTATCAAATCTTCATTTGCAGTAAATTTGATTTGGTTGTAATTTAAATTCTCAATAACATTGATGATTCCCTCATCTTCCGGTGGGACAATTTGGCCACCATCTTCCCAATACACTTTGTATCCATTGTATTCAGGTGGATTGTGAGAAGCAGTAAGGACAATTCCGCATTGGCAACCTAAATGTTTAAGTGCAAATGACAGTTCTGGTGTTGGTCTTAAACTTGAAAACAAATAAACATGAATTCCATTTGCCGAGAAAACATCAGCAACCACCTTAGCAAGTGTATCACTATTATGACGACAGTCATACGCAATAACCGCTTTTATAGGTTGGTTAGGAAATGAAGTATGTAAATAATCCGAAAGCCCTTGAGTACTTTTTCCAAGTGTATATTTATTGATACGGTTATTTCCTACGCCCATAACACCGCGCATTCCGCCGGTTCCGAATTCAAGACTTTTATAAAAACTCTCTTCTAGTTCCTTAGGTGATGTCGCCATCATTTCTTTAATAGCTTCTTGAGTCGTGTTGTCAAATGTTGGTGTTAACCATTCATTCACAGCATCTAGAATGTTTTGTTTAATATCCATATTTTAGTTTTTAGTTTTAGTTTTAAAAGAGCTCTTTTTTTTTGGAGCTACATCCTGCTATTCGTTTCAATCTTTATGTTTTTAAAGGAAAAACATAAAGGATTTTCACTGCTATCAGGGCTAGGTCCTATTATAAATTAACTTGACTAGATATTTTATAACGTCCCTCGTTGCTTTTTGTACGCAAAATAATTTCGCCCAGAAAACCAGCCAAAAACAGCTGAGTTCCCAAAACCATTGTTGTTAAAGCAATAAAAAACCATGGATTATCAGTCACTAAACTATAACGCATGTTATTGTACATATGGTATAGTTTTGATATTCCAATATAACCAGCAAGCATGAAACCAATGATGAACATCAATGAACCCATCGCTCCAAATAAATGCATTGGTCTTTTCCCAAATCGAGATAGAAACCAAATAGTAATTAAATCTAGGAAACCATTAATAAAACGCTCCATTCCAAATTTAGTCTCACCATATTTTCTAGCTTGGTGTTGCACCACTTTTTCGCCAATTTTTCCAAAACCAGCATTCTTTGCCAGAACGGGAATATAGCGGTGCATTTCACCCGAAACTTCAATGTTTTTTACTACAATGTTTTTGTATGCTTTCAATCCACAATTGAAATCATTCAATTCCACACCCGAAGTTTTTCTAGCGGCCCAATTGAATAATTTAGATGGAAGATTTTTTGCAACGACTGAATCGTAGCGTTTCTTTTTCCAACCGGAAACCAAATCAAAATTTTGACTAGTTATCATATTATATAGACCTGGAATTTCTTCTGGACTATCTTGTAAATCGGCATCCATCGTAATGATAACATCTCCTTGAGCTTTAGCAAACCCAGCATGTAAAGCCTGTGATTTACCAAAATTTCTCATGAAACGAATTCCTTTTACATTAGAGTTTTCGGTAGCAAATTGCTCTATAATTGACCAAGAGTTATCTGTACTTCCATCATCTAGAAAAATAATTTCATAAGTATAATTGTTTGCCTGCATCACTTTTATGATCCAAGTGTACAATTCAGTAAGCGATTCCTCTTCGTTGAGAAGGGGTATGAGTATGGATAAATTCATTTATGTTATTCTTGTGATGTCGATTTTGATTTAAAAAAGGCGGCCATAATTAAACCAAAGATGGTAATGAAAACTATATTTGTAAGTGATCCTTTTAATAATCCTACTATAGAGAACTGATCGTTTTCTTGCAAGTTCTTTATTGCCTCATTCACTGTAGATGCTGGAGCATTAAATTTAGCCATAGTTTTTACCATATATTTAATGGTCAATTCTTTTATAGCATCTTTAGCCGACGGATCTATAAAGTTAAACAAGATGATATTGAAAGTTAATGAAATTAAGATACCTATTAAAGCTGAAATAAAATAAGTTGTAAAGGCGTCTTTAAAGGTAAGTATACCGTTTAGGTCTTTTTTTGTTTTCGAAAGTAAAACTATCGCAATAACAAGATAAAAAGCCATGCTTAATAAACCTACCCACCAAGAAGTAAATAATTCTAAATCAATAGTGTATATTAAGGTTGTGATTAATGCTGAACCAATACCTGTTATTACTCCAAAAGTGACCCCGTTTTTTTTAATGGTTTCATTAATCATTAGTTTTCATTTTTTATAAATTAATTCACAAATATAGTAATTCCCAATTTATTCAAGAGCAAAAAAAGTTTTTTACTATTTTATAAAAAAAAGGAAGCAAAGAATTGTTTATTGAAAAATAATTGTAAATTTGCAAACTCAAAATAACAGAATAAAATAAAAAGTTATAATGAATTTATACCTTTCCTGTTAAAAGGAAAGCTTCAAAAGGAGTTATAGCCAAACAAATAAAAAGAATTACAAGATGAAAAAAGGTGTACACCCAGAAAATTACAGATTAGTTGCTTTTAAAGACATGTCTAACGAAGACGTTTTTATTACTAAATCTACAGCAGATACAAGAGAAACAATTACAGTTGATGGTGTTGAATACCCAGTTGTAAAAATGGAGATCTCTAGAACGTCTCACCCTTTTTACACAGGTAAAAACAAACTTATCGATACTGCAGGACGTATTGACAAGTTCAAAACTAAATACGCTAAACACGTTAAATAATTTTAACTTGTTTTCAATTATACTAAAGCCTTCCATTTCGGGAGGCTTTTTTATTGATATAAATTGGGATGGATAAGAGGTAAACTTGTTAATGAAACCAATAAAAACTTTGTAACTTTGGTCCTTTGTAACTTTGAAACTTTATAAAATGAATTACATACTTTTTGACGGGCCTGCTCGTAATGCTTTATTGCCTTTTACATTTACTCGCCCCGTTGCTGATATTCTTATTGGAATCATGACGATACGTCAAAAATGGGAAATGCATTTGGGATCAACCACCACTACTTTGACTGAGGAATATTTATCTGAAAAATATCCAATGGTAGAATTAGAAGAAAATGTGATGATTAATGCTTCTTTTATTCCGAATCCAGTTTTAGTGGAAATGATTTATAATCTAGAAGCAAATCAAGCGATTTTTAAAGGGGATGAAGTAATCGCTTTTTATACACATGAAAATCAAGAAGAAGTAGATTTTGATTCCTATGAAGTTTTTGAATATGAAGAAGAATGCTTGACTGTCATGAATACTTGGGATATTTTTTCAAAAAATGATGCTTCTATTCGGGAAGATTTTGAATTCTTGACAGAAGATAGAAAATCACAACCCATTCCAAAAAGTGTCAATGTAATCGCTCCAGAAAATATTTTTATCGAAGAAGGGGCTAAGTTGGAGTTTGTAACGCTTAATGCTTCAACGGGTCCTATATATATAGGTAAGGATTCTTTAATTATGGAAGGATCTGTAATTCGTGGTCCTTTTGCTTTATGTGAAGGCGCAGTTGTAAAGATGGCAGCTAAAATTTATGGTGCCACTACTGTAGGATCAAACTCTAAAGTAGGAGGGGAAATCAATAATTCAGTATTATTTCCTAATTCTAATAAAGGACATGATGGTTTCTTAGGAAATTCTGTTTTAGGGGAATGGTGTAATATTGGTGCTGATAGTAATAATTCGAATCTAAAAAATAATTACGAAGAGGTGCGTTTGTGGAGTTATGAAACGGAAGGCTTTGCTAAAACGGGACTTCAATTTTGTGGTTTGATAATGGGTGATCATAGTAAATGTGGTATTAATACCATGTTTAATACGGGAACTGTTATTGGTGTAAGTGCTAATATTTTTGGAAGTGGATTTCCTCGTAATTTTGTGCCTAGTTTTTCTTGGGGAGGAGCTTCTGGTTTTACAACTTACATCACTAAAAAAGCTTTTGAAACGGCTCGTTTAGTCATGAGTCGCAGAAATATTGATTTTGATGAAAAAGAAGCGGCTATATTAGAACATGTTTTTGAAGAAACTAAAAAATGGAGAAAAGAATAACTTTTTTACTAATTACTTTAAAGGCCTTATCAATTTAGATAAGGCCTTTTTTTTGGGCTTCATTATGGTATTTTATGATAATCATTTTTGTATGTGATGGGTTAGCGTTAAAATGTTAAATTATATATAAAATTATCGTTTTAAATTTCAACTTGATTTTTAGATAAATAATTAGTTTTTGCCGTTTTTTATGGCTTTAAGCTAGTTTTTTTTATCTATATGTTTTAGTTTTATCAAAAAATAGGAGTAAAACGATTGTTTTATTGATTTTTTAATAATTATTAATCTAAAATAAATATATGGAAGAGATTATTGGCGTGTTAAATGATATTGTATGGAGTAATGCTTTAATTGTTCTCTGTTTAGGAACGGGACTCTATTTTTCTTTAAGAACTCGTTTTTTACAAGTTCGTCATATACGTGAAATGTTTCGCTTGTTGTTTGATGGCGAAAGCTCAGAGTCAGGCGTGTCTTCTTTTCAAGCTTTATCAATGTCTTTGGCTGGTAGAGTAGGTACTGGAAATATCGCAGGTGTAGCGACCGCAATTGCCTTTGGTGGTCCAGGTGCTATGTTTTGGATGTGGATGGTAGCGTTCTTAGGTGCTAGTACGGCATTTGTTGAAGCGACTTTGGCGCAAATTTATAAAGAAAAGCATTTAGGTCAGTTTCGTGGAGGTCCCGCTTTTTATATTGAAAGAGGATTAGGAGTAAAATGGTTTGGTATTTTATTCGCAGTGGTTTCGGTAATCTCTGCAGGTTTATTACTGCCGGGGGTTCAAGCAAACTCTGTTGCTGATGGAATTCAAAATGCATTTCAATTAGATACTTGGATTTCTGGAGTTGCAGTGGCTATTATATTTGGGCTGATTGTATTTGGTGGAGTAAAAAGAATAGCTAAATTTACAGAGTATGTTGTGCCTATTATGGCAATTGGTTATATTTTAATCGTATTAGTTATCATTGCAATTGATTATGATCAACTTCCTGGAGTAATTTCATTAGTTTTCAAAAGTGCTTTTAATATGGAAGCTGGTTTTGGAGCTGTTTTTGGTCTTGCAGTACAATGGGGAGTTAAAAGAGGAATTTATTCTAATGAAGCGGGACAAGGTACGGCGCCACATATTGCTGCAGCTGCCAATGTTTCGCACCCTACAAAACAAGGATTAGTTCAATCTTTTTCGGTATATATTGATACTTTATTAGTGTGTTCAGCTACTGGTTTTATGTTGTTAATAACAGGAAAATACAATGTTCAAAATCCTGCTTTTGGAACGAGTGGTGCTTCAGAGTTTTTATACAATGGGGCGCAAAATGTAACAGTAGGTCCAGGATTTACGCAAAGTGCTATGGATAGTGTTTTTCCAGGTTTTGGGTCTTATTTTGTTGCAATAGCGTTATTTTTCTTCGCTTTCACTACTATTTTGGCTTATTATTATATTGCTGAAACAAATATTTCTTATTTAACAAGAAACTTAAAATCACCTATTTATACTCATTTATTAAAATTAGTTATGATGTTGGTTATTATGTATGGTTCCATAAATCAAGCAAAACTAGCTTGGGATATTGGAGATTTAGGAGTAGGATTAATGGCTTGGTTTAATATTATAGCGATTATTCTTTTGCAAAAACCAGCATTGGCCGCATTGAAAGATTATGAAAAACAAAAAAAGGAGGGTAAAGATCCTGTTTTTGATCCTGAAGATATCGGAGTTTATAATGCACATATTTGGCATACCATTAATAAAAAGAAAGAAGAGTAATAATTCATAATTTATTTTGAGAGCTTCTAGAGATAAGAATTTGATTCTGTTTCTAGAAGCTTTCATTTTATAATAAACCGATTAGTTATTTACTCTATCTTTGCACTTTTAAAAAATAACTCGGTTTTCAAATTGATGAGCAACCGAATCAAGAAATCTATATTACAATGATTACAGTTAATGATATTTCAGTACAGTTTGGTGGTACTACACTTTTTAGCGATGTTTCATTTGCTATAAATGAAAATGATAAAATTGCCCTTATGGGTAAAAATGGAGCAGGAAAATCAACGCTTCTTAAAATTATTGCAGGACAAAGCAAACCTTCTACAGGAAATATTTCGGCACCAAAAGATGCTGTTGTAGCTTATTTACCGCAGCATTTATTGACAACGGATGGTGCTACTGTAATGGAAGAAACTTCAAAGGCATTTGGAGAAATTTTTGGTATGAAAGCGGAAATTGATGAAATCAATGAGCAATTGACTATTCGTACGGATTATGAAAGTGATGCCTACATGAAATTGATCGAAAGAGTTTCTGACTTGAGCGAGAAATTTTATGCGATTGAAGAGGTGAATTATGAAGCGGAGGTAGAGAAAATATTAACGGGTTTAGGATTTGAAAGAGAAGATTTCAATCGACAAACTTCTGAGTTTTCAGGAGGATGGAGAATGCGTATTGAACTAGCTAAAATCCTTTTACAAAAGCCAGATTTAATTTTGCTAGATGAACCTACCAATCACATGGATATTGAAAGTATCCAATGGTTAGAGGATTTCTTGATTAATTCGGCCAAAGCGGTTGTGGTGATTTCTCACGATAGAGCCTTCGTAGATAATATCACGAATCGTACTATTGAAGTAACCATGGGACGTATCTATGATTATAAAGCCAAGTATTCTCATTATTTAGAATTGAGAAAAGACCGTCGCATGCACCAACAAAAGGCATATGATGAACAACAACGTATGATTGCTGACAATAGAACTTTTATTGATCGTTTTAAAGGAACTTTTTCTAAAACGGATGCCGTTCAATCACGTGTAAAGATGTTAGAGAAATTAGTTATAGTGCAGGTGGATGAAGTAGATACTTCGGCATTAAAATTAAAGTTTCCTGCTGCAGTTCGTTCAGGTCAATATCCTGTAATCGTAAAAGACTTATCAAAAGCATATGGAGATCATGTTGTTTTCAAAGATGCTAATATTGTTATTGAAAGAGGTCAAAAAGTGGCTTTTGTAGGTAAAAATGGGGAAGGAAAATCAACCATGATTAAAGCCATCATGAAAGAAATTGGTATTGATGGAGGAAATCTTGAAATTGGACATAATGCGCAAATTGGTTATTTTGCACAAAACCAAGCATCCTTATTAAATGAAAATGCTACTATTTTTGAAACGATAGATGATATAGCTGTTGGTGATGTTAGAACTAAGATTAAAGATATTTTAGGTGCATTTATGTTTCATGGTGATGATGTAACTAAGAAAGTGAAAGTACTTTCAGGTGGAGAGAAAACACGTTTAGCAATGATAAAATTATTGTTGGAGCCAGTGAATTTATTGATTTTGGATGAGCCTTCTAATCACTTGGACATGAAAACTAAGGATATTATTAAAGATGCGCTTCGTGATTTTGATGGAACATTAATTTTGGTTTCGCATGACCGTGATTTCTTAGATGGATTAGCAACAAAAGTTTTCGAATTTGGAAACAAGAGAGTAGTGGAGCATTTTGAAGATATTACAGGATTCTTAGCTAATAAGAAAATGGAAAGTATGAGAGAAATTGAGAAGTAGAATATATTAAGTTCTACTTTCTTAAAACAGCTATAAAACAAAAAAGCATACGAATAGTACGTATGCTTTTTTGTTTTATAGCTGTTTTTGTATTAGTCTAAAAATTAGTTAAATATATATAAATCAACTAATTGGAATTTATTTTTTGTAACTTGTTCTATGTATTTGTACATAGCAAAAAGAACAGTCATGAAAAAATTTGTTTTGAAATGGGTAGTTATAGCAACTTGCTTTTGGAGTTGTTCCTTGCTTTCGCAAACTGGAAACGAAATGATTGCTTTGGGTATGCCTGGAGATAATCTAAATCTTTATGCTGTTTTGGATGTTTTTCAACAATCTAAAACATTGGAGGAATTTGAAAGAACGCTCAATTCGCAAAACTCCAATATTAATAACTTGGATTTGAATAATGATAATATAATAGATTATATATCTGTAATTAGCTTTAATCAAGGAGGTTTTCATTCTATTGTTCTTAGGGTTTCTATAAATAGTTATGAATATCAAGATGTAGCTGTGATTGAAGTGAGTAAAAATAATCAGGGCAATGTTGTAGTTCAAATCATTGGTGATGAAGCATTGTATGGTAAAAATTATGTTTTGGAACCATCCGTAAGGGTAGTTTCCGAAACTCCAAATCCTGGTTATATAGGTAATAAAACCATAGTTGCGCCTAATTATGTATATGGAAATGGGATTGTTTATATTTCAGATTGGCCCATAATTATGTATCTGTATTCTCCGTTATTCTCCATTTATGTTTCCCCATGGCATTGGGGGTATTTTCCGTCGTACTGGTCCCCATGGTCTCCTATTTTATATTACAACTATTGGAGCTTTCATAATCATTATTATGAAAGTCAATTTTATCACAGAGCGTCTTATATTAGATTTCCTTCACATCATTCCTATTATTTAAGAAGAAGAACAACCTCTTCTGTAGTTACTAGAAATAGAGAAAGAGGAACGTACGATAGAACGTATGAAGGAAGAAATTATAGAAGGCCCGTTGCGCCACCCAGAGCGACAAGAAGTGATATAAGAAGAGAAAGTAGAGAATCAATAAGACAGCAAGCGCAGCCTTCAACTAGAGCACAAGCTAATCCATCTATAAGGAGAGAAAAAGGAGAGGCGACTAGACAGCAAGCGCAGCCTTCAACTAGAGCACAAGCTAATCCATCTATAAGGAGAGAAAATGGAGAGTCGACTAGACAGCAGACGCAACCCACAACGAGACCACAAACGAATCCATCTATAAGAAGGGAAAATGGAGAATCGACTAGACGGCAAACGCAACCCACAACAAGACGGAAAACGAGTCCAACTATAAGAAGAGAAAATAGGGGGTTAATACAGCAAGGTCAATCCTCAGTAATTCCCCAGTCAAGATCGTCTATAAGACAATCTGAGCGACAATCAGCTAGAGTAACAAGGCAGTCTAATCGTTCTAACAGACAAAAAAGCCGTCCGTAAAATTAATTTGAATTTAAAAATACTGTTTTATAGTCTAATTCCTGGGGGAAGTAACTCTTTGTATTCAGGGTTTTTCTTGAAAAAAACAACTATTTTAGGAAGAATGGGAACGACTTTTAATTTTCGTTCAATAGCAATTGCCATAATTTCTGAAAGAAATTGCGCAATAAATTCTTCGTTTTCAAATTGATCAGGAGTGTTTATTTTTGTTAAAAATATTTTTTTCTCTTGAAAGGAATATTCTACGGAAATCAATCCTTGGTCTAGCGTAGTTTCAAATTGTCTTGCAAATGTATTGTCTTTGATTTCCATGATGATAGCTTGATCCATATAATATATTAAAAAAGTTATAGATAGGATAGTTATTATCCATAGTCTCAATTTTGGGTATTCTTATTTATTTCGACCAGAGGTTTTTTATTATTAATTTCAAATACATTGAAATTAATAATTCCGATGGTTTCTTTTTTATATTTAATCGTCGATTACAGTTTTATTTTAATTATAAATAAACAAGTGCCTTTTTTTTTTACCCTCAAAGTGTAAGTTGTAGGTGTGATACTCTAAATGAAGTCTAAATAAAAAAAATAGTTTCTGATAAAGTCATAAAGAGTTTTAATTTTTTGACTTTAGGGGAGACGTTGTTTACAAAGGTATTGATTTGATAGTCAATATCAAATGATTTTTAAATGTATCTTAAGTTTCGTTTTATTTATTCGAAAAAAAAACAAATTTGAATCTTTAGGATTAGATGCTGCTTGTTTTTATTTTTTGAGTAATCGACTCTAAATTTAAAAATAGTGGCTTGGTTCTTTTTAAAATCAGTCGAATCTATAGGTTTTAGTAGTCATAATTTATTGCTAATATAATGTGCGAAGTTCAGTTAGTTTGAATAAAAAAATTAAATTTATGCAAAATTCATTATCACGAGATGGATGGAGATAATAAAATTGGTACAAATAATTATGAGTAAAATTCCTGTTTATTTCATGCCGGGTTTGGCGGCAAGTTCTCTAATTTTTGAACGGATTTCGCTTCCTACGGATGTTTTTGAGATGATATTGCTTGAATGGGAAATTCCATTAGAAAAGGAATCATTATCTGAATATGCGCAACGAATTTCTAAAAAAGTAACTCATGAGAATCCAGTTTTAATAGGTGTTTCTTTTGGAGGTATTTTAGTGCAAGAAATGGCGGCTTTTATTAATGTTAGGAAGGTTGTAATTATTTCGAGTGTCAAAAGTAATTTGGAATTTCCTAGAAGGATGAAAGTAGCTAAAACGACTAAAGCGTACAAATTGATTCCGATGAATTTGATTTTAAATTTAGAAAATCTGGCTAAATTTTCTTTTGGAGAAAAAATAAATCATAGATTGAAGTTATATGAGAAATTCTTATCGGTTCGCGATATTGGGTATTTGCAATGGGCTGTTGAAAAAGTAATTCTTTGGGATAGAACGATTCCTGATGAAAAAGTAATTCATATTCATGGCGATATGGATGATGTTTTTCCTATGAAATATATAAGAGAGTGTATTGTAGTAAAAGGAGGAACGCACATTATGATTTTAAATAAATACAAATGGTTCAATACTAATTTACCAGCAATTATTATAGATTCAGTTGGAAAAACGGATTGATTGTTGTTAGTTTAAAAAGAACGTGAAAATAAAAAAGAGATGAGAGTAATAGAAAAAATATGTTTAATGACTGTTTTGATTTTTGTGAGTGGATTGTTAATTTTTGCAACCACTGATGAATCAAAGAAGAAACTAGTAAAGGAAGAATTGGAAAATTATTTTCCAGTAACAGCTAATTTTGCAGGGGAACAAACGCCATTAAAAATCTCTGATGTAAAGGAACGCTTGGATAGGGAGTTGATTGTAAATATTAATTTGCATGCTTCAACTATTTTAGCAATTAAAAGAGCCAACCGTGCATTTCCAATTATCGAACCCATTTTAAAGAAAAATGGTATTCCAGATGATTTTAAATATTTGGCTGTGATAGAAAGTGGTTTAGTAAATGCCGTTTCGGGTGCAGGTGCAAGAGGAGTTTGGCAATTTATGCCTGAAACAGCCAAAGAACGTGGGATGGAAGTGAATGATGGAGTTGACGAACGCTATGATCTAGAGAAATCGACTCAGGCTGCTTGTAGTTACTTTTTAAGTGCCAAAGCAAAATTTGGAACTTGGACCTTGGCCGCTGCTTCTTATAACGGTGGAATGGGTGGTGTAAACAAGCAAATGGATACTCAAAAAGAAACCAATTATTACGATTTATTACTGACCGAAGAAACCTCTCGATATGTATTTAGAATATTAGCTTTGAAGGAAATCATGAAAAATCCGGATAAATTTGGATTTACATTGGCAAATGAAGAACTGTATACACTACTTCCAACAAAAAAAATAGAAATAGATAGTTCGATTACTGATTTGGCCGATTTTGCAAAAGCACAAGGAATCAATTATAAGATTTTAAAAATTCATAATCCATGGCTTAGAGATAAGAAATTGGATAACCCTACCAATAAAAAATATACATTAGAAATTCCTTTAAGCGGATATTAATTTAAAACGGTATGAAAATGACTATTCAAACAATTATAATATTAATGACTATTGGTTTAGTAGCAGGAGTACTGAGTGGATTGATTGGAATTGGGGGTGGGATAATTATGGTTCCTTTATTATTGCTAATGGGTTTTACACAGCAACAAGCCCAAGGAACAAGTTTAGCCGCTTTATTACCACCGGTAACTTTGCTAGCGGTCATCAATTACCACAAAGCAGGATTTGTTGATTGGCGCTATGCTATAATCATTTCTTTGGTTTTTATAGTTGGTGGTTTCTTTGGGAGTAAACTAGCCATTCACGTAGATCAGAAAATGCTAAAAAATATTTTTGCGGTTACTTTGATAGTAATAGCAGGTTATTTACTTTTTGAGAAATAATTAGGCAAAAAAAAAACATCCGCAATTGCGGATGTTTTTTTTGAAAATAAAATAATTATATTTTTTTCATTTGATCTTTCATCATGGTGATTTGCTCTTTCAACATGCCTTGTTTGTCAAGTCTTTTAGCTTCGTTCAGTAAATTAGTTGCTTCCAGTTTTCTTCTTCTTGACATGGCTACACCGGCTAGGTTTAATTTGGCAACAGCCAAATCCATGTCCATAGATAATCCTAGTTCAATCGCTTTCTTGAAATATTTCTCCGCTTGATTGATATTGGTTTGAGAAAGCATGATTCCGTGAAGGTAATTAAAGTATCCTTGCTGTTTTTGTACTAAAGCCGATTCCGGTTTTTTGATGTAATTCAACCACTTTTTAGCTCCTTCAAAATCTTGTTTACGTAGTTTTAAGAAGGCAAGTAAGATAAATTCGTTTTTGAAGTAAAGGAAAATAGGAATTGCAGTCAATAAAAATAAGAAAATTCCGTTTCCAATATTGTTTTCAGTAAATTGCCAAATGCCAGTAATTACGATAAGCCCAGCGATAATAAGTTTGATATTCTTGTGAAACATAGTCTGTTTGTTTTAGGAACGCAAATATAGTAAAATGAATTTAAAATATTTTTACAAAACTACTTGTGAGAAAAAAAAGTCTTTGTATATTTGCACTCGGTTTTAGAATAACAGTTATTCGAAATTAGGAAGACATATAAATTAGATTTAAAGATACAAAGCAATGAGCAAAAGAACGTTTCAACCATCGAAAAGAAAAAGAAGAAATAAGCACGGATTTATGGACAGAATGGCTTCTGCGAATGGAAGAAAAGTTCTTGCTAGAAGAAGAGCTAAAGGAAGACATAAATTGACTGTTTCTTGTGACCCAAGACACAAAAAATAATGTTTGTATAAACATAAATAAGGCGTTACTTTTTTTAGTATCGCCTTTTTTTATACCTTGTCGTTAAAATAAGATTAAAAGTTTAATGTTTAAAGGTTTAATGTTGTGTAACTAACCTTAAACTTTAAACTTTAAACAAAAAAAACTAAATATAATTATATTACAATGCCAAAAGACACATCCATAAAATCAGTTTTAATAATAGGTTCAGGTCCTATTGTTATTGGTCAAGCTTGCGAATTTGATTATGCAGGATCGCAATCTGCACGTTCAATTCGTGAAGAAGGAATAGAAGTTATCTTGATAAACTCTAATCCAGCAACGATTATGACCGATCCTTCTATGGCCGATCATATTTATTTGAAGCCTTTAACTACTAAATCGATAATTGAAATCTTAAAAGCACATCCACAAATTGATGCTGTTTTACCTACTATGGGTGGACAAACGGCGTTGAACTTGTGTTTAGAAGCGGAAGAAAAAGGAATTTGGGAAGATTTTGGAGTAAAATTAATTGGAGTTGATGTTAATGCCATTAATATTACGGAGGATAGAGAGCAGTTCAAACAGCTTTTGAAAAAAATTGGAGTACCATCAGCACCTGCAGAAATTTGTACTTCATACTTAAGAGGAAAAGAAATTGCACAAGAATTTGGTTTTCCATTAGTAATCCGTCCTTCATTTACACTTGGAGGAACTGGAGCAGCAATTGTCTATAAAAAAGAAGATTTTGATGAACTTTTAACTAGAGGTTTAGAAGCATCTCCTATCCATGAGGTTTTGATTGACAAGGCTTTAATGGGATGGAAAGAATACGAATTGGAACTTTTAAGAGATAAAAACGACAATGTGGTTATCATTTGTTCTATCGAAAATATGGATCCAATGGGAATTCATACTGGAGATTCAATCACAGTGGCACCAGCAATGACTTTATCGGATACTACTTTCCAAAGAATGCGTGATTATGCGATCTTGATGATGCGTAGTATCGGAAATTTTGCAGGAGGTTGTAACGTACAGTTTGCCGTTTCACCAGATGATAAAGAAGATATCGTAGCGATTGAAATCAATCCTCGTGTGTCTCGTTCTTCTGCCTTGGCTTCAAAAGCAACAGGTTATCCAATTGCAAAAATTGCTTCGAAACTAGCTTTAGGATATAATTTAGATGAACTGCAAAATCAAATTACCAAATCTACTTCGGCATTATTCGAACCAACTTTGGATTATGTGATTGTGAAAATTCCACGTTGGAACTTTGATAAATTTGAAGGAGCGGATAGAACTTTAGGTCTTCAAATGAAATCGGTTGGTGAAGTAATGGGAATTGGACGTTCGTTCCAAGAAGCATTGCATAAAGCGACTCAATCATTAGAAATTAAAAGAAATGGTTTAGGTGCTGACGGAAAAGGATATACGAACTATGAACAAATTATAGAGAAGCTAACTTTTGCAAGTTGGGATCGTGTATTTGTAATTTATGATGCGATTGCCATGGGAATTCCTTTGAGCCGCATCCATGAAATTACTAAAATCGATATGTGGTTCTTGAAACAATATGAGGAACTTTATACTTTAGAAAAAGAAATTACAACCTATAAAGTGGATGCCTTGCCAAAAGGACTTTTGCTTGAAGCGAAACAAAAAGGGTTTGCCGACAGACAAATTGCACACATGGTGGGCTGTTTAGAAAGTCAAGTACATGCTTTGCGTATGGATATGGATATTAATCGCGTATTCAAACTAGTTGATACTTGTGCGGCCGAATTTAAAGCGAAAACACCTTATTACTATTCTACTTTTGAAGCTGAAATTGAAAAAGCAGACGGAACTCGTTTCGTAGATAATGAAAGCGTTGTTACCGATAAAAAGAAAATAATTGTTCTTGGGTCAGGCCCAAATAGAATTGGACAAGGAATCGAATTTGATTATTCTTGTGTACACGGAGTGCTTGCTGCTAAAGAGTGTGGATACGAAACCATCATGATTAACTGTAATCCTGAAACGGTTTCAACTGATTTTGATACGGCAGATAAATTATACTTTGAGCCTGTTTTTTGGGAACACATTTACGATATTATCAAGCACGAAAAACCTGAAGGGGTTATTGTACAATTAGGAGGTCAAACGGCACTGAAATTAGCAGAAAAATTATCTAAATACGGAATAAAAATTATTGGAACTAGCTTTGATGCTTTGGATTTAGCCGAAGATAGAGGGCGTTTCTCTGATTTATTGACTGAATTAGAAATTCCTTTCCCGCAGTTTGGAATTGCTGAAACGGCTGATGAAGCTGCTGCATTAGCAGATACTTTAGACTTTCCATTATTGATTCGTCCTTCGTATGTGTTAGGAGGTCAAGGAATGAAAATTGTAATCAACAAGCAAGAATTAGAAGAGCATGTTGTGAATTTATTGAAAACCATTCCTGGAAACAAATTGCTTTTAGACCATTATTTAGATGGTGCGATTGAAGCAGAAGCAGATGCGATTTGTGACGGAGAAAATGTGTACATCATAGGAATTATGGAGCACATCGAACCTTGTGGAGTGCACTCTGGTGATAGTAATGCAACATTGCCTCCTTTTAATTTAGGAGAATTTGTAATGCAACAAATAAAAGACCATACTAAGAAAATAGCATTAGGATTAAGAACGGTTGGTTTAATCAACATTCAGTTTGCGATAAAAGACGATACCGTTTATATTATCGAAGCTAATCCTAGAGCATCTCGTACAGTACCATTTATTGCGAAAGCTTACGGAGAACCTTATGTAAACTACGCTACAAAAGTAATGTTAGGACATAATAAAGTAACTGATTTTGATTTCAATCCACAATTAAAAGGGTATGCAATCAAGCAACCGGTTTTCTCTTTCAGCAAGTTCCATAATGTAAACAAAGCATTAGGACCTGAGATGAAATCGACAGGAGAAAGCATCTTGTTTATTGATGACTTAAAAGACGATCAATTCTACGAATTGTATTCTAGAAGGAAAATGTATTTGAGTAAATAATACTTGAATTTAGTATAGTAAAAAAGCCCTGTTTGGGGCTTTTTTTGTTTTTAGGGGTATCTTAACTGGAAGGATTTGAGAAGTTAACGTTTTGATGCTTGGCGAAAAAGCGGATTTCGAATCACGTCACTGTCTGCCAGCACTGAACTTGATAGGAAACAGTCCTCATCATTTAACCACCGACCCCGTTTTTTTGCCAAACGACTGTTAACCAATGCCGTTTTTAGAACCATTTCTTTTTTCGAAACCATAGAATTGGAAATATAAAACTTAAAACTATTAAAATTAATACGTATAAATAGCCAAATTTCCATTCCAATTCAGGCATATTTTTAAAGTTCATACCATAAATACCTGCTACTAACATCGGTAATGAAATGCACATTGTTACAATTGTGAGAGTTTTAAAAATTTTATTTTGTTCCAACTCAATTTTACTTGATATATTTTGCTTCAAGTCGTCAATTCTTTTAAAGTTGTTCTGCACATACTCATTTATTACAGACAAATCATTAAGTTCTGAATAAAAGTTATCTTTTGTTTCGCTGTTTAGTTTTTTACTTTTTCTTAGTAGATGTATTATTCTTCGATATTCATTATTAGCTTCTTCAATTATTAAATTATTGAAACTAAAATTAGTTAGTTTGTCTAACTCTTGTTCAGAAAATTTATTCTTTTTTAAAATTTCAGAGTAACTATTTATTATCTTTTTAGAAATTATTTCTGTTAAGTCAGCAAAGTAATCAGAAACGAAACCAACTATTAATACGAAAAAAGCATTAGTATCTAAGAAACCGTCCAATTCTTCCAATTGAAATTGCTTTTGTCGAAAGGGTAAAATTTCTTCAAATTTTACTGTTGAGAATGTGAATAGGGTGTCGTTTTTTAAAATAATGCAAACTGATACTTCGTTAATTTTATTTTCAATGTCGAAATATGGGACAGAAAAATTAATACCAATTTGATTTTCTGTTTCTAAATAATGAGAGCTAATTTCTATGTCTTCTCCAGTATTTAAAATGCTTGTATTAATATTGAATTCTTTTTCTATATACTTAATATTATCCTTGTTGTAATTAATAAATTGGATGTTCACAATTTCATTAATGTCATATGTAAAATCATCTACACTTTTTATTTGTTTTGACGTTTTGTCTTGAAATATCAATTCAATGTTCATTCTTCTGTTTTAAAAGTCCTATTTTTGATTCTGCGAAATGGTTGAGGCTAACTTAGATGTCTGATATCTATCAAACTTTATTTATTATCAAATATACCGAATAATCTAACTCCTTTCTATTTATGCAGTATTTTCTTAAAGAGTAGAAAGTCATGAAAAAGTTTCTTATTCTTCTCTTAATTCTTTTGGAAAACGATCAGAAACTAAATTCAATTGAATATTGTGTTCTAAATAAGCTTTCAAGCCCGCTAAAACCAAGGTAAAACCTTCGGTAGTATCTCTAATTTGGGCACACATCTCGTCTTGCTTTCCTTGAATTCCGTTGTAGGTTATGGTAACAAAGGTTTTACTTTCTCCTAAATCGTTAAATTCCCATTCTGCTATGGCTTTTTCATCATCTCCCCATTGGATTACAATGGATTCGTTTGGCTTTATAGAAAGCACTTTAACGGTAACGGTATGGTTGCCGTACATTTCCCAAATCCAATCAATCGATTTGCCTTCTTCCAGTTTTCCAGATGCACTTGTAAACCAAAATTGAGTCGTGATTTCGGGATTAATAAAGGCTTGAAATACATCGAATACTGGTTTTCTAATTAGCATCGCTGCCTCGGCATAAGAAGTGTTGTCTAGAGTCATGTTGTGTTGATTTTATAAATTAATTCGCATGTGGTAATGTTGAATGCCTACTTCTACAAAAGGGTCATCATAAATTTCAAAACCTAAGCTGAGGTAGAAAGGGACAGCATTGTCTCTGGCGTGGCATATGACTTCTTTAATCCCTTTGGATTTAGAAAAAGCAATTAATTCTTTTACTAATAGTTTGCCAACTCCTTTTCCTTGCTGATTGGTTTCTACTGCCATTTGCATTAGCTGCGTTTTGGTTTGCTCTGGATTTAAAGGTACCAAGACAACGCAACCAATTACAGTTTCATTTTCAACGGCGACAAAATGCCATGATTTTTCATCGTGCATTTCCCAAGCATGATCTGGAACACCTATAGGTCTCAATAAAATTTTGTTTCGTAATTCTTGTTCTAAGGGGTAAAAGGGATGTTTAGTGTCAATTAATGCTATGGAAATCATTGTGTTTTTCTATTTAGAGTATAATTATTTTTATTTCTTTTTAAATATTTTTTTAAAAATTAAAACGAGAGCCAAAGCAACAATACCCGCTAGTAAGCCCACGATAAATTCTTTTACAAAATCAGGAACACCATTTAGAAAATGATGTAAGGGTTCGATTTTATGTGCAAATATTCCACCAGCTACTAATAGTAAGGCGATTGTGCCTACAAATGCTAATGTTTTGATGACTTTTGGTAACCCTTGAATTAATAGATCCCCTAATAATTGCGCGATAGTACTTTCTCTTTTTCTTATGGCAACTCCTGCATCGTCCATTCGAACTATAAGAGTAACAATTCCGTAAACGCCTACGGTTGCTAGGAACGAAATGAAGGTAACTACAATAATTTGTCCTAAAATAGGTTTGCCCATAACGGTTCCTAAAGCAATTATCACGATTTCTATTGATAATATGAAATCAGTTACAATAGCTGATTTTATTTTGTCTTTTTCAAGAATGAGGATTTCCTCTTGGGTTAGCGGTTGTGTTTCAATTTTGTTTTCCGTTTGATTATGAGGAACAACGTATTCGTATATTTTTTCTACACCTTCGTAGGCTAAATAAAATGCACCTAATAGTAGAATAACAGTAATTACAATAGGAGCAAAAGCACTTAATAAAAAGGCAAAAGGCAAAATGATTAACTTATTCAATAAAGATCCTTTTGTGATGGCCCATAAAACAGGGATTTCTCTTGAAGAAACAAAGCCTGATGCCTTCTCTGCATTAACAGCTAAATCATCGCCTAATATTCCCGCTGTTTTTTTGGTAGCAACTTTACTCATCAAAGCGACGTCATCCATAAGTGCTGCAATATCATCTAAAAGGGCAAAAAATCCTGAGGCCATATATATATTGGTTTATTATTATTATTATTATTATTATTATTATTATTAGTATTGAGAAAAATTTATAAGCTGTTTTAAATGCAATTTCTAAATTGAGCTATTTATATTGATCTAAATTCGAGCGAATTGCATAAATAATTTCAGTATAATTTTCAAATATATCGGGCGAAATAATTTCTTGTTCGCCATTAGTTAAATGTATAGCACTTAAATGATAACCGTCGCTTACCAGTCCACTTTCGACCTTTTGTTGGATTTTAATTCTTTCAATATTTAAAATGGCATCATAAAGTAATGTTTTACTAGTAGTAAAGAATAAATATTTGATTACAATTTTATCATTATAAACATGTATCGTTTGTAAAGTAAGAATTGAAATAATTTGAATAATCAATATAATACTAATTAGTATTCCAATCCAAAAAGGAGCATATTCAAAATTAAATCTTCCGTTTTCCATTATTGACATTTGCAAAAACTTTATCGACATGGTGATTCCAACTATAAGTCCAATAGTAACTCGTGCCCAATACATTTGTCTGAATTTCGAACTAACATTCATTTTTAATTCCGTTTGATGTTTGGTTATTTATTATTTCTTGTGATTTTTTTTCGAAAATTTACTAAAGTTTTTTTTTAATAAAAAACACAAATATCTTCCAATTCTTTTCTTTTTATATCTGGAACCCAACATTCCTCTGCAGGATAACCCACTGGAATTAATAAAAAAGGTTTTTCGTTTTCGGGGCGATTTAGGATTTTGGTGATGAAATTCATGGGGCTTGGTGTGTGTGTTAAAGAAACTAAACCAGCATCATGGATAGCGGCCAATAAAAAACCGCAAGCTAAGCCTACACTTTCCTGTACGTAATAATTATTTTTCTTTTTTCCTTCATCGTCAAATTCATAAATGCGTCTAAAAACAATAATGATATAGGGAGCAGTTTCTAAAAAGGGTTTATGCCAATCGGTTCCTAAAGGTTTCAAATCGTCAAGCCATTCGCTTGACATTCGAGATTCATAACTTTGAAGTTCTTCCTCTTCGGCAGCGATGCGTATTTGTTTTTTAATTTCAGGATTTTCGACTACACAAAAAGTCCAAGGCTGTTTGTGTGCACCAGATGGAGCAGTGGAAACAGTTTTGATTATGGTTTCGATTACTTCACGAGCTACAGGAAAATTTGAAAATCCTCTAACTGAGCGTCTTGTATCCATGAATTCGTAAAAAGATTTAGCGCGTTCTAGTATTGCTTTATCTTCTAAAATGGGTTTGCTATAAGCAATATAAGGATAATCTTCTATGATTTTTTTAATAGGCATTTTCAAATATTTGTATTCTCAAATATAATTAAATTTATTGGGGAGTACTGCAAATGAGTTGCTATTTAGGGACAAAAAAAATCCCAATGTTGGGATTTTATCTAATGTGTTTTTTGATTGATTTTATGTTGCTAGTTCTTTATTTTTGACTAAATGTTTTTTGTACCAAACGGCAGCTAAATTGGCTACTTCTATTAGTTTTTCGGGTTCTGCAAAAAGATGACTGGCACCAGGAACTATTTTCATTTCTTTTATAGCTTCCAATTCATCAAAAGCAATTTTATTCATTTCAATTACAGGCACATCCATACCGCCTACAATTAATAAGGTGGGTGCTGTTACTTGATGTAGTACTCCCAAAGCTAAATCTGGTCGGCCACCTCGAGATACTACAGATTGTATTAGATTTCCAAAATAAGCGGCCGCTCGTAATGCAGATGCAGCTCCTGTACTGGCACCAAAATAACCGATAGGCATGTTTTTTACATAAGAATAGGTCATAAGCCATTCTGTGGTTTCAATCAAGCGACCCGCCAGTAAATCAATATTGAACCTATTTCGATACACTTCGTCTTCTTCTAAGGTAAGTAAATCAAATAATAAAGTTCCTATATTTTGCTTTTGTAGTAGTTCCGCAACCATTCTGTTTCTAGGACTCAATCGGCTACTACCGCTTCCATGAGAAAAGACAACAATTCCAATTGCATTTTCAGGAATGACTAAATCCCCTTTCAGTGTCACTGAAGTCAAAGGGATATTTATTTCTAATTTCTTCATGATTTTAAATTTTAAAATGAATAATTAGTAGGTCTTGATTCTTTATTGATTTGGGGCGGTAACCTGTAGCATTTGTATTACTTCTTCGTCTTTGACTGGATTAAATTCTTGATAAAATTCACCTACAGCTCTAAAGTTGTGAGGGGCTAGTATGTAAACTAATTCATCAGCATATTGTTCAAAAATGGGTATTGTATCATAAGGTAAAACGGGAACAGCAACAATTATTTTAGAAGGCTTCTTTTTTCGCAACATGGCAATACTGGCTAGGAGTGTATTTCCTGTAGCAATTCCATCATCAACTAGAATTACATTTTTTCTGTTAATATCAAGGGGTTTGTTATTGCCTCTATATAGCTTGTATTTTTCCGCTAGTAATTGGCGTAATCGTATAGTTTCATTATGAATATAACTGTCAGAAACACTTATTTGATCATCTATAATCACAGAGTCTAATGCTATCGCGCCTATAGCAAATTCCTTGTTGTTAGGATGCCCTATCTTTTTTGAAAGTATGATGTCTAAAGGAAGTTGTAGTTTTTTAGCAATTGCATAACCTATAGGCACACCACCCCTTGGTACAGCCAAAACAATAGCATTGCTATGACTGTATTTTTTTAATTTATCTTTTAGCATTAATGCAGCTTCTAATCGATCTTTAAACATATACTAAATTATTAGAATACTAAATTCAATCTATATAAATATACTGATTTTCAGCTGTTTAAAGAAATAAATCGCGCTATTTTGTTTTTGAAAAGAAGAAATTATTTTTTATTTTTAAAAAAAATGTTTTTTTTGGAGGGAACCTACTATTAAAATAAATTATAGTAATTAATTTCTGTACTTTTTGAAAAACCAAACTTTTAATAGATCGGCTGTAATGATATAAGTCGCCACAATTAGAAGCATGAGTACTAAATTAAATAAAGGAAGTGGCGATAGTCCAATTTTATCAGCGAAGGGAATGTAGGGTAAAGCAATCGTTATTAGTAATCCTAAGACACTAAGTATGAAAAGGTATTTTCCAGGTTTACTTTTAAAAAAGTTTTTATGAGTTCGAATGATAAATAAAATAAACAACTCTGTGAGTATGGACTCGATAAACCACGCAGTTTGAAAAGCGGATTCTTTTACTTTTAGAATATAAAAAAGAATAAGAAAAGTAATTACATCAAAGATGGAGCTATGTATCCCAAAAATAATCATGTAGTTTCTTATAAATTTGAGATTCCATTTACCGGGTTTTCTTAATTGCTCTGGGTCTACATTGTCAGATGCAATAGTTAGGTACGGAAAATCAGTAATAAAGTTTGTTAGCAAAATCTGTTTGGGCAACATGGGGAGGAACGGCAATAAAAGGGAAGCGATTGCTACACTAAACATATTTCCAAAAGTGGAACCCGTATTTATGAAAATGTATTTTAAAGTATTAGCAAAAGTTTTTCTACCTTCCTTAATACCATCTATAATTACGGTTAAATCTTTTTCCATTAGTACAAAGTCTGCTGCCTCTCGTGCTACATCCACTGCATTCTCTACAGAAATCCCAACATCGGCAACATTAATTGCTGATACATCATTGATGCCGTCGCCCATATACGCTACAGTATACGTCTTTCTTAAAGCTTGAATAATTCGTTCTTTTTGTTGTGGTTCTACTTCGGCAAAAATGTGTGTTTTTTTTACTAATTGTTTTAAGGCCTCGGGACTTATTTTATATAGCTCTTGTCCGGTGATTATTACAGGATTTTTTATACCAATCTTTAGTGCTGTAGATTTAGATACATTTTTATTATCCCCTGAAATAATTTTTAGATTAACCTGTAGTTTTTTTAATTTTTCAATTGCCTCAGTTATCCCTTCTTTTATAGGATCTTCCAGTAAAATGAATCCTGCAAATACCATAGCAGTTTCATCTTCTTTTGTAATTGTACTTGCCTCTATGTTTTTATAGCAAATACCAATAGCTCTCAATCCATTGATACCATATTGTTCAAAGTTTTTTTCTATTTCAGCTTTATGTTGTTCTAGATTTTCAATATTGCCGTTTGGTAAACGCATAGTGGAGCAAATGGAAATAATTTGGTTAAAGGCTCCTTTACTAATTAATAAAGTGTCATTCTTAGTAATTATTGCTATACTTAATCGTTTACGGATGAAATCATAGGGAATTTCCCCAGTTTTTATGGGAGTAATTTTTGAATCGATTATTAATTCTTTTAAGGCATCATCCATGGGATTTGAATATCCTGTTTCAAAAGTGGCATTCCAATACCCAATTTCTTTCACAAATTCACATTCATTTCCTAGACTATCTACTGTTCCTACTACTTTAATAGTACCTTCAGTGATGGTTCCTGTTTTGTCTGTACATAATAAATTTACTTCTCCTAAATTTTGAATTGAAGTGAGCTTTTTTACTATAACTTTTTTAGACAACATTCTTTGTGCGCCTGCACTCATAGCGATTGTGGTAATTGCAGGTAGTAATTCAGGGGCCATTCCTACGGCTAAAGCCAAAGCAAATAAGGCGGACTCTATCACGTTTTTATGATACAATAAATTAACTATTAAAATAAAAAGAGACAATACCAGCGTAATTTTCATTAGAAAAAAACCAAAATCTTTGATTCCTTTTTCAAATTTGGTCTCAACGGTGGTGTTGGCATTTTTAGTGATCGTGCCAAAGATGGTGTTGGATCCCGTGTTGATTACTAATGCCTTAGCAGTGCCACTTACAATACTGGTTCCTTCCCATAGCGAATTTGTTCTTTTAGCAATTTCAGTGTTTTCATCAAGAACCCCTATTTCTTTTGCGGTAGGATAGGATTCTCCAGTAAGGCTAGCTTCATTAGTGTGTAATTCATTTGCTTCAATAATTAAACAATCTGCAGGTAGCATATCTCCAGCTTTTAAAATAATAATATCTCCTGGGACAATAGTGGAGCTAAAAATGTCTTGTACGATTCCGTCTCGGATTACGCTGCATTTTAAAGCAATTAAAGATTGTAATTTATCGACAATACGTCCTGCATTTCTTTCCTGGAAAAAACTCAATAAACCAGTAGATAATACAATAAATAGGATTATAAAAACATCTGAGGTATCACCTAGAAAGGCTGATAAAATAACCGCTCCAATTAGTAATAGCATTAGCGGACTTTTAAATTGTCCTGTCAATAGAAAGAAATCCTTACTAAATACTGATTCTTTTTTTATATTATGTCCCGCTTGAAGAGACACTTGCTCTGCTAAATTTTGGGGCAAGCCGTTAGGGGAACTGTTTAATTTATCATACCAATATGTAGTGTCAAATTGCCAAAAACTATTTGGTACTGCTGTTTTCATAGCGTCAGTTCTTATTTATACCATTGTCATAAATTAATAAAAGGAGGCTGTAAAACGTTTTTTTTGTCTAATAAAATAGTTTCATTTTTAACACTATTCTTAGATTATAAAAACAGTCTAGTATCAAAGTTAGCTAAAAAAAAGAAGCACTGTTTTAAATATGCAATAGGTTTATTGTACTTGTATTTTTTGTTTAAATTTACTTTCAAAGAATTACAAGTAAATGGCGTTATTAGAAAGAATTAATATGAGAGCTAAAGCAAAGCAAAATACTGGTTTTGGTACTAATGCAAGTAGCTATGGAGGACGTTTTGTAAATAAAAATGGTTCGGCAAACATTGAGAAACGAGGTATGCATGCTTTGCATCGCATCAGTTGGTATCATACTATGATAGAAATGTCAGCGTGGAAATTCATGGCTATTATTTTGTCCTTCTATATCAGTATTAATTTTGTTTTTGCGGCCATTTATTATGGAATTGGTGTTGAACACCTTGACGGAATTGCTTTATCAGATAATAAGTGGGAACAATTTGGGAAAGCTTATTTCTTTAGTGCGCAAACCTTTACGACTGTTGGTTATGGCCATATAAGTCCTACTGGTTTCTTAACTAGTGCACTTTCTGCAGCCGAAGCGCTTATTGGCTTGTTGAGTTTTGCTATTGCGACGGGATTGTTCTTCGGTAGATTTAGTAGACCAACTGCTTTTCTTAAATTTTCGCATAATGCAGTTATCGCTCCGTATGATGATATCAAAGGTTTAATGATACGGTTAACTCCTTTTAAAAATACTAATTTTAGTGATGCCGAAGCTCAAATTACATTGGGAATGAATATTGAGGAGAATGGGAAAATGGTAAATCGATTTTATTCTCTTGATCTTGAACTGCAAAAAATAAGTGCACTAAATTTAAGCTGGACCTTGGTTCACCCTATTACTGAAGATAGTCCACTCTATAATTTTACGAAAGAAGATTATGCCAATTTGCGTGGTGAAATTTTGGTTTATATTAAAACTTTTGATGATATGTTTAGTAATACAGTTGCCATCCGTACTTCATATACTTTTGATGAAGTAGTTTATGGTGCTAAGTTCGAGTCTATGTATTTTAGAAGTATCGATAATTCTAAAACAGTTTTGAATTTAGAAAAGTTGAATGCATTTCAATTGGTTGATATGGAATAATTGTTTTTCTTATTTATTTAATTTTTTAAGCTATATTTGTTTATTAAATTTCAATAAATGATAAACAATGTAAAAAATGTTTTTAGTATAAAAGATTTAGAAAATCTTTCAGGTATTAAAGCGCATACAATTCGCATTTGGGAAAAGAGGTATAACGTTTTACAGCCAATGCGTACGGATACTAATATTAGATTGTATGATTTAGCTAGTTTGCAAAAGCTATTAAATATTACTTTGTTACATGATCACGGCTATAAAATTTCTAAAATCGCGGCTTATTCTGAAGAAAAAATCCCATCACTTGTACGCGAAATAACTTCTTCTAAAAATGCTAAAAATCATGCAATCAGTGCTTTTAAAATGGCAATGATGAATTTCGATCAAGAGCTTTTTTTTAATACATACAATTGGTTAATAGCCGAGAAGTCATTTAAAGAAGTTTTCCATCAAGTATTTATTCCCCTTATGAATGAACTGGGTTTGTTATGGCAAACAGATACTATTTCTCCTGCACATGAGCATTTTATCAGCTATTTAATAAAACAAAAATTAGTTATAAATATTGAAAAAGTGCAAACGCAAAAACCTTCTAAAACGGATAAGGTTTTTGTCTTATCTCTTCCAATGAATGAAATACATGAATTAGGTTTAATGTATATCAACTATGAAATAGTACTACAGGGTTATAAAGCAATCTATCTTGGTGAGAGTATGCCAATAGAAAACTTGAAGGACCTCAAAAAACATTTTGAATCAATAGTCTTTTTATCTTATTTCACTGTACAACCAGAGCGTAACATAGTTAATGAATATGTTGACGAAATGATAACTCAGTTACTTGACGAGAATACGTCACTTTGGTATATTGGTCGACTAGCAGAATTTATCCATATGGAAAAGCGTGATGATAAAGTTGTTGTTTTTAATTCTATTTCAGATTTAGTAGATAAAATTTAATATTTTGTTTAAACATTTTGTATATTTGCTAAACAAATGAAAAAGAAAATTACAATTATAGGTTCGGGTTTCGCTGCATTGTCTGCTTCTTGCTATTTAGCAAAAATGGGTCATCAGGTTGCCGTTTTTGAAAAGAATGCCTCGATAGGAGGTAGAGCTAGGCAGTTAAAAAAAGAAGGTTTTACCTTTGATATGGGACCAAGTTGGTACTGGATGCCTGATGTTTTTGATCGTTTTTTTGCCGATTTTGGAAAAAAAACTTCTGATTATTACGAGCTCATAAAACTTTCTCCAGCGTATCGCGTATATTATGGAGTGGATGATTTTATAGCTATAGCAGATAATCTAATCGAAATTGAAACTACTTTCGAAAAAATCGAAAAAGGAAGTGGCCAAATTTTAGATGACTTTATGATGGAAGCACAAAGCAATTATAATATTGCCATCAAAGATTTAGTATATCGTCCAGGAGTTTCACCACTTGAATTGGTGACTGTGGAGACGGCAATGAAAGTGGGAGCCTTTTTTAGTAATATCAGTAAAGATATTCGCAAGAAATTCAAAAATGAAAAACTGATTCAAATTCTTGAATTTCCCGTTTTGTTCTTAGGAGCTAAACCGTCAGATACGCCTTCATTTTATAGTTTTATGAATTTTGCCGACTTTGGTCTTGGAACTTGGCATCCCAAAACAGGAATGTTTGACGTGGTTAAAGCAATGGAAAGTTTAGCACTTGAACTAGGGGTTACTTTTCATACCAATGCTAATATTGAAAAGATTATAGTCGAAGATAAAACGGCAAAAGCAATTGTTGTCAATGGCAAACGAATTGATTCAGATATTGTTTTAAGTGGTGCTGATTATCATCATACCGAAACTTTACTAGATAAGGAACATAGAGCCTATTCAGCAAAATATTGGAAAAGTCGAGTTTTTGCACCTTCGTCACTATTGTTCTATGTGGGTTTTAATAAAAAAATAAAAAACATTTCACATCATGCTTTATTTTTTGATGTAGATTTTAAGCAACATGCAGCTGATATTTATGACAAACCACAATGGCCTAAAGAACCTTTGTTTTATGCTAATTTCCCTTCGCTGACTGATAAAACAGCAGCGCCAGAAGGAATGGAAACGGGTTTTTTCTTGATACCATTGGCGCCTGGAATAGAAGATACAGAAGAATTAAGGGAGGAATATTTTGATAAAATTATGGATCGTTTTGAACGCGTAACACAGCAAAGCATTAAAAAAAATATTATATTTAAGGAATCCTTTTGCAAAAATGATTTTGTATCTGAGTACAATTCATACAAAGGCAATGCCTACGGAATGGCAAATACTTTATTGCAAACGGCTTTTTTAAGACCAAAATTAAAAAGTAAAAAAGTAAACAATCTCTATTTTACAGGGCAATTAACTGTTCCAGGACCTGGAGTTCCACCTGCACTAATTTCCGGAAAATTAGTATCTGAGTTAATAGAAAAGCAAATTAAAGAATACTATTATGAAGCAATTATTTGATGATGTCTCTTTCAAATGCAGTAAGCTAGTTACTAAAAACTATAGTACTTCATTTTCATTGGCGGTATATATGCTGTCACCAAGTATCAGAGATGCTATTTATAGTATTTACGGCTTTGTGCGCTTTGCTGATGAAATTGTAGATTCTTTTCATGGTTTTGATAAAGCCGATTTAATTAATGATTTCGAAAAAGAATATTATAAATCGTATAAAGCCGGAATCAGTTTAAATCCTATTTTAAATTCATTTCAGCATACAGTAAAAGAATATAATATTACAGATGATCTCATTCAAGCTTTCTTGAAAAGTATGAAACTGGATTTAGTAAAATCAGATTATGAAACGCAGGATGAATACGAAGACTATATTTACGGATCAGCCGATGTGGTTGGTTTGATGTGTCTCAAAGTGTTTGTAAAAGGAAATGCAGTCCGTTATGAGCAGTTAAAAGGGGAAGCCATGCGATTGGGCTCAGCCTTCCAAAAAGTAAATTTCCTGCGAGATTTAAAAGATGATAATTTGGTTTTAAACCGTAATTATTTCCCTGGTGTCGACTTAAAATCTTTCGATGAAAAAGCTAAAATAGCGATTATCAAAGAAATCGAAGAAGATTTCAAAGTAGCGTATCAAGGCATTGTAAAATTGCCTATTGAAGCTAAATTTGGTGTGTATACCGCTTTTGTTTATTATAAAAAACTACTTAAAAAATTGGAAAAAACACCTTATCACGAAATTGGGAGTGCAAGAATCCGAGTTTCTAATTATACCAAAGCCGGACTGCTAGCACAATCATTTGTAACCTATAAACTTAAATTAGTCTAGTACTTTTAAATAAAAAAACAATGATTTCTTTTTTAATTTTTATAAGCGTTTTTCTCATTATGGAATGCGTCACTTGGCTCACACACAAGTACATCATGCACGGCTTGATGTGGTATTTTCACGAAGACCATCACCAGCCTAAATATGCGCATCCATTTGAACGGAATGATGTTTTTTTTGTCATTTTTGCCATCCCCAGCATCGTTCTTTTTTATTTTGGTGTCGAGGGGGGAATCAATTATTTATTTTTCATCGCACTTGGAATCACTACCTACGGATTTTGCTATTTTATGATTCATGATGTCTTAATTCATCAACGTTTCAAGTGGTTCAAAAACACCAAAAACAAATACCTAATCGGTTTGCGAAAAGCCCATAAAGTGCACCACAAGCATCTGGGAAAAGAAGAAGGGGAGTGTTTTGGAATGTTATTTGTCCCTTTCAAATATTACAAAATGTAAAATTATTTGGGTGTGACCCGTTTTTTTGATTAAACTCATATAAGAATAATTTAAAAACTTTTTCGAATATACCTGACAGCCACTGGCTGTCCTCCTTTTAATTTCAAATCTCACGCATCCCTGTTGATACTTCAAGAATAGATTATTAAACTCTACTACTATGAAACTCTATAAAAAAGAATCGGTTCAATATGTCAATGCAAGTATTGAGGAATGTTGGGCTTTTTTTTCCAGTCCAAAAAACCTTCAAAAAATTACACCTGAAACCATGGGTTTTCAAATTACTGATTACGATGGGAAAAGTATGTATCCAGGCCAAATCATTCAATATAAAGTATCGCCTTTAGCAGGAATTAAAATAGCGTGGGTAACCGAAATAACAAAAGTAAAAGACAATAGCTATTTCATAGACGAACAACGTTTTGGACCTTATGCATTTTGGCACCACAAGCATTTTTTTGAAGCTACCGAAAATGGAGTAAAAATGACTGATGTAGTCCATTATGGATTGCCTTTAGGAATCTTAGGACGCATTATGAATACGCTTGTCGTAAAAGGAAAACTAAACGAAATTTTTGCTCACCGAGTAAAAATGGTCGATCAACTTTTTAATTCAAAATAATGACCAAGCAATCAGTAGCTGTTTTTTGGTATCGTCGGGACTTGCGTTTAGAAGACAATGTAGGTTTATTTCATGCGTTACAATCTCATTATCCTGTAATTTCATTGTTTATTTTTGATGATGCAATTTTAGATAGTTTACCTAATGATGATGCGAGAGTATGTTTTATTCACGAATCACTTGCAAAGATTAATTCAAAACTCCATGAATCAGGGAGTTCCTTTTTGATAAAAAAAGGAGCTACAGCATCCGTTTGGCAATCGTTAATTCAAGAATTTGATATCAAAGAAGTGTTTTTCAATAAAGATTATGAGCCTTATGCTATGAAACGGGATCTTGCAATTGGTGCATTATTAAATGCAAATAACGCCACTTCAAATTCCTATAAAGACCAAGTGATTTTTGAAGAATTGGAAATCACCAAATCCGATGGTTTGCCTTATACGGTTTACACACCCTATAAAAATAAATGGTTAGAAAAATACAAAGCAAACGCTCCAGTAACGGAATTTGATGCTTCCCTTTACTATTGTAATTTTTATAAAAGCAATTTTGATTTTCCAACTTTGGAACAAATTGGGTTTATAGAAAGTACTATAAAAGTAAAGCCACACAATCTCACGCAAATTTCTAATTATCACGAAACCCGAGATTTTCCAGCGATAGATAGCACCTCTTACTTATCACCTCATTTGCGTTTTGGAACTATTAGCATTCGAAAATTAGTCAATTGGGCTGTACGTAAAAATGATGTTTTTTTGAGTGAACTCATTTGGCGAGAGTTTTTCATGCAAATCCTTTATAGTTTCCCAAAAGTGATGGATCATAATTTCAAATCGGCTTATGATGGTATCCAGTGGCGTAATAATGAAGAAGATTTCAAACGCTGGTGCACTGGTACTACAGGTTATCCCATGGTGGATGCAGGAATGCGTCAGCTGAATGAAACGGGGTACATGCACAATCGTGTTCGTATGGTGGTGGCGAGTTTTTTGTGTAAACATTTATTAATTCAGTGGCAATGGGGCGAAGCTTATTTTGCCGAAAAGTTGTTGGATTATGAACTATCTGCTAATGTAGGAAACTGGCAATGGGCAGCTGGTACGGGTTGCGATGCTGCACCTTATTTTAGAGTATTCAATCCTGAAATTCAATTGAAAAAGTTTGACGAAAAAGGGATTTACATTCGTAAATGGATTCCTGAATTCGATTTAGGATACGGAGCGCCTATGGTAGAACATGCTATGGCGAGAGACAGAGCGATTGCGACTTATAAGGCAGGAATATTGAAGTGATTTTTATTAAACATATAAGTCATATAAGTTTTTTGAATTGTAAATAAAGTTAAAACCATTATGGAGTTAAGTTTCATATAGCTTTTTCAGCTTAATTTCACTTAATTTCTTAATGGTTAAAAAGCTTATATGACTTATATGTTAAATATTTAACGAATTAACTTCGCTAACATTCCCTTAAAAATAAACCCATGAAAAGGCAAAACAGAATACCAATATAATTTCCCCCAAATGCCTCTAGGTCTAAACGTTGCAGATTGATACAAGGTGGTTCCAATTATTTTGAATTCTAGCCAAGCTTCTCCCGGGAGTTTCATTTCGGCAAAAAGAATTAATTTCCCTTCTGATTTATTAGCATACAAAACCCTCCAAAAATCCAGTGCATCGCCAGCATGAATGTCGTGTTTGTTAGTTCGTCCTCTTCTAGAACCTACACCACCATACAATTTATCAATAAATCCACGCAATCCCCACAACCAATCTCCGTAATACCATCCTGTTTCTCCACCAATGGACCAAATTTGGTGAATGGTATAGGCCCGATTTATAATTTCCATTTTGCGTCTGTCTATAAAACAGTCTTTTTTGGGTACTTGTAGATATTCTGAAATATTACTATTAAATCGACCACTGATTAAGGAATCTTTCCAACTCGAAGCTACTTTATCTTCATCAACTTTTATTAATGCTCGTGAAAGTGCCTGTTCGTAGGACATGGGTTTTACCTGAAGCAGTTCGTTAATTTTTGTATCTCTACAAATCACTTCTACTTTCATGCTACTCACTAAAGCGCTCGCTAATTTATAAGAAGTTGAGGTGACGAAATAAAGCCAGTAGGAGGAGAGTTTTGGAGTCATTACTGGGACGGTGAAAATCCAGCGTTTTAGTTTTTTTGCTTTGGCGAAAGCCAACAACATTTCTTTATAAGTCAAAATATCGGGACCACCTATATCAAAACTTTGATTGTAAGTGACGGGGTTTAACAGTGATTTAGATAAAAAATCGAGCACATCATTGATGGCAATAGGTTGGCATTTGGTATTAAGCCATTTGGGCGTAATCATTACTGGAAGTTTATTGACTAAATCCCTAATGATTTCGAACGAGGCACTTCCAGAACCAACGATAATTCCAGCACGCAAAGTGGTAAGGGCGAAAGTTCCTGAGCTTAGAATATTTTCTACATTTTTTCTAGAAGATAAATGTTTAGAAAGTGATTTGTCATTTACAATACCGCTCAAGTAAATCACTTGTTTGGCATGGGTGGTATTTATTTTAGTCACAAAATTTTCAGCCGAAGCTTGTTCTAACTCATCATAATTATCAGCAGAACTTGACATCGAATGAATCAGGTAATAGGCCGCATCAATGTCATTAGGAATGTTGTTTAGTGTTTCTTCTTTTAAAAAATCAACTTCAATAACTTCGATGTTTTTTGTTAAATCAATTGGAACATAGAACCTGTTTTTATCTCTTACACAACAGATTATATCGTGACCTTGTGCTACTAAAATGGGTAATAGTCGCTTTCCAATATAACCTGTTGCGCCTGTTAAGAGAATTTTCATAGTTTTTGTTTAAATTAACTTAATTTATTAGAAATCAAGCTGATAAATTCTTTTCTAGTTTTATTTTTTTCAAATGCACCTGTAAAAGAGGAAGTAGTTGTGAAAGAATTTTGTTTTTGAATGCCACGCATTTGCATGCACATGTGTTGTGCTTCAATGACTACCGCAACACCTAATGGTTCTAATGCTTCTTGAATACAATCTTTAATTTGGTCAGTCAATCGTTCTTGAACTTGCATTCTACGGGCATATGCATCTACAATTCTAGGAATTTTACTCAGCCCTACAATTTTTCCATTTGGAATGTAAGCAACGTGGGCTTTACCAAAAAAAGGGAGCATATGATGTTCACACATCGAATAGACTTCGATATTTTTTACCACAATCATTTGGCTATGGTCTTCAGTAAATAATGCCGATTTTAATATTTCTAATGGGTCAATTGCGTATCCATGAGTCAAAAACTGCATGGCTTTAGCCACTCTTTCAGGTGTTTTTTCTAGACCTTCTCTAGTAACATCTTCTCCTAAACCATGAATTATTGTTTTGTAATTTTCTGCTAATAGATTTGTTGTTTCAATATTATATTGCTCTTTTTTCTCGTAACTTTTCATTTCTTTAATCATGCGATTGTTATTTTATAGGGGAGTCATTATATTTTAAAAGTTACTATTCCATAATCCATTTCAAAGACTTGACCTGAAATAGATTTTGCTTTTTCAGACAGTAGAAAATCTGCCATATCTGCTACTTCTTTTGGTTTTAGGTATCCTTTCATAGGGTGTCGTTCTACCATATTTTCCTTCATTCGGTCATTTCGTAAAATCCCTGCTGATAGCGATGTTTCGGTAATCGTGGGAGCAATGGCATTGATGCGTACTACCGATGCCAACTCAGCTCCCAACGATTTAACTAATCCTTCCACTCCCGCCTTAGCTGTTGCAATACTAGCGTGAAATGGCATTCCCAGTTTTGCAGCAACTGTACTAAATAAGAGTATGGATGGATTTGTTCCCTTTTTTAAAACAGGTAAATAGTTTTGAATGACTTTTACTGCTCCAATTACATTAATTTCAAAGTCATTTCTAAAATCTTCTATACTTAAACTTCCTATTGGTTTCAAATTAATGGAACCAGGGCAGTAGATTATTGTGTCAATTTTTTCTATTTGTGGTAGTGCATCATTTAAAACATCTAGAGGATAATGTATCAAATTTGGGTGTGAAATTTCAGGAGTACTTCTACTAATGTTATATATAGTATTTTGTTCTAATTGTTGTAAAAGAATGGCGTTTCCTATGCCTTTGCTGCCACCAATGATTAGTATGTTTTTCATTTAAAATAAGTTTTTAAATCTATCTTTTTGAAATTTTATTATTGCTAATGTTTCTTTGTCTGTTGCATTTAAAACGACCTTCTTGAAAATCACGTAATTTTTCATGTTTTGTTTTCCTGCCTTGCACGCGTTCACGCCACATTTTAAAACTCGACGCTTTCATTTCTTGTCGCATTAAGTCAATCACTTCTTGTTCTTTTAAACCAAATTGAATTTGAATTGCTTCAAATGTGGTTCGATCTTCCCATGCCATTTCAATGATTCGATCAATTTCTATTTCTGCTAGAATTAATTTCACGATTAGTATTTTTTATATTGATTGACTACAATAGTTGCTTTTAGATCAAACATTAAATTATACAAGCCAAAGAAAGTCCTGTTCATATAGATGAAATGTTTAGAACCTCTATTGCCATTCATTTTTCTAAGATTAGTATCTTTTGAAAATCGTTCTCCTAATTGGGCAATGTTTTCAAAAAATTCTTCATCTGAAAAGTCGAAAGTTTCTGTTTGGAACGGTTTAGTAAATAGGGATAATAAATCGTAAAACATTTGAGTGAAATACATAATTTCTTCTTTAGAATCATCGGTTCTTAATATTTCTAATTCAAATAGTTTTTTTTCAAATAGTACTTTGTTGTCTATTACTTCTTTGTTAATCAATTCAAAATAAGGAATGTAAAATTCATTTGGTATTTGCTTCATGCAACCAAAATCAAGTGCTACCAATTGATTTTTATCATTCACCAAGAAATTTCCAGGATGTGGATCAGCATGTACTTTTTTTAGAATGTGGATTTGATACATATAGAAATCCCATAATGCTTGTCCTAGCTTATTGGCAATCTCAGGATTCGCATTTTTAAATTCAGATAAATGAACACCCGTCATCCAATCCATCGTAATAATTTTCTCTGATGAAAACTCTGGGTAGTAATTTGGAAAAACTAAATTGTCAATTTTTTCACAAGCTGCAACTACTTCTTGACTTTGTTGTAGTTCTAACAAATAGTTAGTTTCTTCAATCAGTTTGTCTTCTACTTCCTTAAAGTATTTATCGGAGTCTTTTCCTTGAAGATTAAACATTCTTATAGCGATTGGCTTTACCAACGCCAAATCCGATGAGATACTGTTGGCTACTCCAGGATACTGAATTTTCACAGCGAGTTTTTTATTATCTTTTACTGCTAAATGTACTTGTCCGATACTCGCCGCATTTACTGAAGTAGAATTAAACTCATCAAAAATCTCGTATGGTGTTTTTCCGAAATTAGTTTTAAATGTTTTCAAAACTAATGGCGCAGAAAGTGGTGGAACAGAAAATTGAGACAAAGAAAATTTCTCTACATAGGCTTGAGGCAAGAAACTTTTATCCATACTTAACATTTGCGCTACTTTAAGTGCACTTCCTTTTAGGCTTTTTAAACCATCATATATGTCTTCGGCATTGTCTTCATTTAATTTGTCACGTGTCAAATCGGAATTCACCATTTTTTCGCCGTAATATTTTAAATAGTTAACGCCTACTTTAGCACCAGTTTGCACCAGTTTCGTCGCTCTTTCTATTTTTGAGGTTGGGATATAATCAATTGTTTTCATTTATTTGGTTTGTATTTTTTCTTTAAAAATAAATTTTCCAAAATCGATTAGTGATTCAATAGGGCTGATATTCATTAATTCAAAAGTGGCTTTAACCGATTTCTCAATGAAAATATCTGTCTTTTCAAAAGCAGGAGAGGAATCATCCAACCAAAATTTTAGCGTCATCAATAATTGAATCCAAGACCCTTCGGTAATTGCTTTTTCTTGATATTGCTGTGCTTTTTCGTTTTTAATACGATATTCATCAGTGATAATTGTAGTTACGTATTCCTTGAAAGCAACTCTTAATTCTGATAATTGCATCAAATTTTTTAACTGATTTTGGTGTTCTTTCAAACTCATAACGACATAAGAACGATTAGCAGCTAATAATTCGAAGAAAGTAAAATAAAAACTAAGCATTTTACTTTTCATATCATAGGTTTCGTATTCTTTGTTTTTGTGTAAAAGTTCAACCGTTTTTTGCAGAAATAACACATATATTTCTTTTTCGATTCCTTCTAGAGTTCCAAAAAAGGCGTAAAATTCAGTTTCTGAATATCCATTTAATTTCATAAATTGATAAACTGATTTTGGCTTTTCATTATTTTCCAATGTATAATCCATATACATAGAAACTATCTTGTCTTTGCTAAGTGTTGCTTTTTTAGTTGCCATTTTTTTGAAAATTTCAAATTAGAGTATAAAGATATGTATTGTTTAATGAAATATTGTTAAAGTTAAACAAAAATTTATTTTGTACATTTGTTTTATTATAAAATCATTAAAGTTGAACTGCCATGAAAAAAAATGTTTTGATATCAGGAGGTACTGGATTTATTGGACGGCATATGACCCATTTATTAATCGATAAAGGATTTACAGTTTCTATTTTAAGCAGAGGGAAAAAGGAGAATGTAACCAATATTTTTTATTATACTTGGGATGTTACAAATCAGAAAATAGAAGAGGAAGCAGTTCTTAATGCTGATTATATAATTCATCTTGCTGGAGAAAACATTGCCGAAAAAAGATGGACAAAAAAAAGGAAAGAGGAAATTATCGATAGTAGGGAAAAATCAATTCAATTGATTTATTCCGTTCTAAAAAAGAATAATAAAATACCCGAAGCATTTGTTTCTGCCTCAGCAGTTGGTATTTATGGAGCGATAAACGGGAGAGCTATTTGTACTGAAAAAACAACTGAGGCAAATGATTTCTTGGGAGTTACCTGTAAAAAATGGGAGGCTGCAGCGGATCGTGTTGGAAATTTAGGGATTCGGACTGTGAAAATTCGTACTGGTTTAGTATTGGGTAAAAATGATGGTTTTTTAAATAAGTTAATTCCGCTGTTTAAATGGAATTTAGGTGCCGCTTTAGGCTCAGGGGAACAATATATGCCTTGGATTCATATTAGTGATCTTTGTAGAATATATCTAGAAGCTATTACTAACCTTAAAATGGAAGGGCCATATAATGCGGCTATCAATGACGATACAACCAATGCTATTTTTTCGAAAACCTTAGCTAAGCTATGCGGTCACTCTCTTTGGCTGCCTAATATTCCTGCATTTGTATTAAAAATAATGATGGGGGAAATGGCTAAGATTGTTTTGACTGGTAGAAGGGTTTCTTCAGATAAAATAGAAAGTACTGGCTTTTATTTCGAGCATAAAAATTTAGAAGAAACGATAAAAATTTGTTTGCCTTAACAGTATTATTGTATAACAGAATATAGTGTAATAGTAACTTCTTTAGAAATTTTATTTCTCACGATATAGGGAATAGCAATATTGAAGTCATCTGTGTTTATTGTAAAATTGGATTGTAGTTCTAAACCTTTACCTAGTTTTTTGATTTTAGCAGGCACTCTTATGTTTTTTGATTTGCCGTGGATAGTTATTTTCCCACTTATGTAATATACATTCGTATGAAAATCAATATTTTTTATTTCGAATTTTTCAATTACACCTTTAAAGGTTGCTTTTGGATATTTTTTACTTTCTAAATAATTAGCATTAAAATGCTCTTCCATTAAACTTCTTTGAAAGTGGAACATATTAATATAAACGACAAACGATACTTGACCTTTTTTTGTGTTTAAATAGGAATTTACGGTCTCGTTTTTTGCTTCTACATTTTCAAAAAAAGGTACTGATGCCTCAAAGGAAATGATTCCGTTTGTAGAAGTCATTTTTTCTTGAGCATGTAGGTTGGTTGCTATAAACAAAGCGAGTAAGAGTAGCGTTTTTTTCATAGGTTTTGTCCTATATTGTTCTACTTAAAGTTACGAAAAATCAGCCGAATTTAGACTATATTCAAATGGTTAATTGGTGAGAAATAGGAACTAAATTGATTTTAATATTCTGAAAAGTAAAAGAAAAATAATTACAAACGGTTAAGTGTTTGTAATCAGTTAATTAGCTTAGTTCGATTTGAACATTGTATTTTTCCAAACTTGCTAATGTTTCTATAGAGCTATAATTAAACACCTCTTCATGACGATTTTTTTCCTTTTTTAAGGAGATTTGTTTCAAACAATTACAAAAACGACGCACTTCCTCTAAATTGGAAAGGATAAGACCTGGAACTTTTGCATTTGCTCCATGTTTATCTTTAGAAACCATCGTAAAATAAGAAGAATTACAATGATTAACAGTTCCTGTTTGAATGTTTTCAGACTCTACTCGAATTCCTATAATCATGGAGCTTTTACCTACATAATTGACACTTGCCTTCATAGTGACTAATTCACCAACTTCTATAGGTCTTAGAAAATCTACGGTATCTACTGATGCTGTTACACAATAATTTCCTGAAAATTTAGATGCGCAAGCAAAGGCAATTTGATCGAGTAAAGAAAGGATATAGCCACCATGTATTTTACCACTAAAGTTTGTGTGCGATGGAAGCATTAATTCAGAAATTGTAATATCTGATGATGCGACTGTTTTGAAAGTATTATGCATGTTTTATTTAATTTTAAAAGGGGAGGTTTCTTTCTTGACTTCTACAATGTAATACTTAGTATCACCCCACCAAGGAAATGTTTTGTAACGTTCGATATACGATACTTTTACATATTGTCCTTCCATCTCTTGCAAATCTGTAATTACTTTTTTGTCTTTGTCTAAAACTGAAAATGCGAATATTTGAGCACCTGAAATGCCTTGACTAATTTCTCCTTCCCAAGTTTTGAAAACCATTCCTTTATGACTAAATTTAATTAACTCACCAGATCGAACACCTTCGCTATAGGTTGCGTAGTATAAAAAAGTAAAATAACTAATGATTGATAGTATGATTACTGCCACAAGAATGCCTAAAAATTTTTTCATTTTTTCTAGTTTAATAGTTGATTTTCGTCTTTTTCAGCTCTATTTATGATGCTTTCTGGAAGTGACTTTTTAGCTTTGGCTCCCATTTTTTTCAATTTCTCTACACTGGTAATCAAGTTCCCTTTTCCTTCTACTAATTTATTCATGGCACCACTATATTCCGTTTTACTTTCGTCAATTTTTTTACCAATTTTAATTAAATCAGCAACAAAACCTTCAAATTTGTCATATAGTGCTCCCGCTTGACGCGCAATTTCAAAAGCATTTTCTTGTTGTTTTTGGTTGGCCCACATACTGTCAATAGTACGTAAGGTTGCAAGTAAAGTAGCTGGTGTTACGATAACAATGTTTTTTTCGAATGCTTTGTTGTACAAGGTATTGTCTTCATTCAGCGCCATGGCAAAAGCAGGTTCAATTGGGATAAATAGCAGTACAAAGTCGGGGCTTTCTATTTGGTATAAATCTTGATAATTTTTATTGCCTAATTGTTCTACATGGCGTTTTATGGAATTGACATGTTCTTTTAAATAACCAATTTTTAAATCATCCTCTTCTTCGTTAATGTATTTTTCATAAGCAGTCAAAGAAACCTTAGAATCGACTATCATTTTTTTGCCATCAGGGAGATTGATTACAACATCAGGGAAAACACGATTTCCTTCCTCCGTAGTAAAAGCTTGTTGTACTTCATATTCACGACCTTTTTCCAATCCTGATTTTTCAAGTACACGCTCCAAAACGAGTTCGCCCCAGTTCCCTTGCATTTTGCTGTCACCCTTTAAGGCTTTGGTCAAATTGATGGTTTCCTTGCTCATTTGAATATTCATTTCACGTAAGCCCAGAATTTGTTGGCGTAAAGCCGCATGATAATCAATACTTTCTTTGTGGGTATCTTCGACTTTTTTCTCAAATAATTGAATTTTATCTTGCAAAGGAGACAAGATGTTTTTCATATTTTCCTTGTTCTGTTCTGTAAATTTATTGGATTTTTCGTCTAATATTTTATTTGCCAGATTCTCAAATTCTTTGGTGAATTTTTCTTGTAGTTTTTCTACTTCTTCTTTTTGTTCTTTATTACGTTCCCAAAGATTTTCGAAATCCACTTCTTTTTTCGAAAGCTGAATCGCTAAACTGTCTTTTTCATTTCGAATGGTTTCTTTTTCTAGCGAACTAGTTTGAAGTTGTTTTTCGAATATAGTACGATCATTTAAATATTGTTCTTTCTGTTGGTCAAAGTGAGAATTTAAAGCAATCAGTTTTTCTTCTAAACTGATTTTTTCAGACTGAAAGCGAGCGGAGAAAATGAGTTTTCCTATGAAGACTCCTATAGCAAGGGCAATAATAAATAGAAACAAAAAAGGAAGCATATTTGACATGAAAGGTTTTTTTTATGAATAGTAAAAGTAGCAAAAGATGGGTGAGATTCCTAAAAATTGATATCAGACAATTTAAAAATGTATTTTTGCATAAAATAGTTCAAATAGTATGCCCCACCAACACTTTATCCTCCACAAACCCTACGGTTATTTAAGTCAGTTTATTTATGAGTTGAAAAGAAAAAAGAAACTTTTAGGGGAATTGTACGATTTTCCATTAGGGACTATGGCAATTGGTCGTTTAGATGAAGATTCAGAAGGACTTTTGTTACTGACTACTGATGGTAAGATGAGCGAAATGATACGATCAAAAAAAGTAGATAAAGAATATTATGTACAAGTGGACGGTGTAATCACTCAGAGCGCCGTTGACCTGATGAAAGAAGGGGTAGAAATAGGTTTCAACGGGACAAAATACATTACTAAAAAATGCAATGCCAGTTTGATTCATGAAGTACCTAATTTTGGACTTAGAGGGAAAAAAATTCGTGACGAACGTCATGGTCCAACTTCTTGGGCTTCGATCACGGTCAATGAAGGAAAGTTTAGACAAGTACGTAAAATGACTGCTGCTGTAGGTTTTCCTACTTTAAGATTGGTTCGTGTTCGTATAGGGAATGTACATCTTGACAACTTACAATCTGGTGATGTAATAGAAGTCTCCGATTTTAATACCGAAGATTAATACTTTAATCTTTTTAATCTTTTTAATTTTTAAATCTTTAAATAATTACTAATGTTGAACATTGTTTTAGTTGAGCCCGAAATACCTAATAATACTGGAAACATTGGCCGTTTGTGTGTAGGAACGGAAAGTCGTTTGCATTTAATTCATCCTTTTGGATTTGTAATTAATGATAAAAATTTAAAACGCTCGGGACTTGATTATTGGGTACATCTTGATGTAACGCAATATCAAAATGTAGCCGAATGGAAGTCAATAGTTCCAGATTCATCAAGAGTTTTCTTAATGAGTTCACATGCCCCGAAATCGTATTTGGATATTGATTTTCAAGATGGTGATTGGTTGGTTTTTGGAAAAGAAAGTAAGGGATTGAGTAAAGAAGTTTTGGCCCAATTCGAGAATCATTTAAAAATTCCGATGTCAACAAATATCCGTAGTTTCAACATTGCCAATTCAGTAGCATTTGTAATTGGCGAAGCCAAAAGGCAAATTCAATTAAAGTAATAGCAGCAATATAGATTCTAATTATCCCAATTGTTCGATTGAAATTTTATATATTTGAGTACCTCATTTGCAATAAGAACTGAATTCTACTCATTTTAAATTTCCTTTTTATGATTGATAAAGTTACTCTCCGTGGTTCAATTTTTAGACATTTAGATGGTTTGGTAACTGCGCCAGTAGCCTATTCTTTGCATAAAAAAGGAGTTTTGGCTTTTTTGATGGATAAAAAGGAGGTAAGTTTAGCAGATCTTACCAATCATTTTTCGGCTAATGAAGGGTATCTCAATATAGGTTTGCGCGTTTTATGTTCGCAAGGTTTTTTGAAATACCATATCAATACTACTACAGATGAAATTAAATTTAGCTTGACTGATACAAGCGAAATTGCCTTTTCCTTTTTTGACCTTTATGAGGATGTGGTTGACCTGTTACAGTTTTCGATGCAATTTCATCCTAGGTTATTTGAAGAAGCTCCTTTTGAAAGGCTGAAAGTCATTTTTGAAAAATATAAAAAAAACTACAATCTAGTATTTTCAGAAGACTCCAAAATCAAGGAAGTACAACATCAAATATTGATGCATATTGAAGGGGTATTAGTTGGTCCTACTTTGGTCAGACTAGGAATGAGCGGAATGTTTCATAAGTATTTTATGGAAATCTCATTCCGACCAGAAGAGTTTCATAAAACACCAGAAAATTTTAAAGTCATCCTGGATTTTTTAACTTATTTGGGTTGGTTTACCCAAAAAAACGGAAATTATCAATTTACAGAAACGGGTTTGTTTTTTGCCAAAAGAGCATCTGCTTATGGAGTAACCGTTTCCTATTTGCCAACATTTAGTAAAATAGATGATTTGCTTTTTGGTAATCCTAATGTTTTGCGAAATACAAGTGATGGGGAGGACGAAATTCATGTAGACCGTGAAATGAATGTATGGGGTAGCGGTGGAGCTCATGACAGTTACTTCAAGGTTGTCGATGAGATTATTATTCAATTGTTTAATTTACCAATAGAAGATCAACCCAAAGGAATTTTAGATATGGGCTGTGGCAATGGTGCTTTCTTAGAACATATTTTTAATGTTATCGAAAGGCAAACCTTTCGAGGAAAAATACTTGATGACTACCCTTTGTTTCTCATAGGTGTTGATTACAATCAAGCTGCTTTGAAAGTAACGCGAGCCAATTTAATAAAAGCGGATATTTGGGCTAAAGTCATTTGGGGTGATATCGGTAGGCCAGATGTGCTTGCCGAAGATTTATTGGGAAATTATAATATTGATTTAAAGGATGTGCTGAATGTGAGAACTTTTTTGGATCACAACCGCATTTGGGAAGAACCAAAAAAACGTTCTCCAGAAAGAGATAGTCAATCTACTGGTGCTTTTGCTCACAGAGGAAAAAGGATTAGTACTAATGTAGTGGAAGATAATCTACTAGAGCATTTTAATAAATGGTCTCCTTATGTGCATAAGTACGGCTTGTTAATGATTGAGTTACATACCATTCCTCCAGCTTTGACTGCAGCTAATTTAGGGAAAACGGCTGCAACTGCTTATGATGCTACTCATGGATTTTCGGATCAATATATTGTAGAAATTCCTGTATTGCATAAAATTGCTGCAGAAGCGGGTTTGTATCCAGACATTTCATTTTTTAAACGGTTTCCAGATTCTAATATCGCCACGGTAAGTGTTAATTTATTAAAAGGGAAATAAGGTAAAAAAAAAGAGGAAGCCTTATCAAAAGCTTCCTCTTTTTTAATTAATCTCGCATAACAAAATCGCTCAGTGTTATAAAAGTACTGCCCGTTTTGGCATCATGATAAATATTATATTTTGTTGGGTAATTACCTGCTTTTGCAAAATGTTCCGGTTGAGAATAATTCAGTCTAGATTCCTCATTAGAAAGTAAATACTCTAAAGTTATCATAGGTTCTACAAATATCAAATCACCATCAAAGGATCCATAGATCATAATTTTGCTAAAGGGCAAATAATCGGGTAAGTTTAACGGTAGCCAGTGTTTTCCCATTTGAGCTTCAGCAGTACCACCATCAGGAGGTGTAAAATAATCAGCAGGCATATATCCCAAAGGCGGATAATTATTAAATAGATCATTTGTGCTTTCAGACCATGCTGGTATAGCCAGTTGTTCGTCGAGAGAGATCATATAAAAATGAATGTCAAAATGGGGTACATCAAAAACATGTTCTGGTTCATGGCCATTGGGATTCCAATTAAGTCCGATATGATCAAACGGTGTCAACTGATGTGCTTTAAGGTGTAGCGGAATAACAATTGTTGAACCTGCCAGCGGTGCATTATTTTTGTCTCTTTCTGGATTTAATAAGGATTCAGCGGTCATTTCAATTCCAATTTCATTTGGATTACCACTGCCATCAACACTTATCCAGGAGCGCACTTTTCCGTATCCGAGTGTTACTTGAGGTCCCTTGAATACATTGAGCTTCATTGCATTCGTTTTTACATTAAAAGGTTTGGAGGTGTTTGTTTGTAAATCAGTAGAAATCATTTCGTCCTGACTGCAAGAATAGAGAAAAAATAAGCTTCCCAATAGAACCACTTTTTTGAGTAAAGTACACAAATTTTCCATAATTAAAATTTTTAAAGATTAGTTTTAATAATGTAGATAAGTTGAATTTGGGGAAATAAGAATGAGGTATACTAATTTACAAAACAATAAAGTATAAAATTGATACACTTTGCTTTTTGGGTATGTTTTGTGATAATTCTGTTGTCCATTATGGAATTAATAACTGTTGGTGCGAAATAGTGATTATACAATAACAAATTTCCCTTTTGCGGAATCGAATGTAATGTGTTCGTCTTTAAAGATTGTATTAAAACTCCCTTTTGAAATCAAATTGCACGGTTCGTCTTGGATGACTGTTTCTGCCGTCATAATAATCATTTCATCACTCAGTTGAATCGCCATATCGATATCATGTGTCGAAAATAAAATACATTTATTTGTTTCCTTTGTTAGTTTTTTTAGCAATTTGAAGAGTGCTACTTTGTGCAGTAAATCGAGATGGGTGGTAGGCTCATCAAGAATAATTAAAGGAGTATCTTGCGCCAATGCACGTGCTACTAACACTTTTTGCAATTGCCCGTCACTTATTTCGTAATGCTTTTTGGAGGCCAAATGACTGATTTTGGTCAGTTCAAGGGCTTCATTAATTTTAGCAACATCTTCATCGGATAAAGTTCCGATCCAATTGGTATACGGTTGACGTCCCAAAGCGACCAATTCGAAAACCGTCAAATTACTAGGCGGTAATTTTTCGGTTAAAACAATACTTAGATTTTGGGCTAGTTCTAATGGTTCATAATCAGTTACTTTTTTATCATTCAAATAGACAGCCCCTTCCAATGGTTTTTGAATTCCATTAATAGTGCGCAATAAAGTTGACTTCCCTATTCCATTAGCACCAATTAATGCTATAAGTTTTCCTTGCTGTAAATTCAGGTTGAGGTTTTTAGCAATGGTCGTAACTGCGCTTTTGGTTTTGTAACCAATGCTTAGGTTTGATGTGGATAGGATGTTTTTATTCATCAATTTTTTCGAGTTTATTTTTTAAACTTTTTTTATAAAACCGTCAAGGAGTTAAGGTACAGTATTGCCTAAATTTTCTAAATGAGATAAAAAATAAAGTCGTTTTTATGTTCAATCACCCCATCATTTTCCTCTTACGTACTAGTAACCAAATTACAATAGGTGCACCAAGTAGTGACGTAATCGCATTTATAGGTAAAGTTATATCAAAACCTGGCATTTGTGAAACTAGATCACATACAAGCATGATTCCCGCGCCAAGAAGAAGTGTACTCCAATATAAAACCGAATGATTACTAGTTTGGAATATAAGTTTTGCAATATGAGGAACTGCTAAACCTATAAAGGCAATTGGCCCTGCATAAGCCGTGATACTTCCCGCGAGAATACTAGTGGCAAGAATTATAGTAAGTCGCATTTTCTTGAAATTAAGTCCCAAACTTCGTGCGTAGTTTTCCCCAAGTAATAATGCATTTAAGGGTTTGATACTAAATAGACTTAATAGTAATCCTATGAAAACTGAAATGGATAAAATAGTTATAGAGGTCCAGGATAAATTACCGAGTGTTCCCATAGACCAAAAAGTAAATTTTTGTAATTGTTCTGCCGTGCTGAAATACGTAAGTGTTCCTACGATGGCACTGGTAAAACTACCAAACATCAAACCTACAATTAGAATGGCCATCGTATCACGCAAGCGATGAGAAACTAGGAGAACAGCTAATAAAACGATAGAACTTCCCATAGTTGACGCAAGAACGATTCCGTAAGAGGACAATAGAATAGTACTGATAAATGAGGGCATAAACGCAGCTCCTAAAATCACAAAAGCAACGCCTAAACTTGCACCTGAGCTCAGCCCTAAAACATAAGGTCCCGCAAGCGGATTTCTAAATAAAGTTTGCATCAGCAATCCGCTGATAGAAAGTCCCATTCCAACTAAAACAGCAGTGATAGCTTTGGGTAAGCGGTAATTAATAATAATATATTCCCAAGTGGATTTACTTACTTGTCCTCCCGTTAAGCTGTTGTAAACTTCCTTGAACGGAATTGTTATCGAGCCAAAACTGATGTTTATAAAAAACAAAACGACCAATCCTATAGCCAGTAAAGAGAATAAAATGATATTTCGTTTTTGATTATTCAATTAGTATTTTTTTTATTTGTATTGTGTTTTTGATAATGGATCAGTTTTTAAAAACGAATCGGAAATCCGTTTTGTATGCTGTCTTATGGAGAGGGTTTAGTTTAGTTTAGTTTAGTTTAGTTTAGTTTTTGTGCAAAGGTAAAAGTATAATTTGGAAGTAAATCAGCATGGAAAATTTTGATGTAATCTTTTAGGACTAAATCGGGTCGGCTAGGGGCTGATTCATAGTATATCGTTCCGCCAGTAGCGCCTATTTTACCCTCAAAAGTATATACTTGTTTGGTTTTAAAGGCATCAAATTGACTGTAATGTGGATTGATTTTTTCTAATTCAGCTACTGTTTTATAAGGGCCTGTAGCAATCCAATACTGAGCTGTTTTAGCTTTTTCTAATACTTTTTCGAATGATAATCCAATACTACCCGTTCCTTCGGTGTCTGACCAAAGGTAATTAACTTTTGAATCTTTTAAAAATTGTGCAACCCAACTATTGGCTTTGGCCACATACCATTGATCTTGGTACATGGAACCGTATAATACTGTTGCTGTTGGTTTTTTGGTGGAAACCAAATCCAACGCTTCTTTGTAATTTTTAATAATAGCGTCAAATTGAGTTTTGGCTTCTTTCTCTTTTCCAAAAAGAGCGCCGTACAGTTTTATCCATTCTGCTTTTCCAAGAGGAGATTGCTCCATCCAATCTGCCTGAATACATACTTTTAAGCCACTTTTTGCAAGATTATCAATCATTGGATTATTGTTGTCAATACCAAAAGTCACTATAAGCTCTGGGTTCATTTCTATCAATTGCTCTATATTTAATTTTTCGTTTTGCCCTACATTTTTAACGGTTCCATTATCAATTAATTTTCTGGTTTTTTTAGAAGAAATGTAGTCTGTATGTGGGAATCCAGCCAATCGATTTTCCACTCCTAGCATTTCCAAATAAGGGACAATCGTAGTAGAAGTTACCACAATCGACTCTAGAGGTACCTGGATGGTATTGTATTTTTTCAAACTATCTGGGATGGCGCTGTTTTTCTCTTTTAAGATATAAGTAAAACCTTTTTCAGCATTGGGCCATGGGTTGATTACCTTCACTATAGAAAAGCCTTCGTACTTGTATATGGCTAAGCTATTTGCATATTCAATTTCGTTTTTTGCGTTTAAAATGGATTTAGTTTCTGATTTATCTGCTTTTTTACAACTAATGAAGGAGAGAAGAACAACTAGTAAAAGAATTTTATAGGAAGAAAGTTTCATGATGCTATTTTATGATTTAAGCAAAGGTAAAAGAAATTACAAAAAAATCTTGTTTATTTTTTAGCCAAAAAAAATCAACAAATACTATCTTTACAGCATGAATGGAATAAAAGCGAAACAGTGTTCAAGTTGTGGAACTAACTTTGGTTGTGGAGATACATTAGAAGGAACTAGATGTTGGTGTAATGATTTTCCGCCGATATTTGTTCCTACAACAGCAATTGATTGCCTTTGCCCCATTTGCTTTAAAAAATCCTGTTCAGAAAAAATTGAGGAGTATGTAGCTACATTGAATTCGGAAACTGTTCTCCATAATAAAGCGGCATTGTTACCAAAATCAACTCATTTAATCGAAGGAATTGATTACTATTTAGAGAAAGGTAATTATGTTTTTAAAGCATTTTTTCATTTGAAAAGAGGGAGCTGCTGTGGAAACGGATGTAGACATTGTCCTTATGATTTTAAAAAATAAAAAATGATATATTTAATTACAGGAGGAGAGCGCTCTGGAAAAAGCAGTTATGCCGAGAATTTGGCAAAAGAATTATCGGCTAAACCCATGTATGTTGCAACAGCGAGAAAATGGGACGATGATTTTCAAAAAAGAATCGATCGTCATCAAAAAGACCGTGATGAACGCTGGATTAACATCGAAAAAGAAAAGCACTTGAGTGAAATTGATTTCTCCGGTAATGTTGCGATAGTAGATTGTGTTACACTTTGGTTGACTAACTTTTTTATAGATACTAAAAATGATGTAGCATTGAGTTTAGAACAAGCCAAAGCAGAGTTTGACAAAATAGCAAATCAAGAAAACGCGACTATTATTATTGTTACCAATGAAATAGGAATGGGGGTTCATGCTGAAACGCATATTGGCCGAAAATTTACCGAATTACAAGGTTGGATGAATCAGTATATTGCAAAAAGAGCAGATAAAGTGGTTTTAATGGTTTCAGGAATTCCTGTTACAATAAAAGGACAATAATGAATTTTTTAACTTCTTGGAGTGGTGGAAAAGACAGTTGTTATGCCATGATGCAGGCAATTGATCAAGGTTTAGTTCCAAAAGTGTTGTTGAATATGATGAACGAAAATGGAAAAATATCCCGTTCTCATGGATTGCCATTGTCTATATTGAATCAACAAGCTCAAAAAATGCAGCTACCATTAGAAGGTGTTCCTGCTACTTGGGGGGATTATGAGGCAAAGTTTATTAGTACTTTAAAATCGCTTAAAGCAAAATATGATTTGGATGCCGCCGTTTTTGGCGATATCGATTTGCAAGCCCATAAAGACTGGGAAGATAAAGTATGTGGAGCCGCCTCTCTGAAATGTATTTTGCCTTTGTGGCAACAAGACCGAATTATATTAGTAAACGAAATGATTGATAATGGCATCGAGACTATGATTGTTTCCTGTAATACGATCATGGGAGAAAGCTATCTGGGTAAGATACTGACTAAGGAATTAGCAGTTGAGCTAAAAGAAAAAGGAATAGATCCTTGTGGTGAAAACGGCGAGTTTCATACTTTGGTTTTAAATTGCCCTCTTTTTTGTGAAAGGATAAGCCTACCAAATTATTCGATCAAAACGTATAATGACTATTGTTTTATTGTTTGGGAAGATTTCGATTAGAAATTGAATCAATAAATCAGTGTAAATAAAACTAGAATGACCAATTTAGATAAAATTTTACAATCTCGTCGCGACACGCGTCATTTTACAAATGATGAAGTTCCTGATGCTGTAATTCAAAAAGCGTTGCAGGCCGGACATTGGGCTCCTTCCGTAGGTCTGACCGATGCTACTAAATATTATCTGGTTAAGGCGGACGAAATTAAGAAAGCGGTTAAAGAATTGTTTTTGGATTATGATAATAAAGCTGCAAATCAAACCGATAGCAAACAACAAAAGGAAGATTATAAAGCTTTAAAACTAGAAGCAATTGAAGAAGCTCCGCTAGGACTCGTGATTTGCTATGACCGTTCAGTTTTGAATAATTTCACTATTGGAACCGTAGGAAGCAATGAAGCAATTAAATTTAGTGCTGTTTGTGCTGCTCAAAATATATGGTTGTCTTTGACAGAGCAGGGATTTTCAATGGGTTGGATTTCGATTTTAAATTATTATCAGTTCAAACAATTACTAGGATTACCAGAACATATTGAACCATTAGGTTACTTCTGTGTAGGCAAACCCGCAACTAATTATGATCAACAACCGATGTTACAACAATTGAACTGGAAACAAAAATCAGAAGTTCCTTTTATAGAAGAAATCAAGATGATGCATTCTAAGAGTAAAATTACACCAACGGAAAAAAAAGGTAAAATAGATGCTAAAGATGATATTTCAGCAGTTTTAAAAATTAAAATTGATGCTAAAACGAAGCCCACGGGTTCATTAGGGATTCTTGAAAAACTTGCCCAACAAATAGGTGAGGTTTTCCAAACATTAGAGCCCAAACTAATTCAACCCAATATTGTAGTTTTTGCTGCTGATCATGGAATTGCGACACATGGAGTGAGTTCATATCCACAAGATGTTACACGCCAAATGGTAACTAATTTTCTAGAAGGAGGAGCGGCAATAAATGTTTTTTGCAAACAAAATAATATTAAATTATCGATTGTAGATGCTGGAGTGAATTATGATTTCCCTCCTAATGTCAAGTTGATTTCAGCAAAAGTAGGCAAGGGGACTCAGTCGTATTCTACTGGACCTGCAATGAGTAGAACCGAATTGAATTTGTGTTTTTCTAAAGGTGCCGCGGTTGTAGATGCTATTGCAAAAACTGGTAGTAATTGTATCGGTTTTGGTGAAATGGGTATTGGAAATACTTCGACAGCTTCCGTTTTGATGAGTTTAATTACTAAAATTCCTTTGGAAGATTGCGTGGGATTAGGAACAGGAGTGAGTGATGAAAAATTGATTCAGAAACAAAAAATCCTTAAAACCGCTGTTGATAATTATTGGGGTTCAGAAGATTTAGAGGAAAAGTTAGCGTATTTTGGCGGATTTGAAATCATGCAAATGGCTGCGGGAATACAAGCGGCTTATGAAAATAACATGCTAATTCTTGTTGATGGATTTATTTGTAGTGTGGCTTTTTTGATTGCTCATCAAAAAAATCCTGTTATTATAAAGAACGCTGTTTTTTGCCATTGCTCAGCTGAACAAGCACATGTGAAGTTACTGGATTATTTGGGAGTTGAGTCTGTTTTACAATTGGGATTGCGTTTAGGCGAAGGGACAGGTTGTGCGGTTGCATTTCCTATTATTGAGTCGGCTGTGGCATTTTTAAATGAAATGGCTAGTTTTGAAAGTGCTGGGATTAGCGGCTCATAAATACGATGTTACGATGCATTGCTATGCATCTTTGATAAAAAAAGAATCTTAATAAAATGAAAAAAGAATTACATATATTTTTTACGGCTTTAATGTTTTATACTCGGATTCCATGTCCTAAAAACATAGATCATAACCCGGATTATTTAAACAAAGCCTCTCGCTATTTTCCGTTTATCGGCTGGATAGTAGGTGTTGTAGCATTTGGTGTTTTTAGTTTGTTTAGCTATTTAATAAGTCCTGAAATAGCTGTTATTGTTTCTATGATTGCTTCTATTCTAGTTACGGGGGCTTTTCATGAAGATGGCTTTGCTGATGTTTGTGATGGTTTTGGCGGTGGATGGACCAAAGAAAAAATTCTCTTAATCATGAAAGACAGTGCAATTGGTGCTTATGGATCGATAGGAGTAGTTTTATTGTTTTTATTAAAATTTCAGGCTTTATCCCATATAGTTTCTACAATCGATTTATTAAATATTCAGACGCAAATAGTTGTTTTTCTACTGTTTGTTTCGGCTCATGCTGTCAGTCGTTTGGCAGCTATTTCGATTGTTTTTACTCATGAATATTCAAGAGAGGATGCAAGCAGTAAAAGCAAACCTATTGCACAAAATTATACATGGAGAGAAGTAGTAGGTGCATTCTTTTTTGGGTTATTGCCACTTGTAATTTTGGCTTGTTTTCAGTGGCAATTCCTTTTGGTTTTAGTACCAGTTTTTCTGACGCGATTTTTTTTGGCGAGTTATTTCCAAAAATGGATTGATGGCTATACAGGTGATTGTTTAGGCGCAACCCAACAAGTATGTGAAGTAGTAATTTATTTATCAGTAATTATTTTATGGAAGTTTATTTAGTACGCCACACCGAGACGGTTTGTGAAAAAGGAATTTGTTATGGGCAATCGGATGTTCAGATTTTGGAACCGTATTTGGAATTATTTGATTCAATAAAAAACCAAATTCCAAAAGATGCTGTTGTGTATTCCAGTCCTTTAGTTCGTTGTACTACACTCGCTAATTATCTTTCGGCTTCAATAATTACAGATGCTCGTTTAATGGAAATGAATTTTGGGGATTGGGAAATGAAAAAGTGGGATGTGATTCCTCCTGATGATTTTACACCATGGATGAATGACTTTGTCAATGTCAGTGTTCCTAACGGAGAATCCTTTGTTGATTTGTATAATAGAGTGAATGATTTTTTAGAAAACGAACTTAAAAGCACCGTTAAAAGACCAATTGTGATTGTAGCACACGCAGGAGTTATTAGAAGTATCCTGTGTAAAGTAACTAATGTACCACTAAAAGATGCATTTAATAATAAAGTCAATTTTGGTGCAGTTGTTAAAATAGAATTGTAACTAGTTGTTTATTAGTGCTTAGTGAGTAATTGGTATCTTTTGTTTAAAAAAATGCTCAATAGTTTCTACAAATTAGTTTTAAAGCTGAATTTAGTTTTATCTTTGCCGCCGTATTGAGGTTGTGCGTTTGTTTTATTGCAAAGCACATTAAAAGGGAATCAAGTAAATTTTTTGGAATTTTAATCTAAAATTCTAAATGAGTAATCTTGGGCTGTACCCGCAACTGTAAGCTAAAAAGCTTGTTGTTATCTACAAAACCATTGTTCGCCACGGCGAATGAGAAGGTAAACATCAAGACGCAAGCCAGGAGACCTGCCTACTACATCGAGTATCAAACTTTCGGGAAAAAAGGTTTGGGTATGGGTCATTCTATGCTTTTCTCCCCAATTTATTAAATTTTACATTTTTAAAATGAACAAAAAAATCGTTCGCATAAGTGCGATTGCATTGTTGTTTGCAATGAATTGTTTTGCACAAGAACAAAAGTCAAATCAATTAGATGAGGTTGTAATTTCTGATTCAAAATTTGCTTTGCCAAAAGAAAAATCTGGAAAAGTAATCGTTAAGATTACCGCTGAAGATTTAAAGAAAAAACAAGGGCAATCTCTAGCTGCTGTTTTAAGTACTGTTGCTGGAGTAGAAATTAATGGAAACCAAAGCCGTAACGGTAAGGATTTAGGTCTTTACATTCGCGGAGGAAGAGGACATCAAGTTTTAATCCTGATTGATGGTGTACCAGTTACGGATGCGTCGGGGATTAATTTATCCTATGATTTACGTTTGCTTCCTGTAGAACAAGTGGAGAGTATTGAAATTATGAAAGGGGCTGCAAGTACTTTATATGGTTCTGGAGCAGCTACGGGAGTAATTAATATTACTTTGAAAAAAGCAACTAATAAAGAAATTGCTGGAAATGTGTATATGAATATGGGTACACAAACCGTTGCTAATAAAGCGAATTACAAACCTCAGGAGTATAATCAAGGTTTTTCGTTGAACGGACGTACCGATAAAGTCAATTATTTTGCTTCCTTGAATAGTACTGAATCTACAGGAATATCAGAAGCTAAGCCAGAAAATGAAGGTGTTGATTTTGAAAAAGATAAATTTTCAAGAATAAATTCATTAGTGAAATTAGGATTTACTCCAACTAAAAAGTTGAGTTTGGACTTTTCTGCTAATTATGACAAAGTGAAAAGTGATTTTGATTCGGGATCATTTGTGGATAATAAAATGAATTTTTCTACCTCAGAACAATACAGAGTTGGGTTTTCTCCAAAGTACAAATATGAAAAAGGAGAATTTGTGATGAACTCAAGTGCAAGTTCGATTGACAGATCGATTTTTAATTACGGAAGCTTTTCGTATTACAAATCAAGAAGTATAAATGCGGATGTGTTTAATAAATACAATGTTGCGTCACAATTGTTTATCGTTACTGGTGCTCAATTTCAATTCCATGAAATGTCAAATAAAAGTGATTATGATGCTATCGAAAGTAGTTTAGCAAAATTCAATATGATTGATCCTTATTTAACTGCGGTATATAATTCAGAGTTTGGATTTAATTTAAATGCTGGAGCACGTTTGAATATTCATAGCAAGTATGGTAATAATTTGGTTTTTAATGTGAATCCTTCTTATAAATTGCAAAGCCTTCCATTGAAAATCTTAGCTTCTTATAGTACTGCATATGTTACTCCAAGTTTATATCAGTTGTATTCACCTTACGGAGATTTGAATTTGTCACCTGAGAAAGATGCTACTGCTGAGGTAGGTTTTGAAGCGAGTCTGTTTGGTAAAAAAGTAACTTTAACGTCAGTTGCTTTTGCAAGAGAAGAGACAGATGCTATTGGTTTTGATTTAATGACCTACAAATATTTTAACGTAAATGGTTTAAATAAGACAAAAGGGGTGGAAACAATGGTGGTATATGCTCCGAACGATAAAGTAAGTTTTAATGTAAACTATACTTTTACAGAATTAGAGCGACAATCGCGTATTTTAAATCCTAAACATAAAGTGAATGCTGGAATTGATGTTCAGGCCACGCCACGTTTAGCATTTAGTGCTGCTTATCAATTTGTTTCAGATCGCTACACAGAATACACTACTTATCCAGCCCCATCGTATAACGCTGTATTGAATTCAGAAATTTTAAAAGACTATCAATTAGTTAATGCAAATGTTCGTTATGATCTTATTAAAAACAGAATGAATATTTTTGGAGCTGTTGATAATATCCTTGATAAAGATTTTGTTGAGACAAGAGGTTTTAGTACAAGAGGTAGAAATATTAAGGTAGGTTTGAATATTTTGTTTTAATATAATAGTCAAGATTGTTAAAAAAAATCCCACATTCAAGTTAATTCTTGGAGTGGGATTTTTGCTTTTGAAAATGGCATTATTTTAATTCAGCAATACATTCTATTATTTTTTTTGCAATTTGATTTTGTTCGTAATTATTAGAAAGATTTTTTTTGTCACTTTCATTAGTTAAATATCCCAATTCCATTATAACTGCTGGAACCTTTGAGTTTTTCAAAATAAAAAAATTCGCATTCTTTATTTCAGCAACTTTAAAATTTGAATTTAAAAACTTAGTTTGAAAATTTTCGGCTATTGTATTTGACTTTTCATAATTAGTAGATTCTTTTGAAACATAAAATTCCATACCTGAAGTAGTATTGTTTTTACTTGCGTTCACATGTATTGATAAAACCAAATCGGGTTTGATTGTATTTATAAAATCAGTTCTATCTTGTAATGGAATAAATTTATCTGTCGATCGAGTAAAATGAAAAACGATATTTTTATTTTTACTGAATGCCTTGATTTTTGTAATCACTTGTTCTACAATTTGTTTTTCAGATAAATCATCTTGGGTGATTCCAAAATCTTCTCCACCATGTCCAGCATCAATAACTACATTAATCTGTTTTAGTACTTTATTTTTGGGGCTTATAAAAGCAAAAGAAGTAAAAGCTATCAAAATTAAAAATGATTTAATAAGTTTTTTCATAACTAGCATAGTTTTTATATTAGGTTGGTTATATATAACGTATTGAATTCTAATTTATTATATTCTACTGTTAATTATTTCAATGCTTTTAAAAGCCCTTCTGGTGCTTTCTCTATATACATTTGGTTTTGTAAACCGTCAATCGATTTTGTGTCTTTAAAATAATTAAAATCTTGTTCAGGGTTTTGTTTTAGCATTTTTCCTGTTCCTGTAATTTTTCCTATTGCCGTACTCAATAAAGGTTCTGAACTATTTCCAAGAACGTCTAAGTTTCCTAAATTTTCTTTTAATTGGTAAGTAGGAGTAAGGCCATTATAATAATCTCCAAAACCAGCAGCATTGATTATCTTCAATACTATTGGTTGCATCGCATAACGATGGTTAGGATTCCTATTGTCTTTTCCAAAAGTAGGGGAGTCATATAATGTAACCGACCCAACATTTTTCCCTGTAGTAATATCGCCTATTTGTACTACATCCATATAGGGTTTTAAGCCATTGATTACTAATTCACTTGCTGACGCAGTGCTTTTGGTGGTTAGGATATAAATTTTTGATAAATTTAAACTGTTGATAGGTGTTGTCCCAATTTGGTCTGTAAAGTTATTGTTTAGGGCTTCTGGATTATTAGAGGCAAAATAGTCGTTTATCTTTGAGTTCCACTGTTGTTTTGCGAAAATTTGTCCTGTATATTGTCCCGTAATCATACTGGCTAAGCGGGTAGCAGTAAGTACTGAACCTCCACCATTGTAACGTAAATCTAATACTAAGTCAGTAATACCTTGTGATTTTAAAGATTCAAATGCTGCATTCAATTGAGTATCATATTCAGCATAAAAACCATTGTACATCAGGTAACCTATTTTATGTGCACCATTTGTAATAACTTTGTTTATTAATATTGGATTTTCGGCTACCGTTGTTTTAACTAGGTCCACTGATTTTCCATTTGATGTAATAGCACCTCCATTGTAGTCGGCTAAATTTAAAGTATAGCTATCAGCTCCTAATAAAGTTTGATAATTGCTTATAGTAAGTTGGGTTCCATTAACACCGTAAAAGATACTCCCTCTTTGAATGTTTTTTGTCGCTGCATCAGAATTTGGAAGAATGTAACGAACATAACCAAATATTTCAGTAGTACTTCCCGGTTTGTATACAAGCCCAAATTCTGCTCCATGATTTTTTGAGATTCCTCCAAGGGCCTGCTCTAATTCTAAATAATCACTTACAATCCAGCTAAAGCGATCAATACTTTTATCCACTCTTAGCGCATCAAATAATTCTTCTGGAACAGGATATCCTCTCAAAAATACATTAAGTTGATCTTGAGAAGCAAAACGATCATCGGCTAAGTTAGGCACATCTGCTTGCCATAAATAGTATTGATTCAATCCTTTCCAGATAAAATCTTGAACCTCTAAATTTATTGGTACTGCTGTGTCATCTTGATCTTGACAACTCTGGAAGGTTAAAGCAGCTAAAAATAATAAAAGTGTAAACTTGAATGTTGTTCTCATATTTGGGGTTTAATATGTATATGAACGTAAAAATACTATCTTTAGTTTTAATTGTTTGTTTTTTTGTAACAAAAATTAAACTGTTTCGTCTTGATATTATAAGGGCAATTGATTTAAATTGTATGCCAAGCGAATTGCAAATCGTAAAATAGAAAAAATAAGTAGTAACATATGAATCAAGTGCAATTTTTGGAACTGACTTCTCCTTTCAAAGACAAACTCTTTCGATTGGCAAAGCGTCTGCTTATTAGCACGGAAGAAGCAGAAGACGCTACCCAAGAAGTACTTGTAAAACTATGGCATAAAAGCGAAAGTCTGAATGGTTTTAATAGTGTAGAAGCATTTGCAATGACAATAACAAAAAACCATTGTTTGGATCAGTTAAAATCTAAGAGGGTTAATAATATTAAAATTGTTCATGATAATTATGCTGATACTACTCCAAGTTTAGAAAAGAAAATAGAAGATGATGATAGTCTTGATTGGGTTGGAAAAATTATTAACCAATTGCCAGAACAACAACGGCTCATAATTCAAATGAGAGATATTGAACAATATGAATTTGAAGAGATTGCAAAAATTATGCAAATGAATGAAACGGCTATTCGTGTAGCGCTTTCAAGAGCAAGAAAAACGATAAGAGAATGCATGACAAAAATTAATAATTATGGAATGGAATAAAATTGAAATACTTTTAGAAAAATATTTCGAAGGGGAAACAAGTAGTATGGATGAAAAAGAGTTGCAAAATTATTTTTCTTCTCCAAATGTTGCGCAGCATTTAGAGCAATACAAGCCTTTATTTGATTATTTTTCTATTGCGGCAACTCAAAAGTTTGCACCTGAAATACCACTACAATCTAAAAAACGTAAAGTAGCGTGGTTATCTATTGCAGCTTCAGTTGTTATTATGTTAGGTGTTAGTACGTATATGTATTTTGATAATAAAGTTGCTAATCAAGACCTAGGGACCTATACTAATCCAGAGGTTGCTTTAAAGGAAACACAGAAAGCATTGGCAATGTTATCAACTCATGTAAATACTGGCATAGTAAGTGTTAACTACATTCAAGAATACGAGGATTCAAAACAATTAATTTTTAAACAATAACAAATACTAAAAAAATGAAAAAATTTATAATCACACTAGTAATTGCATTAATAGCAACTCCGTTTTTTGCCCAATCGGCTTTTGATAAATTTGATGGACAAGATGATGTGACTTCAATTATTGTCAACAAAAAAATGTTTGACTTGATGAGTAAAGTAAAAGTTGATGCATCTGATAAGGAAACGCAACAATACATGAATTTAATCAAAAAATTAGACAACTTAAAAGTTTTCACTACAAGTAGTTCTAGAGCAACAGCTGATATGAAATCAGCAGCCGATAAATATATAAAAACAGCTGGATTAGAAGAATTAATGCGTGTAAATGACAGTGGTAAAAATATAAAGATATTAGTAAAATCAGGTGCCTCAGACAGTCAAATAAAAGAGTTGTTAATGTTCATTGAAGGAGGAAGTAAAACAAATGAAACGGTGTTAATGTCTTTGACAGGTAATTTTGACTTGAATGAAATTTCAGTTTTAACTGATAAAATGAGAATACCTGGTGGCGATGACCTGAAGAAAGCAACTAAAGGAAGAAAGTAATATGAAAACAGTTTATATCTTTTATTTTTTATGCCTGTTGTTGGTAAGCTGCAATTCAGAACCCACCCTACAAAAATATTTTGTAGAAAATACAGAGAATAAAGATTTCCTTGTAATGGATGTTTCTCCAAATATTTTAAATGTTGACAAAACGAAGTTGTCGATAGCTGAATCATCCGCTTTGAAATCTTTTGATAAGATGAATATTTTAGCATTTAAATTAACAGATAAAAATAAAAATCAGTTTGATGTTCAACTTGCTAAAGTGGATGCTATTTTGAAAGATAAAAAGTACCAACAGTTGATGAGATTTGGTTCTGGTAAAGAAGGTGCATCAGTAAGCTGTGTAGGAGCTGATGATCATATTGAAGAATTTGTTTTTTATGCCAATAAAAAAGATGCTGGTTTTGCAGTTGTTAGGGTAATTGGAAAAGATATGAATCCAACAAATATAATAACAATGATGCAAGTGCTGAAAAAGTCCAATATTGACATGGAGCAATTGAAACCTTTGCAACAATTAATAAAGTAATTAATTGTATTAAAATTTATAGGCCTCGATATATTTTATCGGGGCTTTTTTTGCTTGATTTTTATTTGGAGTTCAAATAGTCAGTCCAATCATTTTGAGTATTTAAATTTTTTAGGATTGACGAATCATTAACTTCTACTTCAGTAATTTCGTCCAGATTCACTTTTTTTATTTGGAAGTCTAATCTTGTATTTTCTTCTTTTGGATCTAATGGCGTTAAAGATTTCCAAAAGGCGTTAGATAGTTTAATTGGATGACCATTTTTGCCTTCAAAATTGGGGAGAACAATGGTATTTTTAATTTCAATTATTGCATTCAGTACCGTAGCATTTGGAATTGGAATATCAATGGGACTAATAAGAACAGCTTGATTGGTTTTTATTTTTTGTAATACAGTTTGCAGTGTTGAAAAAGAACCTCGTTCTGGATTTGGATTAATAACGACTCTCACTTTCATTTCTTTAAAATACATAAAATGAGTTTGCGCCTCAGCTAGCAATGGAATAGCGTTGAAATAGTCTTGGTAATGGAAACCCAAACCAATGTAGACTTCTGTGATTTGTGTTTTCGAAATCCGATCTAATTGCTCTAAAATCCAATACGTATTATTATAATCTAATAAACCTTTAGCAATACCCATTCTTTCTGATTTGCCCCCAGCAAGTACTATAAAAACGGTATTATTTGCCATAATACACTTTTAGTAATTCAGATGCCACACTGATTGCTATTTCTTTGGGATTGGTTCCGCCTAAATCTAGTCCAACTGGACAATGAACTGCTTTGATTCCAGCTGTAAAACCCAATTCGTTAATCAATAAATTATTAAATTTATTTTTCTTGGTTTTACTGCCTATCAATCCGATGTATTTTGTTTTGGAGTGAACGGCTAATGCGGTAATTTCAAAATCCAATTTGTGATCATGTGTCATGATAACTACGTAGCAATTGTCTCCCCAATTGATCGTTTGTTTGTAGTGATCGAATGCAACACTACTAAATAAAATTGATTTATCTATTTCAATAGTGTTTTTCCAATTCTCTCGTGTATCAAAAAGAGTGATATTAAAAGGAGTATCTTTTAGAACTTCACATAAAGCAATGCCAATATGTCCGGCTCCAAACAGAAACAATTCAGGGGATTGATTCATAGGTTCAATAATTAGTTCTACTTTGCCACCACAGCATTGCTCAAATTCAGGCCCCAGAGTATAAGAGAATTCTTTTGTTTGATTTTCATGAATTGCATTAACTGCCTCTTCAATAATTTGAAATTCTAATTTACCGCCACCTATGGTTCCGTGAATCTTTTTTTGATAGGTTACAATCATTTTAGAAGCTACTTTGCAAGGAGCAGAGCCTAAAACTTTAGTTACTGTAACCAGAGCTACGGGTATTTTTTTAATTTTAAATTCGTGTAATAATTCAATCCAGTTATTCATTAAAATAATTATTGGTTGGAGTGCATAATAGATTAAGCAGGTAAAAATGATATTATACAATATCAAAATCGCTCAAAGGTAAATTATGGTACCTTTTACCAGTAAGTTTAAAGATAGCATTTATAATAGCGGGAGCAATTACGGGTACTCCAGGTTCTCCTACGCCAGTTGGGTTTTCGGTACTCTCCACAATTTCAACATGAACATTTGGAATTTCATTCATTCGAATCATTTTGTAATCAGTAAAACTATTTTGCTCAATCGCCCCATTTTTAGCAGTAATTTTCCCATAAAAGGCTAATGACATTCCAAAAATAGCGGCGCCTTCCATTTGTGCTTTTACGGTATCTTTGTTTATTACGGTTCCGCAATCTATAGCAGTATAAATGTTATGCACTTTTATTTTATTATTTACCATTGATACTTCAACAACTGAGGCCACGTAGCTATAAAAACTATATTGAACCGCTATTCCGTAAGCATGACCTTCTGGTAATGGTTTTCCCCAATTGGCATTTTTTGCAACCACATTTAAAACGTTTTTAAGTCGGGCTGTGTTGTATTTTAGAGGATCTTTTGTGTCTTCGATTCGGTCAGGGCCTATTAGATTCAAACGAAACTCTAATGGGTCTTTATTGGCAGCAAAAGCCAATTCGTCAGCAAATACATTCACCGAAAAACCATGAGGAATATTAATTACAGATCGCATCCAGCCAATTCGCACATGAGCAGGTGCTTGACCTACTTCGACCTTAAAGTTTTTAATGGCATAAGGAATATTAGCTGCACTGGCTATTTCCCAATCGGCTGGAAAATCAGTTCCGGGCGCAAAGGTCGACATGATAGAAGGGAATGCAAATCGGTGTAGCCAGCTGGTAACATTACCTTGACTGTCTATAGATGCCTTCATGTATTGCGCACTTACAGTATGATAATATCCATGCTTCACATCGTCTTCACGTGTCCAAATTACTTGTACAGGAGCTTTAATCATTTTTGATACCATAACAGCTTCTACCACATAATCTGGCTTTGATTTTCTTCCAAAACCACCCCCTAAAAAAGTAACATTTAAAGTTACTTTATCAACAGTTGTTTTTAAATAATCTACTACTTCATTTCGGGCAGTTTGAGGATCTTGTGTGGGTGCCCAAACTTCGCAAGTATCTCCTTGAACCCAAGCAACTGCATTTGGTACTTCCATTGGGGTATGTACTAAATGAGGAAGTTGAAAGGTGCTTTCGATAGTTTTATGCCCTCCTTTAAAGCCTTCGTTTACATTGCCTATTTCTTTAGCCACTTTCCCTGGTTTATGGACATTTTCGGTAATTTGACTCATGTAATGATCCGAATCATACGTTTCGTTTTCGCCGTAATTCCATTCAATTTCTAATGCAGCTTTACCTTTGAATGCAGCCCAAGTATTCGTAGCAATTACAGCTACACCACCAAGAGGACCAAAAGGTCTTTCAATGCGAGGAATTTCAATTATGGCTTCCACTCCACGAATTTTCATTGCGGCAGTCTTATCAAAAGATTTAACGGTTCCAAATGTAACGGGACAACGTGCGATAGCTACAAATTTCATATTTGGTAAACGTTTGTCTAATCCAAAAACAGCAGCTCCATTTACATATTCATTTATATCAATGCTTTTTAAATGTTTACCAATGTATTTAAAGTCATTTGGATTTTTATAAACAACGTTTGTTGGAACTTTAAGTGTTTTAGCTGTTTCTACAAGTGCTCCAAATTCTATTTTTTTACCACTTGTGTGAATAATAAAGTGATTTTCGGCAGTACATTCTTTTTCAGGAACCTGCCATGTTTTTGCTGCGGCAGTAATTAACATGGCTCTAACCGTAGCGCCCATTTTTCGCATAGTGTCATATAGGTAAAGAATACTTTTAGAACCATCGGTATTTTGATCCCCATATTTTATGTCACCCATAGCTTGTTTAACCGTCACTTTATTCCAGTCGGCATCCATTTCGTCAGCAATGACTGAAGTTAAAGAGGTTCTTACTCCATTCCCCATTTCAGATCGGGAAGCAATTAAAATCAAACTTCCATCAGAATTCAATTGAACGAATAAATTAGGATTAAATTCAATTTTGTTTTCAGGCTTTTTTTTATCGAAATATAAGTAAGTACTACCAGCTAGAATTAATCCACCCGAGGCCAAACCAATGTTTTTAACAAAACTTCTACGGCTCATGTTATGAATATCACTCATGGTTTGCTTTATTTTTAAGTTCAACAGTATGGTGAATGGCTTTTTTTATTCGCTGGTAGGTGCCACAACGGCAAATATTACCACTCATGGCGTCATCGATATCTTTGTCTGTAGGATTTTCGTTTGAGTTAAGTAGGGAAGTAGCAGTAATTAATTGGCCAGGTTGACAGTAGCCACATTGTGGAACATTATATTCCGACCATGATTTTTGCAATAATTGTAGATTTTCTTGAGTACCTTCAATTGTTGTAATCTCTTTTCCAGTAACTGCAGAAACAGGTGTCAAACACGAATAGGTAGCAGTATTGTCAATTAATACTTTGCAAGAGCCACAAGCACCTATTCCACAGCCAAATTTAGTGCCAGTCAGGCCAATAATGTCTCTAATAGCCCATAATAAAGGCATTTCTGGATCTACATCTATCTGATGTTTTTCTCCATTAATTTGAAGTGTAATCATGTTGCTTTACAATTTGTGTTACGGACCCCCAATTTAAGCTTTTTATTTCTAATTTAATTTTTTTTTAAAATTAGGTTCAATTGAGTAGATTTTATTACTTAAGTATTAAGGTTGATAGGAATGTGCTTTTAATACGAAAGTTTAAAATCGCACTCTCTATTATAAGATTAATAAATGCAGCCTTTTATTTTATTAATATGATTATTAATAGTTGGTTTTTAGAATATTTGATAATTATTTTAATCGCAATTATTTTTTTTATTTTATATCAATTCTTCTATTCTATTTGCATTATTATATTGAAAATGTAATACCGGTCATTTACACACATCATTTGTTTTATATAATGCTTCAAATCTTTTATTTTAATTTTTAAAATAAATCTATTTTCACAAAAATAATTTTACTGTTTTAGAAAACGTTAAATATTGTGAAGCAATATTTTCTGAAATTTAATTTTCGAAATAGCACTGCTATAAGAGCACAACTTTTTCCGTAAACAAACTGATTGAATTAATAATATAAACCAAAATTACGCTCTGTTACAACTAAAAAATTAACCATTAAACTAAAAATTATGAAAAAATTAGGTATGATTGCTTTTGCACTAACTTGCTTATTAGGATTAGAATCCTGCTCGGATAATGTAACATCTGTCGAAGAAAACCAACAGGTAACTGCAAGTATAAGTAGTGCTACAAGTAAAGTCGCTGGTGCTCCATGGGTAAAGCAATTTGAGGAAACATTTAATATGGGTTCTTCACTCTCGCAATGGACAAAAGCACAACGTACAGATTATAATTCTAACTATTGTGATTATAAAAGTTCCGTACCTACAATACAAACTAGGGATGGTAGAGATTGTTTAGAAATAAAGACTACAAAGTTGAGTGCAAGTAAATACCAATCGGGTCTAATTAAGTCCATATATCAGTATAAACCTGAAAATAATACAGAATATATGCTATCTGCTAATATTAAATTAATAGCTATGGATGGTGCTAATTATAAATCATTCACAGATACTTATGGAGCTTGGCCCGCTTTCTGGAGTGTCCAAGAAAATGCTTGGCCAGTTCAAGGAGAAATTGACACTATGGAGGGTTATTCTTTTGCTCCTAATGCGTCCCGTTTTACCTCTAATCTTTTTTACGGTACAACATCTGGGACAAATCAATTAGGAAACGCTGCAGAAAGAAGTTATCCAAGTGCATTTAATGTAAATGGTAATAATGGGTGGCATTTATACGAATCTTTTTGGAGTGTAAAAAATAATGTGGTGACGGTAACTATAAAATTAGATAATGTAACGGTTTCTACATACACTAATAGCAGCGTGTCAAAGCTCAATTTGAACAATTTTGGACCGCATAATATCATTATAAATATGAATGTAGGATCAAACGATTCCAATTTTATTGACCCCAATAAAATAAACTTATTTACAAGTACTATGATGTGGGTAGATGATGTTACGGTATATAAAAGATCCATCTAAATAATTTAGAGAAGATAACCCGTGTCATAACACTGCTATAGGTAAATAAGTATTAAAAAAAAATATTTAATACTTGGATTTGATAAAATCCGCAAAAATAGGCTTGCTATTTGCACGTCGATTTTGCGGATTTTTTAATATTCTGTTAAAATGTAATTTATCAGAAACCACAATTTCATCAAAAGTGAGTTAAAGTGGGGATATTGATAGATAAAAAACAAATTGTAATAGGGCTTTAGGTCTTACTAAAAAGTGGAAGTAATAACTCTGGATTTTATAATTAATATATGAGACTCTTTTTATGTCAGTTTTTTTTTGATTTTATCATTACTTTAAAAATAGAATAGTAGAATTATATTTTTGATATTAAAAATAACTCAAATATCACTAAAAGTTGGTATTGTGTATAATGGGGGTATTGTTTTACTTTGTAATATAATAAATGCAAATAGATTAGATTAAAGCGAAGAGATGAAAACTAAGTCAATAAATAGAATTAATAAATACGATACGTTGTTCTTGTATATCGGAACTTTTTTTGTTGCAATAGCTGGTTTGTCTGGAATTTTAATGGCAATCTATTTATCAATTCAACTAACTGAGAGTTTTTAATTATATAGATTAACCAATATATCAGTTTGTAAACGAAAAAAAGGTATAAGTAGTTGATCAACTACTTATACCTTTTTTTTAAGTGACCACGGTGGGATTTGAACCCACACGCCCTTGCGAGCACCAGCCCCTCAAGCTGGCAAGTCTACCGTTTCTCCACGTGGCCTAAAAATAAAAAAGGTCAAGTAATAAATTACTCGACCTTTTAGTGACCCGACTGGGGCTCGAACCCAGGACCCCATCATTAAAAGTGATGTGCTCTACCAACTGAGCTATCGAGTCAAAGCTTTCAAGGAAATTATGTGTTGATCACTACAATTGTGACCCGACTGGGGCTCGAACCCAGGACCCCATCATTAAAAGTGATGTGCTCTACCAACTGAGCTATCGAGTCATATTCTTTCCTTGAATGCGGGTGCAAATATAAGGACTTTTTTTGAAGTTTTCCAAGCAATTTTATTATAAATTTGTCTTTTTTTAACAATTAATCTTAACGCCTTAGTTTATAAGGTTTTATTCTATGAAAAAAATTATATTATTAGGCTATATGGGTTGCGGTAAGTCTACCATTGCCAAAATGCTTTCAAAAAACATTCATATTCCATTTGTCGATTTAGATAAATATATCGAGGATAAAGTAAATAAGTCTATAAATTCTATTTTCGAATTGTATGGTGAGATTTATTTTAGAAAACTAGAACACGAATGTTTTGTTGAGTTATTGAATTCTGATCAGGAAGTTATTATTGGCTTAGGTGGAGGTACTCCATGTTATGCAAATAATCATGAATTATTAAAAGGGAGTGGTGTGAAGTCAATATACTTGAAAGCATCGATCCAAACCTTGTTTGATAGATTGTCTGTCAATAAAAGTAAAAGACCGCTTATTGCCAATAAAAATGATGAAGAGATGAAGGAGTTTATAGCCATGCATCTTTTTGAAAGGAGCTTTTATTACAATCAGGCACAATATATCGTTTCAGTAGATGCTAAAACGATAGATGAGACGGTAAATGATATTCTAGCTGTTTTAGCTTAAATAAGCGTAACTGTCATCGTTTTCATCAAATACAACTTGAACGTGCTCTAATAGAGAGGTAGAAAGTGAAATTCCTTTAAAATCAGCTTTAACTGGGTATTTTTTGTGATTGCGATCTACTAGGACAGCTGTTTTGAATTTTTTCAATGGAACATCTAGAAAATGTCTTACAGCATATATAAGTGTAGTACCTGAGTTTAATACGTCGTCAATTAGGATTAGTCCTTTGTTGGCATATTGTTCTTTGGTTATAGATGTGTGTATTGGTAATTCAGGATGTTGTTTGTCAATATGAACTTCGCATAGTAAAACATTTAAAGTGGAAATGGTTTTAAGTTCACTTGCTATTTTTTCTGCAAAAACATAACCATTAGTGGCAATTCCGGCAAGAACTACCTCGTTTTCATCTACAAAAGTCTCGTAAATTTGATAGGCAATTCTTTTTATTTTATGCTCTATTTCTTGATTTGTTAAGATGATGTTTTTGCTCATTATTAGATTTGTTTCAAGTTTATTATTTCAAGTTATTCTGTGTCTTCTTCTTCGGATATGATTTCGTTACCAAATTCATCAATATCTCGTCGGTCTTTTTTGGTTGGTCTTCCAGTACCGTTTTTTCTATAATGGTCTTTCGATAATTTTAGTAGTTCTAAATGTTGATACACTTCGGCTGGAGTATCATTTCTTCTGTAAATATCAACTAATTTAGCTCCTACGCGATTCTCTGGAATATCTAAAACGGTGATTATCTGGGTGATTTGATCTTTTCTAAATGTGATTTTATCAGTCGGAAAAACCTCTTTTGAGGGTTTAGCAACAAGACCATTTACAGTGACATGATTCTTTTTACAAGCCTCTGTTACCATATTTCTTGTCTTGTAATATCGGACACACCATAAATATTTGTCTATTCTCATAAAAATTCTAAAATCGGAGTTAAATTGTTTACAAAAATAAATCAATATTGTATCTTGCGCACTTAAAAATCAACAATAATGAACAAATTTAAGTATTATTTTATTTTAATAATTACAACATTCTCTTTATTTTCATGTTCGAAGAATGATACCCCTGCAGTTGAGCCACTTAGAGATTATGCAGAACAATATACAACCGATAATACTACTATTGAACAATATTTAAAAACATATTATATTACTGTAGTGGATCACCCTGGTTTTTATGATGATCAGGATGTTACTTTTACTAAAATTCCGGATGGTGGAAGTCAAAAATCAATTTGGGATCAAACGGATTATGAACTAAAAAGTAGAACAGTAAGTTTAAATGAGGTTAATTATAATTTATATTATTTAGTTTTGAGAACGGGAACAGGAAGTTCACCTACAAATGTAGACGGAGTTTTGTCGTCTTATAAAGGAGATTATTTGGAAGAGATTAGTGCATCAAATGTAACTACACTAACAGCAACACCATTTGAGGAAGTGAAATACCCACAACAAATGATAAGTCTATTCAGTACTATCACAGGTTGGAGTGAGATTTTTCCACAATTTAAAACAGGGAGTTATACTACTAAAGAGGACGGTACTATTTCATACAAAGATTTTGGAGCTGGTATCATGTTTGTTCCGTCAGGATTGGCTTATTATGCTTCAGGAAGTGGAGTTGTTCCTGCTTATGTCCCTTTGGTTTTTAGTTTTAAACTATATGAATTGCAAAGACTGGATCAAGATGGAGACGGTGTTCCTTCTTATTTAGAAGATCTAAATGGTGATGGTTATGTTAGAAGTTTTGCTACGGGTATTGTAAATCCTGACGATACTGACGGTGACGGTATTCCCAATTTCTTAGACGTTGATGATGATGGAGATGGCTATAGCACGAAAAGAGAAATTGCTGCAGGAACAGATTATTTAGATAAAAATAGTCACCCATAGTTAGTTAGTTTATAAACTTCAAAATTTAAGAAGTTTCAGTTTTTTAGTTGAGATTTACTTATTTTAAGATATAAAAAAATCCCATTCAGTAATGAATGGGATTTTTTAATGATATAATAAAGAAGAATTATTTTCTTTTGATTACTCTTTCAACAGCTTCAACAATCGCTTCATTGTTTAACTTGTATTTTTCCATTAATTGAGCAGGAGTTCCAGATTCACCAAAACTATCATTGACAGCAACAAACTCTTGTGGAGCAGGATTGTTTAAAGCTAATACTCTAGAAACGCTTTCTCCAAGTCCTCCAAGGATGTTGTGCTCTTCGGCAGTAACGATACATTTAGTTTTAGCCAATGATTTTAGAATGGCGCCTTCATCTAATGGTTTAATCGTATGGATGTTAATTACTTCAGCAGAAATTCCTTTAGCTTCTAATGCTTCAGCTGCAATAAGTGCTTCCCAAACTAAATGCCCTGTTGCTACAATAGTTACGTCAGTACCTTCACTAAGCATAATCGCTTTCCCTATTACGAAAGGCTCGTCAGCAGGCATAAAGTTAGGTACAACTGGACGTCCAAAACGCAGGTAAGCTGGACCATGATGATCTGCTAATGCTAGCGTAGCTGCTTTAGTTTGATTGTAATCACAAGTATTAATTACTGTCATTCCTGGCAACATTTTCATTAATCCAATGTCTTCAAGAATTTGGTGTGTTGCACCATCTTCTCCTAATGTTAATCCAGCATGTGAAGCACAGATTTTTACATTTTTTTCGGAGTAAGCTACTGATTGACGAATTTGGTCATATACTCTTCCTGTAGAGAAGTTAGCAAAAGTTCCTGTGAAAGGAATTTTTCCACCAATAGTTAAACCAGCTGCAATTCCAATCATGTTTGCTTCAGCAATTCCAATTTGGAAAAAACGCTCCGGGTGATTTTTTTTGAAATCATCAAATTTCAATGATCCAATTAAATCCGCACAAAGTGCAACAACATTTTCATTTTTCTGACCTAATTCAGTCATTCCCGCTCCAAAACCTGAACGAGTATCTTTACTTCCTGTATTTGTATATTTTTTCATTTTCTAATTTAGATTTTTGGCAGTATTCTACTGAACACTAATTACTGAATACTTTTTTAGTAATCTGAATTACCTCCAGTATTATAATTCTGTCCTAAAGCATTTTCTAGTTGAGCATCATTTGGTGCTTTACCATGCCATGCATGACTGTACATCATATAGTCTACTCCGTTACCCATCTCAGTGTGCAATAATACACAAACTGGTTTTCCTTTTCCTGTTCTTGATTTTGCGTCATTCATACCAGCAATGATTGCTTCGATATTGTTCCCTTCTTTTATTTCAAGAACATCCCAATCAAATGCTTCAAATTTTGCACGGATACTACCCATAGCCAAAACTTCATCAGTAGTTCCGTCAATTTGTTTTCCGTTAAGGTCAATAGTAGCAATAAGATTATCTACTTTTTTAGCAGATGCATACATGATTGCCTCCCAATTTTGACCTTCTTGTAATTCACCATCTCCGTGAAGCGTATAAATCAAATGGTTGTCACCATTTAATTTTTTTGCTTGTGCAGCACCAATACCAACAGATAAACCTTGTCCAAGTGAACCAGATGCTATTCTTACTCCTGGTAAACCATCGTGAGTAGTTGGGTGTCCTTGTAATCTTGAATTAATCAAACGAAAAGTCGCTAATTCAGAAACTGGGAAATAACCGCTTCTTGCTAGTACGCTATAAAATACTGGAGAGATATGACCGTTTGAAAGGAAGAATAAATCTTCTCCAATTCCGTCCATATCAAAACCTTCTTTGCGTTCCATAAGGTTTTGGTATAAAGCTACTAGAAATTCAGTACAACCAAGTGAACCTCCAGGATGTCCTGAGTTTACGGCATGTACCATTCGAAGAATGTCTCTTCTTACTTGGATAGTTAAATCGTTTAATTGTTGTGTGTTAGGCTTCATTTTGTGTGTAAAAGTTAAACTGTTGCAAATGTAATTTTTATTTTGGCGTAAGACAAATGATTTTTGATTTTGTTATACTGCGATTTTGCTCATTATTATTCTAAAAAATAATGAATAACTACTATTTTGGGTATAATTTTTTTCTTTTTTTTTACAATCTCTTTTTTTATAATGTTCCTGTAATTATTACCTTGCGAGTATGTACGAACAATTAGAAAAGAGTATTTGTGAAAAGGTAACACTGTCAACTGAAGAGTTTGAATTGTGTAAAACTTTTTTTATCCCAAAAAAAATCAGAAAAAAACAAACCTTACTTCTTGAAGGGGATGTTTGTACGTACAATGCCTTTGTTGAAAAAGGAATTTTAAGGTCCTATACTACTGACGAGAAAGGACATGAAAATGTGATACAGTTTGCTTTTGAAGGATGGTGGATTACCGATTTATCTAGCTTTTTAACTGGAGGAAATTCTACTTATACTATTGAAGCTTTAGAAGATTCCGAATTATTGTTATTAACCACGACAGCCAGAGAATCATTAATGAATGCGATTCCTGCTTTTGAAAGGTATCAAAGACTTTTGTTGCAAAATGCATATATCGCTTTACAAACTAGAATCAATAGTGCATTGACAGCTACGGCCGAAGAAAAATATTTAAAATTGACCACTTATTACCCTGATATTGTGACCCGTATCCCACAACATATGGTGGCCTCGTATTTAGGCCTTACTCCCGAGACATTAAGTCGAGTGAGAAAACAAATAAACCTTCGCAAATAAAATTGATCTAGATCAATGTCATTTCTTATTCTACCTCAATGGAAGAAGAGACTTTCCCGTTGTAGTTTTGCGTCACTAAAATGATGAAGATGCAAAATAGTAAAACAATTGCCGTTATTGGTGCTTCAGACAAAAGAAATTTTGTGGTATTAAATGAGCTAGCAGCTCGTTACCAAATGTTATTATTTGATAAAAACGAAAAGGCACTTTCGGATGTCCATCAAGCACTTTTAGTTCAAAATCGATATGCTTCTATCGAAAAGATGGATTGTCCCACTAATGCAAGTTGGGAAGCAGATATCATTATTCTTTCAGGATTTTGCATTAACGATGCTAATATAGTTCATAATATTAAAAATGTTGCTACAGCAAAAATTGTAATTATTATGGAAAATGATGATGAGTTTACCAAATCAATAAATCATCAAGTAAGTTTTGATCTTATTTTTCCACATTCAAAAATAGTCGAAGTTATAAATATAAACACCGATGATAAAGCAGAGAAAGAGTTCCTTTTAGAAGGACATGATTCTAATGCTTTAGATATCGTTTCAACCATTTTAGAAGGAATTGGTTTCAACACGTATGTCTCACAAATTAATTAATAAAAATAAATCTTATGAATAATAGCATTTTATTACAACCCTATACATTCAATTCTACATCTTTTAATAACCGTATGGCTATGGCACCTATGACAAGAAGCCGGTCAGGAAACGAAGGAAACTTGGCTACGGAACAAATGGCAATATACTATTCTGATCGTGCCGATGCAGGTTTACTAATTACCGAAGGTACCGTAGTGAGCACGAAAGCAGTAGGTTTTATTAATGTTCCGGGAATTTACAGTGCAGCACAAACGGAAAGCTGGAAGCAAGTGACGCAAGCGGTTCATAATAAAGGAGGGAAAATATTTGTTCAATTATGGCATACTGGTAGGTTGTCACATCCAGATTTACATAATGGAGAATTACCTCACGCTCCCTCGGCAATTAATCCTGAGGCCAAAGCATTTACTGCTCAAGGTTTTGTAGATACCGTAACTCCAAAAGAAATGACTGTTGCCGAAATTAAAACAACTATTGAAGATTTTGCAAATGGGACTAGAAATGCCGTAGAAGCGGGTTTTGATGGTGTTGAATTACATGCAGCCAATGGGTATTTATTTCATCAGTTTTTTAATGGAGCCTCAAATACACGTACAGATGAATACGGCGGAAGTATTGAAAATAGAGCCCAAATTTTATTTGAAACCTTAGATGCCCTAAAAGGAATTATTGATTACTCTAAAGTGGGAGTTCGATTGAATCCATCTATGCACGGTGTACAAGGAATGACAATAGACAAGGAAACAATTCCTGTACATGAATATATTGTAAATCGTTTAAACGACTACGGATTAGCTTATGTGCATTTAACGGAACCTTTTACGGATGTTAGTGAAGTACCTTATGCCGTTACTGAAGTAGCCAAACATTTTAGACCTATATATAAAGGGTTGTTGATGATTAATAAAAGTTTTACTAAAGAAACAGGTAATAAAGTGATTGAAGAAGGGCATGCCGATATGGTCGCGTTTGGTGTTCCTTTTCTAGCTAATCCTGACTTAGTTGCTCGATTTAAGAAAGATGCTCCCCTGAATACTCCAGATCCAAGTACTTTTTACACTTTTACTGAAAAAGGATATAATGACTATCCTAAAATGGAAGTTTAATCGATTTAATTTGTTGATGAGATTTACTGTTTATTAATTCTTATATATGATGCAATAAAATAATGATTATATGAATTAGAAAATCTCATAAGAAAAGCTCCATAAATTTATGGAGCTTTTTTTTAAGCATTTTCTTCTAAAAAAGAGATGCTTTTTTTCTAAATTTTGCTTTGTAAACTGCTCCAGCCTCCACCATTGTGAACAGTGGTAAATCCTTTTGATTTTAAAATACTCTTAGCCGATGCACTACGCATTCCTGATGCACAACAAGTAATAATAGTTTTCTCTTTTTTGATTTTAGCAATATGGCTATTAAGTTCATTCAAAGGCGCATTTATCGAGCCTTTAATATGTCCTTGTTTGTATTCTCCGGGACTACGAACGTCAAGGATTACTGCTCCTTGTTTTACTAAATCAGCGTAATCTACTTTTGGTCCTAAACCAAATATCTTTTTTAAGGTGTTTATCATTGTTATTGATTTATTTTGATTTATAATAGTTTACGTCTAGCCACGAACCGCCGTTGTAACATTCAATTCCTTGTTGAGAAAGGAAATGCTGTGCTTGTCCGCTTCTATTACCGGAGGCACAACATAGAATTAACGGAGCTTTAAGTTTTTTTAACTCTTCGATTCTTTCAGGAATTTCATTTAAGACGATGTTAATAGACCCTACTACATTGCCTCCTATAAATTCACCATAGGAGCGTACATCTACAATAGTTCCTTGGTTTTCTTTTATTATTTTTTCTAAGTCCATTTTTTATTTTCTAAAGGTTTTTGAAATCATCCAAAAAACATTGATTGATTATCAGATGTTATTTGAATTTTATTTTACAAAAGTAATAGAACTCTACATGGTGTACAGTAACATTTGTTACATAAGATTTTTTTTTGATCATATTTTTTTTCAAAAAACAAGCCTGCTAATACTAACAGGCTTACGAAGATTTTAAAATAATATATTACTATTTATGCTCTAATGTTGGAAATAGCATCAGCTCTAAAAGCATTTTTATTAATAGATGATATCGCAATGCCAGTTAGTTCAGCATCTGCTTTTTTTGCTTCATCGAGAGTTTTGGCTAATAAAGTGGCTGCTTTATTTTCTCCTAATGTTTTTGCAAAAGCATGTAAAGTACCATATGTGGCTATTTCATAATGTTTCATTTTTTGTTCGGAAGCAATAATACTAGCGTCACGTACCATACCATGATCTGTTTTTTTTATCATTTTATCATTTTCCTTTAGGATTCCTTCCATAGCATCGCATTTTTGCGCTTTTGCTTCAATTCCTGTAGTTTCAAATATTTTTTCTAATCTGGAAACATGTTCATGTGTTTCCTTTAAATGATTTTTTAAAGTTGTTTTTAACTCAGGATCAGAAGCATTTTCCATCATTTTAGGTAAGTTAATGCTAAGTACCTTTTCTGCATAATAAATATCTTTCAAGCCAACTTCAAATAAATCTCTTAATCCATGTGAAGGATTTGCTTTTGCTTTCATTGTTTCTTTTGAAGCTTCTTGTTTTCTAGTTGTAGGTGCCATAATAATTGGTTTTTATATATTAATAGATTGTATTATAAAAATTTTTGTCTTTTTCTAATTTCTTTTAATTTTCAATATCCATAAGCTATTATTTTTCTTATTCTATTTATAAAGTTATAAATATTTTAATTTAAGTAACTGTTAATTAACTTAATATAAACATAAACTGCGTGAATTAACTAAAAGTAGTAAGGCGTTTCTTTGTAATAACAACATGTTGTTTTTTGAGTTTTGTTAGCTTTCTTTAAAGAGAACTAAAAAATATATTTTTCAAATTTATTTAAACATAATTAAAAACAAAAAAGCCAGTTAAACCTTTTGATAAAGGAAAAACGGGCTTATTGATACAAGTTTTTAAATGTTTTTATAATGCGATAACAGCTACTGAAATAGTTTTGATAACTATTGTATCGAGTTATTTTTCATTTCTTCAAGCAGTTTAATTATTTTATCCAATTTGTCTACTTCGATATTATTTAATTTTAAGGTTAATGCTTCAATTTCTTGTTTAGCATCAATGTTAGTTTGGTAATCAGCTTGGGCTTGCATTCTATCTCTTTCACTTTGTCTATTTTGAGACATCATAATGATAGGAGCGGCATAAGCTGCTTGCGTTGAAAAAACAAGATTAAGTAATATAAAAGGATAAACATCCCAATGCTTCACAAAAGCCAATAAATTGAGACCCATCCAAAGTACAACTAGTATTGTTTGTACAATAATAAATTTCCATGAACCCATTCCTTTTGCTACACTATCAGCTAGTCGGCTACCAAATTCTAATGTTTCAAGATGTTTTTGATGCCAGTTGTTCGTTTTTATCATTGTTTTTGGATTATTTTTTTTATAAATATTTCAGATCAAATATAACTCAATCTTTGTTGCAATAAATTAAAATTTTAGTTAATGTGAGTACATTGTTTGTCGAAAGAAAATAGTCATTCGGCTACACAATTAATAGCATTCATCTAATAGTATATTTATGAGCTTTAATGTCTTTATATATTTGTGGTATAGTTTTAGATAATAGAGTAGGTAACAACAAGTATTATAATTGGTTATTATGTTTTGTTGAGAAGGTCAGTAAAATAAGTGTATCTGTAAATGCATTCGCTTGAGATAAGATTAAATCATTAGCAACACTTTGAAGAAAATTACAGAGCGGACCATACAGTTAAAATATAGAATGTTTAGTTTTTTAGTTGATTGGTTAAATTCCCCAATTTAGCCGTTTAGAACAGTCTTAGCTTTCTTAGTTAAGACTGTTTTATATTTTAATTATCAATGTATTTAATAATTCTTGTCCTTCTTCCCAATATTGCAATCGCGATTCAGAGTTGAGGTGTCCTTTTAGTCCCACATTGATAAAAGTACTTCCCCATTGATGAGCAAGAAAAACAGCTTTTTCTACAGAAATATAGGGATCGTTAGCACTCGTTACCAGAATGGTAGGGTACATAAATTTGGATAAAGGAATTGGTGAAAAATTTCTTGTTTCTTCTGGTGTGTGTAATGGTGAATCTACATCAGCAGGAGCCACAAGTAAGGCGCCAGCGATTTTATTTGTAGTATTCTTTTTTGACCAATGCGCTACAAGTGAAACGGCTAGACTATGAGCAACAATAATTATTGGACCGTCAATGCTATCAATACTTGAGGAAAGGCCATTCAGCCAATCCTCTAAAATTGGATTGTCCCACTCTTTTTGAATTACTTTTTTTGAATTTTCAAATTTGTTGAGCCAATAATTTTGCCAATGCTCTTTTCCAGAATCACCTAATCCAGGAACTATTAATAAGGTAAAGTCCATGCTTTTTTTATTTTTATAATACCAATTGTACTGAATTGCAATGTACTATTTTACAGTAATACAATTACCATTTTTAAGTTGACTTTTTTGTCTTATATTCGTTAAAAAAAAGATGCGTTTTCCTATAGTTATTTTAATAAGCGGGATTTTATTGATGAGTTGTAGTTCTAAAAAATTTACTTCCGTTTCTTATCTAAAATCTGCAGAGGGTACTACTGCAAATAGTCCTAATTTGAATGTATTTGTTCCAAGAAGTGATAAAAGCGCACCTTTTCCAATTTTAATTTTTGTACATGGAGGAAACTGGAACAGTGGTAGAAAAGGAACCTATGATTTGTTAGGAAGAAATTTTGCTAGCAAAGGAGTAGTTACTATTATTCCTGATTATACTTTAAGTCCAGATGCTAGTTATGATGAAATGACCGAGCAAATCGCATCAGTAATTCAATGGGTAAAAGCGAACGGCAGCAAGTATAATGGAAATCCAAATCAAATTTTTATAACTGGTCATTCTGCGGGAGGGCATTTAGGGGCCTTGGCAGTGATGAACCCAAAATATGGTATTGAACCTAAAAGTATTTCAGGGATTATTTTAAATGATGCCGCGGGTCTTGATATGAAAAACTATTTAGAACAAAATCCACCTACAACAACCGATAATTATTTGACAACTTGGACCAATAGTCCTGATCAATGGAAGGAAGCTTCTCCCATTTATTTTTTGAATAAAAATACGCCACCGTTTTTAATCTATGTTGGGGACAAAACGTACCCTTCTATTAAAGTAGCAAACAAGCGTTTTGTTGACGCCTTACAACCCTATCAACCAACAGTTACTCCAATGCATTTAAATAAAAAACATATTCCTATGGTAACACAATATTTATGGCCATGGAGCAACCGTTTTGAGGAGGTTATTGAATTTATGAATAGTCATAAATAATTCTATTTGGCTTTTTGAAAGGAAGTTCTATTTTTTTGTTCCGATAAAATACCGCTTAATAAAGGTTTCGTTAGTTCTTCTATTTCATTCTCTGTGATGTCAATCGCTTTTGAGTTGTCAATTAATTGCAACCAAGGTTTTGGAGCATCAAAATTATAAGAACCAAAAACAACTACTGGAGTACCTTTTACTTTTACATTTTCTTCATCAGCTAGTACCCATTGGTCAGCCCAATCATAAAGATAGCGCGCATCTTTTTCTCGAAGACGCAAGCAAGAATGAGAAGCTGGATAACCGGGTAAACTGTATTGATGCCATCCCACACCTTCTTTGTTAGCAATATTAAAGTTCCATTTTAAATCCCATTCATCATTGAAAGTACTCGTTGTTTGTTCCGCCTTCCAGTTGGTATAGAAAAGTCCAGTAGGGGTTTGGTCTTTTTTTCGTCCCATATTAGTTGGCCCCGTATAGATTAACTCTCCATTTTCATAGGCTGCAAATGTTTGTGTTGGGTAAGAAAAATAGATGATTTTATCAATATCTTTTAGATACTCAACATGAGTAGGAAAAGGCAAGTAAAATTCAATATCACCGCTGAAATCTCCAGGAATGATTACTGAATCCATTTGAGTAAAATTGGTTTTGTCAGTTCTATTAAGTGCAAGGGCAATATCCATTTTTAGGGAATCTTTCGCATTTTGTTCCAACCATTGTTTTGTATTAGTTAATGTATAAGAGACCATTTTTGGTTGTTTTCTTACGCGCACTTTTTTGGTTTTAATAGATTCTGTTGATTCATTTTGCTTGCATGAGTAAAGTACTACGATGATGCTTAAAAGAAGAATAATTTTTTTCATAGGTTAATTTTATAATACAAAATTGGGCTAAATTCTTGACCAAAGTATTACACAATTATCGATTTAATTTATTTTATTCACATATTAAAAATCTTATTGGCGGGTTAAATTGGGCCAATTTTTTACGATAGGGTAGGGTGTTTTCACTTTTAGTTGTCTTACTAGTATAAACGATAGTGTACTATCACTAAAATTTAAAATTATGAAAGCAATTAAAACAATACTAGCAATAACACTTTTTGGAATTATAGGAACAGTAAATGGGCAAGAAGCTAGAGTAAAAAATGAAACGACCATAAATACGAATCAAGATAGAATGGCGTATTATGAGCAAAGAGGAGCGGAAGATGCTCGTTTTGAGTTAGAATTTAAAGCTAAAAGCAAAGCTGATGAAAAAGCTTTTTGGGAAGAACAAAAAGAGTATGAAAAGAATTTAAAGAAGCATAATAGGAAAGCGTATCGCGCTTATATAGCGAGTAAGCAAGAAGCCTATGCAGAGCACCATCATCATTGTGATGGACATTGTTACCATAGCGATTCGTTTTACCAGCATGCTGGATATTACTACTATGGGTATGATGAACAAAACTATCAAACAACTCCTCACAGTACTTCAGTAAATACACAAATACGAGTAAACACACCAAGTGTGCGATTAGGTGTTTTTTAATAATTTGAATTAGTAAAAAAAGCCGCTCTTTCTTAGTAGGAAAGAGCGGCTTTGTTATCTTTAAATCCTTGAAAAAATTTTGGGCCAAATGAAATTCTCTCTATCGATGTTGATCCATTAGAATAACATTACCATCTGGATCCGATATCATAAAACTTGCAGGTCCCGAAGTTGTATCATCTATTTTTCCTTCTATTTTTATCTTTTTACTTAGGAGTTGTTTTTGAATTTCTCGGATATCATCAAAATTTTCAATGTTTTTACCGTTTTCATCCCATCCAGGATTGAAAGTTAAAATGTTGCTTTCAAACATACCTTGAAACAGTCCAATGATTGAATTCTCATTTTTCATTATCAGATAATTTTGGTCTAAATCCCCCGCTAAAACGGTAAAACCGAGACTTTCGTAAAACCTTTTGGACACTTTAATGTCTTTGACACTAAGGCTCACAGAAAACGCACCTAATTTCATATTTTCTCCTTTTAGTTTGTTACAATTTTTGTTCACTTCCTTTTTTTTCTTGGATTGTTTGTTCACATTTATGAATGAATGAAAACAATAACCAAGTCCAATAGAGCTTGCAAGTACTAAAATACAAAAAAATGTTCTTTTATTTACTTGTCGTTGCTAGGACAGAGTATAATTCTGCGCATAGTTATATGTAGAATGGGGCGGTTGGGTTAAATTTTAATGAACCTAAGTGATTTTTAAAGTTCATTTATTTCAATAACAATTGTTTTTGTCCAAATATCACTTAAACTTTGGTGTTTATTTGTGTTTTTTATAATTATTTATTCCAATTAAGCCAAAGGGAAACTTATCAAATGGATCCAATAAATGTCTTTTTAAAGATTGACTGAAGGTGAGTTTACCTCATAATTTATCGATAGCACTACTTTGCATGAAGGATAGGAGCGGCATCTCCCGATTTAGAAAAACAAGGCTTTTTTTGGCCGTAGTTTTTCTTATCGGGAATACAGCGGATAGCCTGACCGGAGCTTTGGCGCAGGGCATGCCCAAATGATTTTATTACAAAAATCACTTTAGAAACGACTTTTATCGTTGATTTCCCAAATCTTAATTAAATTTTTGAATTATCTAATTCTCTAGTTTTCAAATTAACCTATCTTTGCCCGCCGAACAATCGGTAGAAAAACGGTATTATGAAGTTTGATTTATTAAAAAAAGACCCGCAGTCGAAAGCTAGAGCGGGAAGTATTACTACAGATCACGGCGTTATTGAAACGCCAATTTTTATGCCTGTTGGGACTGTTGCCTCGGTAAAAGGGGTGCACCAAAGGGAATTAAAAGAAGATATAAACCCAGATATTATCTTGGGAAACACCTACCATTTATACTTGCGTCCGCAAACGGAAATCCTAGAAAAAGCAGGTGGATTACATAAATTCATGAACTGGGACCGTAATATTTTGACGGATTCAGGTGGATATCAAGTCTATTCTTTGTCTTCTAATCGTAAGATTAAGGAAGAAGGAGTGAAGTTTAAGTCGCATATTGACGGTTCATACCATGTGTTTACACCAGAGAATGTAATGGAAATTCAGCGTACCATAGGTGCTGATATTATCATGGCTTTTGATGAATGTACACCATATCCTTGTGACTATAATTATGCAAAGCGCTCTATGAAAATGACACACCGTTGGTTAGACCGATGTGTGAATCATTTGGAGAAAGTGCCTATGAAATACGGTTACGATCAAGCATTTTTCCCTATTGTTCAAGGAAGTTGTTACAAAGACTTGCGTCAACAATCGGCAGAATATATTGCAAATTCAAACCAAGTAGGTAATGCTATAGGTGGACTTTCAGTAGGGGAACCGGCTGAGGAAATGTATGCGATGACCGAAATAGTTTGTGAAATTTTACCCGAAGATAAACCCCGTTACTTAATGGGTGTGGGAACTCCAATTAATATTTTGGAAAACATTGCACTGGGAATCGACATGTTTGACTGCGTAATGCCTACACGTAATGCTAGAAACGGAATGTTGTTTACGGCAAATGGTTCTATCAATATCAAAAATAAAAAATGGGAAGCCGATTTTTCACCAATTGATGAAATGGGACACACATTTGTTGATACAGAATATACGAAAGCCTACTTACGTCACCTGTTTGCTGCTAATGAATACCTAGGAAAACAAATTGCTACGATTCATAATCTTGGATTTTATATGTGGTTGGTTCGTGAGGCTAGAAAACATATCTTAGCAGGGGATTTTAGACCATGGAAAGAGATGATGGTGAAAAATATGAACCAGAGATTGTAAAAATATGGTGATTGGTTTATTCGGTTATTTGTTTAATCGTATAAAGAGCACATTTTTTTTAAAACAAATAAACGATTAAGCGATTACACTTTTATGCTAACAATAATAGACAAATACATTCTGAAAAGATACTTAGCCACTTTTTCGGCTATGTTGTTGATGTTTGTACCTATCGGGATTATTATTGACGTTTCGGAGAAAATCAATTTCATGATTGAGAATAAGATTCCCTTTCTTGATATTGCAGTTTACTATTACAATTTTACAATCTATTTTGCCAATAATTTATTCCCTATATTTCTGTTTTTGTCCATTATTTGGTTTACTTCCAAGTTGGCTAACAATACAGAAATTATTGCCATACTAAGTTCGGGGATTTCTTTCACCCGATTTTTAAGGCCCTTTATTATTGGGGCTACAATTGTCTCTTTAGTTGTTTTATTCTTGGGTTTTTCTATTGTTCCTGCTGCCAATGAAGGCTTTAATAATTTTAGGTATACCTACCTTAGAACGGGCGGAAAAGAGCAAATGCGAGGAGACAATACGGATGTATATAGACAAATTAATGACAAGGAGTTTTTGTATGTTAATAGTTTCAATACCGCATCAAAAGTGGCTTTTAATTTTGCGTTAGAAAAATTCGAAAAAGAAAAATTGGTTTCTAAAATTACGGCTAGCCGAATAAAATGGAATCCCAAAGATAAAACCTACACGATGTATGATTATACAAAGAGGACTGTAGGAGAATTAGGGGATAAAATTGAAAAACAACCAGAAAAGAAGGCGAAATTCAGTTTTGAGCTGGATGACCTAACACCTGTTATTTATATTGCTGAAACCTTGCGTATAGATAAGCTAAATAGTTTTATTGATAAAGAAAGAAAAAGAGGATCATCCAATATAAATATATATATGGTGGTATTTTATAAAAAGTTCAGCGTTCCTATATCAGCATTTATTTTGACCATTATTGCGGTTTCAGTTTCTTCCATGAAACGTCGAGGTGGAATGGGGATGAACTTAACTATAGGAATTTCAATTGCTTTTTCTTTTGTGTTTTTTGATAAGATATTTGGAGTACTAGCAGAGAAGTCTACTTTCTCTCCTTTCTTGGCGGTTTGGTTTCCTAATATTGTTTTCGGAATTTTAGCTATATTTTTATTACGCAATGCAAAACGATAAATTTAAAAGTTATTTAAATCTTCATTTAATCGTTTTTATCTGGGGTTTTACGGCTATTTTGGGGGCTTTAATAACCATCACTGCTGATGCTATCGTTTGGTACCGCATGTTAATGGCAGGAGTGTTTTTAGCATTGTTTATTGTTTTCAAGAAAAAATCATTCAAAATACCAACAACTGCTTTTCTTAAACTTGTTTTTGTAGGACTCTTGATTGCACTACATTGGGTCACTTTTTTTCATGCTATCCATGTTTCTAATGTTTCCATAACACTATCTGTTTTTTCATTAGGAGCTTTTTTTGCCTCTCTATTAGAACCTCTTTTTTATGGTAGGAAAGTATTGTGGTACGAAGTTTTATTCGGACTCATAATCATTGCGGGACTTGGCATGATTATGAAAGTAGAGGTTAATTATTTTGAAGGGATGATTTTTGCACTTATTTCCATTTTACTAGGAGTACTGTTTACTTTAATGAATGGAAAATTAATTCATAAACACGATCCATCAGTTATTTCTTTCTACGAATTTATGGCTGGTGTTTTCTTTATTTCTATTTACTTTATTTATGAAAATAAATTCTCAACAGACTTCTTTATACTAACAACTCATAATTGGATGCTTATTTTACTTCTGGCTTCCATTTGTACGGCTTATGCTTTTACAGCTTCGGTGAAAGTGATGGAAAAGCTAAGCCCTTATACGGTGATGCTTACTACCAATCTAGAGCCCGTTTATGGAATTGTTTTAGCCTATTTTATTATTGGTGGAAAAGAGAAAATGAGTACTTCTTTTTATATAGGAGCTGTGATAATTATATTGACAGTAATCCTGAACGGTATTATTAAACACAGGAAGAAAGAGATTGTATAATTGCCATATAATCATTATGTTGGTTAGAATTAATCTTTTTTTTCAGTTAATACCTTCAGCTTGTAATTAGCTTTTTTTTAACAGCCCCAAACAAATTAAATGTGATACCTTTGCAAAGTTTTACTAATTAAAAAACAAGGAATGCAAAAACACCTGCGATTAAACGAATACAAAGTCTTATTTTTTAGACTGTCTCTTGCTTATCTTTTTTACTTCATTGCGCGAGTTTTATTTTACGTTTATAATGCCGATTTATTACGAGTAGAATCCTTTTCTGACTTTATATCCTTGTGTTATTATGGACTGTCATTTGATACGACAGCGATCTTATATGTCAATTTACTTTTTATAGTTGTATCGATTATTCCGGTATTTAAAAACACTAATAATGGATACCAAAGGTTTTTGTTTTATCTTTATTTTGGAACCAACTTGCTGGCTTATTCAACTAATTTCGTAGATTTTATTTACTATAAATTTACTTATGCGCGCTCTACAACTGCTGCTTTAAGTGTATTAGAGCACGAAACGAATAAGGCTACTTTGTTTTCTAATTTTTTATTGGAGTATTGGCATGTGTGGTTATTATTCATTTTATGTGCTGCATTATGGGTTTATTTGTATAAAAAAGTAACCGTACTTGCTTTTAAACCTACGAAATACATTCCTTATTTTAGTTTCTCCACCGTTGCCTTTTTATTGATTGTTCTTTTTGTAATTGGGGGAATTCGTGGTGGTGACTTTAAAAAATCAACCCGCCCAATCAATCTTTTAGATGCCAGTCGTCATGTCAAAAACATTGTACATTCAGATATTGTTTTAAATACACCTTTTGCTATTTTCAGGACTTTGTTTACTAATGGATTTGCTAAAACGCATTACCAAGGAGTTACAGAGAAAGTAATTCTAGAAGAAGTAAAACCGATCAAAGAGTATCATAATAATCCAAAAACAAAACCGAATGTGGTTGTTTTTATATTGGAAAGTTATGGAAGAGAATATATAGGAGCATTTAATAAAAACACAAATATTCCTAATTATAAAAGTCATGCGCCGTTCTTAGACTCCTTGTCACAGCACAGTATGATTTATACCAATGCCTACGCAAATGGAAGGCAATCTATTCACGGAATGTCATCGGTTTTGGCTGGGATACCTTCGTTTAAAGATGCGTTTACGTCTTCCCCTTATCCAAAGCAAAAAATAGAATCACTCGTTTCTGTTTTGAAAGGAGAAGGATATGATACTTCATTTTTTCATGGGGCTGCCAATGGTTCTATGGGATTTTTAGGTTTTAGTAACATTCTAGGTATCGATCATTATTATGGAAGAACAGAGTTCAACGACGATTCTCAATTTGATGGTTTTTGGGGAATTTGGGACGAACCTTTCTTACAGTATATGAAGAATACGTTGGACAAAAAGAAAACTCCTTTTTTCGCCTCCGTTTTTACAGTTAGTTCACACGAACCATATATTATTCCTGACAAATACAAAGACCGTTTTCATGAAGGAGGAGTGCCCATTCATAAATGTGCAGAATATACTGATTTTGCCTTGAAACGTTTTTTTACAGAAGCCAAAAAACAACCTTGGTTTTCCAATACGATTTTTGTTTTGGTCGCTGATCATTGCAACCAGATTTATTATGATGAATATCATAAACCTATTAATCGTTATGCTGTCCCAATAATCATTTACAAACCAGGAAGTGATTTAGTAGGTGTAGATACTGATTTAGCGCAACAAATCGATATTTATCCGACTATAATTGATATGATTGGCTATGATAAACCATTTAGGAGTTGGGGTAGGAGTTTATTAGATAAAAAATCAAGTGCTCCTTTTGTATTAAATTCTACGGGCAGTATTTATCAATTTTCAAGAGGGAATTACATCTGTACTTTTGACGGGAAAAACGCACTAGGGTTTTATGATAAGGACGATAAAGCATTGAAACATAATTTAATTAAAAATAGAAATGCAGAGATGGATGATATTGAATTAAATTGTAAAGCTTTTATTCAAGATTATATGAATAGAGTAATTGATAAAAATTTATATTCAAAGTAACTACTGTTTTTTTTAATTGAATCTAATAGCATTGATTTTCAACGATTAATGATTCGAAATTAAAATTTAGCAAATAATTGAACCCAAGTTTAATACCGAATTTCCTTTTTTTTGAATTAGTATTTAAGAGTTTTTAGGACTTAATTCAAAAATAAAAGGGTGCAAACGATTTAATATTTTATATTTGCAGTTCGAATAAAAAACAAAAACGCACAAATCCTATGGAATATTTAGATTTTGAGCTTCCAATAAAAGAACTAGAAGATCAGTTAGAAAAGTGTCAAGTTATTGGTCAAGAATCAGATGTTGATGTTACAACCACATGTAAGCAAATCAGCAAGAAATTGATAGAAACCAAAAAGAATATTTATAAAAACTTAACTGCTTGGCAACGTGTACAGTTATCAAGGCACCCAAGTAGACCTTATACTTTAGATCATATCAAAGCACTTTGTGGTGATACATTTTTAGAGCTTCACGGGGATAGAGGTTTTGCTGATGATAAAGCGATGATTGGTGGTTTAGGAAAAATTGGAGGACAATCTTTTATGATAGTTGGTCAACAAAAAGGGTACAATACAAAAACACGTCAATATAGAAATTTTGGGATGGCAAATCCTGAAGGCTATCGCAAAGCATTGCGATTGATGAAAATGGCGGAAAAGTTTGGTATACCTGTTTTAACGCTTATTGATACTCCGGGTGCTTATCCAGGACTAGAAGCGGAAGAACGTGGACAAGGAGAAGCTATTGCTAGAAACATTTTTGAAATGGTTCGTCTTAAAGTGCCTATTGTTACCATTATTGTTGGAGAAGGTGCTTCAGGTGGTGCATTAGGAATCGGAGTTGGAGACCGTGTTTATATGTTAGAAAACACATGGTATTCTGTTATTTCTCCAGAATCGTGCTCTTCTATTTTATGGAAAAGTTGGGAGTACAAAGAACAAGCTGCTGAAGCTTTGAAATTGACTTCTTCTGATATGAAAAGACAAAAATTGATTGATGACATTATTCCAGAACCATTAGGAGGAGCTCATTATGATAGAGAGACTACATTTAAAACTGTAGAAGAATATATCTTAAAAGGATATAATGAGTTGAAAGACTTATCAACAGAAAAGTTAATCGCTCAGAGAATGGACAAATACAGTAAAATGGGTGAATATAAAGAGTAAAATCTTACAAATTACTATTTAATCCGAAGCCCTACAGTTTCGGATTTTTTTTTGGTTATAAACAAAAATGAGTAAGTTATGAACATTTATTTGTAATAACTCTACTGCAATATTTTTTAAAATTACGTTACTTTCGCTACATGGAAAACTTCAAAAACATAAACCCAATTAAGGTTGATAAAACAACAATTATTAGCCTGGAGAAAGGGAAATTGCCCCCACAAGTTTTAGAACTAGAAGAGGCTGTACTTGGAGCGATGATGATTGATAAAAAAGGAGTTGATGATGTAATTGATATTTTACAGCCTGATGCTTTTTATAAAGAGGCCCACAAACATATTTTTGAGGCTATTGTGCAACTATTTACAGATACGCAACCAATTGACTTGTTGACCGTTTCTGCTCAATTAAAGAAAAACGCAAAGTTAGATTTAGCTGGTGGTGATTTTTACTTAATTCAGCTTACGCAAAAGATTTCCTCATCAGCACATATTGAATTTCACTCTCGAATTATTCTTCAAAAGTTTATTCAGCGAAGTTTGATTCGTATTTCATCGGAAATTATCGAGGATTCGTATGATGACTCAGCGGATGTTTTTGATTTGTTAGATAAAGCCGAATCTAAATTATACGAAGTAACCCAAGGAAATATTAAACGAAGCTCTGAAACAGCACAAAGTTTAGTATTACAAGCTAAAAAACGTATTGAAGAAATCGCTGGACAGGAAGGATTGAGTGGTGTGGCAACTGGTTTTGAAAAACTGGATAAAATTACATCAGGATGGCAACCTAGTGATTTAATTATTATTGCGGCCAGACCTGCAATGGGAAAAACAGCTTTCGTATTATCGATGGCTAGAAACATGGCAATTGATTATGGAATGCCAGTGGCGTTGTTCTCTCTTGAGATGGCGTCAGTTCAGTTAATTACTCGTTTAATTTCCTCAGAGACTGGTTTGTCATCAGAAAAATTACGTACTGGTAAATTAGAAAAACACGAATGGGAACAGCTAAGTACTAAGGTTAAAAACTTAGAAAAAGCCCCTTTATTTATTGATGATACGCCATCGCTTTCTATTTTTGATTTAAGAGCAAAGGCAAGACGTTTGGTTTCACAACATGGAATCCGAATTATAATTGTCGATTATTTGCAGTTAATGACTGCTGGAGGAAATGGTAAAGGTGGTGGAAACCGTGAACAAGAAATCTCAACAATTTCCCGAAACTTAAAAGCACTAGCAAAAGAATTAAATGTGCCGGTAATAGCACTATCTCAGTTATCACGTGCTGTAGAGACGCGTGGATCTAGTAAAAGACCACTGCTTTCTGACCTTCGTGAATCGGGAGCGATTGAGCAAGATGCGGATATCGTTTCGTTTTTATATCGCCCTGAATATTATAAAATTGATGAATGGGATGATGATGAAGCTTCACCAACGGCTGGTCAAGCAGAAATAATGATAGCAAAACACCGTAATGGTAGTATTGAAAACGTTCGTTTGAAGTTTATAGGACACTTAGGTAAGTTTGATAATCTAGAAGACCACAGCGGTAGTTATGATGATCTTCCTTCGTCAATGAATCAAGAAGATAATCCTTTTATAACTAAAAACCTTCCTTCGGCACATGAAGCTTTTGGTAGTAATTTGAATGATGACGATGATGATAGTGATATGCCATTTTAGTAAAACAAGAAAGCCTTTATTGGGCTTTTTTTATTTCTAGTATAATAAAAAGCCCTAATTTTAATGTTGAAATTAAAAAGCTAGTATTTTCGTTTTTATAGTATTTTAATATTGAATTGTTTTTTTAGAACATAAAAATTATTCATTTTTGGTACTAATTTAAAGCCAGTTACTGGAATTTATGAAGATAGAATAACTATTGGAGTAGCTAGTGCATTAGCAATGGAGAGTATCTATGACTTCTCTTCAGCTTGTGATTGTAAAAGTCCAATGTATACATAATTTAAATGCTGACAACTTTAGTTAATATAGGGAATATACTTTTATTTTTAAATTTAGTTTTATTTGTAAAATGCTTTTCGGGACAAGGAAAACCATTTACAATTTTCACTTTTTATTTAGCGCTTATGTTTTTAATACAAATGAGCTCTAGTATGATGTCTAGATTTGGAATTAATAATCTTTATTTATCTCATTTTTATTTTATTGGACAATTTTTTGTGTTAGGCCTTTTTTATGGCACAATTTTTAAAACTAAAAAACTAAAAAAAGATACATTAGCAATTGGAATAATTGGTTTGGCTATTATTGGAGTTGAATATATTTTTGATCCTAGTCAGTTTTTTAAATTTAATATTTTCGAAATTTTTATAACTTCACTATTAGTTATGATATTTGCAGTTATACATTTGTATAATATGCTCTCTGAAAAAAAAGAGTTTTATTATATTAATTGGGGAATAATTATTTATCTATTTGGTAGCACCATACTATTTATCACAGGAAATTTAATTGTTACTTTAAACCGTGAGTACACTAAATTGCCATGGATATTAAATGCTTTTTTGTATATAATTTACCAATTGTTTATTACATATGAATGGTATAGCAATTTTTCTAAAAGAACAGTTCAGTAAAAAACAAAAAACTTCCCTCAGTAAATGAATTATTTCTAGTAAATAAAAATGCGACAGCGATAATCAAAACACCTTTTTTTTGTAAAACGATAAAACTTAATTTATTTTTTTTCGCAATAAAAAGTACTATTTTTTATGTTAAAATTGTAAAAAATAGTACTTTAGCTCTATAGTATTTTACTATAGAGTATTCGTTTTTATTAATTAAAAAAATAAAGATTAAATGGCAAAGGAAACTATATTAGAAAAATTATCAGAAAAAGTGGGTGTTACAATTAATGCGATTCCATTAAAAACAGCTCAAAAATGGGCAAAACGCTGGACCCAAAGGGAAGGTAAATACAATAAGCATCATGAATTAAACGCTTTTTTAATTCCTGCTGTTGATTTAAAAGAATTGTTGAATGAAGGTGGTACACATGTTAGAGCTTATATTGGTGTTCAAAAAGTGAAGCCTGAACAAGAAGGGGAGCAACCTACTTATGTTGAAAAATTAATGTTTGTAGGAACAGAATATAATCCAGAAACTGGTATTTATGAAGATCTGATCACTACTCCAGGACCTGATGGAAATCTTCAATCTGCTCCAGATGACATATATGATTTTACAAAGCCGTGCCCTCCTTATGATGATCCTAAGAGCCCTTTAGCAGTCTAATTATGGGATATATTTGGGATTTATTGGCTAATATGGGTTGTCTTTTTTTATTTGTAAACTTGCTTTTATTTAGTTTAAAGTTTAGAGGTAACGGCAAGGCTTATAAAATATTTACTGTTTATCTTTTAGTTGTTTTAGCAGTTCAATTGCCTTCTTTCTTTTTAAAAAGTTTACATATTAATAATCTTTTTTTATCTCATTTTTATTTTTTAGGACAATTTATATTTTTAGGCCTGTTTTATAAATCCCTTTTTACAAATCTCTTACAAAAGAAAATTATAAATATCGGTTTTGTATGTTGCTTTATTATTTTAGGAATTCAATATAGTTTAGATACTAGTTTAGTGTTTAAATTTAATTTATTCGAAATATTTTTGACATCATTCTTATTGATTATCTATAGCGTGTTTCATTTTTATAATATGCTAAGCGATAAAAAGGAGTTTTATTATATCAATATTGGAATTATGCTCTATTTATTTGGAAGTACAATACTATTTTTTGTAGGGAATCTTACTGCTTTAATGAGTGCTGAAATGAGTAAAATAACTTGGGTTACTAATGCTCTTTTATATGTTGTTTATCAGTTGTTTATTGTATTCGAGTGGTATAAAAGTTTTTCAAAAAAAACAATTCAATTAGGAAAATGAAAACAAGTCCAGTTTATGAGAAGGAAATAGTTTCGATTATTTTATATACCTCTATTTTTTTTATCATTTTAGCTTTAGTGTTAATTTTGTTTTTCTATTATTCTAGAAAGAAGATTATTCAAAAGGAAATAGAGAAGAAGGATTTAGAAATTCAGCACCAACGAGATCAATTACGTGCTGTAATTATAACTCAAGAGGAAGAACGGAAACGGATAGCTCAAGATTTGCATGATGATATTAGCTCGAAGCTTAATATTGTTTCTTTAAATAGTCATTTGTTAAAAACCCCAAATTTAACAGTAGATGAATCAGAAGAGATTACGGCTAATATTATAAATCTTACAGCCAAAGCTCTAGAGAATACAAGAAGGATTGCTCATGATTTATTACCACCAGTTTTAGATAAGTTTGGTCTGCATGCTGGTATTGAAGAATTATGTTCTGAGTTCAATAGTAGTAAGCATGTTCAGGTTAATTATGTTAACGAGGTATTGTTTGACATGAGTGATAATGATAAGCATCTTCATGTTTTTAGAATATTACAAGAGTTGATGAATAATTCTTTGCGCCATGGAAAAGCTACAATTATAGATATCTTATTTGAAGAAAAGAATGGGAAAATAATTTGTTGCTATTCGGATAATGGTTTAGGATTTGAAATGAAAGACAAGAAAAATCAAAGCGGACTTGGGATGAAAAACATTCAAAGTAGAATTGATTTTTTAAATGGTACTATTATAATTGATTCAGCTATTAATAAGGGAGTCAAAGTAGTTGTAAATTTTTAAATTATGAATAGAAATATTAAACTAATTTTAGTTGATGATGAAGTTTTATTCAGAAAAGGAATTTCTTTTTTATTGGATAGAGAAGAAAATATAAAAGTGATTCATGAAGCATCAAATGGAATGGAACTTTTGTCTTTTTTAGAGGAAAGCAAGATTCATCCCGATATCATTATAATGGATTTAAAAATGCCTTTATTAAATGGTGTTGAAGCCACTAAAGTAATTCATAAAGAATACCCAAAAATTAAAATAATTGCTTTATCCAGTTACCGTTCTAAATCATTTGTTGCTAATCTAATGCATGTGGGAGCAGTATCTTATTTAATAAAGAATACTACTCCAAAAGAATTATTGAAGACCATTCATGAAGTCAACATCAAAGGGTTTTATTATGATGATTATGTGATGAAAGTAATCAAAGACATTGCGTTAAGTGATAGTATTACTAATAAAGAATTAAAGTCTAATTATTTAACAAGTCGTGAAGTTGAAGTACTACAACTGATATGTGAACAAAAAACTACTTCAGAAATAGCCGAATTACTTTTTATTAGTCCAAGAACTGTTGATGGACATCGTAACAATTTATTGCTTAAAACAGAATCTAAAAATATAGCTGGTTTAGTTTTTTTTGCGATTCAAAATAAAATAGTTTTATTGTATGATTGAGTAAGAATCTATTTAAAATTTAAGCATTTAGATATTTTATCGCCAAAATAAAATATAAGATAATAGTCATTACTAATAAACACAAACCTCCTTTTTTTAAAAAGAATAATGCTCTATATTGCTTATTGTTCTTATAATCTTCCATTTGCCCTTTTTTTATTATTAAATATATCCAAATTTATTAATAATGTTTTATCCATTTATGCGTATTAATACCCGTTTTGTAATTGAAATATTTATTGATAAAAATGGGTACTAGAATCTTTAAATAAAATACCTTTATACTCTATTCAATATTTTCATAATGATTTCTAAAAAAGTTTTATTTATCCTATTTTTTCTACTTTCATTTGCTTCAAAAGCTTCCTTTATTTTGTTGCCAATGGACGAAAATACACAACAGAATCATCTAAAAGCGTATGGAGTCACTTTTTGGTGTTTAGAAAAAAGCTACAAAGCGAGTTGGTTACTTAATTACCGTGGCGGATCTTTTTTATTACCGGATGCGTTAGAGATACGTAAAGAATGTCAGATTCGAGGAGTAAGTTTTGAAGTATTAACTGATGCTGAGGAATCTAGAATACTAGATGAAATTGCGAGCCCATCTCAAAATATGGAAACCGTTATTCTTGAAAAAGCACCAAGAATTGCAGTTTATACTCCCAAAGGGAAGCAACCTTGGGATGATGCTGTCACACTTGTTTTGACGTATGCCGAAATTCCTTTTACTCCCATTTATGATGAAGAAGTTTTAAATGACCAATTAGTATTATATGATTGGTTGCATTTGCATCATGAAGATTTTACAGGCCAATATGGGAAATTTTTTGGAGCCTATAGAAATGCACCGTGGTACATTGAACAAAAAAAAGAAGCAGAAGAGTTAGCAACCAAGTTAGGATATGCAAAAGTATCTCAAGAAAAAGGAGCTGTAGCCAAAAAAATTAGAGACTTTGTAATAGGTGGTGGATTCATGTTTGCCATGTGTTCCGCAACAGATAGTTTTGATATTGCTTTAGCAGCAGATGGAGTTGATATATGTGAGCCCATGTTTGACGGTGATGATAGTGAAGCCAATTATCAAGCTAAAATGAATTATGATAATTCTTTTGCATTTAAAGATTTTATATTAGAGAGAAAACCAGATAAATATGAGTTCTCCGATATTGATATGACGGAAAAAAGAAGAGTTCCTATGGAAAAGGATTATTTTACATTAATGGAGTTTTCCGCTAAATGGGACCCAATTCCCACAATGTTATGCCAAAATCATACACAGTTAGTAAAAGGATTTATGGGGCAAACAACCTCTTTTGATTCTGACCTTATAAAATCTAATGTTTTAAAAATGGGTGTTTGCGAACTGAATGGAGAAGCAAGGTATATTCATGGTGAAAAAGGAAAAGGAATGTTTACTTTTTATGGTGGTCATGATCCTGAAGATTTTCAACATCGAGTAGGTGATTCACCAACAGTTTTGGATTTACACATGAATTCTCCAGGGTATCGATTGATTTTGAATAATGTATTATTTCCCGCAGCAAGAAAGAAAAAACAAAAAACCTAGAGCTATAGATTTCATATTTAATGCAATTTTATTGAACGAATGAATTATTCAAAAATACTACAAGAAATACAACAGGATTTACTTGAATATCCAACTACTGGAAATGTTACCACAACAATTCCAGAATTAGCGAAGGTGAATCCCAATAAATTTGGCATCCATCTCACAACAATTGATGGAGAAGATTTTGGTATTGGAGACAGTGAAGAGCAATTTTCTATTCAAAGTATATCAAAAGCACTGACTGTTGCATTAGCTTTTTCTTTTTTGGATGAAAAAATTTGGAAAAGAGTGGGTGTAGAACCATCAGGTACTGCTTTTAATTCGTTAATTCAATTAGAATATGAAAAAGGAATTCCAAGAAATCCATTTATAAATTCGGGAGCAATTGTAATAGCTGATATGTTGGTATCCTGTTTAAAAAATCCTAAAGATGACTTTTTGAGTTTTATTCGAATGATTTCTGGAAGTCCATCGATTAATTATAATTTTGCTGTAGCACAGTCCGAAAAGGATACCCGTTTTAGAAATGCAGCTTTGGCTAATTTTTTAAAATCATTTGGTAATATTGATAATGATGTTGATGAAGTTTTAGATTTTTATTTCCATCAATGCTCCATAGAGATGACTTGTAAAGAGCTGGCTCATTCTTTTTTCTTTTTTGCCAATGAAGGGAAAACAAAGGATGGAAAACAAATTTTGACAAAAAGCCAAGTAAAACGTCTGAATGCTTTAATGCAAACTTGTGGATTTTATGATGAGTCAGGTGAGTTTACCTATAAAGTGGGATTGCCTGGCAAGAGTGGAATAGGTGGAGGAATTGTAGCTTTATTTCCTAAGGTATTTGTAGTGGCTACTTGGTCACCAAAATTGAATAAAAAAGGAAATTCTGAATTAGGGATGCATGCATTAGAGTCTTTGACTACTAAAACAGGTATGTCTGTATTTTAATAGAATCAATTTAAAGTGAATTGAAACCAAATTGGAATGTGATCTGAAATTTTTCTAGCTTCTTTTAATGAGTTAAAATTTTTATAAAAAAGGAGTACTCCAGAATTTATAAAGTTGATTTTGGATGTTTTGTAATACATATTGTCAAACTCTGATGCAAGACATTTGCTGTTTTTACATTCTTTTTTTAACGATGTTTTTTGATTGATAAAAATACTTTTATAACCCATTATTTTCAAAGGATTAAAAACAGAATGAGATTGTGGGCAATTAAAATCTCCTGCAAATATTAAATTTAAATTGGGATATTCTTCAGGTATAAATTTAAAATGTTTAATCTCTCTTTCTGGTTGTTTACTTTTTGTTATGGCATGAAAATTTACTACAGTAAATTGCTTATTATCACATTCAAATGTGCAATAATAAGGTTCTCTATCAATCTCTAGTGCAAATTGTTTCTCAAGCCAAGCTCTTCCGATTTTTTTTAGTTTGCTAGTTTTCCATATGTAAGCGTATCGTTCTGTTTTATAAGCACTGCTACTTGTAGGGTTACTAATAACATAATCCCATTTAGCCCCTTTGCGATTAAGAACATCAACTAATTGAGCAACGGCTTGAGCTCCACCATAGCCAGCGACTACTTCTTGAATGGCTATAATATCATAATCTTGAACGGTTTGTGCCATAAAGGCAATTTCAGAAGTGGATTTTGATTTCCCTAAATTTTCAATATTCCAGGAAACTAGCTTGGTTTGTGAATAGAGTAAAGAACAAAAAAAAAGAAGGAATACCAATACGATATTTTTCATTTGTAAAAAGGGAAAATAGGGTTTAAATATAGTGCAACTTACTGAAATTTTTTATAAATAGTTAGAAACAGCTCGGTTTTAATCCATTTTAAGTTTGTATTTGAATCCTTCAATATCTGTTGCTATTATTTTTTTTCGGTTTAATATCTCAAATACTATTTCTGTTTCATGTCCTTTATTGTCAATTAAAATTCCAATACCATTTTCACCTTCTACAGTGATATGACCTTGAACATTATTTCCATCTTCATCTGTACCGCAAACATGATCTTTATATTTTAAGGGAATAGAAATTAGGTTCTTTTTTATTTTTTTATTTTCCGAATCACTTTTTTTGATAACTATTTGCTTGTCATTTTGGTCTTTTATTTTTTGTTCGCATCCGCCAATAGTTATTGATAAGCATATGATTAGTAGTCGAAATGTTTCAATTTTGGAAATCATGGTGGTATTTTTTTGTAAAATTAATTTATAAAAAAATCGATTCCTTACGGGAAACCTCATTTTGGATTTTTTTTTAAACTTTAACAAACAATTTTCACCAGTTTCATTTTTATTTGAATAAATCGTTCTACCTGTTTTGTAGTTAATGCACTTTGGATTTGTGCTTTGTACAGTTTTTCAGCGATAATTTCAGATTTGATTTTCATATAAGGATATATTGATAAAGAAATAGTATTCCCTGTCAATGACTTCTTATAATGCTTGATGTATTTTTTAGTGTAATTATTATAATCTTCTAGGTATTTGTCCCATTCACTGTTTTTTGGAGGTTTGCTCTTTTTTATTGTGAAATCTATTAAAAAAGGAGTGTCTTTGTTTTCCATTTTTGACTGAATGCTTTAAATTAATTCAAAACTACAACCTGTAAAAGTCTCTTCCTTGAGGGAAACCGTAAAGTAGAAAGAAAAATAATTTAGTTTATACGAGGCCTAAATCTTTAGCAATGGCAATGAGGTGTACATTGTTATTGGCTTTGAAGTATATTTTTAATTTATTGATTCTCTTCTCAATACTGCTGGAACCATTTGGGGAAATGCTAGCTGCTTTAAATTCAATACCTATTTCATCGAGAGTTTGTCCTTTGGATAAAAATTTCAATAAATAAATATCATATGCCTCAATTTCTATTAAAGATTTATCTCTTAAAGCATATGATAATTCAGATGATATGATTTTTTCTTCATTTTGGTAAATACTACGAATGGCTTTTTGGAGTTCGGGTATACTGTTTCGTCCTTTTGATATATACGCATTAATTCCCAAGTCATTAAATAATGATTTTATGCGGTATGTTTTGTCTTCAATTGAAAACACGATTGTTTTAATTTCTGGCTGAATCTTCTTAACGGCTTCTATAAGTTCATCTCCAGAATTTAATATATTTTCTCTATGATCAATTTTAAACGATAAATCACTTATTAATAAATCGTATGGGAGATCGTCATGTAATGCTTTTTTTATTTTCAATAAAGCATCATCACAATATTTTGCATGGTGAATTTCAGAAATCGAAAGTTCTTCCAAAGCTTGTACAATGGCGATACTGATACTATCTAAATCTTCAGCAATTAAAATTTTTTTGAACATAGTTTCATTATTTATATTGGAAAAGTAATCTTTACTTTGAATCCTTTTTCGGATTTAGTGTCAAAAGTAATTGTTCCTTTGATAGCTAGAATACGGTTTTCCACATTGTGGAGTCCATTTTTTATATTTATTTTTTCAAAATTGGCTCCAATACCATTATCAGTGTAATCAAAATAGATAATATTTTTATTTATTTTAAAGGAGAGAACTACTAAGCTGCTTTTACTATGTTTTTTCATGTTAACTAAGAGTTCCTGTATTACACGATAAACCGTTATTTTTTTAGTGTTTTCTATAGATGACCAGTTGATGGATTCTAATTCATTTATTAAAATAGTTGTTGTGTATGAGTTATAACCTGACATCATCTCTTTTAAATTAGGTATGAAATGAATTCCAGTTTCTATAGTACTATTTTCTTTAGAAATATTTCGAGTTCTAGAATATATAGTATCTAAGTTGTTGAGTAAGGTTTCTTTGTTGTTTGGCAAAACAAGGTCTTGCGTTTCGGCAAATGCCATTGTTTGAAATACATCATTGGCTAGTTCGTCATGTAATTTTTTTGATATTCTAGTTTCGGTATTGTATGTTGCCTCAATTTGTATGCGTTTATTTCTATTTCGAAAGTAAGTTACGATAAAGAATATCCCTATTAATAAAAGGCTAATTCCAAAATAAGAAAGGTATTTTTGATTTTTTTCTCTTTCAAGGTGTAAATCAGATTCAGCTTTTTGTGCAATAAGACTAAGATTTTCAGCTCTATTTTTATCAGTATCAAATTTAATTTTCACAAATTGATTTTTTGCATTATTACGAACTTTAATAATACTATCATTTAAAGCTATAAAGTCAACTGCTAATTGGTTTGATTTTTCATCAAAATTTGTGGTAATTAAAAAAGAAAGCGATTTTAGTCTAGAATCGATATTGTGAATCTTTCTCGAAGTATGATACGCATTTAGAGCATATTCATTTGCTATTTGTGGTTGGTTTTTTTGATAATATTCTGCAAGATGTAAATTGCTTCCTATTATTCCATAAAAATCATTGTTCTTTTTTCTAATGGATAAAGCTTCTAACATCATAGGCAACCCTTTTTGAATTTGATTTTCTTTAAAATAGGAAAAGCCTAAATTGTCTACTATTTTAGCTTTTCTAATTTCATTGCTTTTAAGAATTTTTAATTGTAATAAAGGTTCTAGTAATTGTATGGATTTAGTATATTTCTTTTGATCTATATAAATGTTGGCTTTATTATTAATCAATATAATTTGAGCTATAGTATCTGTCGTGCTCGTTTTAGCTTTATCATAATAATATATTGCATCTTCATAATTGGAGAGTTCTTTTGAAGAGATACCAAGTAAGTTATAGGTTGCAGATTCATATAATGACCCTTTTTGTATAAATGGTAATGCTTCAATTAGGTTTTTTTCGCTTCCCATATAGTCACTTAAAACTTGCTGCATTGTTGCCATCTGAATCAAATTAAAAGCAATTTTCGAACTGTCTTTTTCTAATTCGTAATTAATTTTGGATCGGTTGTAGTAATAGTAAGCACTATCAAAAACCTGTTTTGAATTAAAATCTTCAGCTTTGTCTAATAGCGCTCTTGCAAAAATGCTATTACTTTTTTTTGTTTTTTCTGTTTTAGGATTTTTTTTGTTTTTTGAAATATTATCACAAGAATAGATAAAAAAGAGAAGTAGTAAAATAAAAATCGGGGAACGCAACATAATTGAAAGTTTCCCCGAAATTAGTAATTAATACTTAATTATTTTTATTATTTATTAAGGTTTAATTGGAATTACATCATCACCTGGACCATCGGCAAATATTTTTTGTTCAGAGGCATTAAGTGTTTTAACACTATCTTTCGCTCTTAAATCGTCTTTTTCTATGGCATCCGTTGTGCATGATATTGTTATCATACTCATAAATGTTAACACGGCTATAAGGACTGTTTTTTTCATAACTTTTAATTAAAATTTGACATAGGAATGGCTGTATGATATTTAAAATCATATTTTGTATTTGACCAATCATGTCATTTGGATTGATTGTTTAGCTCTTGTGGGAAGTGAAGTGTAGCGTAACAGTATAATCTTATTTATACTTCCCGAATAAACGAGCGATACTGTTTAGCGACACTTTTAAAAACTAGTTTTGTACATTTGTTTTAATTGCAGGTTAAAACAAGAACTAATTCTGAAGCAAAGAAATGCTGTCTTTGGTGGTCTGTTGGCAAAGAATTCCGATGATTCCAATAATTCCGAAGGTTTCTATCGCCTTCTGTTTAATTCCGATAAATGCTTATGAAGAAAATTACTTTTGAAGAATATAAAAGTGCTATTAAAGCACATTACAAAGTATCAAAATTGGAGGACGTTTCGGGAATTTTATTAAATCCTACACCTGCTCAATTGCGAAACTTGTGTTTAATGAAATTTGAAAATGGCTTGACTAGTGCTGATGAAAATATATTTAGTTTATTCTTCCATGTAAAAGAAGGACAAGACTTAAGAAAAGCAATAGATAAGTTTGATATTGGAAAATTCAAACCTATAATTTCATTTTTGAAAGCCGAAAAAGATTCGGATAATTCATCTAGGATTGAATTAGCAGCCATACTAGTTGATTTTTGCCCAAGGCCTTATAATAAGTATTTAAACTTGCAAAGTAGTAGTGAGGTAATTAAGCAAGGGGGTGCAACATTAGTTGAAAAGAAAAAGCTAGTTGCAGCTGGTTTTGGAATTGGTAAGGGATTAAGTAAGGAGAGTGGAGTAGTAGTGAATGGAAGCGTAAGAAAGAAAGTTACTATTTTTGTTGCAGTATTCTTATCGTTGTTTTTTATGGGGTATACTATAAAAGGAGTTTTTTTTCCAAATAAGGAGTGTATGCAGTGGATTGAAAATCATTATGAACCAGTGAGGTGTTCTGATGATAAATTAGGAATTGTTCATTCGGAAATAATTGTTCCCATTGATGGCAAAGTGATAGGTTTAGTGAAGTTAAATTCAAGTGGGGAGCATGAATTTTTTAAGAATGAAAAAGTGCTGATTTGGTATTATAAAAGAAATGGAGTTATTGAACTTTTTAATGGTCCTGGATTCCATCCAGAGACGGGAAAGTCTTTAAAACCGATTACAAATTATATTATTAAAAAATACAGTTTAAAATAAACTAAAAGTTGTAGGAATATTTATTTAGACTTTTTATGAAAAATACAAGGAGCGGGTGGCTTGCAGTTCATTTTATAAAAAAAAACCTTCTTGGTTTATTCATAAAATAAAATGGATAAATATTAAGTCATAATCCGTATTATACTGGAAATTTTATATTAACCGTAAATCCTCTGCTTGATTTAGAATTGTAATCTATAGTTCCCTCTATGTCTTCAATACGTTTTTCAATATTTTCAAGACCATTTTTCTTATTGATCTTTTGATCTTTAACTCCAATTCCATTATCAGAGTAGTTAAGATCAATCGTATTGTTGTTTAACTTGAAAGAAATGACAACCAAATTGCAATTACTGTGCTTTTTCATGTTAACTAATAGCTCTTGTAGTACTCGATAGACTGTTATTTTTTTTGTGTTTTCAATTGATATCCAATTGATGCTGTCCAAACCACTAAGTAATACATTGGCAATATCAGTGTTGAAATCAGTAATCATTTCTTTTAGAGTTGGTATAAAATTTATTCCAGTGTCGATATAACTGTTTTCTTTCGAAATATTGCGCGTTCTTAAATAGATTGTATCTAGGTTATGGAGTAATGTTTCTTTGTTGTTTTCTGTTGAAAGATCTTGTGTTTCAGCAAATGTTATCATTTGGTATAAATCATTAGCAAGTTCATCATGTAGTTTTTTTGCAATTTTGATTTCGGTTGTGTAAGCTGCTTGGATTTTTTCTCTTCTATTTTTCGATTTTAAATAAAAATAGATTAATCCAGTTAAAATTAATATCATTAAAATTACAAAATAGAGTGCCTGAGTTTTACTCTTCTGCACCTGTAATTTTAAAATATCATTAACTTTTTGTTCTTTGAGTTTTAGGTTTTCGTCTTTTTCTTTCTTTGAATCGTATTTTATTTTTGCAAAATTATTCTTTGCCTTTTGTCTTACTTTTGTTATGCTATCATTAATTTTTAGATAAAGTAGTGAGTTTTGTTTAGATTTTTCTGAGTTATTGTAAGTCATTAATGTTGCTAAACTATTTAAGCGATCATCTACACTATTTAATTTTGTAGCTTTTTCATATGTTAGACGTGCAAAATAAATTACTAAATATCGATTACTTTTTTTATAATACTCTGTAAAATGGGTATAGCTGCCAATCAGACCCCAATCATCTTTATTTTGTTCTCTTATTCTTGTCGATTGATTTAAGTAATTAAACGCTTTTGGATTGCCAACTTTGAAATAGCAATAACCTAGATTATCAAGGATTCTTGAATATGTTTCGCTATTATTTAGAACTTCTTTTTTTAAGATTAAGGGGGAGAGAATTTGTATTGCTTTGTGGAAATCTTCCTGTTCCATGTAGGTTAAAGCTATATTGTTTTGAATTGCATTTTTTAGAAGTTGATTTGTTTTTAAATCTAATGCTTTATTGAAGTAATAAAGTGCACTAGTATAATCAGCGGTGTAATTGTAGTTGTTACCCAATATGGTATAAATATTCCATTTACAGTTAGTTTTTGTAGAGTATTTTAAATAGGCCAACGCACCAATTACTGTGGTTTCACTTCCAGAATAATCTCCTTGATTTTGCTGGATAGTCGCCATGTTTGATAATGAATAAATGATTTTCGGTATATCTTTTTTTACATCGCAAACTAAATGTGCTTTATTAAAATAGAAGTAGGAACTGTCATATATTCCTTTTTTAAAATAATTATCTCCAAGATTAATTAATCGATTAATTTCAGCTTTCCTACTTTTATTATCTAATTTTTTCTGTGTTTTTTGCTCGCAAGATTGAAGAACTACTAGTAGCACTAATAAAATGAGGTATATTGAAAAACACGATTTTTTTAATATCATCTGACGAAAATAGAGAATTAATTTGATTATTTAAAAACTTTGAAGTCCAATTTGAATATTATTTTTGAGTCAATTAGAAGCCCTTTTAAACACAAAAAACCCCAATCTTTCGATTGAGGTTTCTATATAAGTAAGTAGTCTTAAATTGAGTTGATAAAACGTTTATTTTACTTTATTAAGTATTGCTTTGAAAGCTTCTGGGTGGTTCATAGCCAAATCTGCAAGAACTTTACGGTTCAATTCGATATTGTTCTTTTTCACTTTACCCATGAATTGAGAATAAGACATTCCTTCCAATCTAGCTCCAGCGTTAATACGTTGAATCCATAATGCACGGAAATTTCTTTTATTCACTTTTCTGTCACGGTAAGCGTAGCACATTGCTTTCTCTACCGCATTCTTAGCAACTGTCCAAACGTTTTTACGTCTACCAAAGAAACCTTTGGCTTGCTTCATTATTTTTTTTCTTCTTGCTCTTTTAGCAACTGAATTTACCGATCTTGGCATAATTTTTATGTGTTTTTGTAGCAGGCGGCTTGAATTGAATCAAAAGCACTTAATGGCCATACTCCAAGGTTATTTTAAATTGTTTTAACCTAAAGAATTTCTTTAGTCTAATGTTTTAAAAGTCAAACGTAAAAAGCCAGTAGACTTTAAAACTTTAAGACTTTCTAACTTTCGACTTATTAGATGATTCTTAATTGTTGTTTGATGCTTTTCATATCTGTTTTGTGAACTAACGCTGAATGTGTCAAAGCTAATTTACGTTTTTTAGATTTTTTAGTCAAGATGTGACTTTTAAAAGCATGCTTTCTTTTAATCTTTCCAGAACCAGTAACTTTAAAACGTTTCTTGGCGCTAGATTTGGTTTTCATTTTAGGCATTTTTTCCTAGTGTTTTAATTTATTCTTACTTACTTATCTTCTAGTCTTAAAGACGAAAGTCTTAAAGTCATAAAGTAAAGACTTTAGACATTAGAACTTTCGACTTTCGACTTATTTATTTTTTCTTCTTTGGAGCAATGAACATAATCATTCTCTTTCCTTCTAGAACTGGCATAGCTTCTACTTTACCATATTCTTCTAAATCTGTTGCTAATCTTAATAATAAGATTTGACCTTGATCTTTATAGATAATTGAACGTCCTTTAAAGAATACAAAAGCTTTTAACTTAGCACCTTCTTTTAAGAACTTTTCAGCATTCTTTCTCTTAAATTCATAGTCATGCTCATCTGTTTGAGGACCAAAACGAATCTCTTTCACAGTTACCTGTGTTGATTTTGCTTTTAAGATTTTATCACGTTTCTTTTGCTCGTAAACAAATTTCTTGTAATCCATAATCTTACATACTGGCGGCTCAGCATTTGGTGAAATTTCAACTAAATCTAGTTCAAATTGATCCGCTAAACGTAAAGCTTCAGAAAGTTTAAAAACTCCTGGCTCTATATTTTCACCTACAAGACGTACTTCTTGTATACCACGAATGTTGTTGTTGATTCTGTGGGCATCCTTTTTTTCTACGCGAGGTTGGTAACCTCTGTTGCTTCTTATTGCTATGACTTTATAATTTAAGTTAAACTGTAAATACTTTTAATGTTTTTTTAATCTCTTCATCTACAATAGCAGCAAATTCTTCTATTGTAATGGTAATATTCCCTTTTCCCTCCTGTCCATGACGACGGATGGATATAGTTCCGTTTTTCTCTTCTTCTTCACCTACAATCAACATGAATGGGATCTTCTGCATTTCAGCATCTCTAATTTTCTTCCCAATCGTCTCGTTTCGGTTGTCAATGAGGGCGCGAATTTCGTGATTTTCTAGCAAATCTAAAACTTTTTTGGCATATATTTCATATTTCTCACTCAAAGACAATATAATAGCCTGTTCAGGCATTAACCAGAGTGGGAAATTTCCTGCAGTATGTTCTAGTAAGATGGCTATAAAGCGCTCCATAGATCCAAACGGTGCTCTATGAATCATTACGGGTCTATGTAATTCATTGTCAGATCCTTTGTATGTCAAGTCAAAACGTTCAGGAAGGTTATAATCTACCTGAATAGTTCCTAATTGCCATTGTCTGCCAAGAGCATCCTTCACCATGAAATCCAGCTTTGGACCATAGAAAGCAGCTTCGCCATATTCTACTACAGTGGTCAAGCCTTTATCTGCTGCAGCATTGATAATTGCATTTTCTGCTTTCTCCCAGTTTTCATCAGTTCCTATGTATTTTTCTCTATTCTCTTTGTCTCTTAAAGATATCTGGGCAGTAAAGTTTTCGAATCCTAATGAACCAAATACATAAAGTACTAAGTCAATTACTTTTTTAAACTCTTCGTCAAGCTGTTCTGGAGTACAAAAAATATGAGCATCATCCTGAGTAAAACCACGCACACGGGTTAAACCATGCAACTCTCCACTTTGCTCATATCTGTAAACAGTACCAAATTCAGCATAACGCTTTGGTAAATCTTTGTAGGACCATGGTCTCACATTGTAGATCTCACAGTGATGAGGGCAGTTCATTGGTTTCAATAAAAACTCTTCTCCTTCGTGAGGAGTACTTATTGGTTGAAAACTATCTGCTCCGTACTTAGCATAATGTCCAGATGTAACATACAATTCTTTCTGTCCAATATGCGGTGTAACCACTTGTTCATAACCTGCTTTCTTTTGTGCTTTCTTCAAGAATTGCTCTAAACGCTCTCTCAATGCAGCTCCTTTAGGTAGCCATAACGGTAAACCTTGTCCTACTTTTGCTGAGAAAGCAAATAATTCTAATTCCTTACCTAATTTTCTATGGTCACGTCTTTTTGCTTCTTCAAGTAATAATAGGTACTCTGTTAAATCTTTTTGTTTTGGGAATGATGTTCCGTAAACACGAGTTAACTGTTTGTTCTTTTCATCACCACGCCAGTATGCACCAGCAACGCTCATGATTTTCATTGCCTTGATTATTCCAGTATTTGGAATATGTCCACCACGGCATAAGTCTGTAAAGGTATCATGATCACAAAACGTAATTGTTCCGTCCTCAAGATTTGTAATCATTTCTGTTTTGTAAACATTGTCTTTGTATAATTCCAAAGCTTCTGCTTTAGTTACAGGACGCAATTTAAATTCATGTTTTCCTCTTGAAATTTCAAGAACACGGTCTTCAATTTTCTTAAAATCTGCTTCTGTGATTTTTTGCTCTTCAAAATCTACATCATAATAAAACCCATTAGCAATTGCAGGTCCAAGAGTTAATTTAATACCAGGGTACATTTCCTCAAGAACTTGTGCCATCACGTGTGAAGTCGAATGCCAAAAAGCTTTCTTTCCTCCTTCGTCATTCCATGTATATAATATAAGGCTACCGTCCGTCGTCAAAGGAGTTGTGGTTTCAATAGTTGTACCATTAAAAGAAGCCGAAATTACATTTCTAGCAAATCCTTCGCTAATGCTTTTAGCAACATCCATAGGAGTTACGTCTTGCGCATACTCTCTAACTGACCCATCGGGCAAAGTAATCTTAATCATTGTTTATTAATTTAAGAATGCAAATATAAACATTACAAAAATACATACAATATATATATAAGGTTTGTTCCATATAATATAGGTGTAATACTAAAATGGGGTGTTTTGTACTGTTGATCCCTTATGCATATAAAGTAAGGGAGGGTTTTTAGGAGCTATTTCCTGCTATTCGCTACAATCTACCTCGCCGTACAACGGCTCAGTAGGATTTCCGCTGCTATCAGGGCTAGGGCAAGGTGCTCTCTATAAATTTTCGATTTCAAAAACTGTTTTTGTTACCTATATATAAGGATAGGCTGTCTACTAGATATTGTAGCTCAAGGTGCAGCGTTATACCTCTAGTTGATAAAGGTCTTTTAATTATATAAAGTGCTAGTGTAGTACCTGTTTCTCATCATATAAGTCATATAAGATATTTACGAAAAGCTTATATGTTTATAAACCGCAAAGCGTAAAACCAAAAAGCGCCACAATAAGCATCCGTAGAGTCTCCTTTTCCTTCGGAGAGGGCCAGGTAGAGGACAATTTCTTCCAGCTTCTATGATCTTCTATTACTTATATGGTTCAAACTCTAACAATCCGAATCAAAACCCACGATCAACAAGGATTAAAACAAAACTTATATGACTTATATGTTAGGGAAAAAAGCACGGCAACCGTGCAAACATTACAAACCCTAAAAGATTTGTCCAACAATTTTAAAAAACCGCAAACCAACCCCATGTTCAAGTTCTACATTTCCAATGTGTTAAAAATAAATCGCAAATAAAGCAAAGAAAAGCGGTTAAAAAGTATTGAATAACGATTTAAAGAGTCTACTTTTGCACCCGCAACAACGCAGACGTTATTTTAAATACTGGCAAGCAAACGAAACAAGGCAGAAAATTTAATTTCAAAAAAAGTTTCAAAAAAGCTTGTGAGATTTAAAAGTGATAGTTACTTTTGCACCCCGCTAAACGCTCAACGTTCCTTGACAAGCTGATAAGAGAAGAGAAGAAAAAGAAAGATTTATTTTTCTAAAAAACTTCAAATTTTTCTTGCCAGATAAAAAGAGAAGTTGTACTTTTGCACCCGCTTCGAGAAACACGTTAAGTGTTGCTACGAGTGGAAAACAAGATAAGACACGTTCCTAGACATATTGAATTGACAGCCGTTTTTGAGAGAGATTTCAAAGACAAAAGAATAAGAGTAATAGAATCGAGAGATTTGAAAAAACCACTAGACCTTCAGTCAAAAATAAATAGAGAATCATTTATGGTTCTCGCATAATACACGATGAAGAGTTTGATCCTGGCTCAGGATGAACGCTAGCGGCAGGCTTAACACATGCAAGTCGAGGGGTATAGTTCTTCGGAATTAGAGACCGGCGCACGGGTGCGTAACGCGTATGCAATCTACCTTTCACAGAGGGATAGCCCAGAGAAATTTGGATTAATACCTCATAGTATAATTGAATGGCATCATTTAATTATTAAAGATTTATCGGTGAAAGATGAGCATGCGTCCCATTAGCTAGTTGGTATGGTAACGGCATACCAAGGCTACGATGGGTAGGGGTCCTGAGAGGGAGATCCCCCACACTGGTACTGAGACACGGACCAGACTCCTACGGGAGGCAGCAGTGAGGAATATTGGACAATGGGCGCAAGCCTGATCCAGCCATGCCGCGTGCAGGATGACGGTCCTATGGATTGTAAACTGCTTTTATACGAGAAGAAACACTCCTTCGTGAAGGAGCTTGACGGTATCGTAAGAATAAGGATCGGCTAACTCCGTGCCAGCAGCCGCGGTAATACGGAGGATCCAAGCGTTATCCGGAATCATTGGGTTTAAAGGGTCCGTAGGCGGTTTAGTAAGTCAGTGGTGAAAGCCCATCGCTCAACGGTGGAACGGCCATTGATACTGCTAGACTTGAATTATTAGGAAGTAACTAGAATATGTAGTGTAGCGGTGAAATGCTTAGAGATTACATGGAATACCAATTGCGAAGGCAGGTTACTACTAATATATTGACGCTGATGGACGAAAGCGTGGGTAGCGAACAGGATTAGATACCCTGGTAGTCCACGCCGTAAACGATGGATACTAGCTGTTGGGAGCAATCTCAGTGGCTAAGCGAAAGTGATAAGTATCCCACCTGGGGAGTACGAACGCAAGTTTGAAACTCAAAGGAATTGACGGGGGCCCGCACAAGCGGTGGAGCATGTGGTTTAATTCGATGATACGCGAGGAACCTTACCAAGGCTTAAATGTAGATTGACCGGTTTGGAAACAGACTTTTCGCAAGACAATTTACAAGGTGCTGCATGGTTGTCGTCAGCTCGTGCCGTGAGGTGTCAGGTTAAGTCCTATAACGAGCGCAACCCCTGTTGTTAGTTGCCAGCGAGTCATGTCGGGAACTCTAACGAGACTGCCAGTGCAAACTGTGAGGAAGGTGGGGATGACGTCAAATCATCACGGCCCTTACGCCTTGGGCTACACACGTGCTACAATGGCCGGTACAGAGAGCAGCCACTGGGCGACCAGGAGCGAATCTACAAAACCGGTCACAGTTCGGATCGGAGTCTGCAACTCGACTCCGTGAAGCTGGAATCGCTAGTAATCGGATATCAGCCATGATCCGGTGAATACGTTCCCGGGCCTTGTACACACCGCCCGTCAAGCCATGGAAGCTGGGGGTGCCTGAAGTCGGTGACCGCAAGGAGCTGCCTAGGGTAAAACTGGTAACTAGGGCTAAGTCGTAACAAGGTAGCCGTACCGGAAGGTGCGGCTGGAACACCTCCTTTCTAGAGCCTTAGTGTTAGTTGATTAATCAACACGGTAGGGAAAGAGACGAAAAGAGAAAGTGGAAACAAAGATTGAGAATTTATTACTCTTGCTGTTAGTTCAAATAATACCATTTAAGAATAAGAGTGTCTCGTAGCTCAGCTGGTTAGAGTACTACACTGATAATGTAGGGGTCGACAGTTCGAGTCTGTCCGAGACAACTATTAAACTTAAATAGATTCTGAAATAAATTCAGAATAAAAGGAAATTTTAGAAGTATGAGTATGAATTATACATTAATTCAAAATTCACCATTCATAATTTAAAATTTGAAACGGGGGATTAGCTCAGCTGGCTAGAGCGCCTGCCTTGCACGCAGGAGGTCAACGGTTCGACTCCGTTATTCTCCACAAATCAAAAGTTGATACGTTGATTTGTTAAATCGGTTAAACGATTAAACGAAAAAACGATTAAACTAGCGATAAAAGTTCATTGACATATTGAGATAAGAAAAATATAAAAAGTAGAAAGCGTTTTTTACTATTTATAGTAGAAAACAAACAAAAACGGTCTTAATTAAATTTAAGATTGGTACAATAAGCAAAATAAGGGCGTATGGGGGATGCCTTGGCTCTCAGAGGCGATGAAAGGCGTGATAAGCTGCGAAAAGCTACGGGGACGGGCACACACCGATTGATCCGTAGATACCTGAATGGGGCAACCCACTAGATTGAAGATCTAGTACACCGATAGGTGGGCAAACCCGCTGAACTGAAACATCTAAGTAGGCGGAGGAGAAGAAAACAAAAGTGATTCCGTAAGTAGTGGCGAGCGAACGCGGATTAGCCCAAACCAATGTTGTTACGGCAATGTTGGGGTTGTAGGACCACGATATTCAATGTAAAACGAACTAGAATCTACTGGAAAGTAGAACCAAAGAGGGTGATAGTCCTGTATAGGTAAGTGATATAATTGATAGTGGTATCCTGAGTAGGGCGGGACACGAGAAATCCTGTCTGAATTTGGCGGGACCATCCGCTAAGGCTAAATACTCCTGAGAGACCGATAGTGAACCAGTACCGTGAGGGAAAGGTGAAAAGAACCGTGAATAACGGAGTGAAATAGATCCTGAAACCATACGCTTACAAGCGGTCGGAGCCCCTTCGTGGGGTGACGGCGTGCCTTTTGCATAATGAGCCTACGAGTTAACGTTGCTGGCAAGGATAAGTGGTTAAGCCACGGATCCGTAGCGAAAGCGAGTCTGAATAGGGCGCTTTAGTCAGTAGTGTTAGACGCGAAACCGTGTGATCTACCCATGGACAGGTTGAAGCTGTGGTAACACATAGTGGAGGACCGAACCCGTTGACGTTGAAAAGTCTTGGGATGATCTGTGGGTAGGGGTGAAAGGCCAATCAAACTCGGAAATAGCTCGTACTCCCCGAAATGCATTTAGGTGCAGCGTTAGTTATAAAGTTATATAGAGGTAGAGCTACTGATTGGATGCGGGGGCTTCACCGCCTACCAATTCCTGACAAACTCCGAATGCTATATAATGTTCACTAACAGTGAGGGCTTGGGTGCTAAGGTCCAAGTCCGAGAGGGAAAGAACCCAGACCATCAGCTAAGGTCCCCAAATATATACTAAGTTGAAAGAACGAGGTTTGTCTGCATAGACAGCTAGGATGTTGGCTTGGAAGCAGCCATTCATTTAAAGAGTGCGTAACAGCTCACTAGTCGAGCGGACGAGCATGGATAATAATCGGGCATAAGTATATTACCGAAGCTATGGATTTACAATTTATTGTAAGTGGTAGGGGAGCATTCTCACAGGGTAGAAGGTGTATCGTAAGGTATGCTGGACCGGTGAGAAAAGAAAATGTAGGCATAAGTAACGATAATGCGGGCGAGAAACCCGCACACCGAAAGACTAAGGTTTCCACAGCTATGCTAATCAGCTGTGGGTTAGTCGGGACCTAAGGCGAACCCGAAAGGGACAGTCGATGGACAACGGGTTAATATTCCCGTACTACTGTTAACTGTGATGGGGTGACGGAGTGATGAAAGTGCCGCGAACTGACGGAATAGTTCGTTGAAGTACCTACCTATAAGACCCGCAGGCAAATCCACGGGTTTTGGGGAAATACGATAGTACTCGGCGTCTTCGGACAAAGAGATAGTGCACCTAAGGGCTTCCAAGAAAAACCTCTAAACTTCAGGTTAATAGTACCCGTACCGCAAACCGACACAGGTAGTCGAGATGAGAATTCTAAGGTGCTCGAGAGATTCATGGCTAAGGAATTAGGCAAAATAGACCCGTAACTTCGGGAGAAGGGTCGCCAGCAGCAATGCTGGCCGCAGTGAAGAGGTCCAGGCGACTGTTTATCAAAAACACAGGGCTCTGCAAAATCGTAAGATGAAGTATAGGGCCTGACACCTGCCCGGTGCTGGAAGGTTAAGTGGAGATGTTATGGGTAACCAGAAGCATTGAAATGAAGCCCCAGTAAACGGCGGCCGTAACTATAACGGTCCTAAGGTAGCGAAATTCCTTGTCGGGTAAGTTCCGACCTGCACGAATGGTGTAACGATCTGGACACTGTCTCAGCCATGAGCTCGGTGAAATTGTAGTAACGGTGAAGATGCCGTTTACCCGCAGTGGGACGAAAAGACCCTGTGCACCTTTACTATAGCTTAGTATTGACCTTGGATAAATGATGTGTAGGATAGGTTGGAGACTGTGAAGTGGCGTCGCTAGGCGTTGTGGAGTCATTGTTGAAATACAACCCTTTGTTTATCTGAGGCCTAACCCCGTTTTGCGGGGGACATTGCTTGGTGGGTAGTTTGACTGGGGTGGTCGCCTCCAAAAGAGTAACGGAGGCTTCTAAAGGTTCCCTCAGTACGCTTGGTAACCGTGCGTAGAGTGCAATGGCATAAGGGAGCTTGACTGAGAGACATACAGGTCGATCAGGTACGAAAGTAGAGCATAGTGATCCGGTGGTTCCGCATGGAAGGGCCATCGCTCAAAGGATAAAAGGTACGCCGGGGATAACAGGCTGATCTCCCCCAAGAGCTCATATCGACGGGGGGGTTTGGCACCTCGATGTCGGCTCGTCACATCCTGGGGCTGGAGAAGGTCCCAAGGGTTGGGCTGTTCGCCCATTAAAGTGGCACGCGAGCTGGGTTCAGAACGTCGTGAGACAGTTCGGTCTCTATCTACTGTGGGCGCAAGAAATTTGAGTGGATCTGATTCTAGTACGAGAGGACCGAATTGGACAAACCTCTAGTGTATCTGTTGTCACGCCAGTGGCATGGCAGAGTAGCTACGTTTGGAAGGGATAAGCGCTGAAAGCATATAAGCGCGAAACCCACCACAAGATGAGATTTCTTTTAAGGATCGTGGGAGATGACCACGTTGATAGGCTATAGATGTAAAGGCAGTAATGTCATAGTCGAGTAGTACTAATAATCCGTAAGCTTATGTACACCTTTCCAGCCTCGCAAGAGGCTGGGGAAACTTTCTAATTCCTAGATTCGTTCAGGAACTAATATTTTTTTCTTTATCTCAGTATGTTAAGATATTGTTCAATAGATTTTTATCATAAGATAAACAATCATTGAAAAATTGCCCAAAGCAATTATAACTTCTTAAGGTGGTTATTGCGGCGGGGCTCACCTCTTCCCATCCCGAACAGAGTAGTTAAGCCCGCCTGCGCAGATGGTACTGCAGTTATGTGGGAGAGTATGTCGTCGCCTTTCTTTAAAAACCCTATTCATTTATGTGAATAGGGTTTTTTTGTGCGCAAAAAAAATCGATTTTTCTTCAAGGAATGGGTATTAGAGAAGAAATAGTAATCCTAATGATTTATGTGTTTTCAGAACAATATATCTAATCCAACCGTAGTTCGGCAGATTTTGCTATGTAAATCACCTTTTTTTCTGAATATAAAAATGTACCAAAGCAGTAATTATTAGATTTTGGTATGGGTAATAGTTTTATTATTTATAGTGACGAAAGCATTTGTTATGTAATGAAGTGGTTTTTGATTGAGATTAAATAAGGGAATATCAACTTAATATATTTTAGTCTGACAATTGACTTTAGTTTAATTTATTCTCTAGTAAATAAGTCAATAGGAACATAAACGAAATTCTCACTGAATTATAACACTAAAGGTTTGGAATGTATTTTTACTGCAAACAATTTACGGGTATTTTTGAATGATTCGATGACAGTATCCGATTTTCGTGGTCAGACTAAAAAAATCAGACCTCTCAAGGGTTCGTTTAATTGTTATTGAAATTTAAATGGAACAGGAGTTGTCTAAAGTGGATTTCTTAATTTCATTTTGCATTCTTTTAAAAGAATATTTTTGGATAAGAGCTACGAGAGTATTGCTTTGTTATGTCAATGAAGCGCGGTTTGGGTAAAGATTGGAACTGATTGCTGACAATTTTAAGGACTTGCTTTGCTTTAGGGAGTTGCTACTGTCTGTTTTTGGTTTTTGATTTAGGGTTGATCAGACTTTAAAAGGGGCTTGGGCGTATCTCATATGGTCATTCTTTTTTTTAGAGAAGCTTTTATGGGATAAAATACGATTGAAAGAGCGTAGTTAGTCTGTCTTGTTAGGACGATAGAAGTGCTATTGGGAAAGGCTATATTTTGCGGAGGTAGTTCAAACTGCTTTATTAAAGCTTCTCTGTCGATAAGGGAGTATTGGATGGATAAAAAAACTTTATTTAAAATACGGGTTTTCAACAACTTAAAAACAAAGTTGCGAAAAGGTTAAAAAAAAGGCATTAAAAGTATTGAATAACGGTATAAAGGTGTTATTTTTGCACCCGCAACAACGCAGACGTTCTTTAAAATACTGGCAAGCAAACGGAATTAATTAGGAAATTTATTTTCTAAAAAAGTTTCAAAAAAGCTTGTGAGGTTTAAAAGTAATATCTACTTTTGCACCCGCTTGGAGAAATACGTTAAGTGTTGCTACGAGTGAAAAACAAGATAAGACACGTTCCTAGACATATTGAATTGACAGCCGTTTTAAGAGAGATCTTAAGACAAAAGAATAAAGAGTAATAGAATCGAGAGATTTGAAAAAACCACTAGACCTTCAGTCAAAAATAAATAGAGAATCATTTATGGTTCTTGCATAATATACGATGAAGAGTTTGATCCTGGCTCAGGATGAACGCTAGCGGCAGGCTTAACACATGCAAGTCGAGGGGTATAGTTCTTCGGAATTAGAGACCGGCGCACGGGTGCGTAACGCGTATGCAATCTACCTTTCACAGAGGGATAGCCCAGAGAAATTTGGATTAATACCTCATAGTATAATTGAGTGGCATCATTTAATTATTAAAGATTTATCGGTGAAAGATGAGCATGCGTCCCATTAGCTAGTTGGTATGGTAACGGCATACCAAGGCTACGATGGGTAGGGGTCCTGAGAGGGAGATCCCCCACACTGGTACTGAGACACGGACCAGACTCCTACGGGAGGCAGCAGTGAGGAATATTGGACAATGGGCGCAAGCCTGATCCAGCCATGCCGCGTGCAGGATGACGGTCCTATGGATTGTAAACTGCTTTTATACGAGAAGAAACAACTCTACGTGTAGAGTCTTGACGGTATCGTAAGAATAAGGATCGGCTAACTCCGTGCCAGCAGCCGCGGTAATACGGAGGATCCAAGCGTTATCCGGAATCATTGGGTTTAAAGGGTCCGTAGGCGGTTTAGTAAGTCAGTGGTGAAAGCCCATCGCTCAACGGTGGAACGGCCATTGATACTGCTAGACTTGAATTATTAGGAAGTAACTAGAATATGTAGTGTAGCGGTGAAATGCTTAGAGATTACATGGAATACCAATTGCGAAGGCAGGTTACTACTAATATATTGACGCTGATGGACGAAAGCGTGGGTAGCGAACAGGATTAGATACCCTGGTAGTCCACGCCGTAAACGATGGATACTAGCTGTTGGGAGCAATCTCAGTGGCTAAGCGAAAGTGATAAGTATCCCACCTGGGGAGTACGAACGCAAGTTTGAAACTCAAAGGAATTGACGGGGGCCCGCACAAGCGGTGGAGCATGTGGTTTAATTCGATGATACGCGAGGAACCTTACCAAGGCTTAAATGTAGATTGACCGGTTTGGAAACAGACTTTTCGCAAGACAATTTACAAGGTGCTGCATGGTTGTCGTCAGCTCGTGCCGTGAGGTGTCAGGTTAAGTCCTATAACGAGCGCAACCCCTGTTGTTAGTTGCCAGCGAGTCATGTCGGGAACTCTAACGAGACTGCCAGTGCAAACTGTGAGGAAGGTGGGGATGACGTCAAATCATCACGGCCCTTACGCCTTGGGCTACACACGTGCTACAATGGCCGGTACAGAGAGCAGCCACTGGGCGACCAGGAGCGAATCTACAAAACCGGTCACAGTTCGGATCGGAGTCTGCAACTCGACTCCGTGAAGCTGGAATCGCTAGTAATCGGATATCAGCCATGATCCGGTGAATACGTTCCCGGGCCTTGTACACACCGCCCGTCAAGCCATGGAAGCTGGGGGTGCCTGAAGTCGGTGACCGCAAGGAGCTGCCTAGGGTAAAACTGGTAACTAGGGCTAAGTCGTAACAAGGTAGCCGTACCGGAAGGTGCGGCTGGAACACCTCCTTTCTAGAGCCTTAGTGTTAGTTGATTAATCAACACGGTAGGGAAAGAGACGAAAAGAGAAAGTGGAAACAAAGATTGAGAATTTATTACTCTTGCTGTTAGTTCAAATAATACCATTTAAGAATAAGAGTGTCTCGTAGCTCAGCTGGTTAGAGTACTACACTGATAATGTAGGGGTCGACAGTTCGAGTCTGTCCGAGACAACTATTTATACTTAAATAAAAAGAAGAAATCTGGAGTTGAGAAATCATGAATCATAGATTCATAATTGATAATTCACAATTCATAAATAGATTGGGGGATTAGCTCAGCTGGCTAGAGCGCCTGCCTTGCACGCAGGAGGTCAACGGTTCGACTCCGTTATTCTCCACAAATCAAAAGTTGATACGTTGATTTGTTAAATCGGTTAAACGATTAAACGAAAAAACGATTAAACTAGCGATAAAAGTTCATTGACATATTGAGATAAGAAAAATATAAAAAGTAGAAAGCGTTTTTTACTATTTATAGTAGAAAACAAACAAAAACGGTCTTAATTAAATTTAAGATTGGTACAATAAGCAAAATAAGGGCGTATGGGGGATGCCTTGGCTCTCAGAGGCGATGAAAGGCGTGATAAGCTGCGAAAAGCTACGGGGACGGGCACACACCGATTGATCCGTAGATACCTGAATGGGGCAACCCACTAGATTGAAGATCTAGTACACCGATAGGTGGGCAAACCCGCTGAACTGAAACATCTAAGTAGGCGGAGGAGAAGAAAACAAAAGTGATTCCGTAAGTAGTGGCGAGCGAACGCGGATTAGCCCAAACCAATGTTGTTACGGCAATGTTGGGGTTGTAGGACCACGATATTCAATGTAAAACGAACTAGAATCTACTGGAAAGTAGAACCAAAGAGGGTGATAGTCCTGTATAGGTAAGTGATATAATTGATAGTGGTATCCTGAGTAGGGCGGGACACGAGAAATCCTGTCTGAATTTGGCGGGACCATCCGCTAAGGCTAAATACTCCTGAGAGACCGATAGTGAACCAGTACCGTGAGGGAAAGGTGAAAAGAACCGTGAATAACGGAGTGAAATAGATCCTGAAACCATACGCTTACAAGCGGTCGGAGCCCCTTCGTGGGGTGACGGCGTGCCTTTTGCATAATGAGCCTACGAGTTAACGTTGCTGGCAAGGATAAGTGGTTAAGCCACGGATCCGTAGCGAAAGCGAGTCTGAATAGGGCGCTTTAGTCAGTAGTGTTAGACGCGAAACCGTGTGATCTACCCATGGACAGGTTGAAGCTGTGGTAACACATAGTGGAGGACCGAACCCGTTGACGTTGAAAAGTCTTGGGATGATCTGTGGGTAGGGGTGAAAGGCCAATCAAACTCGGAAATAGCTCGTACTCCCCGAAATGCATTTAGGTGCAGCGTTAGTTATAAAGTTATATAGAGGTAGAGCTACTGATTGGATGCGGGGGCTTCACCGCCTACCAATTCCTGACAAACTCCGAATGCTATATAATGTTCACTAACAGTGAGGGCTTGGGTGCTAAGGTCCAAGTCCGAGAGGGAAAGAACCCAGACCATCAGCTAAGGTCCCCAAATATATACTAAGTTGAAAGAACGAGGTTTGTCTGCATAGACAGCTAGGATGTTGGCTTGGAAGCAGCCATTCATTTAAAGAGTGCGTAACAGCTCACTAGTCGAGCGGACGAGCATGGATAATAATCGGGCATAAGTATATTACCGAAGCTATGGATTTACAATTTATTGTAAGTGGTAGGGGAGCATTCTCACAGGGTAGAAGGTGTATCGTAAGGTATGCTGGACCGGTGAGAAAAGAAAATGTAGGCATAAGTAACGATAATGCGGGCGAGAAACCCGCACACCGAAAGACTAAGGTTTCCACAGCTATGCTAATCAGCTGTGGGTTAGTCGGGACCTAAGGCGAACCCGAAAGGGACAGTCGATGGACAACGGGTTAATATTCCCGTACTACTGTTAACTGTGATGGGGTGACGGAGTGATGAAAGTGCCGCGAACTGACGGAATAGTTCGTTGAAGTACCTACCTATAAGACCCGCAGGCAAATCCACGGGTTTTGGGGAAATACGATAGTACTCGGCGTCTTCGGACAAAGAGATAGTGCACCTAAGGGCTTCCAAGAAAAACCTCTAAACTTCAGGTTAATAGTACCCGTACCGCAAACCGACACAGGTAGTCGAGATGAGAATTCTAAGGTGCTCGAGAGATTCATGGCTAAGGAATTAGGCAAAATAGACCCGTAACTTCGGGAGAAGGGTCGCCAGCAGCAATGCTGGCCGCAGTGAAGAGGTCCAGGCGACTGTTTATCAAAAACACAGGGCTCTGCAAAATCGT